>NZ_JACUZU010000017.1:0-13953 GCF_014851475.1 Acidovorax sp. ACV02
ACGACTACATCCGCTGGTACAACGAGAAGCGGATCAAGATCTCTCTTGGCTCCCTCAGCCCTATCGAATACCGGGTGAGCCTTGGACTTGCGGCATAAAACCAGTCCAAGTTTTTATCCGCACCCCCAGCTGGTCAGTTTTGGAGTGGCACCAACAGCCAAGACTCGAAGCGTCGAATGGGGGTGTGCGCGCGTGTACTCGCCCAACCGGGGAATCAGCCATTTCGCCGCCAGCGTGGGGGTCACGCTGACAGTCAGGTTCTCTGGCTCCGGGCGCAGACTCTCCGTTGCATCGGCAAGCATGTCAAAGGCTCGACGCACATTTGCCGCATACCGATGCCCATTCTGGGTCAAAGCCAGCCCTCGGGGCAGTCGTTCAAACAGCCTCAGGCCCAATTCAGTCTCAAGCGCACGGATCTGCTGCGCTACGGCGCCCTGCGTCACGCCCAACTCCAGCCCCGCCAGGCGAAAGTTGAGGTGCCGACTTGCTGCTTCGAAAGCACGCAGCGCATTGAGGGAGGGAAGTCGGCGATACTGGCGTTCCATGGGTGTAGATTTTCTACTGTTTACGGGCAAAAAGCATCCGGTCACAAGACCCCAAAAAATCGCCTAGATAGCCAAAAATAACCTCTTTGGATGATCTAAGAGGAACATATGGCTGCAGAAAAAAAGGTGGCTGTCGTCACCACGGGTGCATCGGGTGTGGGTATGGCAGTCGCAAGAAAGCTGGTGGAAGACGGCTTTCAGATCGGCATGCTCTCTGCCACTGCAGAGGGAGAGTCGTTGGCGGCAGAGCTGGGCGGAATCGGAGTCAACGGGTCCAACACCGCGCTGGAAGATCTGCACCGTTTGGTGGAGCGGGTGATGGCGCGTTGGGGACGAATCGATGTTTTGGTGAACAGCGCTGGCCACAGTCCCCAGGCGCCGCTGCTGGACCTCTCAGACGAGCGATGGTTATCGGGAATGAATACCCATTTGACGAATGTCATTCGACCTTCCCGGCTGGTGGTGCCCATCATGCAGCAGCAGCGAAATGGTTCAATCATCAACATCTCGTCGGCTTGGCCTGTGGCGCCGAGCGCGCTGTTTCCAGCTTCATCAATGATGAGAGCCGGCTTGAGCTCGTTCACGCGCATCTTTGTCGACAGCTTCTCCCATCACAACGTGCGCATGAACAACATCCTTCCTGGCTGGGTGGACGACGGCTCCGAATGGGAGGAGATGCGGTCCGGGATTCCCTTGCAGCGCTATGGCAAGGTGGAAGAGGTGGCAGCCACTGCAGCATTCTTGGCGTCCCAAGGTGCCGCTTACATCACGGGGCAGACGCTGTGGGTCGATGGAGGGTTGATGCCCTCGCATTGACGTAACGCGGGCCATTCCACCTGACGACTCCCGCTGGCTGCAGGTCCTGCCGCTGGATGGCTTCGGTGTCAAAGCCTGGGGGCAATTCTCATCGGTATGACCGGGAAGCTTGGCGTTGTACCGCTGCATTTCTCTGGCTGCTTGCCTCTACAGCCAATTGAATTTCTTCTCGGAACATCTGCTGCAACTGTGCGTGAAGATCGCTCACCGGCCCTGCGCGCTGGTACAGAGCCAGCGTCAGCGCTGGAAGAGCGGGCAGTTTCCATTCGAGGCGATCCAGACAACACACCGCCCTCGGAAGGCCCAGGGGTGTGCGCACCGACACTCCCAGGCCTGCAGACACGCCGGCCCATAGGCCGCTCAAGTTGGGACTCGTCATCGTCACGACCCAGGGGATGCGCGCTTTGTCGAGTGCCGCCACCGCTGCTGTGCGGAACCGGCAGGCATCCTCGTAGACCACCAGCGGAACCTCCGTGCCGAGCTGCGGAAACACTTCTGGTAACGCGGACCCAACCCATGCCATGGGTATCTTGGCGATCACCTCCTTGCGCAACGCTGGAACCTGCTCTCCCCAGGCCAACGCAAAGTCCAGGTCGCCATCCGTGACGGCGCGCAGCAGTTGCGCGTTGCGCCCCACTCGGGTCTGCAGCCGAACTCGTGGATGGGCTCGTGCAAAACGGCCCAGTGCGCGTGGCAGCAGCTCTTCGCAGAAGTCATGCTGGATGCCCACGCGCACCACGCCCTCGGCGCACATGTCATGCACCGCGCTCATTGCCTCATCGTGAAGTGCCAGCAGCCTCTTTGCGTAGTCAAACAGCACTTGGCCTGCCTGCGTGAGGGCGAGACCGCGGCCGTCCTTTCGCAGCAGCACCGTGCCGGCCGATGCTTCCAGCCGACGAAGCTGCGTACTTAGCGCCGATGTCGACCGCCCAAGCTGATCCGCAGCACGTGCGTAGCTGCCCAGTTCGATGCCGGCCACAAATCCACGCAACACATCGAGGTCGAAAGAAGCAGCCAAGACAGTTCCAAAGAATTAAACAATCCAAGAATTTTATTCAATTGTCGGGATGATCATGTTCCCCCAAAAATATCGATTTGAGGAGATTCCATGCGCATCAAGAGAACTGCGGGGCTATTGGATCCCCCGAAATCGCATTGGCCCGCATTCCATCGCTGGCGCGTGTTGGCTATCGGGTTCGCTGCGAATGCTGCCTTCTCCGCAGCGATCTCTGGACTGCCGGCCGCTGCGGTGTTGATGCGCCAGGGCTACCAGTTGAGTACCGCGCAGTTGGGCATTGCACTCAGTGCCATAGGGCTGGGTATTGCGTTGAGCGAGTTACCTTGGGGGATGGTCACGGACAGGCTGGGTGATCGCACGATTCTGCTGGCCGGCCTGACGCTAACCAGCTTGGTGCTGGCTGCTTTGGCACTGCTGGTGTCGCCGGGGATCGCTGGTGTGCCGAGCTATCCCGCACTCGTTGCTGGCATGGCACTGCTGGGCCTGGCTGGCGGCAGCCTGAACGGGTCGAGCGGCCGGGCGGTCATGGGATGGTTCACTGATGCCGACAGGGGGCTGGCCATGAGCATCCGGCAGACTGCGCTGCCTGTTGGTGGCGCCATCGGCGCGCTGCTTCTGCCCGCAATCGTCTCTCGCCACGGGTTTGGGCCGGCTTATGTGCTGCTGTCTTCGATGTGCCTCATGACTGCCGCATTTGCCTGGGTCTGGCTGCATGAGGCGCCTGCAAGCACCTCCGCACCATCTGGTGGTCCGGGTGGGCGCTCTTCGCTGCTACGAGATGGAACGCTCTGGAGGTTCGTATTTGGCATCGGGGCTCTCTGTGTTCCGCAGATCGCCCTCTTGAGTTTCATTGCCGTCTTTTTGCATGACGTGGCGGGTCTCGGCCTCGTGGGGACTACGGCCGCAATGGTGGCCTACCAGTGTGGCTCTGCGGTGGCGCGCGTGGGGGCCGGATACTGGACCGACCGTCGCAGGAACCGCCGGGCATTCCTGCGCGGCTGCGCCGTGCTTTCAGTCGTCAGCCTGGCGACTCTGGCCCTTGCTACGTGGTTATCTGGCTCTGCGCTATTGACAGCACCGGGCCTACTCTGGGGGATCGCCGTGGTTGGTGGTGTGGTTACTTCTTGCTGGCATGGTGTGGCGTTCACCGAACTGGCTGTATTGGCCGGCCCGTTGCGTGTGGGGACTGCACTGGGGTTGGGAAATACCTTCGCCTTCGGCGCGTACTTCCTGACCCCTTTGTTGGTAACTGCAGTGTTGCAGGACGGTAACTGGGTTTGGGCGTGGGGCAGTGTGGCGATGATCACTGCTGTGTCACTGTGCCTGCTACCTTCGGTCAGAGCTGCTCACTAAGGCCAAGAGCGGGAGTCTGGACCAGGGTTCGGTCCGGATCGCCATAGACGTCTCGCGGCTATTGCATGGGTTGCTTTGCGACATCAAGTACCGCCGCCCCCAATTCCAGAGGCACCACGATGGCCTGATGGAAAAGACGGGGCGACCCGCTCGCTGCCACAGCGATGGCGGAATGTCGCGCTTTTCCAGGTTGGAGCTTAGGCAAGAGGTCAACACACAAGGGCATATTGATTGTCGGCCCTTGAAACAAAGTACGCACTTGGCAGCGGAGCGTGAGCGACTCAAATCGCTGCGTAGCTGGCGTACCGAAGAGAAGTAGCCAGAGTCATTGCTGCCCTGACGTAGGGAACAGCAGACCCTATGTGGTCCATCTAAACGCCTGGAAATTTAACGTTCTTGGCCCGACAAGTGACGGAAGACAGCTATGGCAGGTGCTACGGCACGTGAGATGAACATGGCAGCCGAAGACACTGCGTATAGGCGCACCGTAAGGTTGAGTCGCATGGGGGCGACAAACAAAGGTTCAAGGCACCGCATCGAGTACATGTGATTGAATCTGAGGCAACGCGCCGAAGCGTGCGCACAGGCGTTACACCCCCGATCTCCCAATGTTTACTCGCCGTCTTGCCCTGCGCACTTTTCTGACACTTGCACTGTTGGCGGTGTTGCTGCCCCTGGTACTTGCCAGCAGCAGTTTGTTTTATCGCTCTGCTACGGGTGCCATGGAAGAGTTCGCGCTGCAATTGGCTGACGAGGTGTCAGGCAGGGTCCGCGAAAAGGTGGTCTCCTTCTTTGACGTGCCGCTGCGCGTAGTGGCTTTCAATGTCGAGCAAGTGCGCGCCGGATACCTGATGGTTCAGCAACCTGACGTATTGATGCGCCAGTTCATGCTGCAGATCGACCAGCAACCCCAACTGACCTTCATATCCATGGGCATGCCTGATGGTCAGTACTACGCCGGCAGCCGTCCCCCTTTGGGGGAGGACCGCGCTTTGCGCATGCTGCGCGCACGGATCAGTGATGGCCGGGCCATGGAGGTTTTGCGTATCGACGCCGTGAGTCGCGAGCCAACGCTGATTTCCCGCAGCGAGGTGGGCTTTGATGCACGTACCCGTCCGTGGTACCAGTCAGCGATTGCCAATGATGGGGTCGCGTGGTACGCGCCTTATCGCTACATGATCAACGATGCGCAAGGCGCATATGCCGCAATTGGTATGGGGATTTCAGCTCCGGTCCGCTTACGCGATGGCAGTTTGATCGGGGTGGTCACCGCCGATGTGGCGCTGTCCCAGCTCAACGAGTTTCTGGCCGCGCTGGCCTCCGAGTCCGGGGGCAGGGCCTTTCTGGCCGAGGCCTCGGGAGAACTGCTTGCAATGTCCTCGCACGATCCGTCTGCAGGTGTATCGGCTTTGGTGGATGGGCAGCGTGTGCGCATCGATCAAAGCCACGACCCCGTGATGCGTGCGTTGGGTCAGCACATCCTGCAGAGCGGTCAACGCGAGGGAAACCGATTCATGGATGTGGACGGCGTGCGCCACCTGGCGCGTTGGTGGACGCATGCGCTGGATCGCGGCCCTGTGCTGACGATGGCGATCATCCTGCCTGAGAGCCGCTTCAACACGCCGTTGCGGGGAGTGCTACGCAACACGATCTACACCACGCTGGCCGTCTTGCTGGCTTCAGTGCTGTTTTCGGTGTTCGTGGCCAGCCGGTTGGTGAGACCCTTGCAGGTACTCAGTGACTGGGCAGTCAGACTGACCCAGTCCGACTGGAATGCCCAGGCGCCGAAATCCAGCCCTATTCGCGAGTTACGGTCTCTGGCGGATTCCATGGGCTACATGGCAGGGCATTTGAAGGAGCATGCCGAAGATCTGGAGCAAATGGTCGCGCAACGCACCCAGGAGTTGGAGAGTGCTGTGGCCTCCATTGAGCAGACGCTGACCGACCAGCGCCATTTCATCGCCATGCTGTCCCACGAGGTACGTTCTCCACTGGCGGTGATCAACACCGCTGGGCAGTTGCTTGCGCTGCGCTCCAAGGATGTGCCTGCGCAGCTGGCGTTGGCGCAGCGCATCCTGAGGGGCTCGGCGCGATTGAGCTACTTCTTTGACAACTGCCTGACCCAGGACCGCATTGATAGCCACAACTTTGCGGTAGAGCCAGTACCCGTTGACGTGGGGGAGTTATGCCTGTGGGTAACGGAAAACGGTGGCCAGCTGTCTGCCGAGCACCCGCTGTACCTGACGGTGGAACCCGGGTTGCCATCATTGAATGGCGACCCCGTGCTGTTGCGCGTGATGCTCATGAACGTGCTTTCGAACGCATTCAAGTATTCCGAGGTGGGTGCAACGGTGTCTTTTAGCGTGCATCAGCATGAGGGCCAGTGCCGTTTTGTCATTGAGGACGAAGGCCCTGGCATTCCGCTGGAAGAGCAAACGCTGGTGTTTGAGAAGTACCGCCGCGGCCGTACGGCAGAGGGCAAACCCGGTGCCGGACTGGGGCTGGCTTTGGTAAAACGGATCGTTGACTTGCATGGTGGGGCTGTCCAGCTACAGGCCGTCCAACCCCAAGGCACTCGCTTTGTGATCGACATCCCGTTGAACGTGACACCGGTGGCCTGAATGTTGCATTCCGGACAGGTGCCGGAGGTATTCGCAACATGACCCAATCCAAGCCCAGCATTGCTATCGTAGAGGACGACTCCGATCAACTGCACAGCATCGAGGAGTTCTTGCTCGACTCGGGCTACAGCGTTTGGGGTGCGGGTAGCGCCGAGGCGTTTTACAAAGGTTTCACCGTTCAGCCGGTCGATGTGGTTCTTTTGGACCTGGGGCTTCCCGGTGAGGATGGCCTCAGCGTGGCGTCGCTACTCAAGTCCAGACCCGAGGTGGGGGTGATCATCCTCAGCGCCCGAGATTCACTTGACGATCGTCTGGCAGGAATGCGTGCTGGGGCAGATCGTTACCTGGTCAAGCCGGTCAACCTGCTGGAGTTGGCCGCCAATATTGACGCTACAGCGAGCCGACTTGCCCCCAGGACAGCCATAGACCCCGCAGGATCGCTGGTTGCTGCGGCCATACCTGTCGCAAAGGCGGCGTGCTGGGTGCTGGCCATGAAGGACTGGGTACTGTCATCGCCGCAGGGCAAGTGTCTGCAACTGACGACCCACGAGTTCATGTTCTTGCAGCAACTCCTGCGAGCGGATGGTCAGCCCGTGCCCAAGCGCGACCTCAGCACTCACCTGTTTGGTGCTCGTGCCCAAAACGGGGCTGAACGGCTCAACTTGCTTCTCACGAGGCTGCGCAAAAAGGCAGCGGAAGCGTTTTCTGAACCTCTGCCGGTCAAGACGCTGCACCAGATTGGCTACGCCTTTACAGCCTCAGCACAGCTCGTGCAGGACACTCAACGGCTGCATTGACACTCCCGTGATCATCTTGAAGCGGCGCTAAACCAGACGGGGAGCGCGCCGCGGCTTGGCCGCGCCAGCAACGAAAGCGTGCTGGGTTAACCCTGTGCTTGCATGAATCCAAATGAAAGATTTGGAAAGATCAGGAAGGTGGTTTCTTGGACACCATGGCGGTGGCAACTCTTGATCTCCCACTTCTACTCACTGGAGTCCTCCATGCAACGTCGTCATCTTCTGCAAGTCTCGGCACTGAGTGCGCTGTCCGCCTCTATCGGCCTGACCCGCAGCGCCTTTGCGCAGGCCCCTGGCGCCATTCAGTTTTGCTGTCCGGTACCGATGTCCGGTCCTTTTGCGGCCAACGGAAAGTTCGCTGACATGGGGATGCGACTGGCCATTGAGCAATATGGCAAAGCCCTCAATCGTCCGCTGGCCTACACACTCCTGGACACGGAAGGTAAGCCCGCTACAGCCGTGCGCAAGGTGCAGGAGGCAGCCCAGCAGCAAGGTGCTCGATTCTTCGCGGGCGGCATCCTTTCGGGCGAGGCCCTGGCCATGGGCAAGGAGGCCGAGAAGGCTGGCGGCCTGTTTGTGACCACGGCTGGGGCCGATGAAATCACTGGGTCGGACTGCAATGCTGCGACCTTCCGTTGGTCGGTACCCACTTTCGGCGCCGTCGAGCAGACGGTGCGCCCGCTGATCGATTCCATGCCTAAGGCCAAGCGCTGGTACACCATCACACCGCAGTACGTGTTTGGCGATGGCCTGCTGTCCGCGGCCAAGAACATCTTCAAGGAAAAGGGTATCGAGCATGTGGGTAACAGTTACCACTCGCTGACCGAGAAGGAGTTCAGCGGCTACATCACCAATGCTCTGGCCGCAAAGCCCGATGTCCTGCTGCTGCTGAACTTTGGCGCACAATGTGCCGACATGCTCCGCCAGGCCGTGAGCTTTGGTATGCACAAGAACATGACGATCCTGGTGGCCTGGGCCTCTGGTTTGGAGCAGTTCGAATCGCTGGGCGCTGACCTGTGCGACGGTATCTACTTTGGTGCCCAGTACTGGCACACGGTGGATTCCGAACTCAACCGCGATCTTGTCAAACGCACCAATGACAAGCTCAAGATGAACCCCAACTACAGCCTGGCGGGCTCCTATATCTGCACAAAGCTGCTGATCGACGGAATCATCAAGGCCGGGTCCGTGGAGCAAAAAGCCGTGATCGCCGCACTGGAGGGCCACAAATACCAGGGTCTGACCGGTGAGGAGGAGGTGCGAAAGGCGGACCACCAGGTGCTCAAGAACTACTACCTGCTTAAGGGCAAGGCCAAGTCCAAGATGAAGAACAAGGACGACTACGTGGACGTGCTCAGTTCGGGCAAGTCGTTCCTGCCCATCGACCAGACGGGCTGCAAGCGCGCCTGACCCTCGCGGCGTCCGCCGGGCTGGGCATAGCCCCATGCGCGCGCTGTGGCCGCCCCTTTTTTGAGAACCCCAGCGGCACCGACAGGATGCGGCTGGTGGTCGTTCGGCCGAGCACTTTATGAACATTTACCTTCTACAGGTCATCAATGGAATCGGCATTGGCATGCTGTATTTCCTGTTGGCGGTGGGCCTGTCCATTGTTTTTGGTTTGCTGCGATTCGTGAACTTCGCGCATGGGGCGTTCTACCTGATCGGAGCGTATTTTTGCTACCAGATGACGCGATGGGGCATGAGCTTCTGGTTGGCTCTGGTAGTTGTGCCGCTGGTGGTGGGGGCGATTGGCTGGGCCACGGAAAAGCTGGTCCTGCGGCACGTGTATGCCTCGGACCATGAGTTTCACATCCTCGTGACGGTGGGTCTGGCACTCGCAGTCCAGGAGCTGGTGATCCTGCAATGGGGCCCACTGGGTGACAGCGTGGCGGTTCCCGACGCGCTGCAGGGAGTAGTGATGTGGGGCAGTTTCATCTACCCGAAGTACCGCCTGTTCGTGATCAGCTTCACTTCGGTGCTGGCAGTGCTGCTGTGGTGGGTTCTTGAGGGCACGCGACTCGGTAGCGCTGTGCGAGCAGGCAGCGAGTCGACCGAGATGGTCTCGCTGCTCGGCATCAATGTGCTGCGTATTTTCAGCCTGGTATTTGGTTTGGGTGCAGCCACCGCTGCACTGGCCGGCGTGCTCGCATCCCCCATTCGTGGAGCAGAACCCTTCATGGGCATTGAAGCCCTGGCGGTAGCCTTTGTTGTGGTGGTAGTGGGGGGGCTGGGCAGTTTCAGTGGCGCACTACTGGGCGGATTGATGATCGGCATTGTGCAAAGCGTCATGAGCACGCTATGGCCAGAAGGGGCCCGCCTGATGATCTATGTGGCCATGGCGGCGGTGCTGCTACTGCGTCCCCACGGCCTGCTGGGCCGCAAGGAGTGAACCCCATGAAGAAATACACGCATTTCCTGTTTGCAGCAGTGGTGGTGGTGGCCATGCCGTTGCTGATGCAGTCGGGCTCCTTGGCTAGCGAGGTACTCATCTTTGCGCTGGCGGCCATGGGTTGCAATCTGCTGCTCGGCTTCACCGGCTTGCTTTCGTTCGGGCAGGGCATTTTCTTTGGTCTGGGCAGTTACACCGTTGCCTTGCTACTCACCCGCTGGCCTGTTCCCATGCCGCTTGCGTTGCTGCTCGCCACAGTCATGGGAGCGCTCGGGGCGGCCGTGGTGGGCTGGGTGGCCATTCGCCAGCGTGGCACCTACTTTGTGATGCTGACCTTGGCCTTTGCGCAGATGTTCTATTTCATTGCCTATACGGCTACCGGCTTGACGGGGGGAGACAACGGGTTGATGGATATCCCTCGTCCCAATGTGTCCATCCTGGGCTTTGACCTGTGGACGTTGGCGTCGCCCTGGCAGTTCTATGGTTTTGTTTCGCTGATTTTTCTGGTGGTGTTCTGGCTACTGCTCAAGGTGTCACGCTCGACATTCGGGCGAACTTTGCTGGCAGTGCGAGACAACGAAGAGCGTGCGGCTGCCATTGGCTACAACCTCAGGCTGCTCAAGCTGCAGGCGTTTGTGATCTCGGGTGCTGTCACCGGTCTCGCGGGGGCGCTGCATGCCATGATGACCGGCCTGGCTCCGCTGTCCAACGCGGAGTACCACACCAGTGAAATGATCCTGGTGATGACCGTTATTGGCGGGACGGGCAACCTGTTTGCCTCGCTGCTGGGATCAGCGTTCTACCTGCTGCTGGCCGACTGGCTGTCTCAACTGTGGCCGCGTTGGCTTTTGCTGCTGGGCATTGCATTGATGGCCGTGAGCCTCTGGATGCAGCGCGGGCTGTGGGGCCTGGGTGAAACGGTCTGGAATCGGCTGCAAGGTCATCGCAAGCAGTCGGCTGACACGGTGGTGACGCCATCGGCAGCTGCAGTTCCTGCGAAAGGAGAACAGGCATGAGCCCAAAGACCCCGATCTTGTTGGAAGCCATTGATGTCGAGAAGCACTATGGCAAGTTTGCAGCGCTGGGCGGTGTAAGTCTCCAGGTGCGTGCGAATACCGTGCATTCGGTGATTGGCCCCAACGGTGCTGGCAAGACCACGTTGTTCCACATGCTCACCGGCACCAAGGCAGTCAGTGGAGGCCGGATTCTTTTTGATGGGCAGGATGTCACGCATGAGCCAGACCATCGGCGGGTGCAGCGAGGCATTGCGCGTTCATTCCAGGTGACCAGTCTGTTCTTGAGCTTGCCGGTGCGTGAGAACCTGCGCCTTGGCGCACAAGGCGTACAGCCTGCACGCGCCCTGAATCCTTGGCACGAACCGGTAGGGGCGCGTGCGCAGTCGCAGGTGGTTGACGCCGTTCTGTCCAAGGTGGGACTGGAGAACCTCGCAGACACCCCCGCTGGCAATCTTTCGCATGGCCAGCAGCGCCGGCTGGAAGTGGGCATGGCCCTGGCTGCACGGCCCAAGGCCATTTTCCTGGATGAGCCCACTTCGGGCATGGGCATCGATGACCTGGACGACATGAAGCGCTTGATCAAGAGCCTGCGCGACGAACACACGGTGGTCTTGATCGAGCACAACATGAACATCGTGATGGATATCTCGGACACCGTGACGGTGATGCAGCTGGGGCGTGTGCTGGCCGAAGGCATGCCACACGACATACGCAGCGACGAAAGGGTGCGGACTGCGTACTTGGGCAACATGATCACAGGGGGCAAGGCATGATTCTCGATGTTGACAACCTGCATGCCCACTACGGCAAAAGCCATGTGCTTCAGGGTGTGTGTTTCACGGTGGGTAACGGCGAACTGATCACCCTGCTGGGGCGCAACGGCGCAGGCAAGACCACCACACTCAAGAGCATTGCCGGGGTAGTCGCTCCCACGCAGGGCCGTGTGGCATTTGCCGGCAAACCGCTGCAGGGTCAGGCTTCGCATGTGATCGCCCGGCAGGGGGTGTGTCTGGTACCAGAGCACCGGGGCATCTTCAAGCTGCTGACCGTGGAAGAGAACCTGATGCTGGGCCTGCGAAAAAGCTCACCCTGGCAACTGGACGACGTGTACCGCATTTTCCCCAGGCTCAAGGAGCGCAAGCGCAACGGCGGTGGGCAGCTCTCCGGCGGCGAGCAGCAGATGCTAGCGATCGGCCGCGCGCTGATGAACGACCCCAAGTTGCTCATGTTGGACGAGCCCGTGGAGGGGCTGGCCCCCGTGATCGTGGAGGAAATCGTGGCCCAGCTCAAGACCATCAAGGCCGCAGGCGTTGCCATCTTGCTGGTGGAGCAGAACCTGGAGGTCTGCACGCAACTGGCCGACCGCCATTGCATCCTGGAACAAGGACGCATCGTCTACACAGCCGACAACGCAAGCTTTCTTGCCGACGAAGAGGTCAAAGACCGCTATCTGGGCGTGGGCTTGGCCTGAGCTGTGGCCCATCCCGCATTGAATCCCGAAGGGCGTTTCATGAAGTTTCTGATTGCTCGTCTTAACCACGAGACCAATACCTTTTCTCCAGTGCCCACGCCCTTGAAGGCGTTTGCGCCGGAGTACGACGCGGCAGCCTTCCATGCCAACTTCGGCATGCGAACGGCGATGGCGGCTTTCATTGATGCAGCAAAGCGGGTAGGAGCGCAGTGCGTGACGCCCGTCTCCGCCACGGCAAACCCCAGCGGACCGGTAGATGCCGACGCCTACCGCCAGTTGACGGACCGCATCGTCGCCGCAGCGGTGGGTTGCGATGCCATCCTGCTCGATTTGCATGGCGCGATGGTGGCGCAGAACACACCGGACGGGGAAGGAGACCTGCTTGCCCGGGTGAGGGCGGCTGCGCCTGGCGTTCCGTTGGGCGTAGCTCTGGACCTCCACGGCAACATCACGCAGAAGATGGTCGATAACGCCGATGTGATGGTCGGGTTCAAGACCTACCCGCATGTGGACATGTACGAGGCGGGCGAGCACGCGGCACGTCTCGTATTGCAGATGTTGCAGCAAGGCACGCGCTATGCCGTGCGCTGGCGACAGTTGCCGCTGCTCAGTCACACCCTGCGCAGCACGACCTTGGGCGGCGCTATGGCCGCCGCCGTGTCCTCGGCGCGGCAGGCCGAAGGGGAGGGTGTGCCGGCCATGACCATCTTTGCGGGCTTCTCCTTGGCCGACATCGCCGCACCATGCGTGAGCGTGGTGGCCACGGCGGAATGTACTGCCGAGGGTGAAGCGCTGTGCGCCGCTGCGCTGGACCGCGTGGCTGCCCAGATCTGGGCGGAACGTGAAGGCTACGTGTATGCCAGCGAGCCCTTGGCCGAAGCCTTCGTTCGGGCGCAGCGCATGGCCGAAGGGGTGGGCAAGCCCGTACTGCTGCTGGATCACAGCGACAACTGCATGTCCGGAGGAACCTGCGACACCATGGATGTACTGCAGGCCGCCTGGCAGCATGGCCTGACTGGTATCGCCACGGGGCCGCTGTCTGATCCGGAGGCCGTTGAGCAGCTCGTGGCGGCCGGTGTGGGCGCGCAGGTGTCGGTGCGCCTGGGCAACAAGGTGCCGCTGGCTCGGCTGGGCATTGTCAAAGAGCCCGTGCTGGTGCAGGGCACAGTGCGTGCCATCAGCGACGGCAGCTACACCGTGACGGGCCCGATATACACCGGCCAGCGCTGCTCCATGGGGCGTGCCGTCTGGCTGGATGCCGGCGGCACGCAGATCGTGGTGGTGGAGCAGCCGCACGAACCGTGGGATCTGGGCGTTTTTTCTTGTGTGGGCCTGAACCCCACGGCATATCGTTACCTGCTGCTCAAGTCGCGCATGTACTGCCGACCGGTCTTCGTGCCGCTCTCTGCTGGATTGGTGGAGTGCGATAGCCCCGGCGTGACCAGCTCGGACTACCAGCTGTTCCCGTTCGAAAACCTGCGCCAGCCCGTCTACCCGTTGGGCGACGTGCTCACATATCCCTGACTGAGCTATATCTCTGGAGCTTCTATGGACACCAAAGTCAAACCCGACATCGAAAACCTGCGCATCAACGGCGAACGCCTGTGGGATTCGCTGATGGAGCTGGCGCAGATCGGCGCCACCCCCAAGGGCGGCGTGTGCCGCTTGACCCTCACCGACCTGGACAAGCAGGGCCGCGACCTCGTCACCCGCTGGGCGCGCGAAGCGGGCATGACGGTCACCATCGACAAGATCGGCAACGGCTTCATGCGCCGCCCCGGGCGCAACAACAACCTGCCGCCCATCATGACCGGCAGCCACATCGACACCCAGCCCACCGGCGGCAAGTTCGATGGCAACTACGGCGTGCTCGCCGGCATCGAAGTCGTGCGCACGCTCAACGACCACGGCATCGAGACCGAGGCAC
>NZ_JACUZU010000018.1:0-13695 GCF_014851475.1 Acidovorax sp. ACV02
GCCCAGCTGCCGTATGGTGGGCCTGACGCGCTTGCCCAGCTTGATGTAGAGCTCAACGGCTCGGATTCGATCTTCGTAGGAATACATGAACTACCTCCTGGTAGTCCAAGTTTTTGTCCGCATCCCCAGTGGGTCACTTCTGCGTGGAAATCAACACTTTTCCGATTGAATCAACCTCGCGATCACTCCCGCGAGCTGGTCAGCCAAGAGCTGGATGCGCCGTCCGGTTATGCGGGAGATAGTTGGAGATTCGATCAAGGCGCGATTAGCTCGCCGACGACAATGCTCCCGTCACCGAGCACCACCCTGACGAACAGGTGATTGCCACGCTTGAACGGAGCCAGCTTGCCGACCAAGCTGTTTGCCCCAGCCTCACTCAGCGTTCCAATTTTCTTGCCGGTTTCACTGCCCAGTAAAACTTCTCCCACCGCGCCTTTGGTAGAGACGGGCTTTCCGTGGTCTTCGACGAAGAATTTCATGGTCGATGTATCCACAACCATCTCAAATGAGATTTCTCCCCCGACATCGACTGTTCCACCATGCTTGGGCTTCGGGATGCCATGTGCAAAAGCTGCACCCATCGACAGAGCGAGGGCCAGACTGGTTACGAAGAAGCGGATGTTGCGCATAGAAGTACCAGGTATTTTTGTGGGCATGCCAATGCGATTTCACGCCCTGGAAGCTGCGCAGGATGCTCCGTGTGTCCTTTCATTTTGCTTTCAGTGCATGGGCTACCGCGATGTTTGCTTTGTGTTTGGCCAGTCGCAGAAGGCGGGTGAATGCGAGGCAATCTCTGAAAGCAGATTGAAAGCTTGCGGACGATAACCTGACACGGCATTGGCGATGTTGCCGCGCATGGAGACAACAATGAAATTCACTACATCGAAAAAGCTCATCAGCGCTGGACTGGGTATCAGCATCTCAGCCGCAGTACTTGTGGCATGTGGGGGGACCGGCGACGCCTACCCCAATGACATCCGCATGACTTGGTTCGGTATCACCAACTGGCACTACCAGATCGACAACGTTGGCATTTTGGTGGACGGGGAAACCATCTCGGATTTCTCTGCCGCACCAAAGCCCAATGTTCCATCCGTCACAAAGGCCTATCAGACGATCAAGAAGCATGGCACTGTCGATATCGTCTTGGTAGGGCATGAGCATGGTGACCATGGGGTCCAGGTTCCTGAATGGGCCAAGCAAACAGGAAAGCCGGTTTACGCGCCCGCTGCCGTTTGCGCCGAAGTTGTGAAGTACGGCATGCCGGCTGGCCAATGCACGTCTCTCAAAGGCGGCGAAACCATCAAGGTGAACGACGCAATCACGATTCGCGTAGTGCGTTGGGTGCACAGCGTCTCAGGGTGCACCGCTTTCAGTAATGGCACGGGTGGACCTGAAACCTTTGGATTTCTGATTTCTACACAGACCTCCCAGAGGACTGCACCGCTGCAGTTGTTCGTCTCTGACAGTGGCGCAGGAGGAAAGGAGCTGACTACGCCACGCGTTGCTAACGGCGTCACGTATGGATCCCCATTGGAAAATCTCCGGGCGGCAATGAACGCAGCAGGCGCCACGAGCCTGGACCTGTGGCAAGGCGGACCCGAATCGCGTGTGGTGACTCAGGCTCGAATGATCGTTCCTGAATTCAAAGTGAAGACCTTTATGCCCCATCACCTGGGCGTGCGAGCCAACTCCGTTTCGGAATTCAAGCTGGAGTACGGGCTGCACTTCCCCTACGACGCAAACGAACAGCCACTGCTCAGAGACTTCCTCAAGGCTGCGAATGTGCCCCAGATCGCGCCCGTTAACTACTGGGACGCATGGGTCTTCAACGCCCAGGGAGTCCGCGTAGTGGACAGTGCGGATCAGAAGGCTGTTTATGGCATCCCCGCCACGGGACCAGGCCCGGGACGGCAGGGTGAGAATCCACGGGCAGGTCAGTTGGAGTGCGCTGGGGATTGAGAGACGTGATGCGTGCCTTGCCTCTCATGCATACCCGCAAAGGGTTATCCGGCGGCAGGGACGCGCGGCTGTGCTGTCCTGTGCGACGAACGCCAATCTTTAGTCTACGAATACGGACACGTCTTTCCTTGACCAGGCTGGCTGTCCGTGACCTTCGTCACCAATTGCATTCGAGGCGCGTTGAGCGGCCGGTGAACACATCTTGATGCGACGCTCTAGGTCTCCGATCACAGAGCTTGCCTAGGCCAGAGGTTCCAAGCAAGGTATAGGCAAGCGACGCGGCATAAGAGGTCAACTTTGGGAGAGAGCGGCCATCAAGCTTTTCAAGCTGAGCATTGCAACCAGCCTGAGGCCACCACGCAAGACGTCGGTTCTGCAGCGATTGCCGTCATACGCACTACTTCCACGAACGCTTACTTTCAGCTGAGGAGCAGTCATTGCAACAGCTACTGGATGGCCATAGTACAGGTCATCCATATCGCACAGCAGTTACCCATGCATGTATCTACATTGGAGCAAATCAGTGCGTAAGAGGCAAACTGAAAGAGCGCTCATAAAAAGGGCAGGCTTCAACGGAAAGAGCAGCAAAAGCCTTCGAAGTATCGGGAAATGAGAACATAGGCCTGTTGAATTCAGGCCATGTCCTCCGACGCAACAGGGGGCACTTCAGCAGTCTGCTAAGGCGGTGCTCATCCAACAAGTGCCATTGGCCACGTCACTGGACCGTGATGCCATACTGTTTAATCACCGGGCTCCACAACTTCAACTCACCGTCCAACACCTTACGGAACTCGACCGGCGTACCGCCCACGGCTTCCATAGTCTGGGTCCGAAGTTTTTCGCGCACGGCCGGTTCGGCGAGAACTTGCAGGATCTCGCCGCGCAGTCGCTCAGTGATAGCGTCGGGCGTGCCAGCCGGCGCGATGACGCCGATCCAGGCATCGGCTGTCACGCTGCGAACACCAGCTTCCGTTAAGGTCGGCACATTCGGCAGGGCAGACATCCGCTTGGCGTCAGCGACGCCTAGGGCCTTCATCTTGCCGGCCTGGATGTGCGGCATTACGCTGGCCGCCGGCAACAGCGCGAAATCCACCTCGCCGGACATTAGTGCCAACGAAGCGGCGCCGGACCCAGCATAAGGCACGTGCACCATATCTGCCGGGCTGTTTGCGGTCAGCACATACATGCCCATCTGCGAGATCGTTCCCGCCCCCATGGAAGCGAAGCTGTAGCGGCCTTCCTTGTGCCCGAGAAGTTCGAACAGTTCCTTCGAGGTCGAAGCCTTCAGCTTGTTCGACGCCACCAGCACCGAAGGCTGAGTAGCCGCGACAGTGATCAGCTTGACATCCCGCGCAGGGTCATAAGGCATGGATTTGAACAGCAGCGGGTTGATAGCCAGCGGTCCCGCAATGCTGACTCCCACCGTATAGCCGTCCGGTGCCGCCTTGGCAACGACGTCGGTGCCGATGTTGCCGGCTGCCCCGCTGCGGTTGTCCACTACGAAAGCCTGGCCCAAGCGCGCCGAGAGGCGGTCCGTGAGGATGCGCGCCAGCAGATCGGGCGTGGACCCTGCGGCAAAAGGCACGATCATACGTACGGGTTTGGATGGCCAGGTCTGCGCGTGCAGTAGTCCGCAAGAGGCCGCCAGCGCTGTACCTGCAACACATTGGAAGAGGGTACGTCGAAGCATGCTTTGTCTCCTTGTTCAAATTAATGGCGTACGACCCTAAGGCCGCGAACTTGTTGTTGAAACCCATGAAGGCGCCCGGAGTCCGCAGACACGCTGCAGTTAGGTGGCATCAGGGCTTGCAACCTTGGTGGCGCGGGGCGGCAAGCGTTGAAACTCTTGCGTCAAGCCGAAGCGCTTGTGCTTTAGACGATCGCGCCGTTGGCCCGCAATCGATTGGCAACTGTGCGCGCATTGCGCAGGTGATTGCTCTCTATATAGTCCACTGCGGAGACACCGGCGGCCTCTCCGGTAGCGAATGCAGTGCCCATCACTCGCACCGATGCATAAGCGTCGGGGTCTGCCCCAATCACTCGTCCTCCATACCAGAGGTTCTCGATACCGGCGGCGCTGATTGCATCGTAGGGAACGTGGAAGTAGCCGGCACCGCCTAGCGGCGTGTATGTTGGCCGACCCGGCTGTGTATGCAATTCGATTGGCCAGGCAGCTCGGGCTACTGCATCGTCGGAAGTTTTGCCTTGCGTCGCATCAGCAAGCGTCATCTCATACCGTGCCGCAGGATGTCGCGTTTCACGCACGCCAATCTGGGGGCCCGTGGCAACAAGATATGCGTTGGCGAAGCCAGGCATGTGCTTTCGCAACATGTGGACATAGTCGTTTGCCATGGCTCGACCTTTCATCTCGAGCGCAGTGAAGCAACGCGAACTCACTTCCGCCAGCGGGAGATCCACCGCCATCCACCAGATGTCGTTGGACACAGGCAGCCGAAACATGATGCCGCCGTCGGATCGGCTTATAGGAAACTGTCCACCTTCGTTATAGCGGGCGACAGCGGCGCATAGGGCCGGACGATCAATCAACACCTCAGGCAGCACGCCTCCTATCCTCATTGGGAGAGTCGTCGCCTGAAGTAGGCCCTCGCGATCGCCGATGCGGAAAGGGACGCCCGCGAGCATAGCGAGATTGGCGTCGCCGCTGGCATCCACGAACGCATCCGCAACGGCGTGCCACCGGCCTTCCATTCCTGCGAGCGTGACTGCTTCTATGCGTTCACCGGTACGCGTGGCAGCAGCGACCCGGGTGTGCAACTGGACATCTACGCCATGCCGCACCAACAAATCATCCATGGTGAGCTTGAGTAGTTCGGGCTCAATTCGAACGATCCAGTTTCCCGTAGTTTCCGAGCAAAAGGGAGTCGTATCCAATCCGTTTTTGCTCAGGCTGGCGAGCAGTTCAGCCCCAACGCCGCCCACTGCTGCCACCGGCTTTGCGCCTTGTTGATAGAAGCCGCAGTACGCAAGGACCTGCGCCGTCGTCGCAGCTCCGCCCAAAAAACCGTACTTCTCGACAAGGCACACCCTAGCACCAGCCCGTGCCGCACCCACTGCGGCGCCGACACCTGCGGCGCCGCCGCCGCAGACAACCACATCGTAGTTTTGTTCATGTCTATGGGGTGAACGCCACATCATCTAGCCCTCCATCCGAGCAGCCGCCGCTCAGCCCATCCGATGAGTCCGCTAGCGCAGAGACCGATAAGCGACAGGATCGCGACGCCAGCGATCAGTTGTTCCATAGAGAAAATTGCTCCCGCCATCAGGATGTAGGAGCCGATGCCAAATTCCGCGCCGATCATTTCAGCGGCCACCAACAAGATGATCCCGATCGATACAGAGATGCGGAAGCCCGAAAGGATGGCTGGCATCGCGCCTGGGATGATAATCTTGCGAACGATTGAAGACCAAGACAGCCCGAAGGACTGCCCCATTCGGATGAGGCTGCGATCGACGTTGTCGACGCCGCCATAGGTTGCAATCACCATCGGGAAAAAAGTACCGAACAGGATGGTGGCGATCTTGGAGCCCTCTCCGATACCGAACCAGATCACAAACAGCGGAAGCAGTGCGATCTTAGGGATAGGGAAAATCGCCGACACCAGAGGCAACAATCCTGCGCGGGCGAGCGAGAACAAGCCGATCGTCAACCCAACCGTGACGCCAAGCGCTGCACCCAATGTCCACCCCACGACCAACCGGGAAAGGCTGGCTAGCACATGCTTGCGCAGCAGGCCTGATTGATACAGATCCTGTAGCGCGCCCCACACCTTGCTGGGTGCCGGCAATACGAGACTGCCGATAATTCCCGTGCGACATCCCAGTTCCCAGACAACCAGGAGTACCAGAAACACGACGGGCCCGACCCAGCGCATTGGCTGTGGCCTGAACCCACCCCCGCGAAACGGCACAGGCCTAGTGCGAATGGATTGCGGGGGAATTGCGGTGGCCGCCACTGCCTGCCCACGGATTGCTTCAGTTGTCATGGGCCAACTCCCGATCGGCCGCCATGGCCTCGTCACGCATCAATGCCCAGAGGTCGCGTTGGATCACTTCCAACTCCATCAACCGCGCGGCGCGCTCCTCCAATGGCATGTCGATCTGCACTACTTGGCGAATGCGACCCGGACGGCGGCTCAGGAGGATGATCTTGTGCCCCAGGCGTACGGCTTCAGCAAGGTTGTGGGTGACATAGCACGCAGTGAAACGCTCCCGTAGCCACAACTCCACCAGGTCGTCCATCAGCAGCTCGCGCGTCTGGCTGTCCAACGCTGATAATGGCTCGTCCATTAGCATCACTGCAGGGCTGACGCTCAGCGCGCGTGCGATCGCGACGCGCTGCTTCATCCCCCCTGACAGTTGGCGGGGGTATGCCTTACGAAACTCTGTCAGCTTAGTGCGCCCCAGCACGTCCGAGATGATCCGTTCGGCTTCTCGTCCTTTGATCCGGTGATCTTCCAGCACTACGCTGATGTTCTCCTCCACCGTGCGCCAGGGAAGCAGTGCGAAGTCCTGGAAAATATACGTGAGCGGGTTGAGGCAACCTGCTGGCCGCTCGCCCACTAGCTGGATCTCGCCTTCGTCGGGGCGTTCGAGCCCACCGATGAAACGCAACAAGGTTGACTTGCCGCACCCCGAAGGTCCAATGATGCAGACGATCTGCCCGGTTGGCAGGTTGAAGGTGACATCTTCCAAAACCTGCATTTCACCGTAGCGATGGCGGACGCCCTTGAGCTGGATTTCCATGGTCAGCCTTTGATCGGGGCGAAGCCGGCATCCACCAGCATGTCGAAGGTAACTGCGGGTGGTACTAGCTTTTCAGACTTGAACCAATCGAGCTGATCGCGGATGCTGCCGGCATGAAGTTGCGATCGCTCCGCTATCCGCATCGCGCCATTGCGGATCAGAGGCGCAGCGACCTCAAAGGGGCGGTCCGCCATCACGTATTTGTGGAGCACCTTCAAAACGTCCTCAGCAGACTTCTGGTCCGCATTAGGACCAACCAGTGCTCTGTTGAAGTCGGACACGGCACGCGCACGCGCCTTCATGAAGCGTTGCACCACATCCTTGCGCTCGCGGATCATCTTGGTCGCAGTGAAGACGGTGGTCACCTGATAGTCAGGGATGTACTCGGCAATTTCGCCGATCTTCTTCACCTCCGGCTTCGCAATCAGCGGTTTGCCGATATCTGGCACGATGGACCAGGCATCGATTTGCCCCGTACTGAGCGACCCCACCAAGGCTCCAATCTGTTGCAGGGGCTTGAGTTGGATGTCGCTGAGACGAATTCCGACTTTCTCCGCCACTTTGTGGACCATGTAGTGGAAAGACGAGCCATGGGTTGTGATGCCGAAGGACCGATTGCGTAGGTCTTTGGGCGATTTGAGACCCGCTTCCCAAGCCTGTCGCGAGGCCAAGATGATCTGTCCGTCGATACCTGGCTCTTCCTGCAGGGCTCCCCCGATCACCTTCAAGGCGCCCTTCTCGGCAAGGCTGATAAGTCCTGCCGTGACTGCCGTGACGCCGAAGTCCACATCGCCAGAAGCGATGGCTACGGCCATGGGTTGGGCAGCTTGGAAGAACTCGATCTTGGCATCCAGACCTTCGTCTTTGAAGTAGCCCCGCTCCAGCGCCAGAAATGTTGGCCCTTCTGAAGTGAAGCGCAGCGCACCAACCGTGACCCGATCGGTGCTTGCCAGTGCGTTTGTGGAGAAAGTCGGCAATGCCGCAGCCCCGGCAGCAAGCCTGATGATGTTTCTGCGCGAGATAGACATGGGTGACCCTTTGTCAGTTGGCTTTCCAGCCGAAGATGATTTCTCGCAGTGCCTCATGCATGGCATTGGCATCACGTGCGAGCACCGCATTCACGAGGCGGGCATGCGCAGCTTGGGATGTGCCCGGGTCGAAACCCTGGCCATGCAGGCGTGACAACCTGAAGCGAGCGCTCTGCTGATAGAGCTTCTGCATGATTTCAAGCAAACGAGGTGATCCACAGGCGCTAGCCAAAGTAGCATGAAGGGCTCTGCCCGCTTCTTCCCACTCCACTGCGTGTTCTGCAGCGTCGTGCGCAACAAGGTCTTCGATTCGACTGAGGCGATGCTGGGCTGCGATCACTTCTCCTTCCCACCGCACGTCACCCGCTGCCATCGACCATCGAATGGCAAGGGATTCCACTTCGAACAGCACCCGCGCGATGTCCTGCAAGTCCGCAGTTGTGGCCGATGCCACCCTGAACCCCTTTTGAGGAGTCGCCTCCACCAATCCATCGTTGGCGAGCTGGGTCAGGGCCTCACGAAATGAGTTCGCGCTTCCGCCGTAGCGCTGCCTGAGTTCGTCAATCTTTAGCTTGGAGTCGGGCGCCAGCACCCCGAAAGAGATGTCCCGACGAACCTGCTCGGCCAATAGGCGGACCACGGTGGAGGACTCATCGTTTGAGCGGAAGAACATTCAATCTTTCACAAAATCTTCAATATTTTAGATATTATTTGAAATCTTCAATTTTTGTCAAGGATCTGCAATGTTTCTCACTGGCGCAGCTCAAGTTGTCTTCATGGCGGGGTATCCGGTCGCTCAGGTGCAGTTGCCCGCTCTTTTCAATGCGCGCTTCGAACACGCAGGCGCAGACCTAGCGCTTGTTCCTCTAGAGACGGCGCCAAGCGCGTTGGAGGCGCTGCTGTCGATAGTGCGCACCACTAGCAACTGCCTAGGGTTGGTGCTCACAGCCCCGCACAAGCAGGCTGCCGCTCAGATGGCCACCACGCTCACATCCAGGGCACGAAGAATTGGCGCGGTGAACGTCTTTCGTAAGACAGAGCAAGGCCTCGAAGGTGACATGTTCGACGGCGATGGTTTCTGGAACGGAGCGAGTCTCAAAGGCTTCGACCCAATGGGTCGGACACTGGCTCTAGTGGGCGCGGGTGCAGCCGCCCGCGCGATCGCTCTGGAGTTCATTCACCGAGGTGGGCGATCAATCGTCTTTCGGACCACTGACGCGTCAGAACGTGCAGGCATGCTCGCAATGTGTGCGGAAAGCGCACCTTGGGGACCGGAACATGCTTTGGAGAAGGTCGATATCGTGGTTAATGCCACGCCGATCGGCATGCACCACGCGCCGGGACTAGCCGTCGATGTCGAAGACCTGAAGCGGCTTCGCGCAGATGCATGGGTTGCAGACCTGGTAACGCAACCTATGGAGACGTCTTTGTTAACGGCAGCCGCAGGTTTAGGACTGAGAACGCTTAACGGGGCAGCGACGGCTCTGGGCCAACTCGACTCAGTCGCCTCATTTTTGGGCATCGACATTGGAACGGAGGCGGTATGACTTTGACAACTGACCTGGCTCTTCAACTCAAGCTCGCAGATACCGCCAGCCACCGTCGGGACCGGCTGGTCATGTACCCACGTCTCGATCCTGTGCGCACAGCAGTGCTCGTCATCGACATGCAAGATGCCTTTATTCGGCACGATTCGCCTGCCTGCGTGCCTTCCGCCAAGCTCATCGTTGACCGCATCAATGCACTAACACGTTGCCTCCGTTCGGCAGGTGCCACTATCTGCTTCACCCGACACACCGTCGTCGAGCACGACTGGTTGCGCTATGTAGAAATCGTTGCTGGCGGAGATCAAGTCCGGGCGAGTGCGCTGCTTGGGAAAGGGACGTGCGGCCATGCGATCTTCAGCGGCATCGACGTGCAGGATGGCGACCTCGTAGTGGACAAGATGCGCTTCGGCGCTCTCGGTGCCGAGCACTGCAGCCTGAGCTCAGAACTGGTCCGCAGGGGCATCGACACCGTAGTTATCGCTGGCACGCTGACAAATATCTGCTGCGAATCCACCGCACGACAAGCTATGGAGCTTGACTATCGAACTCTCTTGGTCGCCGACGCCACAGCGGCACGCAGCGAAGCGGCCCAAAATGCCGCGCTGCTGAACGTGTTTGCGGCCTTTGGCGATGTCGCGTCAACAGACCAAATCTGCGCCCGCCTGTGCGCTGTGAGTTGATGCGCGTCTTAGGAAGTGAGTGGCATGACCACGTCAAGGGTTGTAGCTTGTAAGAGGTTTCTCGAAGCGCTCTCGAACTTCAATGAATAGTTCCTCGCGTTGGGCGAATTTTCTTGGTAACAACAAATCGAACAGCGACTTGTTGAAACGCACCTCCATCAGGCCGAAGACCGCTGTTGGCCGATAGTGAGCGTTCGTTGGCGATGATTTTATGATCGCACCATTCTGGAGAACGCCTTGCTCATTCGTTTTGCGCTGCCTAGCGACCTAGCATCACTGCGCAATCTTTTTCTTCGATCTCGCAGGACGGCGTTTTTCTGGGAAGCCTGTTCTGGGTTTGCGCTTGAAGATTTCGATCTCCAAACGGTGGGCGAAATGCAGCTCCTCGCCTTTGATGGGGATCGCCTTCTAGGCTTCATTTCGGTTTGGGAACCGGATAACTTTGTCCACCATCTACACGTTCATCCCGATGCAGTAAATCGAGGTGTTGGGCGAAAACTGCTGCACGCACTACCGGGCTGGTCGACAACACCTTACCAGCTCAAATGTGTCGCCGAAAACACCAATGCACTCGCCTTCTACAGGGCAAACAACTTCGTTCAAACGGGTAGAGGCCGCGCAAAGGATCAAGACTATTTCTTGCTAGCATTCGACTGCGACTCAACCGAATGTGGGCATAGAAATCGAAATCAAGAAGTCGCTCAAAGCATCATGACGGGATCAGCGCGGGGTTGACTCCGCGGCATGGGCTTCCCGGGCCCATAGGGGCATTGCCGTCTTCACCGCTTCGGCGAAGCGGTCCACCGTGGACCCAACATCGTGCATCGCGGCGCTCAGCTCCTTGTCCCTATCGCCACTACGAGCCAGTGGCTCCAGTCCTTCGACGTAGATGCGCACGGCCTCCTGCATGCAGTCTGGCATGGATTCGGTCATGAAGTATTCGCGCAACTGAAGATGCAGATGGCGCATTTGACGCAGGAGGGGCAGAGGGTCTGCTCTCTCGGGATCGTGTGCGCTAGTCACTTGCAGCAGGGTGGCGAAATTGTCTGCGATGCGGGCGCGCCAGATCCGCAACTGGGGTGCATCCTCGCACGAGAACGACTGCGGAAAATTCGCACGCGGGGACTTAGAGCAAGCGGCCAGCAGCACCAGCAACCACACTAGCAATATTCGCTGGGAATTCCTCGCAGTAAAGAGGAGCGGGAAGCGGCAGTTGATCAGGCGCATGGGAACTCAGGCTTGGTGATGAGGTGCAGGTCTGGTGCAGGGCTGCTGTCTACGCTTCATTTGCAAAGGCAGGCGTCCCCCTGGCTTCCTGCGCATTCCAGTGAGAATGACCGGTCGGTCGAGCGCCCTGAACGCCGGCAGCAGGTATTTCAGACATCGGCCGCAGACGGCCAGAAGTAGATCTTAGCCTCAGCGCATGTCCGTCCAATATGACATTGACCAAGCGTCCAGTTGTACATCGCAAGTACGCATATTGATGCGTAGAACGATCGCGCTTTGCTTCTATTCAGCAGCAGCTACGAATGAAACAGGGCATACGCGGCCATGATCATCACGTTTGATTGATGATTATTTTTGCTGCTGTCCGGTCCTATACGATTTTTTGGATCGCATCCCTGGACGCTGCTGCCCGCGGAGTTTCGGTACACCCCTGCGGCAGACCGAAGCGAGGGAAAGTTAACTGCCGCTTTTGGCGAAAACGATAGTTAACTTGCTTGTGCCCATCACGCACATTTATCTGATTCGCCGTCGATCGGCCGAGGGTCGGACTTAAACGGACCCGGTGACGCAATGGGAGCGCCAACATCCCGCAAGATCAACCGTCCCGCAGGTCTATGCGTAGCCTCCACTTGCATGCCTTCGCCGGCGGTGCGATGGATGCATTGCAGACCCACTCTCGGACGTCGGTCTATTGACGATCGTTACCTGAACTTTCATTAGCGCTTGGCGATCAGCGACTTACGGGTTTGGGCACTCATGTGGGGGATGATCACCGCCCACTATTTGTCGAACCTTGGCGCTCCGCGATAGGCTTGTGAGCAACATCATTCGCTGCACAGCCATCATCCGTGAGAGGTTGTTGGCTCAAGGCTGCTTGCGGATGCTCGCTCCGTTCTGACCAATGCGTACTAGTGGCAGCGAGATGCCCTTAGTGATCCCATCGCTCCCCGTGATCTAAGGCTCACAGCTTAGCCGCCCCCGGTGAAAATTTGTGCTCCGTCAACTCAAATCTCGGTCTGTTCAGATAGCTCAAGAGCATCGTCGACTTCAATGCCAAGGTAGCGGACAGTTGACTCGATTTTTGAATGGCCTAGTAGTAGCTGGACAGCGCGCAGATTCTTGGTTCTGCGGTAGATAAGCGTAGCCTTGGTTCGTCGCATGGAGTGCGTTCCATACTCTGCTGGATCCAAACCAAGCTGCAACACCCAGCGCTCGAGAATCCGGGCGTACTGACGCGTCCCGAGATGCGGCGACTTGTGAAGGCGGCTTGGAAAGATAAAGTCCTCGGATTTCAGCTTCGCGGTCTTGATCCATTGCTGAAGCGCTTCACGAGTGGTCGCCGTCAGCTCGAACTGTACGGGGTGATGAGTTTTGTGCTGCATGACCGTTGCTCGTGAAGCGACTTGGTCGCCATGGCAAACATCGCGGACTTTTAGGGCGACCAGGTCGCACCCGCGTAGCTTGCTGTCGATTCCCAGATTGAAAAGCGCTAGCTCGCGCACCCGGTTCTCCATCTGTAGGCGCACGCGTAGCGCCCAGATATCTTTGGGTTTGAAGGGCGCCTTCTGACCAACGATCTTTCCCTTGTTCCAGGGCTCGCGATGAACGACGGCTGAAATGTATTCCATGATGGTCTCCCATCGAGTGGGGGCAAAGACCATGCGCCTTCTAGATGCCGTTGTCTACAAGTGACCACGGAAGCTGTGTCAGTTCTTGCAATGCAGAAAAACGCCCAGTGATGTTCTTCACTGTCTGCTCTCGATCGCAATAGTCGCTCAACGGCTGCTGATTGAGCGACAGCAACCAGCCTAGAGCGGAAGATCAATACACTTCCGCGCACACAACAAGATATCTATGACTATCGCCCTTAGCACCGTAATCATCTATGCGAAAGACATGCATCGCACCGCCCGGTTTTACAGCGAAAACTTTGGCTATGAGACGAGCGGCGATGTGCGTGAGGGACTTATCGAACTTCGCCCGGCTGCGGGCGGCGCAGAGATCCTGATCCATCAAGCCGCTAAAAGTCTCAGGCTTGGCTCGGCCGCCGTTAAGATGTCATTTGCTGTGAAAGATGTGCAGAAGTTCGTCGAGGCCGCCAAGGCAACAGGCGTTGCCTTTGGTGCCGTTCATCAAGCAAACGGCTACGCATTCGCCAACACAAAAGATCCTGACGGGAACTCCGTCAGCGTTTCAAGCCGCAAGTTTCGCGACTGACCGCATTACCCATTGCGTCAAGAGCGTGAGGCGGAATCCGGCCAGGAGCAGCCAGCTGTGAAGAACAAAAGCGTCCGCTCCGTTGCACCGGAGATTTCTGCCTTGTTGCCGCCGACCGAAAATTGACAGCCTGAAAGGGATAGGGGGATGCGGACAAAAACTTGGACTACCAGGAGGTAGTTCATGTATTCCTACGAAGATCGAATCCGAGCCGTTGAGCTCTACATCAAGCTGGGCAAGCGCGTCAGGCCCACCATACGGCAGCTGGGC
>NZ_JACUZU010000019.1:0-5571 GCF_014851475.1 Acidovorax sp. ACV02
GCTGTAAGAGCCTGACGATGACCTACTTTCACACGGGAACCCGCACTATCATCGGCGCAAAGTCGTTTCACTGTCCTGTTCGGGATGGGAAGGAGTGGGA
The DNA here is from genome assembly GCF_014851475.1 of Acidovorax sp. ACV02. Taxonomy (NCBI): domain Bacteria; kingdom Pseudomonadati; phylum Pseudomonadota; class Betaproteobacteria; order Burkholderiales; family Comamonadaceae; genus Acidovorax; species Acidovorax sp. ACV02. The sequence continues at coordinate 101 of NZ_JACUZU010000019.1, forward strand.
CCAACTTGCTATGGTCATCAGGCATAACTTGGTGCTGGGCAGTTTTTGTGAACTGCCTGGCGAATTCATAGAGTCTGGAATCAGATGTTTGTGTTTTGACTGCGTCTAACTTGGCATAACAGACTTTGAGCTTCACGCTGTGAGCGTGTTGGCTATCAAAGTTATAGGGTCAAGCCGCACGAGCAATTAGTATCAGTTAGCTTAACGCATTACTGCGCTTCCACACCTGACCTATCAACGTCCTGGTCTTGAACGACTCTTTAGGGGGCTCAAGGCCCCGGCAGATCTCATCTTGAAACGAGTTTCCCGCTTAGATGCTTTCAGCGGTTATCTCTTCCACACTTAGCTACTCGGCAATGCCACTGGCGTGACAACCGATACACCAGAGGTGTGTCCACTCCGGTCCTCTCGTACTAGGAGCAGGCTTCCTCAAATCTGCAGCGCCCACGGAAGATAGGGACCAAACTGTCTCACGACGTTTTAAACCCAGCTCACGTACCTCTTTAAATGGCGAACAGCCATACCCTTGGGACCGGCTACAGCCCCAGGATGAGATGAGCCGACATCGAGGTGCCAAACACCGCCGTCGATATGAACTCTTGGGCGGTATCAGCCTGTTATCCCCAGAGTACCTTTTATCCGTTGAGCGATGGCCCTTCCATACAGAACCACCGGATCACTATGTCCTGCTTTCGCATCTGCTCGACTTGTCAGTCTCGCAGTTAAGCACGCTTATGCCATTGCACTATCGTCACGATGTCCGACCGTAACTAGCGTACCTTCGAACTCCTCCGTTACGCTTTGGGAGGAGACCGCCCCAGTCAAACTGCCTACCATGCACTGTCCCCGATCCAGATAATGGACCTAGGTTAGAACCTCAAACACACCAGGGTGGTATTTCAACGTTGGCTCCATGAGAACTAGCGTCCTCACTTCAAAGCCTCCCACCTATCCTACACAGATCTGTTCAAAGTCCAATACAAAGCTACAGTAAAGGTTCATGGGGTCTTTCCGTCTTTCCGCGGGGAGATTGCATCATCACAAACATTTCAACTTCGCTGAGTCTCAGGAGGAGACAGTGTGGCCATCGTTACGCCATTCGTGCAGGTCGGAACTTACCCGACAAGGAATTTCGCTACCTTAGGACCGTTATAGTTACGGCCGCCGTTTACTGGGACTTCAATCAAGAGCTTGCACCCCATCATTTAATCTTCCAGCACCGGGCAGGCGTCACACCCTATACGTCCACTTTCGTGTTTGCAGAGTGCTGTGTTTTTATTAAACAGTCGCAGCCACCGATTTTTTGCAACCCCGTTGGGCTCCCTCTGTACGAGTTCACCTACTTGGGGCATACCTTCTCCCGAAGTTACGGTATCAATTTGCCGAGTTCCTTCTCCTGAGTTCTCTCAAGCGCCTTAGAATACTCATCTCGCGCACCAGTGTCGGTTTGCGGTACGGTCGTCAATAGCTGAAGCTTAGTGGCTTTTCCTGGAAGCAGGGTATCACTCACTTCGTCTGCAAGCAGACTCGTTATCACCCCTCATCTAAGCCCGGCGGATTTGCCTACCGAGCACGACTACAGGCTTGAACCAACATATCCAACAGTTGGCTGAGCTAACCTTCTCCGTCCCCACATCGCACTATTGATCGGTACAGGAATATTGACCTGTTTCCCATCAGCTACGCATCTCTGCCTCGCCTTAGGGGCCGACTCACTCTACGCCGATGAACGTTGCGTAGAAAACCTTGCGCTTACGGCGAGGGGGCTTTTCACCCCCTTTAACGCTACTCATGTCAGCATTCGCACTTCTGATACCTCCAGCATCCGTTACCAGACACCTTCACAGGCCTACAGAACGCTCTCCTACCACTTGCAATAAATTGCAAATCCGCAGCTTCGGTAACTGGCTTAGCCCCGTTACATCTTCCGCGCAGGACGACTCGATCAGTGAGCTATTACGCTTTCTTTAAATGATGGCTGCTTCTAAGCCAACATCCTGACTGTTTTAGCCTTCCCACTTCGTTTCCCACTTAGCCAATTTTAGGGACCTTAGCTGGCGGTCTGGGTTGTTTCCCTCTTGAGTCCGGACGTTAGCACCCGGTGCTCTGTCTCCCAAGCTGTACTCTGCGGTATTCGGAGTTTGCATAGGTTTGGTAAGTCGCCATGACCCCCTAGCCTAAACAGTGCTCTACCCCCGCAGGTAATACTTGAGGCACTACCTAAATAGTTTTCGGAGAGAACCAGCTATTTCCAAGTTTGTTTAGCCTTTCACCCCTATCCACAGCTCATCCCCTAGTTTTGCAACACTAGTGGGTTCGGACCTCCAGTACCTGTTACGGCACCTTCATCCTGGCCATGGATAGATCACTTGGTTTCGGGTCTACACCCAGCGACTGATTCGCCCTATTCGGACTCGATTTCTCTACGGCTTCCCTATTCGGTTAACCTTGCCACTGAATGTAAGTCGCTGACCCATTATACAAAAGGTACGCAGTCACCCTTTCGGGCTCCTACTTTTTGTAAGCATGCGGTTTCAGGATCTATTTCACTCCCCTCCCGGGGTTCTTTTCGCCTTTCCCTCACGGTACTGGTTCACTATCGGTCGATTACGAGTATTTAGCCTTGGAGGATGGTCCCCCCATATTCAGACAGGATTTCTCGTGTCCCGCCCTACTTTTCTCTAACTTAGTACCACACGTCTGTTTTCGCATACAGGGCTATCACCTGCTATGGCCGGGCTTTCCATCCCGTTTTGCTAACAGTCGTGCTATCACTAGAAGGCTCTTCCGATTTCGCTCGCCACTACTTTCGGAATCTCGGTTGATGTCTTTTCCTCGAGCTACTGAGATGTTTCAGTTCACCCGGTTCGCCTCGCATACCTATGTATTCAGTATGCGATACCTCTTGCGAGGTGGGTTTCCCCATTCAGAAATCTCCGGATCAAAGCTTATTTGCCAGCTCCCCGAAGCTTATCGCAGGCTATCACGTCTTTCGTCGCCTGTAATCGCCAAGGCATCCACCACATGCTCTTAGTCACTTGACCCTATAACTTTGACATCTCTTTCAAGATATCGCCGTCATCTCAAGGACTTGCCAGGTCTTTCACCTGGCGCGTTATGCCGTAATGTGAATAATTCCTCGATATCACTATCAAGAAACATTCGTCATTACTGAGTTCAAATTACTTCGCAATCACTTTCGCAATCACGTTTGCTCATTGAACATTCGTTTTGACGCAATCAAAAATTTGTCACCAGGGGCACGGTCTGCACTAAACCTTTACGAATGTGCAGTTTCCCCTGGCAACTCTGATTTCGACTCTATGAATTTTTAAAGAACAGCCGATTGATCAATCGATATTGATCAACAACAAAGCAGCCTCTTTCAAAGCAGCTTTGGTGTTGAATTTCCGAAGTATGGTTGGTGGAGGATGACGGGATCGAACCGACGACCCCCTGCTTGCAAAGCAGGTGCTCTCCCAGCTGAGCTAATCCCCCAGTGTCCTCTTACCGTATCTAGCCATCGGAATTTGGTGGGTCTAGTTGGGCTCGAACCAACGACCCCCGCCTTATCAAGACGGTGCTCTAACCAGCTGAGCTACAGACCCATTCCACATTCTTGCGAATCCCTTCGCAGGTCTGCGGCTTGTTCCAACAACCGATAAGTGTGGGCGTTCAATATTGAATGCAGTTTTCCAGAAAGGAGGTGATCCAGCCGCACCTTCCGATACGGCTACCTTGTTACGACTTCACCCCAGTCACGAACCCTGCCGTGGTAATCGCCCTCCTTGCGGTTAGGCTAACTACTTCTGGCAGAACCCGCTCCCATGGTGTGACGGGCGGTGTGTACAAGACCCGGGAACGTATTCACCGCGACATTCTGATCCGCGATTACTAGCGATTCCGACTTCACGCAGTCGAGTTGCAGACTGCGATCCGGACTACGACTGGCTTTATGGGATTGGCTCCCCCTCGCGGGTTGGCAACCCTCTGTACCAGCCATTGTATGACGTGTGTAGCCCCACCTATAAGGGCCATGAGGACTTGACGTCATCCCCACCTTCCTCCGGTTTGTCACCGGCAGTCTCATTAGAGTGCCCAACTGAATGTAGCAACTAATGACAAGGGTTGCGCTCGTTGCGGGACTTAACCCAACATCTCACGACACGAGCTGACGACAGCCATGCAGCACCTGTGTTACGGTTCTCTTTCGAGCACTCCTCTATCTCTAAAGGATTCCGTACATGTCAAAGGTGGGTAAGGTTTTTCGCGTTGCATCGAATTAAACCACATCATCCACCGCTTGTGCGGGTCCCCGTCAATTCCTTTGAGTTTCAACCTTGCGGCCGTACTCCCCAGGCGGTCAACTTCACGCGTTAGCTTCGTTACTGAGTCAGTGAAGACCCAACAACCAGTTGACATCGTTTAGGGCGTGGACTACCAGGGTATCTAATCCTGTTTGCTCCCCACGCTTTCGTGCATGAGCGTCAGTACAGGCCCAGGGGATTGCCTTCGCCATCGGTGTTCCTCCGCATATCTACGCATTTCACTGCTACACGCGGAATTCCATCCCCCTCTGCCGTACTCTAGCTATACAGTCACAAATGCAGTTCCCAGGTTGAGCCCGGGGATTTCACATCTGTCTTATATAACCGCCTGCGCACGCTTTACGCCCAGTAATTCCGATTAACGCTCGCACCCTACGTATTACCGCGGCTGCTGGCACGTAGTTAGCCGGTGCTTATTCTTACGGTACCGTCATGGACCCCAGGTATTAACCAGAGTCTTTTCGTTCCGTACAAAAGCAGTTTACAACCCGAAGGCCTTCATCCTGCACGCGGCATGGCTGGATCAGGCTTGCGCCCATTGTCCAAAATTCCCCACTGCTGCCTCCCGTAGGAGTCTGGGCCGTGTCTCAGTCCCAGTGTGGCTGGTCGTCCTCTCAGACCAGCTACAGATCGTCGGCTTGGTAAGCTTTTATCCCACCAACTACCTAATCTGCCATCGGCCGCTCCGTGAGCGCAAGGCCTTGCGGTCCCCTGCTTTCATCCTGAGATCGTATGCGGTATTAGCAAAGCTTTCGCTTCGTTATCCCCCACTCTCGGGCACGTTCCGATGTATTACTCACCCGTTCGCCACTCGTCAGCATCCGAAGACCTGTTACCGTTCGACTTGCATGTGTAAGGCATGCCGCCAGCGTTCAATCTGAGCCAGGATCAAACTCTACAGTTCGATCTTGATTTTTTCGCTCTTTCGAGCAACTCATAATTAAGAATTGAAGTGAACTTCACTTCTCTCTCATGAGCGTTTGTAGTGCTAAGCACTAGTTCCAAAGAACTTGGCACTCGCCATCAAACGCCCACGCTTATCGGCTGTATATTTTTAAGGATCCCAACAAAACAAATCAGACCAAAATCTTCTTCATTTTGCAAACCTCGCTGCGATCAGCGAAGCCTTGAATTCTAGCACAG
>NZ_JACUZU010000001.1:0-852593 GCF_014851475.1 Acidovorax sp. ACV02
GGGAAGGGCGCATCGCCCAGGTCAAAGTAGTGTGCATGCGTGATGGTGCGACCGCGCTGGCTGCGGTCGGGGTGGTCGAACACGGCCACTGACTGCAGCGCGGCGCGCATGCGGGCCTCGGGCAGGTTGCAGTGGGTTTCTTCCACCAGCTCGCGCAGGCAGGACTGCCACACGGTTTCTCGCTGCTCGATGAAGCCGCCGGGCACGGCCAGCTGGCCCTTGCCGGGTGCGTGCGCGCGGCGGATCAGCAGCACATGGTCCTGGCAGCGCAGCACGGCGTCCACCGTCACGAACACGGGCGGGTAGGGTGCAGCAGACCAGGCCTGGCGGTAACCACGCAGCATGCGCCACTCCTCCTGCAGCGCGGGGTAGTGTGGGGTCTGCGCAAAGTGCTCCAGCGTGGCGATGGTGCTCTCGGGAATCTCTGCGGCCAGCGGCGCCACGGCGGCGCGCGCGGTGGCAGGCGTGGCGCCAAAGTACGCGTCCCGGATGGCGGTGGCGTCGATGCGGCCCTGGCGGTCTATGTGAATGAGCTGCCAGCCTGGAAAGGCGCTGAGGTAGCCGCTGGTCGCATCCTTGAAGTGGCCCACCACGCCGATGCGTGCGCCCGGGGCAGTGAGGCGCGCTACGCCCCGGCGCACCGCCTGCACCCACACGGCTTCGTTGTAGTAGTCGCGCATGGGCAGCACCTGCACCCGGGCGCTGTCGGCGGGGGCCAGGGCAGCGCGCAGCATGGCTTCGCGCTCTTGCCAGGTGAAAGGGTTCTTGGGCGAGCGTGCCTGCCACGCCGAGCCGATCACCACGATGACCTGCGGGGCGCTGTCCAGTGCACGTTGCAATAGCGCCATGTGGCCGCTGTGGACGGGCTCAAAACGTCCGATGTAGATGGCGGTGTCGACCATGTGTCTCCGGCTGGTGGTGCGCTTCAGGGCCCTTCGCGTTGCTGGCTTGGGGGCCGCCCATGTCCTCGCGGTGGCCGTCGCATGCCAGGGGTTGACCGGGGCATTGGGTCGGCGTTGGAGCAGGTCGAGCAAGCAATGGGGCTGTACGCGCTGGATGTATATATGCTGGTAGCTATCTTTTTTGTAGTGATTTTACCGCCGGCCAGTGTCGTGGGTGGGGGGATGACCATCGCAGGGCGCCCTGGCGGCGGCAGATGGGCGGCGCTGCCACCCGCCTCTGAAGTTGCTATTGTGCGACCCGGCGGTTCATGCCGGGCATGGGGCGGGGGCGCAGGGCAGCGTGGCAAAAAAGAGATGGACCGGGCCGTACAAACGTGGCGACAATGCGCCGCTTGCACGCTGCGCGCAAAGTTTCTGTAGCGCGAATCCGTCCTTTTCGTGCCGTGGTCCCGTGATGCGGCGTGCAAGCCCACCTGTGTGAACCCGGGGGACTGCGCCCGATATGGCGTGTCCGCACCTCCAATAACAGGCCCGCCGTGCGCGGGCCACCGAGGGAGATCCATGTCGTTGCGGCTCAAATTCAATCTGGTGCTGGCGGGCGTGCTGCTGCTGGCGGTGCTGGGCGCGGGCGCCTATGTGCACCGCTTCCTGCAGCAGTCTGCCATTGAGGAGGTGCAGCACAACTCGCAGATCATGATGCACGCCGCCATGGCCATCCGCGACTACACCACCGAGCTGGTCAAGCCCCACCTGGACGTGACGCTGGCCGAAAAATTCCTGCCCCAGACCGTGCCCGCCTATGCCGCCACCGAGACCCTGCGCCGGCTGCAGAACCGGTTCCCCGGTTACGAATACAAGGAGGCGGTGCTCAACCCGACCAACCTGCGCGACCGTGCCAACGAGTGGGAAGAGCGCATCATCAGCGACTTTCGCGAAGGCCGTGCCGACCTCAAGAAGGAAGTGACCGGCGAGGTGGGCGAGGGCATGCACCGTGCCATGTACGTGGCACGGCCCATCACCATCAAGCAGCCGCAGTGCATGGCCTGCCACAGCACGCCCGCCGTGGCCCCACCCACCATGCTCAAGGTCTATGGCGACAAGAACGGCTTTGGCTGGGGCATGAACGAAACGGTCGGCATCCAGGTGGTGAAGGTGCCCATGTATTTCCCGCTGGAGAAGGCGCGTCAGACCTTCAACACGGTGATGACGGCGCTGGTGGGCAGCTTTGTGCTGCTGTTCGTGGGCCTCAACCTGTCGCTGTCGTCGCTGGTGATAGAGCCCATGGCACGGCTCAACCGCAAGCTGGAAGACCTCGCCACCAAGGACTTCCTGACGGACCTGGTCAACCGCCGGCGCTTTTTTGAGAGGCTGGAGACTGAGATGGCCGACACCCGCATCAGGAAGGGGAGTCTGTCGGTGGTGATGTTCGACATCGACTTTTTCAAACGCATCAACGATACCTTTGGGCATGACTCTGGCGATGTGGTGCTCAAGAGCACCGCGCTGCGTGTGCGCGAGTTGCTGCGGTCGTCCGACTGCGCTGCGCGTTTTGGGGGCGAGGAGTTCATCATCCTGCTCAAGGAAACCCCGGTGGACGCCGCCATGGCCATGGCCGAGGCGGTGCGCGCGCGCATTGCAGGGGTGCCATTCGACGCCGTGGGCCATGTCAGTGCCAGCTTTGGCGTGGCCACCTGGGACCACAAGGAAGACAGCCATGCGCTCATCAAGCGCGCGGACACAGCGTTGTACAAGGCCAAGTCCAGCGGCCGCAACTGCGTGATCCAGGCCGAAGACGCCGCCTGATTCGCGTTGGTGCGTGGTTTCAGGCCGTAGCGGCCTTGGCGTCCTCATAGTCCGCCCGGTAGTCTGCCGCCAGCGCGGTTTTCTGCTTCTCCGTCAGCAGTTTGCCCGCCATCTGGAAGAAGCGGTGTTCCTCTTCCTTCAGGTGGTGTTCCACCTTCTCGGCCAGCTTCTTGGCCAGCGGCAACCAGGCAGGGCTCGATGGCTCGGTCTCTTCCAGTGACTCCACCAGTTCGTCGATCTGGTGGTGTTCTGAAATGGCGTGGCGCGACAGATCAATGCCTGCGTCGTGTGCCATCAGCGGCACATAGAAGTGGCGGTCCTCGGCCTGGGCGTGGGCGGCGAGTTCCTTCTTGAGTTGATCGAACAGGTCACGCCGCTCGGGCGTGTCGCCGCTGGTGTCCGTCAGTGCGCCGTACAGCGCGCGCTGGCGCTCGTGGCTCTCGCGCAGGGCTTCAAAAATGGTGGTCGTATCGGTCATGGTGGGCTGTGTGTTGTGTTGCAGTGACGAAGGTGTGCAGGACTACTTGAGCACCTTGCGCGCGGCGCCCACCCCGATGGCCGCCAGCACCACAAACACCACGGCAACCACCAGGAACAGCACAAACAGCACCTTGGCAATGCCCGCTGCACCTGCGGCCACACCGCTGAAACCCAGAGCCCCTGCCACGAGGGAAATCAGGGCAAAAATAATGGCGTACTTCAGCATGGTGGTCGCTCCTTGCGGTGGATGTTGAGGCAGCTCGGGGCTGCGAAAGGGTGTGCAGGAACGATACCCGCGGCCTGTGGCGTGTGCCGTCAGTGCAAGCGGGCGGCGGGTGTAGGAGAGCGCCGCTGGCGGGCGGTGGTGAAGCGCCAAAAGAAAAGCCGCAACGCGGGGCGTTGCGGCTTGTGGGGGGGCTGCCCTGATCGTCTTTTGGCCTGCGCTCACATCGCTGGCGCGATATGAGCTTCGTCCACGTACGGAAAGCCGCGCGTGCCGCGCGGAGGGCTTACAGCCCTGCTGCCGCACGCAGTGCAGCAGCCTTGTCCGTACCTTGGCCTGCGTTCACATCGCTTGCGCGATATGAACTTCGCCCGAAGGCCGATACCGCGCTATTCGCGCAGCGGGCTTTACAGCCTTGCCCGTACGTTGGCTGCGGCACGGGCCTTGCGGCCCTTCACATCGCTGCGCGATATGAGCCTGCGCCGAAAGCCGGACAAGCTCGCTTCGCTCCGGGCCTTTACAGGCCCGCCGCTGCGCGCAGCGCAGCAGCCTTGTCCGTCTTTTCCCAGCTGAACTCGGGTTCTTCGCGGCCGAAGTGGCCGTAGGCTGCCGTCTTTTCGTAGATGGGGCGCAGCAGGTCCAGCATCTGGATGATGCCCTTGGGGCGCAGGTCGAAGTGCTCGCGGACCAGGGCGGCCAAGCGCTCGTCCGACACCACGCCGGTGCCTTCGGTGTAGACGGTGATGTTCATCGGCTCGGCCACACCAATGGCGTAGGCCACCTGGATCTGGCACTGGCGCGCCAGGCCGGCAGCCACGATGTTCTTGGCCACGTAGCGGGCGGCGTAGGCGGCCGAGCGGTCCACCTTCGTTGGATCCTTGCCGCTGAATGCGCCGCCGCCGTGGGGGCAGGCACCACCGTAGGTGTCCACGATGATCTTGCGGCCGGTCAGGCCGCAGTCGCCCTGGGGGCCGCCGATGACGAAGCGGCCGGTGGGGTTGATCAGGTAGCGCGTGTTCTGCAGCCATTCCTTGGGCAGCACGGGCTTGATGATCTCTTCGATGATGGCTTCGGTGAACGAGGCCTTCATCTTGGTTTGCGTTTCGCTCTGGTCGGGGTGGTGCTGGGTCGACAGCACCACGGTGTCGATGCTGTGGGGCTTGCCGTCCACATAGCGCATCGTCACTTGCGACTTGGCGTCGGGGCGCAGGAACGGCAGGCGGCCGTCCTTGCGCAGCTGGGCCTGGCGCTCGACGAGGCGGTGCGCGTAATAGATGGGCGCGGGCATCAGCTCGGGCGTCTCGTCGCAGGCGTAGCCGAACATCAGGCCCTGGTCGCCAGCGCCGGTGTTCAGGTGGTCGTCGGACGCGTGGTCCACGCCCTGGGCGATGTCGTTGGACTGCTTGTCGTACGCCACGAGCACGGCGCAACCCTTGTAGTCGATGCCGTAGTCGGTGTTGTCGTAGCCGATGCGTTTGATGGTGTCGCGCGCCACCTGGATGTAGTCCACATGCGCGTTGGTGGTGATCTCGCCCGCCAGCACCACGAGGCCGGTGTTGGTCAGCGTTTCAGCGGCGACGCGGCTGCGGGGGTCTTGCTTGAAGATGGCATCGAGAATCGCGTCCGAGATCTGGTCGGCCACCTTGTCGGGGTGGCCTTCGGAGACGGATTCCGAGGTAAAGAGAAAGTCGTTCGCCATTTGAATAAACTCCTGTGTTCCGGCATTTGGGGCGTTGCCCTCACCCCGAAGGAGATCTGGCGAACGCTTTAGCAGATTTTTTTAACGTCGCCCTGCAAGTTGCTCATTTAACTCAGCGACCCCGTCATTTTAATGCCAGTCGTCTTTCGATTCTTTTCCGTATTTCCACTGTGGTTGCTGCACATCATGGGCGCGGCCATGGGCTGGGTGGCGTTTGTGGCGTCTCCCACCTACCGGCGCCGGTTTCTCGCCAACTCAGCGCTGGCGGGCTATGCCTTTGGCGATGTGCGCGCCGCCGTGGCCCATGCGGGCCGCATGGTGGCCGAGCTGCCACGCCTTTGGATGGGCGCGACCATGCCCTGCGCACTCACGGGCGAAGCCTGTGTGGAGCAGGCCTATGCAGCCGGTCGCGGCATCGTATTTCTGACCCCGCACCAGGGGTGTTTTGAACTGTCGGCCCAGGCCGCTGCACGCCGCTGGAGCGCGGAGCGTGGCCCCATCACGGTGTTGTACCGCCCGGCACGCCAGGCCTGGCTGGCCAAGGTGATGGAGACCGCACGCAACCGCCCCGGCATGCTGGCCGTGCCCACCACGCTGGCGGGTGTGCGCCAGATGATCAAGGCCCTGCGCCGGGGCGAGGCCGTGGGCCTGCTGCCTGACCAGGTGCCGCCCGAGGGGCAGGGCCAGTGGGCACCTTTTTTTGGGCGCGACGCCTACACCATGACCCTGGCCGTGCGCCTGGCGCAACAGACCGGCGCGACCGTGGTGCTGGCGCGTTGCGAGCGTCTGCCATGGGGTCGTGGATATGTCACGCATTTCGAGCCCTTGCCCCAGCCGCTGTCCGACCAGATGGACCAGGCCGTGCTGCAAATCAACCAAGCCATGGAACACCTCATTCGCCAATGCCCCGAGCAATATCTGTGGGGCTATGGCCGCTACAAGCAGCCGCGTGGCGAGGCTGCTCCGGTCGAACCTGCCGCCGGAGGCGCCGCATGAAGGGCCTCACAGGGCGTTTGGGTGTGTGGTTCATGCGGGTGCTGGCGCTGCTGCCGCTGCCGGTGTTGCGCGGCATGGGCTGGCTGCTCGGACAGGTGGCCTTTGTGCTGGTGGCGCCCCGCCGCAGGGTGGCGTTGCGCAATCTGGCGCTGTGTTTTCCTGACTGGACCGAAGCGCGCCGCCGCGCCGTGGCGCGGGCCAGCTTTGTCGCGTTCTGCCAGACCTGGCTGGACCGCAGCTGGCTGTGGGCCGCGCCGCGTTCGGTGGTGGAGCAGCGTGTGCGTTTGACGGGTGCCGTGCACGAGCTGGAGGGCGACACGCCCACCATCTTGTTTGCGCCGCATTTTTACGGCATGGACGCGGGTGGCCTGGCCTTGCCGCTGCGCAGCGGCCGTGCGTTCACGTCCATCTTTGCCACCCACCCTGATCCGGCGGTGGATGCCTGGTTCATGGCCGGGCGCCAGCGTTTTGGCGATGTGCGCATGCTCAACCGTTCGGACGGCGTCAAACCCATCATCGCCAACCTGCGCAAGGGGGGCTTGCTGTACCTGCTGCCCGACATGGACTACGGCCGCAATGATTCGGTGTTTGTGCCGTTCTATGGCGTGACGGCAGCCACCATTCCGTCGCTGTCGCGGTTTGCGCGACTGGGCCGCGCCAAGGTGGTGGGTGTGTATTCGCGCATGACGCCCACCGGGTACGTGGCCGAGGTTTCGCCCGCTTGGGCCAACTACCCCACCGACGACGCTGAGGCCGACACGGCCCGTATGAACCGCGAGCTGCAGGCCGTGATCGACACCATGCCCGAGCAGTACTACTGGGTGCACAAGCGCTTCAAGACCCGCCCGGAGGGCGAGCCCTCCGTGTATTCCCGCTGAAATATCAGCAAAAATGGCTTGATGCGCTAGTGCATCATGCGCTGATAGCTATTGTTTAGATAGCAAAAAACGCTGCAGCTCCACGGCCACGCGCTCGGGGTGCTCGTGCACGACCCAGTGCGATGCCTGCTCCACCTGCTGCACCTGCAGCCGGGGGATCCAGCCGGGCAGGCCGTCCAGCAAGCCGGGCAGCAGGGCGGGGTCGTCCATGCCCCAGAGCACCAGCGTGGGCACGTCCACCGTCAACATCGACTCGGGCAGGGTGATGGCCTGGGCGCCGGGGTCGCCCTCGCGCGGCGGGCGGATGGGGCTGGCCCGGTAGTAGTTGCAGGCACCATGCAACCCCTGTTGCCACAGGGCCCGGTACTGGGCGCGCACCTCGTCGGTCAGCCATGCGGGGGCGCTGCCGTCCGGGGCGTTGAAAAAGGCAAACAGGCGGCGGAAGTCGTCTTCGGCCAGCAGGGCTTCGGCATCGGGCCTGCACAAAAAATGCATGTACTGGCTGCCCGCCTGCTGGGCGGCGTTGTGCGACAGCTCGCGCACAAAGGCGCCGGGGTGGGGTGAGTTGATGATAGCCAGGCGCTTCATCAGCTGCGGCTGCTGGTTGGCTAGGTTCCATGCCACGGCGCCGCCCCAGTCATGGGCCACCAGGCATTCCAGCGCACTGCCGGGGCATTCGTGGGCGATCAGCGCGACCAGGTCCTGCACCAGGTGCTTGGCGCGGTACGCATCCACCGCCTGTGGGCTGCTGGACGGGCCAAACCCGCGCAGGTAGGGCGCCACGCAGCGGTAGCCGCCGTTCTCGGGGCGGGCAAAGTGCAGCAGCAGTTCATCCCAGATGAAGGCCCCTTCGGGGAATCCGTGCAGGAACAACAGCACCGGGCGCCCGGGGATGCCGCTCACGCGGCAGTGCAGGGTGATTCCGTGGGGGAGGTCAACAGGGCAATCTTGGATCATGGCGCTATGCATTCTGTAGCTGCCAGCGCATGAAACGATTGCGCTTGCGGCTAGTTGGACTCCGATTCGCCGGTGGATGACGGCTGGGTGGGGCTGACGCTGTCAGCAGCAACAGGGGGCTCTTCGGCGAGGGGCTTCACCGGGTGCGCCCACTGCCACAGCAGCTGGGCCACTTCATCCACCCCTTGCTTTTTGAGTGCCGAGAACATCTTCACCTCGCCGCCACCCGCGTGCAGTCGCGTAATCGACAGCACCTTGGCCTGTTCGGCGCGCGTGAGCTTGTCGGCCTTGGTCAGCACGATGAGGAACTTGAGACCTTCCTCGACCCGGGGGCGCACCACTTCGAGCAGCGCCTCGTCCAGCTCGGTCAGGCCCAGGCGGGGGTCGCACAACAGCACGATGCCCGTGAGGCCGGGGCGGCTGACCAGGTAATTCACCATCACCTGCTGCCAGCGCACCTTGTCCGAGCGCGATACGGCGGCATACCCATAGCCGGGCAGGTCGGCCAGCACGGCGTCCATCACCCCTTGTTTGCCCAGCGAGAACAAATTGATGTGCTGGGTACGCCCCGGCTTCTTGGAGGCAAATGCCAGCTGCTTTTGCTGGGTGAGGGTGTTGATGCAGGTGGATTTGCCCGCGTTGGAACGGCCCACGAAAGCGATTTCGGGCACGTCGATGGGCGGCAGGTGGTGCAGTTGCGCCGCGGTGGTCAGGAACCTGGCGGTGTGCATCCAGCCCATGGCGATTTTGGCGTCAGGTGCGGGCGGGAGAGAGCCAGCAACTGGCGCAGAGGGGGGTGTCGTCATGGGGAGTTGGGAGAGAAAGAACCATCATTGTAGAATCGCGAGGTTTTGCGCACATAAACACACACCCTCGATATGAAGTTGCTCGCCTCATTGCTGACGGCTGCCGCACTGGCAGCACCTGTTTTTTCGGCCTTTGCAGCGGGTGATGCACCCAAAGCGGCCAAGCCGGATCTCGTCAAGGGCGAGGCCAGCTTCACTGCGGTGTGTGCGGCCTGCCACGGCGCCGACGGCAACTCGGCCATCGCGGCCAACCCCAAGCTGTCGCAGCAACACCCCGAATACCTGGTCAAGCAACTGCAGGAATTCAAGTCCGGCAAGCGCAACAACGCCATCATGAAGGGCTTCGCCACAGCCCTGTCGGATGACGACATGCGCAACATCGCCTACTGGCTCACGTCCAAGCCCGCCAAGGCCGGCTTTGCCAAGGACAAAGACCTGGTTGCCATGGGTGAACGCATCTACCGTGGCGGCATTGCCGACCGCCAGATCGCTGCTTGCGCTGGCTGCCACAGCCCCAATGGCGCTGGCATCCCTGCGCAGTACCCCCGCCTGTCGGGCCAGCACGCCGACTACACGGTGTCGCAGCTGAACATGTTCCGCGACGGCTCGCGCGCCAACAGCATTCAGATGACCCAGGTGGCTGCCAAGCTCAATGACAAGGAAATCAAGGCCGTGGCGGACTACATCGCCGGCCTGCGCTGATTGATTGCTTGATATTTGTCATGACCCGGCCTGATTGACCGGGCGGCACGGAACCTACCGCCAATAACAACCCCAAAAAGGGCGGGTCCATCGCAGCGATGGTCCCGCCCTTTTTCTTTCGCGCCTCGCAGACACCGCTCCCACCCATGTCCGACAACACCCAGGGCCTTCGCATGAAGTCCGGCTCCCAGGCCCTGCGCGCCGGGGTCGAGCTGCTGTCTTCCATGCGCTTTGCCATCTCGCTGCTGACGGTGATCTGCATCGCCTCGGTCATCGGCACGGTGCTCAAGCAGCACGAACCTTCGGCCAACTACGTCAACCAGTTCGGACCGTTCTGGGCCGAGTTGTTTGGCGCCATCCAGCTCAACGCGGTGTACAGCGCCTGGTGGTTTCTGCTGATCCTGGCGTTCCTGGTGATCAGCACCTCGCTGTGCATTGCCCGCAACACGCCCAAGATCCTGGTGGACCTCAAGGCCTACAAGGAAAACATCCGCGAGCAGGGCCTCAAGGCGTTCCACCACAAGGCGCAGGCCGATCTGCCCGGATCGGCCGAGGCCGAGGCACGCCGCATTGGCACACTGCTGACCGGTGGCGGGTGGAAGGTGCGCCTGCAGCAGCGCGACACAGCCGCAGGTCCAGGCACCGGCTGGATGGTGGCTGCCAAGGCTGGCGCCGCCAACAAGATTGGCTACATCGCAGCGCACAGCGCCATCGTGCTGGTGTGTGTGGGCGGCCTGCTGGATGGCGACCTCATCGTGCGTGCGCAGATGCTGCTGGGCGGCAAGTCGGTCTACACCGGGGGGGGGCTGATCGCCGATGTGAAGCCCGAGCACCGACTGTCCGAGCGCAACCCCACCTTCCGGGGCAACCTGCTCGTGGCAGAGGGCACACAGTCGAGCACCGCCATCCTGAGCCAGTCCGACGGCGTGTTGCTGCAGGACCTGCCGTTTGCGATCGAGCTCAAGAAGTTCATCGTGGAGCACTACTCCACCGGCATGCCCAAGCTGTTCGCCAGCGAGATCATCATCCACGACAAGGCCACGGGAGAGAAGACACCCGCGCGCGTCGAGGTGAACCACCCGGCCAGCTACAAGGGCATCGAGATCTATCAGTCGAGTTTTGACGACGGCGGCTCGCACCTCAAGCTGCGTGCCGTGCCCATGGTGGCGGGCGCCAAGGCATTCGACGTCGAGGGTGTGGTGGGCAACTCCACCCAGCTCACCAACAAGGGCGGCGGCCCTGGCAGCGATACGCTGACGCTGGAGTTCACGGCGCTGCGCACCATCAACGTCGAGAATTTTGGTGGGGCTGGCCCTGGCGCCAGCGGTGCAGACGTGCGCAAGGTGAACCTGCGCGAATCGGTGGAGTCGCGCCTGGGGGCAGCCAACAAGACCGCCACCAAAAAAGAACTGCGCAATGTGGGCCCCAGCGTGAGCTACAAGCTGCGTGATGCGGCTGGCCAGGCCCGCGAGTTCCATAACTACATGCTGCCGGTGGACACGGGCGACGGCGTGCCGGTGTTCCTGCTCGGTGTGCGCGAGTCTCCGGCAGAGCCCTTCCGCTACCTGCGTGTGCCAGCCGACGACAAGGGCAGCATGGATGGCTTCATGCGCATGAAAGCTGCCCTGGCCGATCCGCAAGCCCGGGAGCAGGCGGTGCGCCGCTATGTGTCCCAGGCCATGGATGCCTCGCGCCCGGAGCTGGCCGAGCAATTGCAGCAGTCTGCCGTGCGTGCGCTGGCGCTCTTTGCGGGGCGGGGCATGGTCGATGGCAAGCCCACGGGCGGGCTGCAGGCCGTGTCGGACTTCATGGAAGCCAATGTGCCCGAGGCCGAGCGCGCGCGCGCAGGCGAGGTCCTGGTGCGCATTCTGAATGGCACGTTGTTCGAGCTGGCCCAGCTGTCGCGCCAGCGCGAGGGGCTTCCGCCATTGGCGCAGGACGAGCAGACCCGGGGTTTCATGACACAGGCCGTGCTCTCGCTCAGCGATGCGCAGATCTACCCTGCACCCCTGGCGTTTGAACTCAAGGACTTCACCCAGGTCCAGGCCAGCGTGTTCCAGGTGGCGCGAGCCCCTGGCAAGAATGTTGTCTATCTGGGCTGCGCCTTGCTGATCCTGGGCGTTTTTGCCATGCTCTACGTGCGCGAGCGGCGCGTGTGGGTCTGGGTGGCGCCGCAGGATGGCCGCACCCACGCCACCATGGCCCTGTCCACCAACCGCAAGACCATGGATGGCGACCAGGAGTTTGTCCAGCTCGCACAGAAACTGATCGGGGCATCGCCCCGCGAAGGCACCGCATGAACACCGCGACTTCTTCCTCGACCGTCACCACGATCACCCTGAACGAGGGGTTCTTCGCTCGCCGCAACTGGTTTGACTGGCTGTTTGCCGCCATCGTGGCCGTGGGGGCGTTGTATGCGCTGCAGCGCTACGGGGCCTTCATGGATGTCTACGAAAAAGGCATTTTGCTGGGCGCCATTCCGAGCACCATCTGGCTGGGCTGGTTCTGGCGCCCGCTGCGCGTTCTGATGCTGGTGGTGGCGGCCGTGGCGCTCATGGCCATTGGCCTGTACCAGCAAGATGGGGCAGGCAGCCTGACGCGGGCCGACACGGTGTTCGGCCTCAAGTATTTCCTGTCCAGCCAGTCGGCCATCCTGTGGATGAGCATGCTGTTTTTCATCAGCACGGCGTTTTACTGGGTGGGGATGTTTGCACGTGGCGAAGGCAAGACCATGAGCATGCTGGGCTCGCGCATTGCGTGGGTGGCGGTGGCCATGGCGCTCATTGGCACCCTGGTGCGCTGGTACGAAAGTTACCTGATCGGCCCGGACATCGGCCACATCCCGGTGAGCAACCTCTACGAAGTGTTCGTGCTGTTCTGCTGGATGACAGCGGCGTTCTACCTGTACTACGAAGAGCAGTACGACACGCGCGCCCTGGGCGGCTTCGTGATGCTGGTGGTGAGCGCGGCGGTGGGCTTCCTGCTCTGGTACACCGTGGTGCGCGAAGCGCATGAGATCCAGCCGCTGGTCCCTGCGCTCAAGAGCTGGTGGATGAAGCTGCATGTGCCCGCCAACTTCATCGGTTACGGCACGTTTGCGCTGTCGGCCATGGTGGCGTTTGCCTACCTGATCAAGCAGCAGGCCACCGAAACCCGTTGGTACAAGCTGGCGCCGCTGTGGCTGCT
Source organism: Acidovorax sp. ACV02 (assembly GCF_014851475.1). Classification (NCBI taxonomy): domain Bacteria; kingdom Pseudomonadati; phylum Pseudomonadota; class Betaproteobacteria; order Burkholderiales; family Comamonadaceae; genus Acidovorax; species Acidovorax sp. ACV02. Next base: position 12,633 of record NZ_JACUZU010000001.1, read on the forward strand.
GGGCGTGGTGCTGTGTTTCGAGCCCATCGTGTTCCGCCAGGGGGCGACGGAGAATGGCGGCAGCTACTGGATGGTGTACTTCGGCATTTCTGCGCTGATCGTTGCGGGCATCCTGCTGGGGCGCAAGCGCATCGCGGCGCGTCTGCCTTCGTTCGAGATTCTGGATGACGTGATGTACAAGTCCATTGCGGTGGGCTTTGCGTTCTTCACCATCGCCACGGTGCTGGGTGCGCTGTGGGCCGCCGAGGCCTGGGGCGGCTACTGGAGCTGGGACCCCAAGGAAACCTGGGCCCTGATCGTCTGGCTCAACTACGCGGCGTGGCTGCACATGCGGCTCATGAAGGGCTTGCGCGGTACCGTGTCCGCCTGGTGGGCGCTGGTTGGCCTGGCGGTGACAACGTTCGCGTTCCTGGGCGTCAATATGTTCCTGAGCGGCCTGCACAGCTACGGCACGCTGTGATGATTCAAGGCCTGCTAACGACTCCCCGCGAGATTGTTGGCAGGCGCGGCAGGCATGTCGGGCATTCGGTGGCGCGCAACAACTATTGCGTCTTCGGTGTAACCTGAGCGGTCCAGGGAACGAACTAACAGTTGTTCTGCTCTACCGCTGCAGCTGTCTCACCCCACATGACCGGAGCCACCATGCTGATCCCCTCGCGCGATTCGGGTTTTCACCACCCACACTCCTCCGAAATCACCCCCCGCTCGGTCTATGAAGGCCGCCGCCAGATGCTCAAGCTGATGGCGGGTGGCGCCGCAGGTGCGGCAATGGCGGCCTGGGCGGGCCGTGAGGCCCTGGCGCAGCAGGTGGCGGTCACGCGTCCCGGCAAGCTGGCGCCTCTGGCGGGCGCCAAGTCGGCGGTGGCAGGTGCGGTTTCCATGGAGAAGCTCACGGACTACAAGGACGCGAGCACCTACAACAACTTCTACGAATTTGGCACCGACAAGGCCGACCCCGCCCGCAATGCGCACACCCTCAAGACCAGTCCGTGGACGGTGGAGGTCGAGGGCCTGGTCAAGAAGCCCGGCAAATACGGCATTGAAGACCTGATCAAGCTCAGCGCGCAGGAAGAACGCATCTACCGCTTGCGATGTGTGGAAGGCTGGTCCATGGTCATCCCGTGGGTGGGGTATTCGCTGGCCGAGCTGATCAAGCGGGTGGAGCCCCAGGGCAGCGCCAAGTACGTCGAGTTCGTGACCCTGGCCGACAAGGCCACGATGCCATTCGTCGGCTCGCGCGTGCTGGACTGGCCTTACGTGGAAGGCCTGCGCATGGACGAAGCCATGCACCCTCTGACCTTGCTGGCCTTTGGCATGTACGGCGAGGTTCTGCCCAACCAGAACGGTGCACCGGTGCGTCTGGTGGTGCCATGGAAGTACGGCTTCAAGAGCGCCAAGAGCATTGTGAAGATCCGCTTTGTCGAAAAGGAACCAGGCACCGCTTGGAACAAGGCGGCCCAGCAGGAGTACGGGTTCTATTCCAACGTGAACCCCAATGTGGACCACCCCCGCTGGAGCCAGGCGACCGAGCGACGCATTGGCGAAGACGGCTTGTTTGCCAAGAAGCGCAAGACGCTGATGTTCAACGGCTACGAAGCCCAGGTTGGCCAGCTTTACGCGGGCATGGACCTCAAGAAGTTTTACTGATGGCCCTGGTCTCGGCGCCGTCGTTGGCGGTGTATGAGGCTTTGGTCTTCTCTTGATCGCGATGCGAAAACTACTGCTCCACCCCGTCGCCAAGCCGGTGGTGTTTGTGTTGTGCCTGTTGCCGCTGGCATGGCTTGTCTATGCGGCGGTGGCGAACCAGCTGGGTGCCAACCCTGCGGAGGCATTGATCCGGGCAACCGGTGACTGGACGCTGCGGGCGCTCTGCCTGGTGCTGGCCATCACTCCACTGCGCGTCATCACCTCCACTCCTCAGCTGGCTCGGTTTCGGCGCATGCTGGGGCTGTTCGTGTTTTTCTATGGCGTGCTGCACCTGCTGAGCTACAGCTGGTTCGACATGGGTTTTGACATCCCGGACATCCTGCACGACATCGCCAAGCGGCCATTCATTCTGGTGGGTACATTGGACCTGGTGCTGCTGGCCCTGCTGGCCGCCACCTCATTCAATCGTGCGATCAAGGCACTGGGTGGCAAACGCTGGCAGGCGCTGCACCGCACCGTGTATGCGGTGGCAGGGTTGGCGTTGCTGCACTTTTTCTGGATGCGTGCTGGCAAGAACAACTTTGGCGAAGTGGCGGTCTACGCCGGCATCCTCGGCGCGCTGCTGGGCTGGCGGTTCTGGCAACGACTGCGCAAGCGGTCGGCCACACCGGCAGTTGCTGCGGCACGACGGACAGCCGCAGGACCGTCTTGAGGTTGACTACTACCAAATTGATAGCTGTCAGCGAATATTTTCAATACGCTAGCAGCCGATTTGGCTGATTTTTAACCGTTGACTGCCCGCAGCGCTGGGCGCATTTGCCGGGTCACTGGGTCGATGTACCCGGTGGGAATCTGGTAGGCGCGGTCATCGAACAGGTCAATGCCACACATCAGGTTCTCGATCCATTCAAAGAAGTCGTTGATGGCTTCCTTGCCCATGATGGGAGCGCCGTGCTGCGGCACCAGCATGGCAATGTCGAGCTGCCGGGCCATGCGTGCCCACAGGCGCAGGATCTTGTTGGACACCATGTAGCGGCGATGGAAGCCCTCCATGCGCGGGATGTGCGCCTTGAGGTCGGTCACCGGGACACGGGCCTCGGCCCCCGACATCATGGACACCCCCAGGTCGCCCGTGAACAGGATGCGGCTGACCGGATCGTAGAAGTGGAAGTTGCCTTCGGAGTGCATGAAGTGCGCGGGTAGCAACACCAGCTCATGGCGTCCCAGGGGCAGATGGCCGCCGCCGTCCGGCACACCGATCACCCGGTTTTCTGTCTTGCCCACCTTGGTGAAGTGCGGCGCAAAGCGCTCCCAGACGCGCGAGATCACCAGGTTGGCCTTGGTGCTGGTCATCCAGCGGTCCAGCGAGGCGATGATGTCTGGGTCTGCATGCGAAGCGATCAGGTACGACAGCTTGTGTGGCGGGAAATGTTTGGTCATCCCCATGAACAGCTCGTTGAACGCGAGGTTGCCGCCCGGGTCGATGATCGCGCCGGTGTCGTCGTCCACGATCAAGAACTGATTGGCCTGCACGGCCTGCCCATCTTCCTCAATGAGGTCGGTGAACATCAGGCAAGCATGATTTTTGTCGCGGTAGAGTTCCAGGGCCATGGCCATCCTGCGGTGCAATAAAGCGCAGACTGTACGAGTACCCCTAGAGTTTGTGCTTGATGGAAATCAAGCGAAACCGCATTGCCTGGCGATCCTGCGCAGGCGGCTGGGTGCGTCAGCGTGGCTGGGAGGCGGTGGCAGCGGGCGTTGGCGCACTGCTGGCGTCGTTGCCCGGGGTGAGTGTTTGCGGTAGCGTGGCACGCTGGCTTGCCGCAGGGCCGGTGGGCAGATACAACGGCCCCCGCTGACCGCAGCCGAAGAGGGCTGCCGCACTGGCAGCAAGGACAAGCGTCCTGACTAGAATTTGGGGAGCTTTCAACATGCGCAAATTGTAATGACCGACCTCGAATTCATGGACCACGCCGAACAACTGCTGCTTGCCGTCGAACGCAGTTGTGATCGCATCAATGACACCTCGGATGCCGATGTGGACAGCCAGCGCTCGGGGGGCATGGTGACCTTGACCTTTCCCAACCGCAGCCAGATCGTGATCAACCTGCAAAAACCGCTGCACGAGGTGTGGATGGCCGCCCGGTCTGGCGGCTATCACTATCGTTTTGATGGCAGCCATTGGCAGGACACCAAGGGCGCTGGAGAATTTTTTGCATGCCTCACGCGCGATGCCTCGCTACAGTCCGGGATGTCGCTGCAGTTTGCCCCGTAACTTACCCCGCGCCCGCCCAGCTGAGGAGGGGCGCGGCGGAGTACGCGGCGCTCAGTTTCGGAACAAGTCCAGGATGCGGCTGCGCTCTTCAGAAGGCGGAGGTGCTTGGGGCGCTACTGCGGGAGACGCGGACCGGTCGTCCACACCCACGCTTGAAACACCCGCATTGCGTGCGTACTCCTCGTAGAACCACTCACCGCCCACATTCACGACACCGGGTGGCACTGTAGGCTCCATCACTGGCACGCCCTTCAGCGCACGCTCCATGAAGCTGATCCACACGGGCAGGCTGAGCCCGCCACCGGTTTCGCGGCTGCCCAGATTGCGTGGCGTGTCATATCCAATCCAAGTGACAGCCGCAATGGTGGGCTGGAACCCTGCGAACCACGCGTCCACCGAATCGTTGGTAGTGCCGGTTTTGCCATAAAGATCGGGGCGCTTGAGAGTGGCCTGGGCCCGCGCTGCAGTGCCGGTGCGGGTCACCTCCTGCAACAGACTGCTCATCACAAAGGCATTGCGTGCGTCGATGGCCCGGGGCTGCTCGTTGAGCGCTGGTGGCGTAATTTCTGAAATCACTCGCCCCTTGTGGTCAGTCACCTTGGCAATCAGCCAAGGATTGACGCGGTAGCCCCCGTTGGCAAACACGGAATAAGCGGATGCCATTTGCAGGGGCGTAACCGAGCCCGCACCCAGCGCCATGGTCAGGTAGGCCGGGTGCTTTTCTGGGTCGAATCCAAATCGTCCCACCCATTCCTGCGCGGTTTTGGGTCCTACGGCTTGCAGGATCCGGATGGAGATCATGTTTTTGGACTTCGCCAAGCCCGTGCGCATACTCATGGGGCCGTCGTACTTGCCGTCGTAGTTCTTGGGTTCCCAAGGTTGACCGCCGGTGATACCCGCATCAAAGAACAGCGGAGCATCGTTGATCACGGTGGCAGGCGTGAAGCCCTTTTCGAGCGCTGCTGAATAGATGAACGGCTTGAAGCTCGAACCAGGCTGGCGCCATGCCTGCGCTGCATGGTTGAACTTGTTCTTGTCAAAGTCGAATCCACCTACCAATGCCCGGATGGAGCCATTGCGGGGGTCAAGGGCTACAAAAGCCCCTTCCACTTCGGGCAGCTGTGTAATCTCCCATGCGCCCTTTGGTGTCTTGACTACTCGGATGACGGCGCCGCGCCGGATCTTGATATTGGGCGGCGCCTTGTCGCTGAGCCCCGACTGCGCTGGTTTGAGTCCATCGCCGGTGATCTCCAGTGAGTCGCCATTGGCTCGTGCGGCCAGGATGCGTTTGGTGGATGCTTCCAGTACCACAGCGGAGAGTACGTCTCCGTTGTCGGGGTGGTTGGCAAGGGCGTCATCAATGGCGTCCTCCACTTCCTGGGCTGCTGTGGGCAACGTAACGAACTTCTCCGGTCCCCGGTACTGCTGGCGCCGCTCGTAGTCCATGATCCCGCGCCGCAGGGCCACATATGCGGCCTCTTGCTCCGCCGCATTGAGGGTGGTGTACACGTTAAGGCCGCGTGTGTAGGCCTCGTTGCCGTACTGGGCGAAGATTAGCTGGCGGGTCATTTCGGCAACGTATTCCGCGTGGATGCGCGTGTTGTCGGGCCCCGTACGGATTTTCAACTCTTCCTTCTTGGCTTGCTCTGCTTGTTGTGCAGTGATGAAGCCGTTCTCTTCCATCCGTTCGATGATGTACTGCTGTCGAGCGCGGGCACGTTTGGGATTGCTGATGGGGTTGTAGGCAGATGGTGCCTTGGGCAAGCCCGCAAGCATTGCTGCTTCAGCAATGGAAACGGATTTCAGCGGTTTCCCAAAATAAGCCTCGGAGGCTGCCGCAAATCCATACGCACGATTGCCAAGGAAAATCTGATTCATGTAAATCTCAAGAATCTGATCCTTGGTCAGCAAATGCTCCAATTTGAAAGTCAGTAAGATTTCGTAAATTTTGCGAGTAAATGTTTTTTCTGAGGACAGATAAACATTTCGCGCAACCTGCATGGTGATCGTCGAGGCGCCCTGGCTTTTCACACGGCCCAGATTGGCGAGGCCCGCACGCAGCACGCCTTTGTAGTCCACACCACCGTGCTGGAAGAAGCGAGAGTCTTCGATCGCCAGCACTGCGTCTTTCATGACCTGCGGAATCTCGTCGATGGGCGTGAGGTTGCGACGCTCTTCTCCAAACTCGCCCAATAAGGCCCCTTCCGCGGAGTACACCCGCAGCGGCAGTTTGGGGCGGTAGTCCGCCAAATCAGAGATGTCCGGCAGGTTGGGGTAGGCCACCGACAGAGCCACAGCGATTGTGAGCGCCAAGCCCACGGCCGCGGCCGCCGCCAGTCCAGTGATCCATAGAGCGATGCGAACCAACCAGCGAAGCCAACTGGGACGGGTGCGAGCAGGAGAGGAGTCCGACTTGTCGGAGGACTTCGAGGGGGAGGGCGGCATATCGCTCCGATGGGGTAAGACCACCCATTATAAAAATGTCCACCGCTGGGGCTGGAAATCCGATTTCGTACTTGGCAAGGTGTCGCTGAAAGGCTTCCCGTAGTAGCCAAGCGGTATTGCAGTGCTCTGAAATTTCGTCTGCTTTTGGCAACGCTCTTCGGGCGTTACAGGGGGAAAAATCTTTGCCGGAGAACTATCTTACTGATAGCATTCATGTGAAGTGTTAAGTTTTGTTGCCTCATTTTGGCAAGTTACAGGGGACCAATCTTGATCTCAATGGGGTCTTTGTTCAATCGCCAGTCTGCTCCGCTGTTGGGAATCGACATCAGCTCCTCCAGTGTCAAGCTGGTGGAGTTAGGGCGCGATAAGGCAGGTAGTCTGGTCCTAGAGCGTTGCGCGATCGAGCCGCTGGAGCGAGGCTGGATCACCGATGGCAACATCGAAAAATTTGACGAAGTGGCCGACGCATTGCGTCGACTGGTCAAGAAGAGCGGCACTCGAACCAAAAACGTGGCACTGGCATTGCCCCCCTCCGCTGTGATCACCAAGAAGATTACGCTGCCGGGTGGAATGACGGAGCAGGAGCTTGAGGTTCAGGTCGAATCCGAAGCCAACCAGTACATCCCGTTTTCGCTCGACGAGGTGAGTTTAGATTTTTGCGTTATTGGTCCGAGTAAAAACGCGCCCGGGGACGTTGACGTTCTGATTGCTGCCTCCCGGCGCGAAAAAGTCCAGGACCGACAGGGCTTGGCGGAGGCTGCTGGGTTGAAGCCCGTGGTGGTCGATATTGAATCCCATGCATCGCGATTGGCTGCAGGGCGTCTCATTGAAGCGCTGCCGAATAAAGGCGTCGATGCGATGGTGGCGCTTTTCGAGGTGGGAGCCTTGACGACCAGTATGCAGGTGATTCGGAACGAAGAGGTTCTGTACGACCGCGACCAAGCCTTCGGCGGCGCCCAGCTGACCCAACTGATTGTTCGGCAATATGGTTTCTCTGTGGAAGAAGCCGAGAGTAAAAAGCGCAGCGGTGATTTGCCGGAAGACTATCAATCAGCGGTCCTTCGTCCTTTTGTCGACAGCATGGCCCAAGAGATTGGCCGAGCCCTCCAATTCTTCTTCACCAGCACGCCCCACAACCGTGTGGACCACATCATGCTGGCTGGCGGCTCGGCTCCACTGCCAGGGCTTACAGAGGCTGTCACCCAGCAAACCGGTTTTGCGTGCAGTGCTGTTAATCCTTTTGATGGTATGGAAATCGGAAGTTCCGTGCGACTGAAAAAAATGGTGCGTGAAGCGCCGTCCTACCTGACCTCTTGCGGTCTAGCTATGCGGAGGTTTCTGCAGTGATCCTCATCAACTTATTGCCTCACCGTGAGGAGGCTCGCAAGCGTCGCAAGGAGGCATTCCAAGCGACGATGTTTGCGTCGTTCCTGCTGGGTCTTGCTATTGCCGGGGCCATTTATTGGTGGTTCCAGATCATGATCACAGATCAGCAGAATCAGAATGCCTTTCTGCAACAGGAGATCAAGGTATTGGAGAGTCAGATTAAGGAAATTGCCTCCATTGAAGACGAGATCGCCTCATTGCGTGCGCGTCAGAAGGCCGTGGAAGATCTCCAGTCTGATAGAAACCTGCCCGTTCACTTGCTTACCGAACTGGTCAAACAATTGCCTGATGGGGTGTACATCACGGCGATCAGACAATCTGGACAAACGATCACGATGCTGGGCATGGCACAGTCCAATGAGCGTGTTTCTGAATTGTTGCGTAACTTGGCGAGTAACACCCCGTGGCTGACCAAGCCAGAGTTGGTAGAAATTACTGCCAGTACAGTAGCCCTAAGTCAGCGCGATCAACGCCGGGTTTCCTCCTTCAATTTGAGGTTTCAGTTGGTGCGCGCCAGCGATGCGCAAAAAACCATAGCAGCTGCGAGTGCTGCGGCGTCTTCGCCTGGAGGTAAATGACATGGCGAAAACAAAAGAAAAAACGATAACTTTTGCTGAGCGAATGGAGTCGGTCCAACGGCAATTTAAGAATCTGGATACCAAAGACCCATCGGTTTGGCCTGTGTTGCCAAAAGTAATTCTTTGCGCCTTTATTGCTGGGGCCGTTGCTGCGGTATCGTGGTTCGCATTTTTGCAGGATTATGAAGTGCAGCTGGACGCGGAGCGCAATAAAGAACTAGCGTTGCGTACGGATTATCAGAAAAAATTAGTGAAAGCTGTCAGCTTGGATGCGCTAAAAAAACAGCGCGAGCAAATTCAGCAGTACGTCATTCAGCTAGAAAAACAGCTTCCCAGCAAGGCCGAAATGGCTGCGCTTTTATCGGATATCAATCAATCTGGCTTGGGGCGGAGCCTCCAGTTTGAGCTTTTCCGGCCGGGACAAGTGGTCGCTCGAGATTACTATGCTGAATTGCCCATTTCCATTCGGGTAACTGGAAAATATCACGATATTGGTGCTTTTGCGTCTGATATTGCCCACTTGTCGCGTATTGTGACGATTAACAATATGACCATTGCTCCTGGGGCTCGTGATGGGTTAACCATGGATGCGACTGCACGCACGTTTAGATATCTGGACCCTGAGGAAATTCAGGCGCAAAAGAAAGCCGGGGGGGCGAAGTGATGAAAACTTACTTCGGGCTTTTTCTTGTCGGCTGGTCTTTCATTCTCGCCGGCTGCGGGCCTTCGGGCGAGGATGAGTTAAGAGTTTGGATGGCTGAACAGCGAGCTAGTACCAAGCCGAGTGTGCAGCCTTTGACCGAACCCAAAAAATTCATTCCTGAGCCATACACTCAAGAAGGTGCAATAGAGCCATTCAATCAGATCAAGTTAACTCAGGCATTAAAGCGGGATTCGAATCAAGTGGCCTCGAATGCGGCCCTGATTGCTCCAGAAATGGCCCGCCGTAAAGAGCCTCTAGAGGCTTTTCCGTTGGATTCAATGGCTATGGTGGGGAGTTTGAACAAGTCTGGGGCGCCGACAGCTTTGATAAAGGTTGATAACTTAATTTACCAAGTAAAGGTTGGGAGTTATCTCGGGCAGAATTACGGAAAAGTGATTCAAATTACTGAAAATTCAATTCAGTTGCGCGAGATAGCACAGGATGCAACTGGGGATTGGATAGAGCGTTCTGCATCGCTTGATCTGCAAGAGGGGAAAAAATGAAACAAGATAGTGGCAAACTTCTGAATTACTGCCGTGGCGCTGCTGTTGGCGTTTCACTCCTTTTTGTCGCCTTTGGCGCTTTTGCTCAGGGCTCCATTAGTGCTGTTTCTGCCAGTGTCCAGGGTGGGGTCGAAACGCTAAAAATTGACTTTTCAGATTTAGTTACAGTATCTCCAACGGGATTCGCAACACAATCTCCCGCGCGCATCGCTCTTGATTTCCAAGGGGTTGTCAACGCTGCTGGAAAGTCCGCATTTGAAGCCAATTTGGGTAATTTGAAATCTGTCAATATTGTTCAAGCAGGCGAGCGATCTCGCGTTGTTCTAAATCTGAAGTCTCCTACATCGTACAAGACTGAGATGCAGGGAAAAACATTGTTTTTGTTTTTGGAACCTGTTGCAGGCGCGTCTTCTTCAAACGTGCCGCCTGTCGCTTTTTCCGAGAGTCAGAACACTGATGTTCTTCCACTAAGGGATATTGATTTTCGTCGTGGGGCAGATGGTGCTGGCAGGATAGTCGTTAATCTTGCTAGTAATCAAGTTGGTGTGGATTTGCAGCAGCAGTCCAAAGGCATCGTCGTAGACTTTATGAAGTCCTCGATACCAGAGGGGCTTCGCCGTCGCTTGGATGTCACGGATTTCGGAACGCCAGTCCAGACGGTGACTGCTACGCAGAATGGCGAGCGAGTGAGAATGCTCATCGAATCCAATGGGGACTGGGAGCACAGTGCCTATCAAAGCGACAATCAATTTGTTGTTGAGATTCGCCAGAAAAAAATTGATCTTAGTAAACTAACCCAGGGACCTGGCTACTCTGGGGAAAAGCTATCTCTAAACTTTCAAAATATCGAAGTGAGATCTCTGCTCCAGGTCATTGCTGATTTTACAAACTTTAATATTGTTACTTCCGATACAGTGACCGGCGCACTAACTCTACGGCTCAAGGATGTTCCTTGGGACCAAGCGCTTCAAATTATTATGGATGCCAAAGGCTTGGGCATGCGTAAGACCGGATCGGTCTTGTGGATTGCGCCTAAAGACGAAATAGATGCTCGCACAAAAAAGGATTTTGAGGCAGCGCAAGCCATTCAGAAACTAGAGCCAATCAAGACACAGGCCTTTCAACTCAATTATGCAAAGTCGGCAGATATAGTTGCGCAGCTCACTGCTACATCTGGAGCAAGTGCTGGGAGCACATCCACCCGTTTCCTGTCCGAACGAGGAAGCGCGATTTCCGAGCCTCGTACTAACCAGATATTTGTGACAGATACTGCTGGCAAGCTTGAAGAGGTTCGATTGCTGTTGGCCAGCTTGGACGTAGCTGTCCGCCAAGTTTTAATCGAGGCACGGATCGTTGAGGCCCGGGATACTTTTGGCAGGTCTCTGGGGGTTCGCTTGGGTGCCACGGATCTCAGGGCAAACCGAGGGGGCGATGGTGGATATGGCATTGGGGGCGATAATCGTGTTGCGTTCGGCACCTCTTACAGTAACGCGGTGGCGTCAAGTGGCGCCGGTGGAACGACTAGTACAAGCGGAAATTTTGTTAACCTTCCTGCAAGCCTCTCGAATGTTAGTAGCGTGGGTAGCTTTGCACTATCAATATTTAACTCTGCAGCGAACAGGTTTTTAACTCTAGAGCTTTCTGCGATGGAAGCGGATGGTAAGGGTCGTATTGTTTCCAGCCCACGTATCATTACTGCAGATCAGACAAAGGCACTGATTGAGCAAGGCACCGAGTATCCATATGCGGTTACTGCTCCTAACGGTGCCACAACTTTGGCATTCAAAAAAGCGGTGTTGAAGCTTGAAGTTACGCCTCAAATTACTCCAGAGGGTAATATTATTTTGGACCTCGATGTCAACAAAGACAGTCGCGGAGAGACTACCACGCAAGGAGTCGCTATTGATACCAAACACGTGAGGACGCAGATTTTGATAGAAAATGGTGGTACCGTTGTTATTGGTGGTATTTTTGAAATGGAAGAAACCAATCAAGAAAACAAAATACCAGTGCTTGGCGATGTTCCTGTTCTGGGTAATTTGTTTAAAAATAGGACGAAAGAATCTACTAAACGCGAAATGTTGATCTTTATTAGCCCTAAGGTAATAAATGATCGTAATTCGAGTCGATAAATTTGGTATAAAATTTAGGAAAGCCAATGTTGAAATATTTTAAAATCTTGTCCCTCGCATTGACAGCTGCCTTGTCGGCTTGTGGTGGTGGTGGTGGCAGCTCGGGTGAGACCCAAGAAGCTTACACAATTACTGTACGAGCTGAGAAAAGTCAATTGCCTTTGAATGTGGCTGGAATTCAACCTGGTATTGGTGTCTACAGGCCTTATACTACAACAGTCTATGTTGATGCTCGTAAAGGCAGTTTCCCTATTCCAGGAGGCGAAGATATATTTGCTTGCAATATGAGTGCTGGTTTGGATACTGGGGCTCTGTACTACTTGGATGGAAAGGCAGAGCACGAGACGGAAGTTAGTGATGGTAATGGGGGTACGGTTAAGGTCCCCATCGCTTTTAGAAACATTACTTTGGGGTCGAATTCCGGCGGAAACTCCTTCCACTTCCATTCGGCTAATCAAGCTGGGACCGCGCGCATTGTGTGCTCTGTTACCGATCCGCGAGATAAACAGCAGAAGTTTGCGAGTGTTGATATTTCCGTCGGCGGCGCTACAGGTAAACCTGCTAGTGTCCGATTAGAGGCTCAGATACCGGGTTATCTGGGCAGTAAGAACAACGCGAACGGTCTTTTGTCTCAAATGGCAATACAAGCGTTTGTGCTGGACGATGCTAATCAGCCCGCTACGAGCGTCACTGGTGGCAATGTGCAAGTTCGCATTATTGCTGGCACGGAGGCTGCGCAGGGTGCCCGTTTGGTTGCAGGTGCTCAGAGTGGAAGCGTGTTGCAGTTGCCTTCGGTGGGTGGCGTGGCAACATTCTCTTTGCTCAGCGGTACTGAAACCGGGCCTATCTTTCTCGAGTTGGCAACGGATCGATTCGACAACAACGTGAGCAATGGAATCACGGACCCCATTACCGCCATTTATCCCATTTCTGTGCTCGAGGCTATCACTGCGCCTCCAGTATTCGCTGACGTGGATTTGGGCGATGTGACCAAGGAGGTTCCCTTCACTTCGCTGCTAACAGTCACGGGGGGCTTGCCGCCGTACACGTGGAGTGCCACCGGATTGCCTGCTGGATTGAGTGTGGACCCCAGTACAGGATTGCTCAGTGGCAAGGCCAGCAAGGATGCGGAAGAGCGTGAATACCGTGCTACGGTCACCGTAACAGATAAAAATAAGGTTTCTGCGTCGGGTGTTGTCAGGCTCAAGCTGGTTGGTGGATTGCCGGAAGATTTCGCGATTGGCGATTGCAATTCGAATGCTGTGTGCTCGCTCGGTTCGGCTCCTGTCGGTGTCAATTTCACCTACTCGTTTGTGTCCTCGGTCAGTGGCGTTACGTGGCAGTTCACCAGTTTGCCTGCATGGCTGACGAGTGGAACGACCGGTACGGCAGGTGTTCTGAACGGCAGGCCTTTGGTCGCCAATTGCGGTGCGAGTCAGTTTGTGGTGACGGCAACCAAGGGCGCTGCAACAGTAACCCGCCGGTTTAGCATAACAGTCGTCAGCGGAAGCACTCCTGCCCTCGCTTGCCCTTAATGAGAAGGCTGGTCTCTTAGTCCGCAAATCGCGCGACTGCTGAGACGTCTCGACTCGAATCCCCGGCATGTCCGGGGATTTTTTTGGGTGCTTCTTGAGCTTGTTAGTGTTCTTTGACTGTTCTGTTCTAGCCACGAATGGCATGAACTGGAGGGTGACATTTACCAGTGAGTATCGCTACTGCGTGCCAGCCCCATGGCTACCTGTTGGTGATGACTTGGGTTTGAGATATTTTCCCGGCTCGCTGGGCCAGCGGTCGGTGGCGCTATGACCTGGTTTCGATCACTATTTCAAAAGAAGCAGTGTGATGCAGGCAAAATGGCAGGAGTCGTGTACCCCACCGTCTATCACTTTGAGTTCCCAAATATCCATGCCCCCGATTGCCCAAGAAGTTTCTATTGATCTGGGTGAGCGCAGCTACAGCATCGCCATTGGCGGTGGTCTATTGGCTGATGCCGCATCCTATGAAGGTCTGCCTCACGCCTCTACCGCGCTGATTGTTAGTAACACCACGGTGGCTCCCCTCTATGCGGAGCGACTGCGAGCAGCACTTTGCAGCCGATATGCGCAGATTCACGAGGTCCAGCTACCGGACGGCGAGGAGCACAAAAACTGGCAGACCTTGCAATCGATTTTCGATGTTCTATTGGAACGCGGTTGTGATCGCAAGACTGTATTGTTCGCGTTGGGGGGAGGGGTTGTTGGTGACATGACGGGGTTTGCGGCGGCCAGTTACATGCGTGGCGTACCTTTCGTGCAAGTCCCGACCACTCTTCTGGCCCAGGTGGACTCATCGGTGGGCGGTAAAACCGGTATCAATCACCCGCTTGGCAAGAACATGGTGGGGGCCTTCTATCAGCCTCGGCGGGTCATTTGCGATTTGGATGTGCTTGGCACGTTGCCTGCGCGTGAGTTCAGTGCTGGTCTGGCTGAAGTCATAAAGTACGGACCGATTGCCGACGTGGAGTTTTTTTGCTGGCTCGAACAGCACATGGATGATCTGATTGCGCACGAGCGCAGCGCGCTGGTTCACGCCGTGTGCCGCAGCTGTGAGATCAAGGCTTCGGTGGTGGGGCATGACGAGCGCGAATCGGGGTTGCGAGCCGTTCTCAATTTCGGTCATACCTTTGGCCATGCCATCGAAGCAGGCATGGGCTACGGTGTGTGGCTCCATGGCGAGGGCGTTGGGGCAGGGATGGTCATGGCGGCTGAGCTGTCGCACAGACTTGGTTTGCTAGAGGAGAGTTTTGTGAGCCGCTTAAGAGGGCTCGTCCGCCGCGCGGGGCTGCCGACCCGCGGTCCGCTTCTGGACGACAAAGACAACGCGGGGCGCTATCTACAGCTGATGCGCTTGGACAAAAAGTCCGAAGCGGGTGAAATCAAGTTCGTGTTGATTGATGGCCCAGGGAGAGCCATGTTACGAAACGCGCCTGATGCCTTGGTGCGAGAAGTGATCGATGCCTGTTGCAGTTGAGAGGTTGCTGGTTCTTTTCACTACGGCTGTTGAATTAATGGCGGCCTGCATATGACTTCTAGGCGCTGGAGGCTAATTTGATCCCAGTGCAAGATCTGGCCGACTACGCTTGTCATCCCGCTGCTACACGGGGGCGGCGTTATCCTGAAAAGCCTGCGCCCACTCGAACCGAATACCAGCGAGACAGGGACCGGATCGTTCACTCTACGGCATTCCGGCGCCTGGTCTACAAGACGCAGGTCTTTCTCAATCACGAGGGGGATCTGTTCCGTACGCGCCTCACCCATTCTCTGGAGGTGGCGCAACTAGGGCGTTCCATTGCGCGGTCACTTCGCATCAACGAGGACCTGGTGGAGGCTATATCGTTGGCGCATGACCTGGGTCATACGCCCTTTGGACATGCGGGCCAGGATGCGTTGTTTGGCTGTATGGCAGACCATGGCGGGTTTGAGCACAACCTGCAGAGTCTGAGGGTGGTGGATCAGCTGGAGGAGCGCTATCCACAGTACGACGGGCTGAATCTAACCTTCGAGACGCGTGAGGGGATTCTCAAGCACTGCTCGCGGTCGCATGCGCAGCAATTAGAGAAAGATGAGCCAGATGGCGTTGGTGCCCGGTTCTTGCGCAGGCAGCAACCCAGCTTGGAAGCACAGTTGTGCAACCTAGCGGACGAAATTGCCTACAACGCGCACGATATCGACGACGGTGTTCGCTCGGGTTTGATCACACTGGCCCAGTTGCGGGAAGTGCCGCTGTTTGACATGTACCGCGCAGCCGTTCAGAAAGAATATCCGGAGCTTGCGCAGCGACGCCTTCTGTACGAGGCCATCCGGCGCATGCTCAGTGCACAGGTCTATGACGTGATTGACGCCACGCAGTCGGCGCTTGCTGAACATGCGCCCTGCGATGTGCTGGCGGTTCGCCAATCGCCGCCTTTGGTGATGTTTGGCGGGGTGATGCGTGCAAGGTCCTCGGAACTCAAGCGGTTCCTCTTTCAAAATCTTTACCGCCATCCTCGCGTCATGGAGACAACGCGGCGCGCCCAAGAGGTTGTGCGTGACTTGTTTGCAGCATATACAGCTTCGCCCCACGAGATGAAGGCCGCATTTGCCGAGCAAGCTTCCCTGGACAGTGGCCCACGGCGTGCCAGAGCCGTCGCGGATTTTATCGCCGGTATGACCGACCGGTTTGCGGCGCGGGAGCATGAGCGCATAACGGGGCGGCGGCTTTTCGACTGATCAATGGGGTGGAGGAGGGGTCTGTAAAATCTAAGACTCTTCACCGCGTTCTGAGCGCCCGTTTCATGACTTCCTCCCCCCCTTCCATCTCTCTCTTCATCTGCGATACCGTCCGGTGGCTGGAGCGGGCGGTGATTGGTCTGAATCTCTGTCCCTTTGCGAAGGGAGTTCACGTCAAGGGGCAGATTCACTACGCGGTCACGCTGACGAAAGACCTGAATGAGGTGCTGGAAATTTTGCGCAGTGAGTTGTCCGCCCTCATAGCTACACCAGCCGAGGTGCGAGACACCAGTTTGCTGATACTCCCCAACTGCCTTCCGGATTTTCTGGACTTCAATGACTTTCTGGAGCGTGCGGAGGCGTTGCTGGAGGAGATTGAGCTCGATGGCGTATTGCAAATCGCAAGCTTTCATCCCCAGTTTCAGTTTGCAGGCACGGGTGCGGACGACGTAACCAACTGTACCAATCGCTCGCCCTATCCCACGCTACACCTGCTGCGGGAGGGGAGCATTGACCGAGCTGTAGAGGTGTTCCCTGAGGCAGAAACGATCTTCGAGCGAAACATTGAAGTGCTGCAGGCGCTGGGCATGCAGGGATGGTCTGCGCTGGATATTGGGCCGGGTGCTAGCGAGCGGCTGACATCGGTATCGAGCAAGGCTGTGTAATGACGAAAAGGACTAAAGAACGCTCTGCAGCCCGCACACAGTCGCCCGGTACCCCGCGTTCTCCGGCGTCAGGGGTCAAAGTCGATCCGGCGGAACTGTCCGAGCTACGCCCTGGCCAATCGGTAGAGCTGCTCAAGGAGCTGCACATCCTCACCCGGGATGGCCGCCTCAATCAGGACTCACGCCGCAAGCTCAAGCAGGTGTACCACCTGTTCAACTTCATCGAGCCCCTGCTCACGGAGCTGTCCGCCCAAGGCGGTGGGCCCACGTTGGCGGACCACGGCGCTGGCAAGTCCTATCTGGGTTTCATCCTGTACGACCTGTATTTCAAGGCGCTGGGCCACGGGCATATCTACGGGGTGGAGACCCGGGCGGAACTGGTAGAGAAGTCGCGGGCGCTCGCGCAACGGCTTCATTTTGAGCGGATGTCGTTTCTCAATCTATCCGTGGCCGAGTCTGCGGATGCCCGTGAGTTGCCCGACCAGATCGATGTGGTCACCGCCTTGCATGCTTGCGACACCGCCACTGACGACGCGATTGCCTTCGGGCTGCAAAAAAAGGCCCGGGCCATGGTTCTGGTGCCCTGTTGCCAAGCGGAGATGGCAGCCTGCCTGCGCCAAGGCAAGGCCTTGCAGTTGGCGCGCACGCCCCTGGCGGAGCTGTGGCGTCACCCCTTGCACACCCGCGAACTCGGCAGCCAAGTGACCAATGTGCTGCGCTGCCTGTACCTTGAGGCCAATGGCTACCAGGTCACTGTGACCGAGCTGGTGGGATGGGAGCACAGCATGAAGAATGAGCTCATCATCGCGCGCTACACCGGACAGAAAAAACGCAGCGCGGCCGAGCGATTGCGTACGCTTCTCGGCGAATTTGGCCTGGAACATGTCATGGGGGCGCGGTTTGGCGTCGGTGTGGTAGCAGACCCAGTGGAGAACTTGGCTACGCATTGACGCGTGCCCAAAAGGCGCGCAAGGGCAGGCCAGAATCAGGCGCGCGCCTCGCTATCTTCGTGGCGGACGATGGGCGTTGCCAGCTTGCATCGATGAAAAATAGGGGACAGGTCTATGATCGTGACTCCCATATTCCTGATCAAGACCCATGGCCCGTTTGCCACGCCTGACCCTGCCGGGTCATTTGCACCACGTCATCCTGCGGGGCAACAACCGCCAGCCGATCTTCCATGGAGTAGAAGACTTCGACGCGCTGCTGGCGCTGTTGATGGACAACGCGCTGAAATATGCCGTGGCCGTCCATGCCTATGTGCTGATGGACAACCACTTTCACCTGCTGGTTACGCCAGCCTCGCAAGACGGACTGCCTCAGATGATGCAGGCGGTGGGGCGCCGGTATGTGCAGTACTTCAACCGCCGGCATGCCCGCACTGGTACTTTGTGGGAGGGGCGCTACCGTTCCACGGTATTGCAGCCGGAACGGTATTTGCTGGCGTGCATGGTGTACCTGGACCTCAACCCTGTACGGGCCGGATTGGTGCAGCAGCCCGCTGACTACGCCTGGTCCAGCCATGCACACTGGTTGGGCTTGCGCAACGACCGGTGGTTGACGCCCCATGCGCTGTATTGGGCTTTGGGCAACACCCCGTTTGCGCGCGAGGCCGCCTATGGCGCACTGGTGCAGGCGGGCCTGGGGGCGTCGGTGCAAACGGCTTTGACCGACTCGGCACACAGCGGGTGGGCTTTGGGCGACACCGAGTTTCTTGCGGGCCTGCAACAGCAGACCCCGCGCCGCGTGACTCGGGGAATGCCTGGCAGGCCTCGAATGGCAAAAAATCATGCGAAAACCGACGAGGGCGCTTGAAATCATTGGCCTCATTGCTATTGATTTTAATATGTCCCCAATAATATGCTTATCTGATTTGTGGTTTGCTTAATAGGAATCTGACCCTAATTAAACTGCTTGCCAAAATATGCTGCAATGCACTAACCTCGGCTCCCCTGCGAAAAATATAGGAGTGCGCCATGACCACGGCTGCCGAGATCCAGCATCTGCAACAACACGGTTTGTATTCATCGGGTAACGAACACGACGCCTGCGGCCTCGGGTTTGTGGCCCACATCAAGGGCATCAAGCGCCACGACATCGTGACGCAGGCTCTGAAGATTCTGGAAAACATTGACCACCGTGGCGCGGTGGGTGCTGACCCGCTGATGGGCGACGGCGCCGGCATCCTGATCCAGATCCCTGACGCGCTGTACCGCGAAGAAATGGCCAAGCAAGGCGTGACCTTGCCCGCGGCTGGAGAATACGGTGTGGGCATGATCTTCCTGCCCAAGGAGCATGCCTCGCGTCTGGCTTGCGAGCAGGAGATGGAGCGCGCCATCAAGGCCGAAGGCCAGGTACTACTGGGCTGGCGCGATGTGCCGGTGAATGTGGACATGCCCATGTCCCCCACCGTGCGCAAGAAGGAGCCCATCCTGCGTCAGGTGTTCATCGGCCGTGGCAACGACGTGATCGTGCAGGACGCGCTGGAGCGCAAGCTGTACGTGATCCGCAAGACGGCCAGCGCCAACATCCAGGCCCTCAAACTCAAGCACAGCAAAGAGTATTACGTGCCCAGCATGTCCAGTCGCACCGTGGTCTACAAGGGCCTGCTGCTGGCCGACCAGGTGGGCGTGTACTACAAGGACCTGTCGGACGAGCGCTGCATCTCGGCCATCGGCCTGGTGCACCAGCGTTTCTCCACCAACACCTTCCCCGAGTGGCCGCTGGCCCACCCATACCGCTACGTGGCGCACAACGGTGAAATCAACACCGTCAAGGGCAACTACAACTGGATGAAGGCCCGCGAAGGCGTGATGGCCTCGCCCGTGCTGGCTGCTGACCTGCAAAAGCTCTACCCCATCAGCTTTGCCGACCAGTCCGACACCGCTACGTTCGACAACTGCCTGGAACTGCTGACCATGGCGGGCTACCCCATCAGCCAGGCCGTGATGATGATGATCCCCGAGCCCTGGGAGCAGCACACCACCATGGACGAGCGCCGCCGCGCCTTCTATGAATACCACGCCGCCATGCTGGAGCCCTGGGACGGTCCGGCCTCCATCGTGTTCACAGACGGCCGCCAGATCGGCGCCACGCTGGACCGCAACGGCCTGCGCCCCTCGCGTTACTGCATCACCGACGACGATCTGGTCATCATGGGCTCCGAGTCAGGCGTGCTGCCTGTGCCCGAGAACAAGATCGTGCGCAAGTGGCGCCTGCAGCCCGGCAAGATGTTCCTGATCGACCTGGAACAAGGCCGCATGATCGACGACGACGAGCTCAAGGCCAACATCGTCAACACCAAGCCCTACAAGCAGTGGATCGAAAACCTGCGGATCAAGCTGGACAGCATCGAGACGGGCGAAGCCGCCGCGGTCCCTGCAGCTGCCGGCCTGCCGTTGCTGGATCGCCAGCAGGCCTTTGGTTACACCCAGGAAGACATCAAGTTCCTGATGGCGCCCATGGCCAAAAACGGCGAAGAAGGCATCGGCTCCATGGGCAACGACAGCCCGCTGGCCGTGCTGTCGGGCAAGAACAAGCCGCTGTACAACTACTTCAAGCAGCTGTTCGCCCAGGTGACCAACCCGCCGATCGACCCGATCCGCGAGGCCATCGTGATGTCGCTGAACAGCTTCATCGGCCCCAAGCCCAACCTGCTGGACATCAACCAGGTCAACCCACCGATGCGGCTCGAAGTGAGCCAGCCAGTGCTCGACTTTGCCGACATGGCCAAGCTGCGCGACATCGAGAAGTACACGCAAGGCAAGTTCAAGAGCGCGACCATCGACATCACCTACCCGTTGAGCTGGGGCCGTGAGGGCGTGGAAGCCAAGCTGGCCTCGCTGTGCGCGCAGGCCGTGGATGCCATCAAGGGCGGTGCCAACATCCTCATCATCAGCGACCGCGCCGTGAGCGCCACGCAGGTGGCCATCCCCGCGCTGCTGGCGCTGTCGGCCATCCATCAGCACCTGGTGGGCGCAGGTCTGCGCACCACGGCCGGCCTAGTGGTCGAAACGGGTACCGCGCGCGAGGTGCACCACTTCGCCGTGCTGGCGGGCTACGGCGCCGAGGCTGTGCACCCCTACCTGGCCATGGAAACCCTGGCCGAAATGCACAAGGACCTGGGCGGCGACCTGTCGGTCGACAAGGCCATCTACAACTACGTCAAGGCCATCGGCAAGGGCCTGTCCAAGATCATGTCCAAGATGGGCGTGAGCACCTACATGAGCTACTGCGGCGCCCAGCTGTTCGAGGCCATCGGCCTGAACACGGAAACCGTGGGCAAGTACTTCACCGGCACCGCCAGCCGTGTGGAAGGCATCGGCGTGTTCGAGATCGCCGAAGAAGCCATCCGCATGCACAAGGCCGCGTTTGGCGACGACCCCGTGCTCGAAACCATGCTGGACGCCGGTGGCGAGTACGCCTGGCGCGCCCGTGGTGAAGACCACATGTGGACACCTGACGCGATTGCCAAGCTGCAGCACAGCACGCGCGCCAACAACTGGAACACGTACAAGGAATACGCCCAGATCATCAACGACCAGAGCAAGCGCCACATGACGCTGCGCGGCCTGTTCGAGTTCAAGATCGATCCGTCCAAGGCGATCTCGATTGATGAGGTCGAACCTGCCAAGGAAATCGTCAAGCGTTTCGCCACGGGCGCCATGTCGCTGGGCTCCATCTCCACCGAGGCGCACGCCACACTGGCGGTGGCCATGAACCGCATTGGCGGCAAGAGCAACACCGGTGAAGGTGGCGAGGACGCGGCACGCTACCGCAACGAACTCAAGGGCATCCCGATCAAGAAGGGCGACACCCTGAAGAGCGTGATCGGCGCCGAGAACGTGGAGGTCGATCTGCCCCTGCAGGACGGCGATTCGCTGCGCAGCCGCATCAAGCAGGTGGCGTCGGGCCGCTTCGGCGTGACGGCGGAGTACCTGTCGTCCGCCGATCAGATCCAGATCAAGATGGCCCAAGGGGCCAAGCCCGGCGAGGGCGGTCAGCTGCCTGGCGGCAAGGTGTCCAACTACATCGGCAAGCTGCGCCACAGCGTGCCGGGTGTGGGCCTGATTTCGCCACCGCCGCACCACGACATCTATTCGATCGAAGATCTGGCCCAGCTGATCCACGATCTGAAGAACGTTGCGCCGCATGCTGGCATCAGTGTCAAGCTGGTGTCTGAAGTGGGCGTGGGCACCATCGCGGCAGGCGTGGCCAAGTGCAAGAGCGACCACGTGGTGATCGCTGGGCACGACGGCGGCACGGGCGCTTCGCCCTGGTCGTCCATCAAGCACGCGGGCGGCCCATGGGAAATCGGCCTGGCCGAAACCCAGCAGACGTTGGTGCTGAACCGCCTGCGCGGCCGCATCCGTGTGCAGGCCGACGGCCAGATGAAGACCGGCCGCGACGTCGCCATCGGCGCACTGCTGGGTGCTGACGAGTTCGGCTTTGCCACGGCGCCGCTGGTGGTGGAAGGTTGCATCATGATGCGCAAGTGCCACCTGAACACCTGCCCCGTGGGCGTGGCCACGCAGGACCCCGAGCTGCGCAAGAAGTTCTCTGGCAAGCCAGAGCATGTGGTGAACTACTTCTTCTTCATCGCGGAAGAAGTGCGCCAGATCATGGCCCAGCTGGGCATTCGCAAGTTTGACGACCTGATCGGCCGCACCGACCTGCTCGACATGCGCCAGGGCCTGGAACACTGGAAGGCACGCGGCCTGGACTTCAGCCGCCTATTTGCCCAGCCGAACGTGCCCGCCGATGTGCCCCGCTTCCACGTGGACGTGCAGGATCACAACATTGAGCACACACTGGACCGCAAGCTCATCGAGCGCAGCAAGCCTGCCATCGAAAAGGGTGAGCGCGTGCAGTTCATCGAGGTGGCGCGCAACGTGAACCGTTCGGTCGGTGCGATGCTGTCCGGCGCGGTCACCCGTGTGCACCCCGAAGGCTTGCCTGACGACACCATCCGCATCCAGCTGGAAGGCACGGGCGGCCAGTCGTTTGGCGCGTTCCTCACCCGCGGTATCACGCTGTACCTGATCGGCGACGCCAACGACTACACGGGCAAGGGCCTGTCGGGTGGCCGTGTCATCGTGCGCCCCAGCATCGACTTCCGGGGCGAGGCGGTGCGCAACACCATTGTGGGCAACACCGTGATGTACGGCGCCACCACCGGTGAGGCTTTCTTCAGCGGCGTTGCCGGTGAACGCTTTGCGGTGCGTCTGTCGGGTGCCACGGCCGTCGTCGAAGGTACGGGCGACCATGGCTGCGAGTACATGACTGGCGGTACGGTGGTGGTGCTCGGCAAGACCGGCCGCAACTTTGCAGCAGGCATGAGCGGCGGCGTAGGGTATGTGTACGACGAAGACGGACAGTTCGACACGCGCTGCAACCTGTCGATGGTGACGCTGGAGCGCATCCTGCCCGCCACCGAGCAGGAAGCCACGGTCCCCCGCTCGATCTGGCACAACGGCCAGACGGACGAGGCCCAGCTCAAGAAGCTGCTGGAAGACCACAACCGCTGGACGGGCAGCAAGCGCGCGCGCGAGCTGCTGGACAACTGGGCCGCATCGCGCAGCAAGTTCGTCAAGGTCTTCCCGACCGAGTACAAGCGTGCGTTGGCTGAAATTTATGAACGAAAAGTGCTGGAGGAGTCCGCTACACCAGCGGTAGCTGCTACCAAAAAAGAAGTGGCCCCCGCCAAGTAAGGCGGCGCCACACCCTTCGCACAGCATTCATAGACAAGGACATCGTCATGGGAAAAACTACCGGCTTCATGGAATACGAGCGCGTCGAAGAGGGCTACAAGCCCGTGCCCGAGCGCCTGAAGCATTACAAGGAATTTGTCGTCGGGCTCGATGAGACCCAGGCCAAGGTGCAAGGCGCGCGCTGCATGGACTGCGGCACACCGTTCTGCAACAACGGCTGCCCGGTGAACAACATCATTCCCGACTTCAACGACCTCGTGTACCACGCGGACTGGAAGAGCGCGATCGAGGTGCTGCACAGCACCAACAACTTCCCTGAGTTCACCGGCCGCATCTGCCCCGCACCTTGCGAGGCTGCCTGTGTGCTCAACGTGAACGACGACGCTGTGGGCATCAAGAGCATTGAGCACGCGATCATCGACCGCGCCTGGGCCGAAGGCTGGGTGCAGCCGCGCCCCGCCAAGCACCAGACGGGCAAGAAGGTGGCTGTGGTGGGCTCCGGCCCCGCAGGTCTGGCGGCTGCGCAGCAACTGGCCCGCGCTGGCCACAGCGTCACGCTGTTTGAGAAAAACGACCGTGTGGGCGGCCTGCTGCGCTACGGCATCCCCGACTTCAAGATGGAGAAGTCGCACATCGACCGCCGCGTGAAGCAGCTCGAAGCCGAAGGTGTGGTGATTCGCACCGGTGTATTCGTGGGCGCCGCGAAGGACGGCTTGGGCAAGGATTCCAAAGTCACCAACTGGGCCAAGGAAACCGTCACGCCCGAACAGCTGAACAAGGAGTTTGACGCCGTGCTGCTCACCGGTGGCGCCGAGCAGTCGCGCGACCTGCCTGTGCCAGGCCGTGAGCTCGACGGCATTCACTTCGCCATGGAATTCCTGCCCCAGCAGAACAAGGTCAACGCGGGCGACAAGCTCAAGGGCCAGATCATGGCGACGGGCAAGCATGTGATCGTGATCGGCGGCGGCGACACCGGCAGCGACTGCGTGGGTACCAGCAATCGCCATGGTGCAGCCAGCGTCACCCAGTTCGAGGTGATGCCCCAGCCCCCTGAAGTGGAAAACCGCCCCCTGACGTGGCCTTACTGGCCACTCAAGCTGCGCACCAGCTCCAGCCACGAAGAAGGTTGCGTGCGCGAGTTCGCGATCTCCACCAAGGAGTTCACGGGCGAAAAAGGCAAGGTCAAGAGCCTGACTACGGTGCAGGTCGAGTTCAAGGACGGCAAGCTGGTCGAGATTCCTGGCACCGAAAAACACTACCAGGCCGATCTGGTGTTGCTGGCCATGGGTTTTGTGAGCCCGGTCGCGCCGGTGCTGGAGGCTTTCGGCGTCGAGAAGGATGCCCGAGGCAATGCCCGCGCCACCACGGACTTTGACGGCGGTTATGCCACCAACGTGCCCAAGGTGTTTGCGGCGGGCGATATCCGCCGGGGTCAGTCACTGGTGGTTTGGGCCATCCGTGAAGGCCGCCAGGCCGCGCGTGCGGTGGACGAGTTCCTGATGGGATATTCGGACCTGCCCCGCTGATCCTGCGGTTTCTCGCACCCTCCAAGCAACGGCGCCTTCGGGCGCCGTTTGTGTTGACGGGGCCTTTGACGGTGGTGCAATGGCCGGGCGTCAGCCTTCTGGACGCTTTGTTGGCACAATCAGGGGTTCTGTCAATCCGGGCTTGCCTCGGTCTCGCTCGATTGGGACCGCTGGCTGTTGTGCTTTTTCTTTACAAACATGCATGAATGTATGTTTGTGTCTTCGGCTACCATCTGCGCTCCATTTTCCGGGGGCGGATGCCGTTTTGGCAGGCCTCAGATCAGACATCCATTTCTTGCATGGCCGAGTCCACATTTCTTGCCGAGTTGCGCAACGTCACGTTTTCGTACGGTGACCGCGTGATCCTGCGCGACGTGACCCTGGCGGTGCCGCGCGGCAAGGTCACGGCGCTGATGGGGGCATCGGGCGGGGGCAAGACCACGGTGCTGCGTCTGCTTGGGGGGCAGCACAGGGCCCAGAGTGGCCAGGTGTTGGTCAACGGTCAGGACGTGGGGCGCATGGACGTACAGGCTTTGTACGCTGCGCGCCGGCGCATGGGCATGTTGTTCCAGTTCGGTGCGCTGTTCACCGACCTGAGCGTGTTTGAGAACGTGGCCTTTCCGCTGCGTGAGCACACCGATTTGTCCGAGGAACTGATCCGCGATGTGGTGCTGATGAAGCTGCATGCGGTGGGCCTGCGTGGTGCACGCGACCTGATGCCCAGCCAGATATCGGGTGGCATGGCGCGCCGCGTGGCGCTGGCCCGAGCGATCGTGCTGGACCCGGAACTGGTCATGTACGACGAGCCCTTTGCGGGCCTGGACCCCATCTCGTTGGGCACGGCTGCGCAGTTGATCCGTCAGCTCAACGACGCCATGGGCCTCACCAGCATCGTGGTGTCGCATGACCTGGAGGAGACTTTCCGCCTGGCGGACCATGTGATCATCCTGGGCGAAGGCGTTGTGGCGGCGGAGGGCACGCCTGAGGAGGTCCTCGCCAGCCGTGACCCGCTGGTGCACCAGTTTGTCAACGCTCTACCGACTGGCCCGGTGCCGTTTCATTACCCCGGCCCGGCCGTTGCCGAGGATTTCGGACCTGCAGGAGGACGTGCGCTGTGAGTTGGTACAAGCCCTCCGACGTAGGCTTTGCTGTGCGCCACAAGCTGGCTGACATCGGCATGGGCGCGCGGTTGTTTGGGCGGCTGGTGCGGCTCCTGGGTGCGACCTTGATGCGGCCCTCGCTGGTGCGCGACCAGGTGCATTTTCTGGGCAACTATTCGCTGGCCATCATTGCCGTGTCGGGCCTGTTCGTTGGGTTTGTGCTGGGCTTGCAGGGCTACTACACGCTGCAGCGCTATGGCTCGTCAGAGGCCTTGGGCCTGCTGGTGGCATTGAGTCTTGTGCGCGAGCTGGGCCCCGTGGTCACGGCGCTGCTGTTTGCGGGTCGCGCAGGCACGTCGCTCACAGCAGAAATTGGCCTCATGCGCGCAGGGGAGCAGCTCAGCGCCATGGAGATGATGGCGGTGGACCCGGTGCAGCGCATTCTGGCGCCTCGCTTCTGGGCAGGGGTGATCACCATGCCGCTGCTGGCCGCGGTGTTCAGTGCGGTGGGCATCATCGGCGGCTGGATCGTCGGGGTGCTCATGATCGGTATTGACCCCGGGGCGTTCTGGAGCCAGATGCAGGGCGGGGTGGATGTCTGGAAAGACCTGGGCAACGGCGTGCTCAAGAGTGTGGTCTTTGGCTTCACGGTAACTTTTGTGGCGCTGCTGCAGGGCTATGCAGCCAAACCCACCCCTGAGGGTGTGTCGCGCGCCACCACGCGCACCGTGGTCATGGCGTCTTTGGCGGTGCTGGCACTGGACTTCGTGCTCACCGCACTGATGTTCAGTATCTGACGCTGGCGGTGCTGGCAGTTCTAGGAATCAAACATATGCAACGCTCCAAAAACGATCTGTGGGTAGGGCTCTTCGTGATGCTGGGCGCGGTGGCACTGGTGTTTCTGGCGCTGCAGTCGGCCAACCTGCTGAGCCTTCAATTCCATTCGGGCTACCGTGTCACCGCCAAGTTCGACAACATCGGCGGTCTCAAGCCCCAGGCGGCGGTGCGCAGCGCGGGTGTGGTGGTGGGGCGTGTGGAGTCCATCACCTTTGACGACAAGACCTTCCAGGCGCGGGTCACGCTGGCCATGGAAGACCGCTATGCCTTTCCCAAGGACAGCTCTCTCAAGATCCTGACCAGCGGCCTGCTGGGTGAGCAGTACATCGGGATCGAGGCAGGTGCCGACGAAAAAAATCTGGCGGCGGGCGACACGATCACGTCCACCCAGTCGGCGGTGGTGCTTGAGAACCTTATCGGACAATTTCTTTACAGCAAAGCCGAAGACGGCGCAAAACCTGCAGGGACAGGTGGGAAAAAATGATGCATTCACTCCATACACTCCGTGCCCGCATTGATGGCGGCAGGTTGTCGATGTCCCGCCTGGCAGCCAGCCTGGCCTTGTTGCTGGGGGCTGTGCTGCTCACAGGGTGCGCCACGGTGGCCAACCCTGATCCCCGCGACCCGCTGGAGTCTTACAACCGCAGCATGACCAACTTCAATGAACAGGTCGATGCCATGGTGCTCAAGCCCGTGGCGACAGCCTACAAGGAGGTCACGCCCGCACCGGTACGCACGGGGGTCAGCAATTTCTTCGGGAACCTGGGCGATGTCTGGTCGTTTGTGAACAACGTGCTGCAGCTGCGCGGTGAAGCCGCTGCGTCCAGCTTCATGCGGGTCAATGTGAACACGTTCATGGGCCTGGGTGGTTTGCTGGACATCGCCAGCGAGCTGGGCATCGACCGCTACAAGCAGGACTTCGGCCTGACCCTTGGGCGCTGGGGCGTGGGTACTGGCCCCTATCTGGTGCTGCCCATCCTGGGGCCTTCCACCGTGCGCGACACGTTTGCTCTGCCTGTGGACATGAAGGGCAACGTGGTGAGCTATGTGGACCCGGTCTCGGCACGCAACTCGCTGTATGCGCTGCGCGCCGTCGAGGTGCGCTCCAACCTGCTGCGCGCGGGCTCTGTGCTCGACAGTGCGGCCCTGGACAAGTACAGCTTTACGCGTGATGTGTACCTGCAGGTGCGCAGCCACGCCGGTGAGGCGCCGAATGCGGACGGCAAGGACGACGGCGGCGCCAGCAATGGCGTGCTGCCCGAGGAACCTCCTGCGCGCTGATGGCATGCCGGGCGGGGCACATGCACCGATGCGCCGCCCTGGGTCTGGCCCTGTTGCACTTGCTTGCAATCCGCAACCGCTGCGACGCATGCCAGTGGGCCCGCACCTCCACAATGATTTGACGGGCACAAGCCCGCACCGATGAAAGCCGAGAAGATGATGAACCGACGTTCCCTGGGCCGTGCCGCCCTTTGCATTGCAGCCAGTGCCGTGCTGAGCCTGCCATTGTCTGCCCTCGCGGCCGACGAGGCGCCCGACGCGCTGATCAAGCGGCTGTCCGCCGATGTGCTCAACACGGTGAAGTCCGACAAGGCCATCCAGGCCGGGGACCTGAGCAAGGTGATCGCCCTGGTCGATAAAACGGTGATGCCCAACGTCAACTTCCGCCGCATGACCGCTGCAGCCGTCGGCCCCGGCTGGCGCCAGGCCACGCCCGAGCAGCAAAAACGCCTGCAGGACGAGTTCAAGATTTTGCTGGTGCGCACCTATGCCGGCGCGCTGGCCCAGGTCAATGACCAGACCATCCAGGTCAAGCCCCTGCGCGCGGCGGCCGAAGACAAGGACGTGCTGGTGCGCACCGAAATCGTGGGCCGGGGCGACCCCATCCAGCTCGACTACCGCCTCGAAAAGACTCCTGGTGATGGCGCGGGCTGGAAGATCTACAACCTGAATGTGCTGGGTGTCTGGCTGGTGGAAACCTACCGGGGCCAGTTCGCGCAGGAGATCAATGCCAAGGGCATCGACGGCCTGATCGAGACACTGGCCGCGCGCAACAAGACCAATGCGGGCACTGCCAAGGGCTGACAGCCCCCTCGCCATGCTGGTGCTGCCCCCCGAACTCACCCACCGCCAGGCTACTGCCTGCCTGCACATGCTCAAGCAGGGGTTGCGGGTGCACCGTGACAGCGCGGTGCTGGTGGATGCCCATGGGCTGACGGTGTTCGACACATCGGCCCTCGCCGTGCTGCTCGAATGCCGGCGTGAAGCCCTGTCCGAAGGCAAGCAGTTTGCAGTGCAAGGCATGCCTGCAGGTTTGGCGGGCATGGCAGGGTTGTATGGGGTGGATGCGCTGCTGGTCGCCGCACCTTGATATGAAATAGCTTTCATGGTCCCGGGTGGCTCTGCCACCCACGCCATGAAACGGAGGGCCCGCAGCGCCCGCCAGGGGCCATTGAAGCGGCCGCCCCGCCCGCCGAGGGCTGAGGCCTTAAAATCGAAGGCTTCATGCCCGCAGTCTCCTTCCAAGCCATCTCCAAGACCTTTGCCACGCCCAAAGGCCCTTTTCAGGCACTGAACCAGGTCAATCTGGACATTGAGGAGGGCGAGTTCTTCGGGCTCCTGGGCCCCAATGGTGCCGGCAAGACCACCCTGATCAGCATCCTCGCAGGCCTGGCGCGTGCCACCAGCGGCCGCGTGCTGGTGCAGGGCAGCGATGTGCAGGCTCAGTACGCCGATGCCCGCCGCAAGCTGGGCATCGTGCCGCAAGAGCTGGTGTTCGACCCCTTTTTCAACGTGCGCGAGGCGCTGCGCATCCAGTCCGGCTACTTCGGCGTGAAGAACAACGATGCCTGGATCGACGAGCTGCTCGAAAACCTGGGCCTAGCCGACAAGGCCAACGCCAACATGCGCCAGCTGTCGGGCGGCATGAAGCGCCGTGTGCTGGTGGCACAAGCCCTGGTGCACAAGCCGCCCATCATCGTTCTGGATGAACCCACGGCCGGTGTCGATGTGGAACTGCGCCAGACGCTGTGGCACTTCATCGCCCGCCTGAACAAAGAGGGGCACACCGTGCTGCTCACCACCCACTACCTCGAAGAAGCCGAGGCCCTGTGCGGCCGCATTGCCATGCTCAAGGCGGGGCAGGTGGTGGCGCTCAACCGCACCAGCGAGCTGCTCAAGGCCGCCTCGGGCAGCGTGCTGCAGTTCAAGACCGACACGGCCCTACCGCCCGCGCTGGCTGCCGTGGCGCGGGTCACCGGTCGCATCGTCCAGTTGCCGGCGCACGACGCGGCAGAGATCGAAAACCACCTGGCTGCGTTGCGCGTGGCCGGGGTCGAGGTGCAGGACATGGAGATTCGCCGGCCCGATCTGGAGGATGTGTTCCTGCAGGTGATGTCCGGCACGTCGGCTTCCAACATCCCACTGGAGGGCGTTGCGCTATGACCGGCTGGCAGACTCTGTTCTACAAAGAGGTGTTGCGTTTCTGGAAGGTCAGCTTCCAGACCGTCGCGGCTCCCGTGCTCACAGCCGTGCTGTACCTGTTGATCTTCGGCCATGTGCTCGAAGACCATGTGAAGGTCTACGACCGCATCAGCTACACGGCCTTCCTTGTGCCGGGCCTTGTCATGATGAGCGTGCTGCAGAACGCCTTTGCCAACAGCTCGTCCAGCATCATCCAGAGCAAGATCATGGGCAGCCTGGTGTTTGTGCTACTCACGCCGCTGTCGCACTGGGCTTGGTTCTGCGCCTACGTGGGCTCGTCCATCGTGCGCGGGCTGGTGGTGGGCCTGGGTGTGTTCATCGTCACGCTGGTGTTTGCGCGGCCCGAGTTTGCTGCGCCACTGTGGATTCTGGCGTTCGCCCTGCTGGGCGCGGCATTGCTGGCCACGCTGGGGCTGATAGCGGGGCTCTGGGCCGACAAGTTCGACCAGATGGCCGCGTTCCAGAACTTCATCATCGTGCCCATGACCTTCCTATCCGGCGTGTTCTATTCGATCCAGTCGCTGCCGCCGTTCTGGCAGGCCGTGAGCCACCTCAACCCGTTTTTCTACATGATCGACGGCTTTCGCTACGGCTTCTTCGGCCAGAGCGACACCTCGCCCTGGCTCAGCCTGGGCATCGTGGGCATCGCCTGGCTGGCCGTGAGCGCCCTGGCCGTGCACCTGCTGCGCACGGGCTACAAAATTAGAAACTGACATGACTGACGCAAAACAAGGTTCAGGCATGCGCTTCCCTCCAGGGCGAGGCGGATGTTGCATCCCGATTTGCGTCAGTTCTCACTGACCCCGAGCGCCCCACCATGACCGCTGACCAACTCAAAGACATCATCGCTGCCGGCCTGGCCTGCGAACACATCACGCTCGAAGGTGATGGCCGCCACTGGTATGCCACCATCGTCTCGGCCGAGTTCGAGGGCAAGCGCGCCATCCAGCGCCACCAGCGCGTGTATGCCACGCTGGGCGCCAAAATGCACACCGACGAGGTGCATGCGCTGTCGATGAAGACCTTCACCCCGGCCGAATGGGCTGCCCAGGCGCAGTAGCGCCTGCACACCCACTAGAACTCACTTTTTGATAGCTGCTGGCGCATGTTCCACTAGCGCATGCAGCACTTTTGACCCCTATTTTGGTGATTTGAGATGGACAAACTCCTGATTCGCGGCGGACGCAGCTTGCAAGGCGAGGTGCTGGTCTCCGGCGCCAAGAACGCCGCCTTGCCGGAGTTGTGCGCCGCCCTGCTCACGGCCGAGCCCGTGACGCTGCTCAACGTGCCCCAGCTGCAGGACGTGAGCACCATGCTCAAGCTGATCCGCAACATGGGCGTGGCGGCGGAGCGGGCTGACGACGGCACCGTGCGCATCAACGCCAGCGCGCTGAGCACGCCCGAGGCGCCCTACGAGCTGGTCAAGACCATGCGCGCCTCTGTGCTGGCCCTGGGCCCGCTGCTGGCGCGCTTTGGCGAGGCCACGGTGTCGCTGCCCGGTGGATGCGCCATCGGTTCGCGCCCGGTGGACCAGCACATCAAGGGCCTGGCCGCCATGGGCGCCGAGATCGTGGTCGAGCACGGCTACATGATCGCCAAGCTGCCCGCTGGCTGGAAGCGCCTGAAGGGCGCGCGCATCACCACCGACATGGTCACGGTGACGGGCACCGAGAACTTCCTCATGGCCGCCGCGCTGGCCGAGGGCGAGACGGTGCTGGAAAACGCCGCGCAAGAGCCCGAGATTTCGGATCTGGCCGAGATGCTGATCGCCATGGGCGCGAAGATCGAAGGCCACGGCACCAGCCGCATCCGCATCCAGGGCGTGGACCAACTGCACGGCTGCACCCACCGCGTGGTGGCCGACCGCATCGAGGCCGGCACCTTCCTGTGCGCTGTGGCCGCCACGGGCGGTGATGTGGTGCTGCGCCATGGCCGCGCCGACCACCTCGACGCCGTGATCGAAAAGCTGCGCGAGGCCGGTGCCCATGTGCAAGCGGTCGAAGGCGGCATCCGTGTGCAAAGCGCTGGCGGGGCCACGCTCAAGGCCCAGGGCTTTCGCACCACGGAGTACCCCGGTTTCCCCACCGACATGCAGGCCCAGTTCATGGCGCTGAACTGCATCGCCCAGGGCACGGCCACGGTGACCGAGACGATTTTTGAAAACCGTTTCATGCACGTCAACGAGCTGGTTCGCCTGGGCGCCAAAATCCAGGTGGATGGCAAGGTGGCGGTCATCGAAGGAGTGTCCCGCCTGTCCGGCGCCACCGTGATGGCCACCGACCTGCGTGCATCGGCCAGCCTCGTCATTGCCGGCCTGGTGGCCGACGGCGAAACCGTGGTGGACCGCATCTACCACCTGGACCGCGGCTACGACTGCATGGAAGCCAAACTGCGCGGCATTGGCGCCGACATCGAACGAGTAAAAGCATGAGCAGCAGCAACATGATCACCCTGGCGCTTTCCAAGGGCCGCATCTTTGACGAAACCCTGCCGCTGCTGGCCGCTGCAGGCATCGAGGTGCTCGAAGACCCCGAAAAATCGCGCAAGCTCATCTTGCCCACCAACCAGCCCAATGTGCGGGTGGTGCTGGTGCGCGCCACGGACGTGCCCACCTATGTGGAATACGGCGGCGCCGACATCGGCGTGACTGGCAAGGACACCCTCATCGAGCACGGCGGTCAGGGCCTGTACCAGCCGCTGGACCTGCGCATTGCCAAGTGCCGCGTGAGCGTGGCCGTGCGCAATGACTTCGACTACGCCCAGGCCGTCAAGCAGGGCTCGCGCCTCAAGGTCGCCACCAAGTACACCGGCATTGCGCGCGACTTCTTTGCCAGCAAGGGCGTGCACGTGGACATGGTCAAGCTCTACGGCAGCATGGAGCTGGCGCCTTTGACGGGCCTGGCCGATGCCATCGTGGACCTGGTCTCCACCGGCAACACCCTCAAGGCCAACAACCTCATCGAAGTGGAGCGCATCATGGACATCAGCTCCTACCTGGTCGTGAACCAGGCCGCGCTCAAGCTCAAGCAGGCACCACTGCGCCGCATCATCGATGCGTTTGCCTCGGCCATACCGGCCGAAAAGAACTGACCTCCACCCAACGACTGACACTATGACTTTGGTAGCTGCTCCCGCCCGTCTGTCCACCGCTGCGGCCACTTTTGAGGCTGATTTTGCAGCCCGCCTGCATTGGTCTGCCGACACCGACGCGGCCATTGAGCAGCGCGTGGCTGACATCCTGGCCGACGTGCAAAAGCGCGGCGACGCGGCGGTGCTGGAGTACACCGCCCGCTTCGACGGCCTCAGCGCCCCCAACATGGCCGCGCTGGAGCTGACCCAGGCCGACTTCAAGGCCGCGTTCGACGCCATTCCACAGGCTCAGCGCGACGCCCTGCAGGCTGCAGCGAAGCGCGTGCGCAGCTACCACGAAGCGCAGAAGAAGGCCTCGGGCGAGAGCTGGAGCTACCGCGACGAAGACGGCACCTTGCTGGGCCAGAAGGTCACGCCGCTGGACCGCGTGGGCATCTACGTGCCCGGTGGCAAGGCCGCCTACCCGTCGAGCCTGCTGATGAACGCCATCCCGGCCCATGTGGCGGGTGTACAGGAAATCATCATGGTGGTGCCCACGCCCGTGCGCGGCAGCGTGGCAACCGGCGGAACGGGCGAGGGCACCTCGACGAAGGGCGAGCGCAACGAGCTGGTGCTGGCAGCCGCCTACGTGGCCGGTGTGACCCGCGCCTTCACCATCGGCGGCGCCCAGGCCGTGGCCGCGCTGGCGTATGGAACTGAGACCGTGCCCAAGGTGGACAAGATCACCGGCCCCGGCAACGCCTACGTGGCCAGCGCCAAGAAGCGCGTGTTCGGCACCGTGGGCATCGACATGATCGCGGGCCCGAGCGAAATCCTGGTGCTGGCCGACGGCACCACGCCGCCCGACTGGGTGGCGATGGATCTCTTCAGCCAGGCCGAACACGACGAGCTGGCGCAGAGCATCCTGCTGTGCCCCGACGCCGCCTACCTCGACGCCGTGCAGCGCGAGATCGACCGCCTGCTGCCTACCATGCCGCGCGCCGAGATTATCGCCAAGAGCCTCACCGGCCGCGGCGCGCTGATCCTCACCAGGGACATTGAAGAAGCCTGCGCGATCAGCAACCGCATCGCACCGGAACACCTGGAAGTGAGCAGCACCGACCCACACCGCTGGGAGCCGCTGCTGCGCCACGCGGGCGCGATCTTCCTGGGGGCCTACACCTCCGAAAGCCTGGGCGACTACTGCGCAGGCCCCAACCACGTGCTGCCCACCAGCGGCACGGCGCGCTTCTCGTCGCCGCTGGGCGTGTACGACTTCCAGAAACGCAGCAGCCTCATCGAGGTGAGCGAGGCCGGTGCCCAGGTGCTGGGTACCATTGCCGCCGAGCTGGCCTATGGCGAGGGCCTGCAGGCCCACGCACAAGCCGCAGAGATGCGGCTTACCACGCCCGTCAAGCCGCGCTGATGGCACCCCGGGGCAGGGCGCCCTGCGTGGGGGCTGCTGTCCTGGGCTGAGGGGGTGCGGCCGGCGCTGCGGTTGTAGAGGGCGCTGGCGGATACGCGGCGCCTTCCACTGCCCGGTGCTGCGCCCAGTTGAGCCGTGCTGGCCGGTGGCCTTCGGCGCTGACGCGCAGCCGCACCGGTCCGGCGAACGACAGGCGCTGTCCAGCCTCCAGAAAATAATCCTCCAGCAGACCATCACAGGTCACCCAGACGCGGCCCTGTTCGACTTCGAGCAGGGCGATCTCGCCCGCGCGGAAGTCCAGCACCTGGACGGCCTGCAGCGGCGGCAGGGGCTGGCGCTTCCATTGCAGGGTGAGGGGCACCGCAGGCTGGGTGGGCAGCGTGGGCGACGGTGGGGTGGGGGTGTGCAGCGTGTTCATGCCTTCACTGTGCGGCCAGCTGCCGTGGGCCACCAGCCACAGGCGCGTGCGATCTGGCCCAGTACAGAACAGCGAACCGGCCCATCTGTACTGTACGCACTGGGCCGTCTCTGTACTGTCTGCCGGCCAAGATGCCAGTACAGAATGCAGCATGGCCACCGATGACGCACCCCCGCTGTACCTTCAAATCGCCGAACAGCTTGCGCAGCTGATCCGCAACGGCACCCTGGCGCGCGGCGAAAAGCTGCCCTCGGTGCGTGAGCTGGCGCGCCAGCACGGCGTGGCGCAGACCACGGTGGTGCAGGCCTACCACTGGCTCGAAGATGCGCGCCTGATCACCGCGCGCCCGCGCTCCGGCTTTTTTGTGGCGGCGCGGCCGGTGAGCCTGCCCGAGCCCAGCACGCCGCGCCCGATGCGCCGCCCCCGCGAGGTGTCGGTGGATTGGCTGGGCCAGCGCATCCTGGGGCGCAACCAGCCGGTGGACATCATTTCGTACAGCAGCGGCACGCCTGGCCCCGAGCTGTTCAACCCTGACCGCGTGCGCCGCGCCGTGGTGCGAGCCGCGCAGCGCCACCGCAACCTGCTGTGCACCTACCCCGGTTCGTCGGGCCATGAGGACGCGCGCCGCGCCCTGGCGCGCTATGCCGTCAGCCTGGGCTGCAGCCTGGACCCCGAGAACATCGTGATCACCGGAGGCTGCATGGACAGCATTGCGCTGTGCCTGCGCGCGGTGACGCAGCCGGGCGACGTGGTGGCTCTGGAGTCGCCCACGCATTTTTCGTTTCTGGAGGTGCTGCAGGGCCTGCACCTCAAGGCGCTGGAGATTCCCACCCACCCGCGCAACGGCCTCTCGCTGGATGCGCTGCAACTGGCGTTGGACACCCAGCCCGTCAAGGCGGTGATGGTGGTGCCCACGCTCAGCAACCCGCTGGGCAGCTGCATGCCCCAGGCCGAGCGCAAGCGCTTGGTGCAGATGGCGGCGCGGTACGACATGGCGGTGATCGAGGACGCGATCTACAACGACCTGGTCGAGGTGGACGAGATGCGCCGCACCGTCAAGTCCTACGACACCACCGGCCATGTGATGCTGTGCGACTCGTTCTCCAAGACGCTGGCGCCGGGCCTGCGCCTGGGCTGGCTGGAGGCCGGCCGCTGGGCCGACAAGCTGCGCGCCATCAAGGACCTGCAGGCGGGCGGCCAGTCCGCCGTGCTGGAACTGGCCCTGGCCGATCTCATCACCCAGGCGGGCCACGCCGCCGCCATGCGCCAGCTGCGCGCGGCCGTGGCGGCGCGCATGGACGAGGTGCGCCATGTGATTGCCGCGCACTTCCCGCAGGGTACCCGCGTGAGTGACCCGCCCGGCGGCCTGCTGCTTTGGCTGGAGCTGCCGCGCGCGCTCGACTCGGTGCAACTGCACGAGGCCTGCCTGGCCCGGCAGATCCTGATCGCACCCGGCACGGTGTTCAGCGCCAGCGGACGGTTCCGCAACTGCCTGCGCATCGGCGTGGGAGGCGACTGGACGCCCGCCCACCTGGAGGCGCTGCGCACCGTGGGTGACATGGCGTGCCAGATGCTGCAAAGCGGGGCACAGCGCAAGGCGGCTTGAATGTGGTGTTTTAATCAACACGAAGTTCGTGGCGCACGAAGTTCGTGTAGTATTTAACCCATGAAAAACATCACCGTGACCATGGACGACACCGTTGCCGAATGGGTGCGCGTGGAAGCCGCCAAGCGCGGCAGCAGCGTGTCCCGCCTGCTCGGTGAATGGCTGGCCGAAAAGATGCGCCAGGAAGACG
Source organism: Acidovorax sp. ACV02 (assembly GCF_014851475.1). Classification (NCBI taxonomy): domain Bacteria; kingdom Pseudomonadati; phylum Pseudomonadota; class Betaproteobacteria; order Burkholderiales; family Comamonadaceae; genus Acidovorax; species Acidovorax sp. ACV02. The sequence goes on from NZ_JACUZU010000001.1 coordinate 49,579, forward strand.
CCTACGCCCAGGCCATGCGCGAGGCGCTGAGTTTTGAAAGCTGGGGTGCTTCGAGCGGGCCCTATGTGCCGCGCGAAACCCTGTTTCTGCGCTGAACGGGGCATAACGCATGGCCACCGTCCCCATCTTTGTCGATACCGAAATCCTGCTCGCCAGCGTGGACGACCGCGATGCCGAGCGCCAGGCGCGGGCGCGCGAATGGATCAGCTTTTGCTGGCAGACGCGCAGCGGCCGCATCAGCTCGCAGGTGCTCAACGAGCTGTACAACCAGGCCATCCAGCGTTTTGATGGCCCCCACGTGCTGCAGCAGGTGCGCGCCCAGGTGCGCCGCCTGCGCGTGTGGCTGCCGCCGCACCTGGACTCCTACACCGTCGACGGCGCCTGGGACCTGCAGGACCGCTACCGCCTGGGCTACTGGGATGCACTCATCCTCTCGTCCGCCCACCAGCAAGGCTGCCGCTACCTGCTGACCGAGGCACTGCCGCACGATCAGCCGATGGACGCCGTGCGCCCCATCAACCCTTTCCTTGTCACCCCCAACGAACTGGACACCACCGAATGACTACTCCCGCGTCGTCTCCCCTCCAGGCCCTGGCCCGCATCCGCCCTGACGTGCGCGCGATGCATTCCTATGTCGTGCAGCCGTCCACCGGCATGCTCAAGATGGACGCGATGGAGAACCCCTTCCGCCTGCCCGCGCATTTGCAGGCCGCGCTGGGCCAGCGCCTGGGTTCGGTGGCACTCAACCGCTACCCCGGCGACCGCATTGCCGACCTGAAGGCGGCCCTGGCGCAGTACGCGGGCATGCCGGAGGGCTATGGCATCGTGCTGGGCAATGGGTCGGACGAACTCATCACCCTGCTGGCCCTGGCCTGCGCACAGCCGGGCACGGGCCAGCGCGCCACCATGCTGGCACCCATGCCCGGTTTTGTGATGTACCCGCTGTCGGCGCAGCTGCAGGGCCTGGACTTTGTCGGCGTGCCGCTCACGCCCGACTTCGAGCTGGACGAGCCTGCCATGCTGGCTGCCATCGAACAGCACCGCCCGGCCATCACCTACATCGCCTACCCCAACAACCCCACGGCCACGCTGTGGGACGAGGGCGCGGTGCAGCGCATCATCGACGCTGCGGGCGCGCAGGGCGGCATCGTGGTCATGGACGAGGCCTACCAGCCTTTTGCCAGCCGCACCTGGATCGACCGCATGCGTACCGAGCCTGCGCGCAATGCGCACGTGCTGCTCATGCGCACGCTTAGCAAGTTTGGCCTCGCGGGCGTGCGCCTGGGCTACCTCATCGGACCCTCGGCGTTCGTGAGCGAGATCGACAAGGTGCGCCCGCCCTACAACGTGAGTGTGCTCAACTGCGAAACCGCCCTGTTTGCGCTGGAACATGCCGAGGTGTTTGCCGCCCAGGCCGCCGAGATCCGTGTCGAACGCACCACGCTCATCGCCGCGTTGCGCCAGATGCCGGGAGTCGAAAAGTGCTGGGATAGCGAGGCCAACATGGTGCTGATCCGTGTGGCGGATTCCGCCAAGGCCTACGAGGGCATGAAAAACCGCAAGGTGCTCGTCAAGAACGTTTCTACAATGCACCCATTGCTGGCCAACTGCCTGCGCCTGACGGTAGGCAATGCCGAAGACAACGCGCAGATGCTGGCCGCACTCCAAGCCTCCCTATGACTTCCTCCGCACTCGTACCTTCCGCCCCATCGGCTGACCCGATGGCCGACCGCATTGCCGAGGTCAGCCGCAACACCGCCGAGACGCGCATCAGTGTGCGCATCAACCTCGACGGCACCGGCCAGGCCAAGCTGCACACCGGCATCGGCTTCTTTGACCACATGCTCGACCAGATCGCCCGCCACGGGCTGATTGACCTCGACATCGACTGCGAAGGCGACCTGCACATCGACGGCCACCACACGGTGGAAGACGTGGGCATCACCCTGGGCCAGGCCTTTGCGCGCGCCGTGGGCGACAAGAAAGGCATCCGCCGCTACGGCCACGCCTACGTGCCGCTGGATGAAGCGCTGTCGCGCGTGGTGGTCGATTTTTCGGGCCGCCCCGGGCTGCACATGGACGTGAAGTTCACCGCCGGGAGCATCGGCCAGCTCGACACGCAACTGGTGTTCGAGTTCTTCCAGGGCTTTGTGAACCACGCGGGCGTGACGCTGCACATCGACAACCTCAAGGGCGTCAACGCACACCACCAGTGCGAGACCATCTTCAAGGCGTTCGGGCGCACGCTGCGTGCGGCGCTGGAGCGTGATCCGCGCTCGGCCGGTGTCATCCCCTCCACCAAGGGTTCTCTGTGAATTTTTCAGTCAAATCAGGCGTAAGCGCTTGATTTGTATGCGCTAGCAGCTATGAATATGGAAGCAAAAACAGTGGCGGTCGTGGACTACGGCATGGGCAATCTGCGCTCGGTGTCGCAGGCCGTGCAGGCCGCCGCCGAGGGCACGGGCTGGACCGTGGTCGTCACCCAGCGCCCCGAAGACGTGCGCGCCGCCCAGCGCATCGTGCTGCCAGGGCAGGGCGCCATGCCCGACTGCATGCGCGAGCTGCGCGAGTCCGGCCTGCAGGAATCGGTGCTCGAAGCCGCTGCCACCAAGCCGATGTTTGGCGTGTGCGTGGGCATGCAGATGCTGCTGGACCACAGCGCTGAAGGCAACACGCCCGGCCTGGGCCTGATCCCTGGCGATGTGCTCAAGTTTGACCTGGCAGGCCGCACCCAGCCCGATGGCAGCCGCTTCAAGGTGCCCCAGATGGGCTGGAACCAGGTGCGGCAGATGCCCCACGCCCACCACGGCGGCGGCGTGCACCCGGTGTGGGCCGGTGTGCCCGACAACAGTTACTTCTACTTCGTGCACAGTTTCTACGTTGTGCCGCAAAATCCTGCCCATTGCGCCGGGCAGGCCGACTACGGCGGTTTGTTTGCTGCCGCGGTTGCACGCGATAATATTTTTGCCACCCAGTTTCACCCGGAGAAGAGCGCGGAGCACGGCCTGGCCCTGTACCGCAATTTTCTGCACTGGAATCCCTGATCCCTTAACCCCCACCCGTTCGGGCCGAGCTGCGTCTCGCCCTTTTTCACCCGAACTTCACCACCATGCTGCTCATCCCCGCCATCGACCTCAAAGACGGCCACTGCGTACGCCTCAAGCAAGGCGATATGGACCAATCCACCACCTTTGGTGAAGACCCTGCCGCCATGGCGCGCAAATGGGTGGATGCCGGCGCACGCCGCCTGCACCTGGTGGACCTGAACGGTGCGTTTGCGGGCGTGCCCAAGAACTACAGCGCCATCAAGTCCATTCTGAAAGAGGTGGGTGACGACATCCCCGTGCAGCTGGGCGGCGGCATCCGCGACCTGGACACCATCGAGAAATACATCGACGGCGGCCTGCGCTACGTGATCATCGGTACGGCGGCCGTGAAGAACCCCGGCTTCCTCAAAGACGCCTGCAGCGCGTTCGGCGGCCACATCATCGTGGGGCTCGACGCCAAGGACGGCAAGGTGGCTACCGACGGCTGGAGCAAGCTCACCGGCCACGAGGTCGTGGACCTGGCCAAGAAGTTCGAGGACTGGGGCGTCGAATCCATCATCTACACCGACATCGGCCGCGACGGCATGCTGTCGGGCATCAACATCGACGCCACGGTGAAGCTGGCCCAGGCTTTGAGCATCCCTGTGATCGCCTCGGGAGGCCTGTCCAACATGGCCGACATCGAGCAGCTGTGCGCCGTCGAAGACGAGGGCGTGGAGGGTGTGATCTGCGGCCGCGCCATCTACAGCGGCGATCTGGACTTTGCGGCGGCACAAGCACGTGCCGACGAACTGAACGGCTAAGGACCGCATGCTCGCCAAACGCATCATCCCTTGCCTGGACGTCACCGGAGGCCGCGTGGTCAAGGGCGTCAATTTTGTCGAACTGCGCGACGCGGGCGACCCGGTCGAGATCGCTGCGCGCTACAACGCCCAGGGCGCCGACGAACTCACATTTCTGGACATCACCGCCACCAGCGATGGCCGCGACCTGATCCTGCACATCATCGAGGCGGTGGCCAGCCAGGTGTTCATTCCCCTCACCGTGGGCGGCGGCGTGCGCACCGTGGAAGACGTGCGCAGGCTGCTCAATGCGGGTGCGGACAAGACCAGCTTCAACTCGGCCGCCATCGCCAACCCCGAGGTGATCAACGCCGTGTCGGCCAAGTACGGCGCGCAGTGCATCGTGGTGGCCATCGACGCCAAACGCCGCTCGGCCGAGGATGCCCAGCGCATCGGCGCCCACGGCCAGCCCGTGGGCGCGGGCTGGGATGTCTACAGCCACGGCGGGCGCAAGAACACGGGCCTGGACGCCATTGCCTGGGCCACCGAGATGGCGCAGCGCGGCGCGGGCGAAATCCTGCTGACCAGCATGGACCGCGACGGCACCAAGGCAGGTTTTGACCTGGAGCTGACCCGCGCCGTGAGCGATGCCGTGAGCGTGCCCGTGATCGCCTCGGGCGGCGTGGGCAATCTCGACCACCTGGCAGACGGCATCCAGACCGGTGGCGCCGACGCGGTGCTGGCCGCCAGCATCTTCCACTACGGCGAATACACCGTGGGCCAGGCCAAGCAGCGCATGGCAGAGCGTGGCATCCCCGTGCGGATGTGATCAACATTTGCTCCTGATTTGATAGCTGCAAGCGCATGTAATACCTGCGCTTGTAGTCAAAAACACCGGAAAAGTGCAGGTGCGCGCTCTTCTTGGCACTGGCGCGCCACACGGATCACCGACAATGGCCCCATGAACTGGCTCAACGAAGTGAAATGGGATGCGCAGGGCCTGGTGCCCGTGATTGCGCAAGAGCAGGGCACGGGCGACGTGCTGATGTTTGCGTGGATGAACCGCGAGGCCCTGGCGAAAACCGCTGAACTGGGCCGCGCCGTGTACTTCAGCCGCTCGCGCAAAAAGCTGTGGTTCAAGGGCGAAGAGTCCGGCCACGTGCAGACGGTGCACGAGATCCGCCTGGACTGCGATAACGACGTGGTGCTGCTCAAGGTCACCCAGCAGGGCCACGAGCCCGGCATCGCCTGCCACACGGGCCGCCACAGCTGCTTTTTCAGCGTGCTCAAGGACGGTGCCTGGCACGCGGTCGATCCGGTCTTGAAAGACCCCGAATCCATCTACAAGTAATGGCAATGGACGACAAGAGCATGAGTTCCCACGATTCCCTGGCGCGCCTGGCCGCCGTCATCGAAAGCCGCAAGCCCGCCAACGGCGGCGACCCGGCCACCAGCTACGTGTCGCGCCTGCTGCACAAGGGGCCCGATGCCTTCCTGAAGAAGATCGGCGAAGAAGCCACCGAGGTGGTCATGGCCGCGAAGGATGTCGACCACGGCGCCGACAAGTCCAAGATCGTCTATGAAGTGGCCGACCTCTGGTTCCACACCATGGTGGCGCTGGCCCATTACGGGCTCACGCCTGCCGAAGTGGTGGCCGAGCTGGAGCGCCGCGAAGGCACCAGCGGCATCGAGGAAAAGGCCCTGCGCAAGGTGGCGGAACGCGCTGCCGAAGAAGGCACACCGTGAGCGACATCATTGACGTGCAGACCAACGACCAGAAGGCCGAGGACCTCAAGGCCATCGGCTGGGTCAGCTATGTGCTGCACCTGATCGTGGCGCTGGGGGCGGTCATCCCGGGCGCGCAGCCCGGCGCTGCGCTGCTGATCGTGGCGCTGGTGATCGACCTGGTGAAAAAGGGCGATGCCGAAGGCACCTGGCAGGCCAACCATTTCTCATGGCGCATCCGCACCGTGATCTGGGCCGGCGTGCTCTACATCGTCACGGCGCCGCTGTGGCTGCTGTTCTTCCTGCCCGGCTGGATCGCCTGGGGCCTGATCTCCATCTGGTTCCTGTACCGCATCGTGCGTGGCATGGTCGCCATGAACAAGAGCCAGGCCGTGGATGCATGAAGCAGCCCGTCCCCGCCCGCGTCTGAACCTGGCGCTGCAGGGCGGCGGCTCGCACGGCGCGCTCACCTGGGGCGTGCTGGATGCGCTGCTGGAGGACGGCCAGTGGCAGTTCGACGGTGTCAGTGGCACCAGCGCAGGCGCCATGAACGCGGTGGCCCTGGCGCACGGGTTTGCGCAGGCAGCGCTGCAGCACAAGGACCCCGAGGACGCACATCTTGCTGGCTGCGCCCTGGCCCGCGAATCGCTCACCCGCCTGTGGGAAGGGGTGGGCGCGCTGGGCAGCCTGACCTGGGGAACGCCGTTGTCTGCCGCCAATCCGCTCGTGGGCATGATGTCGCAGTGGTTCTCGCCCTACCAGACCAATCCGCTGGGGATCAACCCCCTGCGCAAGCTGCTGGAGCGCGAAGTGGATTTCAGCCTGCTGTGCTCCGCCCGCACCGGCGTCGTCGGCCCCAAGGTTTTTGTGTGTGCCACCAACGTGCGCACCGGCCGGGGCGAGATTTTTTTTGGGCCCCGGCTCAGCGCGGATGCGGTGATGGCGTCGGCCTGCCTGCCCATGCTGTTCAAGGCGGTCGAGATCGAGGGTGAGGCGTACTGGGACGGCGGCTATTCCGGCAACCCCGCGCTGCACCCGCTGATCTACCAGACTGATACCTCGGACATCCTGCTGGTGCAGATAAACCCCGTGGAGCATCTGGACGTGCCCAGCAGCGCCTCCGAGATCATGGAGCGCATGAACGAAGTCACCTTCAACGCCAGCCTGCTGGCCGAGCTGCGCGCCATCGAGTTCGTTCGCCGCCTGCTCGCCGAGGGCAAGCTCGACGCCCGCCGCTACAAGAGCGTGCGCATGCACCGCATCGATGGTGGCTCGGTGCTGGCGCCCTTCGGGGCCGACAGCAAGCTGCGTGCGGACCTGGCCTTTGTGCGCAAGCTGTTTGCGCTGGGCCGCACAGCGGGGCAGGAGTGGCTGCACGCGCACCGCAAGGACGTGGGCGTGCGCCCCAGCATCAAGATCGCTGACAATGCCTAGGGATGTCCTGCATAACTCCCTGCGGTCTGTGATAGCGCGGTCTCGGGCGGTCCGCTGCGTTGCTTTTTTGGCCAATAGCACAGCTATTGGCTGCAAAAAGATGCCTTGTGGCCCATCCCGATCCGCCTACCACCGACTCGCGAGGGTTATGCAGGACATCCCTCGCTTGCGCGCGAGGCACCCTCAGGGTTGATCCGCGCCTGTACCCCTGATTCCCTTTGCTCCGATCCCTCCCATGCACGATCCGAACTGCCTTTTCTGCAAAATCATCGCGGGCCAGATCCCCTCCAAGAAGGTTTATGAGGACGAAGAAATCTTCGCTTTCCACGACATTCACCCGTGGGCGCCAGTGCATTTTTTGATGGTGCCCAAGCTGCATATCCCTTCCATGGCACAGGTCACCCCGGAGCATGCCGGGGTGTTGGGGCGCATGATGGCGCTGGCGCCAAAGCTGGCACTGGAGCAGGGCTGCAACCCGTACCCGGATGGTGGCTTTCGCGTCGTGGTAAACACGGGGCTTGAAGGTGGGCAGGAAATCCACCACCTGCATATCCATGTCATGGGCGGCCCCCGTCCGTGGCTCAAAGGCTGAACCAGGCTGACGATCGTGCCATGTTGAGAGGTGTCGGCTTGCCCCGGCACTGAACTCCTGTCACGCCCCCCGTCTAAAATGATTGCAATTCGTTAGGAGATATTTCATGGGCTCTTTTTCCATCTGGCACTGGCTGATCGTGCTGTTGATCGTTGTGATGGTGTTCGGTACCAAGAAGCTCAAGAACATGGGCTCTGACCTGGGCGGCGCCGTCAAGGGCTTCAAGGACGGCATGAAGGATGGCTCGTCTGATGCACCTGCTGCTGCCACGCCCCCCGCTGGCCAGGTGGCCAACAGCCAGGCCGCCGACAAGACCACCATCGATGTCGAAGCCAAGCAAAAGAGCTGAGCTGGTGCTGCTGACCCGCTGCCTTGGCCTGCATTGCGCTGGCGCCTGATCCATGATTGATATTGGCCTGTCCAAAATGGCGCTGATCGGCGCCGTGGCGTTGATCGTCATCGGCCCCGAGAAGCTGCCCCGTGTGGCCCGTACCGTCGGCACCTTGCTCGGCAAGGCGCAGCGTTATGTGTCCGACGTGAAAGCGGAGGTCAACCGGTCCATGGAGCTCGATGAGCTCAAGAAGATGAAGGACTCGGTGGAGAACGCCGCGCGCGACGTGCACAACACCATCCAGACCAGCGCCAGCGAGTTCGAGAAAGACTGGACCGATGCCATCGATTCCAGCAACAACGCCGACCTGCGGGAGCAGGCGGCCGTGGTGCCTGCCTACAAGCACCCCGGCAAGAACTGGCGCCTCAAGCGTGGTGCGGTGCCCCAGTGGTACAAGGCCCGCAGTGGTGTGCGCACCAAGGCACAGTCCGGCGCAGCCCGCGTAGCACGTTACCGCCCCCAAAAATTCCACTGACGCAGCCTGCGGCGCCTCGTGCGCTGCATGGGCGGCCCTGACGCCCACGAAAACCCACCATGTCCGAAACCCCCACCAAAGAAGACGAACTGGCCGGCACCGAGCAGCCGTTCGTACAGCACCTCATGGAGCTGCGCGACCGGCTGGTCAAGGCCATGATCGCCATCGCCATTGCGGCAGCGATCCTGTTCTTCTTCCCGGGTCCCGGCGCGTTGTACGACTTTCTGGCCGCCCCTCTGGTAGCCCACCTGCCCAAGGGGGCCACGCTGATCGCCACTTCGGTGATTTCGCCGTTCATGGTGCCGCTCAAGATCTTGCTGATGTCGGCGTTCCTGCTCGCGCTGCCTTTTGTGCTGTGGCAGATCTGGGCTTTTGTGGCGCCCGGCCTGTATTCGCACGAGAAAAAGCTGGTGCTGCCGCTGGTGGTGTCCAGTACGCTGCTGTTCTTCATCGGGGTGGCGTTTTGCTACTACCTGGTGTTTGGCCAGGTGTTCGCGTTCATTCAGAGCTTTGCCCCCAAGAGCATCACGGCCGCGCCTGACATCGAGGCCTACCTGAGTTTTGTGCTGTCCATGTTCCTGGCGTTCGGCATGGCGTTTGAAGTGCCGATTGCGGTGGTGGTGCTGGCCCGCATGGGCATCGTGAGCGTACAAAAGCTGCGCGAGTTTCGCGGCTATTTCATCGTGCTGGCCTTCGTGGTGGCCGCCGTCGTGACACCGCCCGATGTGGTGTCGCAACTGTCGCTGGCCGTGCCCATGTGCCTGCTGTACGAGGTGGGCATCTGGGCCGCTCAGATCTTCATCAAGCACACCCAGGCGCCCGAAGAGCCCGGGGAATCCGCTTCCGCATCCTGACCTGCCAGCCCCGCAGGCTGGCGGGGTTGCGTTGGGGGTGATGCACAGATCGCGTCCGTGGGGCTCCACCTGGGCGATGAGACAGAAAAACAATAAAAATAGCTGCAAGCGCTAGTGAGATATGCGCTGGCAGCTATGTTTTTTATAGTACTGTGAGGGCTGCAGCCCTTCAGAGGAAGGGACACTCCTCACCCGCATCTGGCCCCTTTCGGCTGGCCTGTTCTTCACCCCGGCTTGGCCCTGCAGAGGGGCCCCAAAGCCGACGACCTTCGCCTGCTTCGCCCCCAATCAGGCAGTGGTGACGGCTTGTACCCGCCCGGCGATGACCGCGCAGAGCCGGGCTCGCTGAAGGGGCTCAGCGCCTCACATTGCGCTGTGGCCGGGGGCGCACGCCTGGGTTGATGCTCAGCTCCACGCGCTTATCGGCCCGTTGCACGTCAAACGCTGCAGCCTGGCCCGGCTTGAGTGCCGCCACGGCGGTCAGCAGCTGCGACACATTGCCCACGCTCTTGCCGTCCACGCTCACGATCACATCCCCCGGGCGCATGCCAGCCTGGGCGGCGGGGCCGTCCTGCAGCACGCCGGTGATGATCACGCCCTCGGTGGCCTTTTTGACGCCAAAGGTTTCTGCCAGTTCGGGCGACAGCTCGTTGGGCTCCACGCCAATCCAGCCGCGCGTGACCTGGCCGTCCTTCACGATGCCATCGAGCACCATGCGGGCTGTGGACACCGGAATGGCAAACCCGATGCCCATGCTGCCGCCCGAGCGCGAGTAGATCGCGGTGTTGATGCCCATGAGGTTGCCGTTCACATCGACCAGCGCACCGCCCGAATTGCCGGGGTTGATGGCCGCGTCGGTCTGGATGAAGTTTTCAAACGTGTTGATGCCCAGCTGGCTGCGGCCCAGCGCGCTCACGATGCCGCTGGTCACGGTCTGCCCCACGCCGAAGGGGTTGCCGATGGCCAGCACCTGGTCGCCCACATCCAGGGCGTCGGAGTTGCCCAGCACGATCACGGGCAGCTTGTCCAGTTCGATCTTGAGGATGGCCAGGTCGGTGTCGGGGTCGGTGCCGATCACGCGCGCACGGGCGCGGCGGCTGTCGGTGAGGGTCACCTCGATCTCGTCAGCACCTTCCACCACATGGTTGTTGGTGAGGATGTAGCCCTCGGGGCTCACGATCACGCCGCTGCCCAGGCCGGCCTGCGCCTGGCTGCCCTGGTCACCAAAGAAAAACTGGAACCAGGGGTCGTTGCTGCGCGGGTGGCGCACTTCCTTGCTGGTGTTGATGCTGACCACGGCCGGTGCCGCCTTGCGCGCCGCACCGCTGAAGCTGCCCGCCGCAGGCTGCGACGGTGGCGTGGCAGGGGCCTCCAGCAGCGCAATACCCGCCCCGGAGCGCGTGGTGCCCCGGCCCAGCCAGTCAGGCTGGAGCGTGGCGACAACAAAGTAGGCCGCAACGAGGACCGTCACGGACTGGGAAAACAACAGCCAGAGTCGCTTCATGAAAGGTGCTTGCCGGTGGTAGTACAGGGTGTGGGCGACGGAGGTGGGCGCTGCAGGTTCGCCGTGGCGGCCTGGGCGCTCCCTCTCACACAGGATTGTCTCCGAATGTGGGGGCGCGAACGGCGCGCCACAATAGCGGCATGAGCATTCACCGCAGTCAACTTTTGCAGGCGTTTGACAGCCTGCTGCAACCCGAGCGCTTCAAGGACTACGGCCCCAATGGCCTGCAGGTCGAGGGCAAGGCCGTGATCCGGCGAGTGGTCAGTGGCGTCACTGCCAGCCGTGCACTGATCGAAGCCGCCATTGCCGCGCAGGCCGATGCCATTTTTGTGCACCACGGCCTGTTCTGGCGCGGACAGGATGGCCGCATCACGGGCTGGATGAAGCAGCGGCTGCAACTGCTGCTGGCGCACGACATCAACCTGTTTGCGTACCACCTGCCGCTCGATGCCCATGCCGAGCTGGGCAACAACGCACAGCTGGGCCGGGTGCTGGGTTTTGCCGCCGATGCGCGGTTTGGCGAGCAGGACCTGGGCTTTGCAGCGCCCGCGGCTTTCGATAATGTCGAGACTGTGGCCGACCATGTTGCCCAGGCGCTCGGCCGCACCGTGACCCTGGTGTCGCCGGGTGACGTGGGCGGTGGTGCCGCTGCACGGCGCCCCGTGCGCCGCGTGGCGTGGTGCACGGGCGGCGCGCAGGGGTATTTCGAGTCGGCCATTGCCGCAGGGGCGGATGTTTTCATCACCGGCGAAATCTCCGAGCCCCAGGCGCACCTGGCGCGCGAGACGGGGGTGGGCTTTATTGCCGCCGGGCACCATGCCACGGAGCGCTATGGCGCCCCCGCCGTGGCGGCGCATGTGGCAGACCAGTGCGGGCTGAGCCACCAGTTCATCGAGATCGACAACCCCGCCTAGCCCATGGCAAGACACCGCACGGCAAGCAATCACATCGTGCGGATATCCGGTCCATTTTGCTCATTTATTCATAGCTGATAGCGCATGAATAACTAGCGCTACAAGCACTTTTGGCTCCAAACCCATGCAACCCATCGCCATCACCCAGGGAGATCCCGCCGGCATCGGCCCCGAGATCGTGGCCAAGGCCTTTCGCGACGCGCCCGATGCGCTGCGCCACTGCTTTGTCGTCGGTGACCTGGCCACCGTGCGACGCGCTGCGGACGCCATCACGCGCCCCGGTGTGCCCGGTGTGCCTGTGGCGCAGATCGGGTCACCGGGCGAAGCGGCGGACGCTCCGCCCCGCTGCATCCCCGTGCTCCAACTGCCTGGGATCCCGGGGCCCCAGCCTTGGGGCGAGATCAGCGCCGCCGCCGGCCGTGCCGCGGCGGACAGCGTGGTCTGGGCGGCGCGTGCCGCATTGCGTGGGGAGGTGGCAGCGCTGGTGACCGCCCCTTTGCACAAGGAGGCCTTGTCGGCTGCAGGGGTGGACTTCCCGGGGCATACGGAGCTCTTGCAGGCAGAGGCTGCTGCGCACCAGGGGGTGCCGCTGGCGCGGATGCCCGTGCGCATGATGCTGGCCAATGACGAGCTGCGCACCGTGCTCGTCAGCATCCATGTGTCGCTGCGCGACGCGATTGCAGCGGTGACGCAGGACAACGTGCTGCAGACGCTGCAAATCACCCACGCCGCCTTGCAGCGCAGCCTGGGCCGTGTGCCCCGCGTGGGTGTGGCAGGGTTGAACCCCCATGCGGGCGAGGGCGGATTGTTTGGCCGCGAAGAGCTGGAGGTGATCGCCCCGGCCATCGCGGCGGCGCGCGCGCAGGGGCTCGATGTGCACGGCCCGTTTGCGCCTGACACGGTGTTCATGCGCGCGCGCAGCACCCCGCAGCGCGCGGGCGAGTTCGACGTGGTCATCGCCATGTACCACGACCAGGGCCTGATCCCGGTGAAGTACCTGGGGGTGGAAAAGGGCGTGAACGTGACCCTGGGCCTGCCCCTGGTGCGCACCAGCCCCGACCACGGGACGGCGTTTGATATTGCAGGGCAGGGCGTTGCAGATGCCTCCAGCCTGATCGAGGCGGTGCGCATGGCGCGGGCGCTGTGCGGATGACGTCAGCCGCTGAAGCCTTGGGGCCCAGCGCTGATCGATATCAAACGAACCGTTGAAAAATTGTGCCAGCCTGGACGCGGGTGTGCGGGCGGCGCGACCCCAAAAAGCCAACGCCACCGGCGGCTGGTGGAGGCAGCGCAGCGGTGGCGTTTTGTGCGGCCACTAAGGCCGCTGGCCCAAGGGTTTACTTCTTCAGGCTGTCGCGAATTTCGCGCAGCAACACAATGTCTTCGGGAGGGGCCACCGGCGCGGCGGGGGCGGCAGGGGCTTCGCGCTTGAGGCGGTTGATCTGCTTGATCATCATGAAGATGATGAAAGCCAGGATCACAAAGTTGACCGCCACGGTCAGGAAGTTGCCATAGGCAAACACTGGCACACCGGCTTTTTTGAGGGCGTCGAGCGTGGTGCCCGTGCCTGGAGGCACGTTGCCCAGCACGATGAACAGGTTGGAGAAATCGAGCTTGCCAAAGACCAGCCCCACCACCGGCATGATCAGGTCTGCTACCACCGAATCCACGATCTTGCCAAAGGCGCCGCCAATGATGACGCCCACCGCGAGGTCAATCACATTGCCCTTGACCGCGAACTCCCTGAACTCTTGCATCATCCCCATGTTGTTGCTCCTTGTAAAACGGTGATGGGGGAGTATTGCCCGGTTCGCACCCCTGTCAAGCCAGCAAACCACTTGGAAATAACCATTTTCACTCCGCTACAATTCGCGGTTGACCCCAATCTAGCGATGTTCATCGAGGATCCCCATGAGTGACACTCCAATCGACTCCAGCAAGCGGACGTGGATCATCACGTCAGCATGTGCTGGTGCGGTGGGCGGCGTGGCAACCGCCGTTCCTTTCGTGAGTACTTTCCAGCCCTCAGAGCGTGCCAAAGCCGCTGGTGCTGCTGTCGAGGTGGATATCTCCGCCCTCAAACCTGGAGAAAAGGTCACTGTGGAGTGGCGCGGCAAGCCCGTCTGGATCATCAAGCGCACGCCGGAGCAACTGGCAGAGCTGCCCAAGCTCGACGGCCAGCTCGCCGATCCCAAGTCGGAGCGCAAGCCCTCTGAACTCACGCCTGAGTACGCCCGCAACGAGGCGCGCTCCATCAAGCCGGAAATTTTTGTGGGTGTGGGCATTTGCTCGCACTTGGGTTGCTCGCCGTCGGACAAGTTCCAGACCGGTGCACAACCTTCGCTGCCCGACGACTGGAAGGGTGGCTTCCTGTGTCCTTGCCACGGCTCCACGTTCGACATGGCGGGCCGCGTCTTCAAGAACAAGCCAGCACCCGACAACCTTGAGGTGCCTCCGCACATGTACCTGTCCGATACGCGCCTGCTGATCGGTGAAGACAAGAAGGCTTGACGGAGAACGACATGGCCCACGAATTCAAAGAAATCTCGCCGAACGCCTCCGCAGGCGCCAAGGTCACCAACTGGTTCGAGAACCGGTTCCCGACGGCCTTTGACGCCTACAAGGTGCACATGTCGGAGTACTACGCTCCGAAGAACTTCAACTTCTGGTACATCTTCGGCTCGCTGGCGCTGGTCGTGCTGGTGATCCAGATCGTGACCGGCATCTTCCTGGTCATGCACTACAAGCCGGACGCCAATCTCGCGTTCGCGTCGGTCGAGTACATCATGCGCGATGTGCCCTGGGGCTGGCTGATCCGCTACATGCACTCCACGGGCGCTTCGGCGTTCTTTGTGGTGGTGTACCTGCACATGTTCCGTGGCCTCATATACGGCAGCTACCGCAAGCCGCGCGAGCTGGTCTGGATCTTCGGTTGCGCGATTTTCCTGTGCCTGATGGCCGAAGCCTTCATGGGTTACCTGCTGCCCTGGGGGCAGATGTCCTACTGGGGTGCCCAGGTGATCGTGAACCTGTTTGCCGCCATTCCTTTCATCGGCCCGGACCTGGCCCTGCTGATCCGTGGCGACTATGTGGTGGGCGATGCGACGCTGAATCGCTTCTTCAGCTTCCACGTGATTGCCGTGCCCCTGGTGCTGCTGGGCCTTGTGGTGGCGCACTTGCTGGCGCTGCACGACGTGGGCTCCAACAACCCCGATGGTGTGGAAATCAAGGGCCCCAAGGCTCCCAAGGATGCCAACGGCAAGCCGCTCGACGGCGTGCCCTTCCATCCCTACTACACGGTGCACGACATCTTCGCGCTGAGCATGTTCCTGATGGCATTCACGGCCGTGGTGTTCTTTGCTCCCGAGTTCGGTGGCTACTTCCTCGAATACAACAACTTCATCCCTGCGGATCCGCTCAAGACCCCGGCCCACATTGCCCCGGTCTGGTACTTCACGCCGTTCTATTCGATGCTGCGTGCCATCACCACTGAGATGATGTACGTGCTCGTGCTGTGCGTGGTCGCTGGCGCCGGTTTTGGCGTGCTCAAGGCCAAGCTGCCCAGCTTCGTGAAGGCGGGTATTGCCGGTGCGGCCGTGGTGGTCATCGCCATGATGCTGTCCATCGATGCCAAGTTCTGGGGTGTGGTGGTCATGGGTGGTGCTGTGATCATCCTGTTCTTCCTGCCCTGGCTGGATCACAGCCCTGTCAAGTCGATCCGCTACCGCCCCGACTGGCACAAGTATTTGTACGGCGTGTTTGTGATCATCTTCCTGATCCTGGGCTACCTGGGTGTGCAGCCACCATCGCCGATCGGCGAGCGGGTGTCGCAAGTCGGAACGCTGTTCTACTTCGGCTTCTTCCTGCTGATGCCCTGGTGGAGCCGCATCGGTGAAACCAAGCCCGTGCCTGACCGCGTGACCTTTGTGGCGCACTGAGCCTGGAGATAACAACAATGAAGAAAATCATCCTCACGTTGATCGCCGCTGTGGGTCTGGTCGCCGGTGCTGCCCATGCGGCGGGTGGCGACACCATTGCCTGGGACAAGGCGCCCAACAAGACCAATGACCTGGCCTCGCTGCAAAACGGTGCCAAGGTGTTCGTGAACTACTGCCTGAGCTGCCACTCGGCGGCCTACATGCGGTTCAATCGCCTGCGCGACATCGGCCTGACCGAGCAGCAGATCAAGGACAACCTGCTGTTCACCACCGACAAGGTGGGTGAAACCATGAAGGCGTCGATCGATCCCAAGCAGGCCAAGGAATGGTTTGGTGCCAATCCGCCCGACCTCACCGTGATCGCACGTTCGCGTGCAGGCCACGGCGGCACGGGGGCTGACTATCTGTACACCTTCCTGCGCACCTTCTATCGCGACGACACCAAGGCCACCGGCTGGAACAACCTGGCTTTCCCCAGCGTCGGTATGCCCCATGTTCTGTGGCAGTTGCAGGGCGAACGTCGTCCCGTGTTTGAAGAACACGAGAGCCACGGCCACAAGACCCATGTGTTCAAGGGCTGGGAGCAGATCACACCAGGCACGATGACGCCTTTGCAATTCGATCAGAATATTGGCGATCTGGTGAACTATCTGCAGTGGATGGGCGAGCCCGCGCAGAACACCCGTTGGCGCGTGGGCGTCTGGGTGCTGATGTTCCTGGGCGTGTTCACGATCATTGCTTGGCGCTTGAACGCTGCGTTCTGGAAGGACGTCAAGTAAACGCCAGATCCATCGCTAGCACCCTGCGGGGTGCCGTCGGATTTATTACAGAGTGGGCGCTTTTGGCGTCCCACTCTTTTGATTTTTAGGAGCCTCCCAC
Organism: Acidovorax sp. ACV02; assembly: GCF_014851475.1. Classification (NCBI taxonomy): domain Bacteria; kingdom Pseudomonadati; phylum Pseudomonadota; class Betaproteobacteria; order Burkholderiales; family Comamonadaceae; genus Acidovorax; species Acidovorax sp. ACV02. The sequence goes on from NZ_JACUZU010000001.1 coordinate 66,114, forward strand.
CATGATGGTGCTTTACTCGGGTACGACCTGTCCCTTCTCCCACCGCTGCCGTTTTGTTCTGTTTGAAAAAGGCATGGACTTTGAAATCCGCGATGTGGACCTGTACAACAAGCCCGAAGACATCAGCGTGATGAACCCGTACGGCCAGGTGCCGATCCTGGTCGAGCGCGACCTGATCCTGTACGAGTCGAACATCATCAATGAGTACATCGATGAGCGTTTTCCTCACCCGCAACTGATGCCTGGTGACCCGGTGGACCGCGCCCGCGTGCGCCTGTTCCTGCTCAACTTCGAGAAGGAATTGTTCGTGCATGTGAACACGCTCGAATCGCGTGCGACCAAGGGCAATGAGAAAGCGTTGGAAAAGGCGCGCGCCCACATCCGTGACCGCCTGACGCAGCTGGCCCCGGTGTTCCTCAAGAATAAGTACATGCTGGGCGACAACTTCTCGATGCTGGACGTGGCCATCGCGCCGCTGCTGTGGCGCCTCGATTACTACGGCATTGATCTGTCCAAGAATGCGGCCCCGCTGCTCAAGTACGCTGAGCGCATCTTCTCGCGCCCGGCTTACATTGAAGCGCTGACGCCGTCCGAAAAGGTCATGCGCAAGTAAGCCGCGGCCTGCAGACTTCCCTCTTTCCATCGCAGCTGTAGTACCGCCATCCATGACCGCACAGGAATCGACCTCCACGCGCCCCTATCTCATTCGCGCCCTGTACGAATGGTGTACCGACAACGGGCTCACGCCTTACGTGGCGGTGCGTGTGGACGACTCCGTGCAGGTGCCGCGCGAGTATGTGAAGGATGGCGAGATCGTTCTGAACATCAGTTTTGATGCGACCAGCGCGCTGCAACTGGGCAATGAATTCATTGAGTTCAAGGCGCGTTTTGGTGGCAAGCCTCGCGAAATTCTGGTGCCGGTCGGGCGTGTGATCGCTATCTATGCCCGTGAGAACGGTCAAGGTATGGCGTTCCCGCCACCGGTGGATCTGTTGACTTCTGCGGAGGGGGCTCCCTCTGCACTGTCTGCTGCTGTGTCCCCCGCGCCGGTGCAAACGGAAGAGGCGACGGCTGCCGTGCCTGCCGAAGACCGTGTCGTGCAGCTGGTGGGTGTGGAAGATGGCCACAAGGATGATGGGGGCGACACTCCTCGGCCGCCGCCTGCTCAAGGTGGAGCACGCCCCTCGCTGAAGCGCATCAAATAGCTGCTGTTTCAAATTTCGGGCGGTTTTTACAGGATAAAATGCTGCCTTCGCCGGTTTAGCTCAGTTGGTAGAGCACCCGCCTTGTAAGCGGTAGGTCGTCAGTTCGATTCCGACAACCGGCACCATTTCTCTTGCTTTTTGCATTCCCTGGCACTGACGCCCTGGCCGTCAGGTTTGAACTTTCAGGCGAATCGCGTTAACCTCCCACCCCCGACTGCGCAGATGCGCCTGCAAAGCAGGCAGCAGTTGGCGTATTTTTGCCGCCGCAGCGTTGCTCTTGACCAGCAGGCACCAGCTGTCCCCGTCAATGGGGCCTGCCTGAACCGCTGGGCGCAACGCGGCGGGAATCAGCAATTCAATGGCCTTGAGCCGATCACTGGAGTCGCGTGTCAGCGCTGTAAGCTTTGCCAGCGTGGGGGATTCCTCGCTGGCTTGCTGCAGGGTGATGGCGTAGTGGCGGCGATTCATGGTGTGGCGTCTTCGGGCGTGGAGTATTGGCAGTGCATTTGATTATCACGGACGCCAGACTGGCGCGCAGCCGGGCCATTCATTTGTCTGGCACGCGCTTGGTCCTGGCGGGGCTTGCTGTGTCGCTGTGCCTGATGGTGGTGGCTGCAGGGCTCTACCACTGGGTTTTTCTGAAAGGGGCGCGTGAAGGGTGGCCTATCGTGGGCTCGCTGGTGCGCCTTGTGGTCAAGGATGAGTTTGCCGAGCGTGACCGATTCATGCGCGCCAATCTCGATGCCATGGCCCGGCGTGTGGGTGAAATGCAAGCGCGCATGGTGCAGCTGGAGTCCCTCGGAGACCGTGTGCTGGGCTTGGCAGGCATGGCACCTGCTGACATTCAGAAAGCGGATGCCCGCGGCGGCGCCCTCGTGAGCGCGCGCAACCTGTCCATGGAAGAGCTGCAAACCACCCTGGATGATCTGGAGCGCCTGACCAATCAGCGTGTGGATCTGATGACGGTGCTGGAGTCCCGTCTGTTTGACCAGCACATCCGCAAGAAGATGATTCCGACCCATGCGCCCGTCACGGGGCGTGTCGCAGGGTCGGGTTTTGGCTGGCGGGTCGATCCCATTACGGGGCAGTCGGCCTTGCACACCGGGCTGGATTTCCAGGCCGACACCGGCACACCCATCCTGGCGGCCGCCGGAGGCGTGGTTGTTACCCAGGAGTACCACCCCGCCTACGGCAACATGATCGAGGTAGACCATGGCAACCAGCTGGTGACGCGCTATGCCCATGCCTCGCGCGTCTTGATCAAGCAGGGCGACATCGTGCGCCGCGGGCAAAAGATTGCGGAGATCGGTACCACCGGCCGCTCGACGGGGCCGCATCTGCACTTTGAGGTGCTGGTGCAGGGGGTTTTCCAGGACCCACAGAAGTTCCTGAATGCGGGCGGTACGGCCACTGGCGCACAGGTAGCCGCCATTCAGCCCTCCACGTTGGCAGGACAGCCGGCCGCGCCGGCACCGGGCAGGTAAAATCGCGGGTCCGGCGTTCTCTGCCCGCAGTTGCAATGCTTGCAATATCGGTCGCAGGACCCATCTGAACTCAATTCATCTTAGGGATTTCGGTCGCTTGGCGCGCTGATTGCAGCGGGGCAGGCGGTCCTGTTCGCATGGCCACCAACTTCCTCACCAAAATATTCGGCAGCCGCAATGACCGGCTCCTCAAGCAGTACCGCAAGACGGTGACCCGCATCAATGCGATGGAGCCCGATTACGAGAAGCTGTCGGACGAGCAGCTCCGGGCCAAGACGCAGGAGTTCAAGGACCGCGTGGCCAAGGGCGAGTCGCTGGACAGCATCCTCCCCGAAGCCTTTGCCGTGGTGCGCGAGGGCTCCAAGCGCATCATGAAGATGCGGCACTTTGATGTGCAGCTGCTCGGTGGCATGGCGCTGCATTTCGGCAAGATCGCCGAAATGCGCACTGGCGAGGGCAAGACCCTGACGGCCACGCTGCCGGTGTACCTCAATGCCCTCTCGGGCAAGGGTGTGCACGTGGTGACGGTGAATGACTACCTCGCCAACCGCGATGCGCAGTGGATGGGGCGCCTGTACAACTTCCTGGGCCTCACGGTGGGTATCAACCTGCCCAACATGCCCCGTGAAGAAAAGCAGGCTGCGTACCGTGCCGACATCACCTACGGCACCAACAACGAATACGGCTTTGACTACCTGCGCGACAACATGGTCTATGAAGCGCAGGACCGCGTGCAGCAGGGCCTGAACTTTGCCATCGTGGACGAGGTGGACTCGATCCTGATCGACGAAGCCCGCACGCCGCTCATCATCAGTGGCCAGGCCGAAGACCACACGGCGATGTACATCGCCATGAACAAGGTGGTGCCCTTGCTGGTGCGTCAGGAAGGCGAGGCGGACCCCCGCACAGGCGAGGGCGTGACCAAGCCCGGCGACTTCACGCTGGACGAAAAAACCCACCAAGTGTTTCTGACCGAGCAAGGCCACGAAACTGCCGAACGCATTCTGGCGTCCCACGGCCTGATCGCCGAAGGCGCCTCGGTGTACGACCCGGCCAACATCACGCTGATGCACCACCTGTATGCAGCGCTGCGGGCCAATCACTTGTACCACCGCGATCAGCACTACGTGGTGCAAAACGGCGAGATCGTGATCGTGGACGAGTTCACCGGCCGCCTGATGTCGGGCCGCCGCTGGAGTGAAGGTCTGCACCAGGCCGTGGAGGCCAAGGAAGGCGTGAACATCCAGGCCGAGAACCAGACACTGGCCTCCATCACGTTCCAGAACTATTTCCGCCTGTACAACAAGCTGGCCGGCATGACGGGTACGGCCGATACCGAAGCCTACGAGTTCCAGGAAATCTATGGCCTGGAAACTACGGTCATCCCACCCAACCGGCCTAGCAAGCGCGACGACCAGCTGGACCGCGTCTACAAGACCACGCGCGAGAAGTACGAAGCCGCCATCAAGGACATTCGCGAATGCCATGAGCGCGGCCAGCCCGTGCTGGTGGGCACGACGTCGATCGAGAACTCCGAAATCATTGACCAGCTGCTGAACAAGGAAGGCCTGCCCCACCAGGTGCTCAATGCCAAGCAGCACGCCCGCGAGGCGGACATCGTGGCCCAGGCCGGTCGTGCCGGCATGATCACCATTGCCACCAACATGGCCGGTCGTGGGACCGACATCGTGCTGGGCGGCAACATTGAAAAAGATGTGGCGGCCATCGAAGCCGATGAAGCCCTGCCAGAAGCCGAACGCGCCGACAAGGTGGCTGCGTTGCGCGAGCAGTGGAAGATCGACCACGAGAAGGTCAAGGAGCTCGGTGGCCTGCGCATCATTGCGACCGAACGCCATGAGTCGCGCCGTATCGACAATCAGCTGCGCGGCCGCTCGGGCCGCCAGGGCGACCCCGGTTCCTCACGTTTTTACCTGAGCCTGGACGATTCGCTGATGCGCATCTTCGCGGGCGACCGCGTCAAGGCGATCATGGACCGCCTCAAGATGCCCGATGGCGAGGCCATCGAAGCCGGCATCGTGACGCGCAGCATCGAGTCGGCACAGCGCAAGGTGGAGGCCCGCAACTTCGACATCCGCAAGCAGTTGCTGGAGTACGACGATGTGTCCAACGACCAGCGCAAGGTGATCTACCAGCAGCGCAACGACATTCTGGATGCAGCCGACCTGTCGGACGTGATCGCCGCCATGCGCGAAGATTGCATGACCGATCTGGTGCGCCAGTATGTGCCCGCCGAGTCGGTGGAAGAACAGTGGGACCTCCCCGCTCTGGAGAAGGTGCTGGCCGAGGAGTGGCAGGTATCGATTGCCTTGCAGCAGGTGGTGCAGGGCGCCAGTGCCATCACCGACGACGAGATCCTGGAGAAGGTGCTGGCCGCGGCCCATGCCTCCTTTGACTCCAAAGTGGAGCAGGTCGGGCGGGAGAATTTCACGCAGTTTGAACGCATGGTGCTGTTGCAGAGCTTCGACTCCAACTGGCGTGACCACCTCTCTGCGCTGGATTACCTGCGCCAGGGAATCCACCTGCGCGGCTATGCGCAAAAGCAGCCCAAGCAGGAATACAAGCGCGAGGCCTTCGAGCTGTTCCGCCAGTTGATCGACCAGGTCAAGAACGAAGTGACCAAGATCCTCATGACCGTGCAGGTGCAGTCGCAGGAGCAGCTGGACCAGGCAGCGCAAGAGATGGAAAACCGCGGCGAAAGCATTGCCAACGTGACCTACACAGCGCCCACGGAAACCGGGGAGGTCGAAACCACGGTGGACGCTCAGACACAGGGTCTGGCGCTGCCAGAGGGCGTGCGCGTGGGCCGCAACGATCCCTGCCCTTGTGGCAGCGGCATGAAGTACAAGCAGTGCCACGGCAAACTCGCCTGATTTCCTGATCCACACAACACGGGCTTCGGCCCGTGTTTTCATTGGCGCGCCACGGTTTTCCGGATAATCGGCCGCAGTTTTTTGAGAAAGACCTTCATGCCCGTCAATCTAGTCGCCCCCGTTGCTGCCGATCTGCACCCCATCGCCGGTGTGCGCATCGGTGTTGCCGAAGCTGGTGTCCGCAAGGCCCACCGCAAGGACCTCACCGTGTTCTTGCTGGACGAGGGCGCCAGCGTGGCTGGCGTGTTCACGCAGAACCGCTTTTGCGCAGCGCCGGTGCAGATCAGTCGCGAGCATTTGAGCAGCGGCCAGCCCATTCGCGCCGTGGTCATCAACACGGGCAACGCCAATGCAGGTACGGGGGCTGACGGCCTGGCGCGTGCGCGCGCCACCTGCATTGCGCTCGCTCGTCAGCTGAGCGTGGCGCCCGAGCAGATCCTACCGTTCTCGACCGGCGTGATCATGGAGCCGCTGCCCAACGACCGCATCGAAGCGGGACTGCCCGCCGCCATCGCCGATGCGCAGCCCGGCCACTGGGCCCGTGCCGCCGAGGGCATCATGACCACCGACACACTGCCCAAGGCGTTCTCTGCGCAGGTGCAGATCGGTGGCGCCACGGTGTCCATCACGGGCATCAGCAAGGGTGCGGGCATGATCCGCCCCAACATGGCCACCATGCTGGGCTTCCTGGCCACGGACGCCTGCGTGGCGCCCTCCGTCATGCAGCAACTGGCGCGCGAACTGGCCGATGGCTCTTTCAATCGCGTCACCATCGACGGCGACACATCGACGAATGACTCGTTCGTGGTTGTCGCCACCAACAAGGCAGCGCATGCGCCCGTGACCTCGCTGGACAGTGCGGACGGCCAGGCCCTCAAGGCTGCGATGCTCTCGGTGTCACAAAAGCTGGCGCAGGCGATCGTGCGGGACGGCGAGGGGGCGACCAAGTTCATCACAGTGCGGGTCGAAGGCGGCAAGACTGGCGACGAGTGCCGCAAGGTGGCCTACGCCATTGCCCATTCGCCGTTGGTCAAGACGGCCTTTTTTGCCAGCGACCCCAACCTGGGCCGCATCCTGGCGGCCGTGGGCTACGCCGGCATTGACGACCTGGACCAGACCGGCATCGACCTGTACCTGGACGATGTGCACGTGGCGCTGCAAGGGGGGCGCAATCCTGCCTATCGCGAAGAAGACGGTCAGCGGGTGATGAAGCAGAGCGAGATCACCGTGAGGGTGCTACTAGGGCGCGGTACCGCAGCGGACACGGTGTGGACCTGCGACTTCAGCCACGAGTACGTGACCATCAACGCCGACTACCGCTCGTGAGTTGGTTTTTGCTATCTTTGTGATAGCTGTTGAGGCATATTTCACTAGCGCATGTCGCCACAATGAACGAAAAATTTGAACGCTTGGTCGAACGTGCCGAGCAGCTCATCGCCCGCATCGAGTCGGTGCTGCCCCAGCCGCTGGGAGCACCCGACTGGTCCGCATCCATTGCCTGGCGCTACCGCAAGCGCAGCAGTGGGCATGGCGCGCTGGAACCTGTGCGCCACGTGGGGGCGATGCAGCTGGCAGACCTTAAGGAAATCGATCCGCAAAAAGAAAAGATCGAGCGCAATACGCAGCAGTTTGTGCAGGGCAAGCCCGCCAACAACGTGCTGCTGACCGGTGCGCGTGGTACCGGCAAGTCGTCGCTGATCAAGGCCTGCTTGAACGCTTACGCAGCCGAAGGCCTGCGCCTGATAGAGGTGGACAAGGCCGACCTGACCGACCTGCCGGACATCGTGGACGTAGTGTCTGACCGGCCCGAGAAATTCATCGTCTTCTGCGATGACCTGAGTTTTGAGGACGGTGAGCCAGGCTACAAGGCGCTCAAGTCGATCCTGGACGGCTCGGTGGCGGCCGCCACGCCGAACGTGCTGATCTACGCCACCAGCAACCGGCGCCACCTGCTGCCGGAGTACATGGCCGACAATCTCACGTACACCCACACCGAAGACGGCGAGGTGCACCCGGGCGAGGTGGTGGAGGAGAAGATTTCGTTGTCGGAGCGTTTTGGCCTGTGGGTCAGCTTCTACCCGTTCAGCCAGCAGGAGTATCTGACCATCGTGGCGCAGTGGTTGTCGTCGTTCGGTGTGCCCGCACAGGCCATTGAGGAGGCGCGGCCTGAGGCCCTGGTCTGGGCGCTGGAGCGTGGCTCGCGCAGCGGCCGTGTGGCGTACCAGTTTGCGCGTGACTATGCGGGGCGACATGGCGGCTGAACATCTCGCTCCAGACAGCGTCCCGGCCACTGCCGAACGCAAACACACCGAAGTGGCCGTGGGCGTCCTGCTGCGCGCAGACGGCGCGATGCTGCTATCCACCCGCCCGCCGGGCAAGCCCTACGCGGGGTACTGGGAGTTTCCGGGTGGCAAGCTGGAGGCGGGCGAGACCGTGGAGCAGGCGCTGCGCCGCGAACTGATCGAGGAGCTGGGCGTGACCATCGGCCCGGCCAGCGTCTGGAAAGTGACCGAACACGATTACCCCCACGCACTGGTGCGGCTGCACTGGTGCAAGGTCTGGGAGTGGACTGGCGAATTCGAGATGCGTGAAGGCCAGGCCATGGCCTGGCAGCAAATGCCGATCACGGTGTCCCCGGTGCTGCCCGGTGCCTATCCGGTGTTGCAATGGCTGGCTGAGGAGCGGGGTCTGCAGTCCGCGGTGGAGTGAGACTCCCGCCTGTGTGGGACTGATTTGCTATTGAATTAGTAGCTCCTCAGGCATGCAGCACTAGCGCTACCGCTGGTTTTTGGCGAAATCGCTCTTGAATGGCGCCTATGACCTTGGTCAATGCTGCTGGCGCGGGTCGCCATGGGGGGCGTCGTCTGGCGGCGCTTCGGTGGGCATGCGAAAGCTTTCGCTGGCCCATGCGCCAAGGTCCATCTGCTTGCAGCGCTCGCTGCAAAACGGACGGTATACATTCGCGGCGCTATACACGCTATCTCCGCCGCAGCTGGGGCAGGTGACGATGCGTGCCTGCGAGGAAGGGGCTAGGGAGTGGGGCATCCTGGGGTGATCCTCTTGCTCAAGTCGGCCCGCCCGATCTTTAGCGGGCTTTGGCGCGATTCAGTCTCTGGGCTTGGGCTGGCTAAGGCCTACGCGCACAGGGTCAGTTCAAACGCCGCATCTTCGTTGCAGGCGTGCAGGCGTCCATCGCCTTCCAGCCGCATGAGCCGCACCGAGACAATCAGACGGTTGCCACTGATTTCCGGGATCAGGTTCAGCGCTGGGTCGATGCGAAGCCGCAGCAGCTGGAAGGTGCGGCCCTGGGGCAGATTCTGCTGAAACTGTCCGCGTTCTGCAGCGACCTTTTGGGGCACGCCTGAATCGCGCAGCAGCTTGAGCAGCACATAGATCGACTCGGCGAGGGGCGCCAACGTGGAGGCCCATTCCTCCAGGGCCTGCTGACGCACCGCTGGGGGGTGGTGTTGCCACGCGTAATAGGCTGGCAGGTCAAAGCCACAGGTCCCACCCGGAATGCCGATGCGGCTGCGGATGCTCATCAGCCAGTCGTTTTCCGTCAGTGCATGGCCCGACTTGCCGCTTTGGGTGTTGAGTGCCACGAAGCACCGGTCCAACTGACTGATCACCGCGTCCAGTGCGGCTTCAGAAATGGAGGGGTTGCCTCGGTACGTGTCGAGCTGGTGCTTGTGCTTTTCGATGTCCTTGAGCACATCCGACTTCAGATCGGCCCGGGCGGCCACATCCATGATCTCGAAAATCGTCACCAAGGCGAAATGGTGATCCAGCGCGTGAGGCCGGGGGATCAACTCCCCCAAGCGGCGGAACAGCTGCTCCAGCCGCAGATAGGTTCTGAGACGCTCGTTAAAGGGGTATTCGTAAAGGATCACGCTGGCGGGTTCCTGGAGGCTCAGGCAGTATTCTGACGCCGGTGGCGCACGGCATGGGGTGAAAGCACAAACGGTTTCGTACGCATCATAGCCCGAACAGCGTGGCCACTTGCCGCACCTCAGCCCGTAACTGCTCTAGCGAGCAATGTGCTTCGTTGGCAATCACCACATCGGCCACCGCCCTGCGCGCTGGGCGCGTAGCTTGTGAGGCAATGATGTCTTGCACAGCTTTGGCAGACAGACCGCTGCGCTGCATGACCCGCGCGATCTGGGTCTGCTCTGTGCAGTCCACCACGACCACGGCGTCGAGTTGGCGCGCCCACCGCCCAGACTCCGTCAGCAGCGGGATGTCGTGCACGATCCATCGGCAGCCAGACTGTAGTGCCTGTTGAATCTGTTGCTGGCTTTGCAAGGCCACCAAGGGGTGCACGATGGCCTCCAGCTGGCTGCGCGCCTGCGGTTGGCTGAAGGCCAGTTGCCGCATGCGCGCACGATCCAGCGCACCCGATGCATCAACATATGCTTCACCAAAGGTAGTTCGAATGGCAGGCATGGCCGCACCGCCCGGCCCAGTCACCTCCCTGGAGATCTGGTCGGCGTCGATGAGGCTTGCACCCAAGGACGCCATCATCTGGCCTACGGTGCTCTTGCCGCTACCGATGCCGCCGGTCAGACCCAGGCGCAAGGGCTGTCGGTGGGTTGGCATGAGAGTTCGTCAGAGCCCCAGAAGACCGAGCACTGTACCCAAAATGGCGTTGGGGCCGAACACCATCGCGGTGAGCCCTGCACCCACCAGGAAGGGGCCGAACGGAATGTAGCCACCCTCACGCAAGCTGCTGAAAATTTTCATTGCGATCCCGATGATGGCGCCAATCACTGAAGACATCAAAATGATCGGCACCAGCGCCTGCCAGCCAAACCATGCGCCCAATGCTGCAAACAGCTTGAAGTCGCCGTAGCCCATGCCTTCTTTGCCTGTCGCCAACTTGAAGCCCCAGTAGACCAGCCAGAGCGACAGGTATCCTGCCGCAGCGCCCATGACGGAAGCAAACAACGGTACGTTCGTCCATTGCAGGGCGGACGCCAGCAACCCTGCCCAGAGCAAAGGCAAGGTGATGTCATCGGGCAAAAGCGTGGTGTCCCAGTCAATGAACGCCAGAGCAATCAGGGCCGCCGAAAAGCCGCACCATGCCAACCCCGCAGGCGTCACGCCCCAGCGGTGGATACAGAAAAAGAACAGCGCTCCCGTTGCCAGTTCGACCATCGGGTAGCGGGGGCTGATGCGTGTTTTGCAGGACGAGCACCGTCCGCGCAAAAACAGATAACTTAAGACAGGAATGTTTTCATGCCAGCGCACCACATGCTCGCAAGCCGGGCAGCGGGACCGAGGTGTCATGAGGTTAAAGGTGGGCTGCATATCCTCGGGCAGCTCTTTGCCCTGATTGGATGCCTCGACTTGCGCGAGCTCTGCCGCCCACTGCCTCTCCATCATTTTGGGAAGGCGGTAAATCACCACATTCAGAAAACTGCCGAAAAGCAAACCAATCACGCCGCCGATAGCGGCATCCAACCATGCTTCCAGCGCCATTACACGACCTGACCGAGCTTGAAGATGGGAAGGTACATCGATACCACGATACCGCCGATGAGCGTACCCAGAAACACGATGATGATGGGCTCCATCAGGCTGGACAGGCCAGCCACCATGTCATCCACCTCGGCTTCATAGAAGTCGGCAGCCTTGCCAAGCATGTGGTCGATAGAGCCGGATTCTTCGCCAATCGCGCACATCTGAAGCACCATGGAGGGGAAGACGTTAGCGTTGCCCATTGCGGCGGTGAGGCTGGTACCCGTGGAGACCTCCTGCTGGATCTTATCTGTGGCCAAAGAGTACACCGAGTTACCAGCGGCCCCACCCACCGAGTCAAGCGCCTCTACCAGCGGCACGCCCGCGGCGAACATGGTGGACAACGTCCTAGTCCAGCGCGCAACGCAGGACTTATCGATCAAGGCACCAAACACAGGAAGCCGCAATAGAAGCCGATCCATGAACATCTGTACCTTTTCACTGCGGCGCCATGCCTGCATGAAAAAGTAGAAGCCACCACCGATGACACCGAAAATCAGCCACCACCATTTGACAAATACCTCGCTGATGGCCATCACAAACAACGTAGGTGCTGGGAGGTCAGCTCCGAAAGACGTGAAGACCTCCTTGAACGCTGGAATCACGAAGATCATGATGACCGTCACCACAACGAAAGCCACAATCACCACGGAAATGGGGTACATCAGGGCCGACTTGATCTTCGATTTGATCGCCTCGGTTTTTTCCATGTACGTGGCCAGCCGATCCAGCAGGGCTTCCAAAATACCCGCAGCCTCGCCCGCCTCTACCAAGTTGCAGTAGAGACTGTCAAAGTACATCGGATACTTTCTGAAAGCCCCGTTGAGCGATGTCCCTGTCTCGATATCGGACCGGATGTCATTGAGCAGCTTGGTGACGCTGGCATTGGTATTGCCTCGACCCACAATGTCGAAGGACTGCAACAGAGGTACGCCAGCCTTCATCATGGTTGCCAGCTGGCGGGTAAACAGCGCAATGTCCTTGGGCTTGATTTTTTTGCCCGAACGCATGCGGCGCTTCTTGATTTTGGTGGGGAAAACCCCTTGGCGACGCAGCGTCGCCTGCACCTGGTTTTCTCCGACCGCGCGGATTTCGCCACGAACGATCTTTCCGTTGCGGTCCTTGCCCTCCCACTCGAAGACAAAATCCTTGATATCTTTGGTTGATGCTGCGGTCGCCATGGTGCCCTCGTCCGTGGATGCTATTCGTTGGTGACGGCCAGAACTTCCTCAAGGGAAGTCAGACCCAATTTGGCTTTGTAGAGCCCGGATTCGCGCAGCGAACGAACACCCTCGGCGCGTGCCTGCTCTGCAATCTCCAGTGCGCTCCCGTCGCGCAAAATAATGCGCTGGATCTCCTCGGAAATAGGCATTACTTGATAGATGCCGAGTCGGCCCTTGTAGCCGTTATTGCAGGCCGAGCAACCCACGGGTCGATAGGTCACCCAGGAACCATCAATCTCGTGTTCTTCGTATCCCGCGTCCACCAAAGCCTCATGGGGGATATCGGCGGGAACCTTGCACACGGGGCACAATCGACGCGCCAAACGTTGCGCCGTGATCAAAATCACGCTGGAAGCGATGTTGAACGGCGCAATACCCATGTTGCGCATCCGCGTGAGCGTCGTGGGCGCGTCGTTCGTGTGTAGCGTGGAAAGCACAAGGTGACCTGTCTGCGCCGCCTTGATGGAAATATCTGCAGTTTCCAGATCCCGGATTTCACCCACCATGATGATGTCGGGATCCTGGCGCAGAAACGACTTCAGTGCCACAGCAAAGGTCATACCGGCTTTTTCATTCACGTTCACCTGATTGACGCCAGGCAAATTGATTTCAGAAGGGTCTTCGGCGGTTGCGATATTGACCCCCGGCTTGTTCAGCAGATTCAGACAGGTGTACAAGGACACCGTCTTGCCAGAGCCCGTAGGGCCTGTGACCAGAATCATTCCGTAAGGACGACCAATCGCCTGGAGCAATCGTTCCTTCTCCACGGGTTCATAGCCGAGCGCATCGATCCCGAGCTTGGCGCTGCTCGGATCCAAAATACGGATCACGATTTTTTCGCCAAACAGGGTGGGCAAGGTGCTTACCCGGAAATCGATCACGCGATCCGGCCCCACCTTGAGCTTCATGCGACCATCTTGGGGAACGCGCTTCTCGGAAATATCCAGTCGCGAAATCACCTTGATACGGGACGCGAGCTTGTCCTTGATGGCGATCGGTGGGGAGGCTATTTCGCGCAGCTCTCCGTCAATACGGAAACGGACGCGGTATTGGTGTTCGTAAGGCTCAAAATGCAGATCCGACGCACGCATATTGAATGCATCAAGCAGCATTTTGTGCAGGAACTTGACGATCGGCGCATCTTCAACTTCCGTTGCTCCTGTATCCGCTTCTTCAGGCGCATCTTCAATAGCAACATCGTCAAAAGCGAAGTCTCCGCCTCCACTCACCAGCGTGTCCATGGATTCGCTGGTGGATTTGGTCGTAACTTCTACGAGCCGGCTGAGTTTGTCATATTCCGCAATAATCCAATCCACACCCATTTGGGTGGTGAATTTGATTTTCTCTGCAGCTTCTTGGTCAGTCGGATCGGCTGTTGCGACGATCAGCCGGTTGTTGCGCTTGCTCAGGACCACCACGCGATATGCTTGGCATATCTTGTTATCCAGGAGCTCCTTCGGCAGGCGCAAAGGATCAATGGCGTCCAAGTCGAGCAGGGGTGCACCGAAAACCGCAGATACCGTGTGCGCCAGATCCGCTGCAGAAACAGCTCCAGAGCCCGTCAGCTCGGCAATGAAACTAGTACGGCTTATTTGTGATTTTTTGTAAATGTCTTCTGCTGACTTTTGGGTCAGCTTGCCCGCAGACATCAGGGCGCGGCCGAGCCCGGGCAGGGCTACTGCAGAGGCTTCTTTGAGGGCAGTATCAACAGCGGCCATGTAACCGAGAATGTGTTAGGTGTGGAAAAGAAACCATCCTATCATCACCGATCAACCATGGGCTGTACAGCGGCGCATATTGGCAACGGCGCCACAAACGGGTGGGATTTTGGTAGGTGACCATACTGCGATATATGGTCGGGGTGAGAGGATTCGAACCTCCGGCCTCTACGTCCCGAACGTAGCGCTCTACCAGGCTAAGCTACACCCCGCAGCTTGTAAAAGCACTCGCGAGTGATGTAGTGCCTCTTTCAATTTCGCCGCCCCAGCAATTGGGCTGCCAATTCTAGCAAACCCTCCGAATAGGCATTTGCGGGTAATAGTCGGGCGGCAGCCATGGCGCGGTGCGCTTCAGCGAAGGCTGCGGCGCGGGTAACGTCCAGGGCGCCTGTCGAGCGGACGATGCTCACGACTTCTTCTAGTCGTTCGGTCGAACCTTGTTCGATGGCTTGGCGAACGATTTCCGCCTGGCTGGGGGTGCCTCGTTCCATGGCGGCGATCAGGGGGAGGGTGGATTTGCCTTCTCTCAAGTCGTCGCCCAGATTTTTGCCCATCTCGGCAGTGTCGCCGTCGTAGTCCAGCACATCGTCAATGATCTGGAATGCGGTACCCAGTGCCTGCCCGTAAGTTGCGCATGCCTCTTCCACATCGGGGGGGCTGTTGGCCAGGATGGCGCCGAGGCGGGCGCTGGCTTCAAAAAGTTTGGCTGTTTTGGAGCGGATGACACGCAGATAGCCCGCTTCATCCAGTGAGGCGTCGTGCATGTTCATCAGCTGGAGCACTTCGCCTTCCGCAATCACGTTAGTGGCCTCGGAGAGGATTTCCATGATGCGCATGCTTCCAGCCTCGACCATCATCTGGAATGACCGGGTGTGCAGAAAGTCGCCCACGAGAACGCTGGCAGGGTTGCCAAAGGTTTCGTTGGCTGTGGGGCGGCCACGGCGCAGGGTGGATGCATCCACCACATCGTCATGCAGCAGTGTTGCGGTGTGAATCAGCTCGACCACTGCCGCCAGGCTGTGTCGATGTGTGCCACGGTAGCCCAAGGCTCCGCACACCATCAGCAGCAGAGCGGGGCGCAGACGCTTGCCGCCAGCTGCAATGATGTATTGAGAGATCTGGGCCACTAAGGGGACGCTTGATGTCAGGCGCTGACCGATGACCTTGTCGACCTCGTGCATGTCTTGTGCAACGAGCGTGAGGGGAGATGCTGCGGGGGCGGTATGGTCAGTCAAGATGGTGGTCACAGAAAGTGACCGAATTATAGGAAGGCCCGCTACGTGGCTGACGAGGACGGTGGCGTGCTGGTCACGCCAAATTGACTGATACGCGTGGGGCTGGCGGGGTGATGTCAGATGCGCTATACTCGCGGGCTCTGCGGAAATTCGTCTGCAGAACTCATATCAAGAGGTCAACATGTACGCGGTCATAAAAACCGGCGGCAAGCAGTATCGCGTTGCTTCCGGCGAAAAAATTAAAGTAGAACAGATTGCTGCGGACGTAGGCCAGGAAATTGTGATCGACCAGGTTCTGGCTGTCGGCAACGGCGCTGAATTGAAGGTTGGTACGCCCCTGGTGTCCGGCGCAACCGTGAAAGCCACTGTTGTGGCCCACGGCAAGCACGACAAAGTGCACATCTTCAAGATGCGCCGTCGCAAGCACTATCAAAAACGCCAAGGCCATCGCCAGCAGTTCACTGAGCTGCAAATTGGTGCGATTGCTGCTTAATCGAAGGAGCTAGTCATGGCACAGAAAAAAGGCGGCGGCTCTACGCGAAACGGGCGTGACTCCAAGCCAAAGATGCTGGGTGTCAAGGCCTTCGGTGGTGAACTGATCAGCGCTGGTTCGATCATCGTGCGCCAGCGTGGCACACGTTTCCACCCCGGCACCAATGTCGGCGTTGGCAAGGATCACACCTTGTTTGCCCTGGTGGACGGCCATGTGTCGTTCGGTACCAAGGGTGCATTGTCCAAGTCCACGGTCAATGTGACTCCCGCCTGAGGATTGCTCCTCCGGCAACCATCGAAGCCCCGCTTTGTCGGGGCTTTGTTGTTTGGTCTGCACGCGTCGCTGGTGCGCCTTAGGTCTGTGGCGCCTGGAATGGCCCCTGCTGTTCCGCCACAATTGGTCAGCAGCCGACAGTACGGCCTCTTTTGTAAACTGGATACCCCATGAAGTTCGTCGACGAAGCCTTTATTGACATTGCCGCAGGTGATGGTGGCAATGGCTGCGTGTCGTTCCGGCACGAAAAATACAAGGAGTTCGGCGGTCCCAATGGTGGTGACGGTGGGCGCGGGGGGCATGTGTTTGCTGTGGCCGATCCCAACCTGAATACCCTGGTGGACTATCGCTACTCGCGCCGTCACGAGGCCAAACGGGGTGAGCATGGCATGGGCTCCGATATGTTCGGCGCAGCGGGTACGGACATCACACTCAAGATGCCGGTCGGGACCATCATCACCGACGCCGAGACGGGTGAAGTTCTGTATGAGCTGCTGACCCCGGGCGAGGTCATCACCATCGCCAAAGGCGGTGATGGCGGCTTTGGCAACATGCGTTTCAAGAGCGCGATCAACCGTGCCCCGCGTCAAAAAACGCCGGGCTGGCCGGGCGAGAAAAAGAATTTGAAGCTGGAGCTGAAGGTGCTGGCCGATGTGGGCCTGCTGGGCATGCCCAACGCCGGAAAGTCCACCTTCATCACGGCCGTGTCCAATGCGCGACCAAAGATTGCGGATTACCCATTCACCACGCTGCACCCCAACCTGGGCGTCGTGCGGGTGGGGCCTGAGCAGAGCTTTGTTGTAGCCGACATCCCCGGTCTGATCGAGGGAGCTTCTGAGGGCGCTGGCTTGGGCCACCAGTTCCTGCGCCATCTGCAACGCACGCGTTTGCTGTTGCACATCGTGGACTTGGCACCGTTTGACGATGCTGTGGACCCGGTGGCGCAGGCCAAGGCCATCGTGAACGAGCTCAAGAAATACGACCAGCAGCTTTACAACAAGCCGCGTTGGCTGGTGCTGAACAAGCTGGACATGGTTCCCGCTGATGAGCGTGAGGCGCGCGTGAAGGATTTTGTGAAGCGCTTCAAATGGAAGGGGCCGGTGTTTGAGATCTCGGCCCTTACGCGTGAGGGCTGTGAGCCACTGATTCACGCCATCTTCCGCCATGTGCAGTCCGAGCAGCGCACGGAGAACGAGCCGGTGGAGGTGGATCCCCGTTTCGCCGGCGATGCTCCAGCCTGACGCGTCGGCGCTCAGAGGATAGGGTTGCTACATTTTTAATAGCTACTCAGGTATGAAGCAGTAGCGCTATCGGCATCAAAGACATCAAAATGGTTTCCAGCGTATTGAGAGATGCCCGCCGCATCGTGGTGAAGGTGGGCTCCAGCCTTGTGACCAACGAAGGGCGTGGACTGGATGAAACCGCCATCGGTGAGTGGAGTCGCCAACTGGCCGCGCTGGTGCGCGGTGTTGGGGGTGCCCCACGCGAGGTGGTGATGGTGTCCAGCGGTGCCATTGCCGAAGGCATGAAGCGCCTGGGCTGGACCACAAGACCCCAGGAAATCCACGAGCTGCAGGCTGCCGCAGCGGTGGGGCAGATGGGGCTGGCGCAGATGTACGAAACCAAGCTGCGCGAGCAGGGGATGGGCAGCGCGCAGGTACTGCTTACCCATGCCGATCTGGCGGACCGTGAGCGCTATCTCAATGCGCGCTCCACCTTGCTCACGCTGCTGCGTTTGGGTGTTGTGCCGGTGATCAACGAAAACGACACGGTGGTCAATGACGAGATCAAGTTTGGCGACAACGACACGCTGGGTGCGCTGGTGGCCAACCTCGTGGAAGCCGATGCCCTGATCATCCTCACAGACCAGAAGGGGCTCTACACCGCCGACCCGCGCCGTGATCCGTCTGCGCAGTTTGTGCATGAGGCCAAAGCGGGTGATCTTGCTCTGGAAGCGATGGCGGGCGGTGCAGGCTCAAGCATTGGCAAAGGCGGCATGATCACCAAGATTCTGGCGGCCAAGCGCGCTGCAGGCTCTGGTGCATCGACTGTGATCGCCTGGGGGCGTGAGTCCGACGTATTGGTCCGTTTGGTGAGTGGTGAGGCGTTGGGTACTTTGCTGGTTGCCCAGACACAGAAAAAGCAGGCCCGCAAGCAGTGGATGGCGGACCATTTGCAACTGCGTGGGTCTGTGGTCGTGGACGCTGGGGCTGCGGCCAAGGTGCGCGACGAAGGCAAAAGCCTGCTACCCATCGGCATGACGGCGGTGGAGGGGGACTTTTCGCGCGGCGACGTGATTGCCGTGCGCGACGGGTCTGGGGCAGAGATTGCACGCGGCTTGGCCAACTATGCAGCGGCGGAAGCCCGCCTTCTGTGCCGCAAGCCGTCGACGGAGTTTGAGAAACTGCTGGGCTACATGGCTGAGCCGGAAATGGTGCACCGAGACAATCTCGTGTTGGCGCAAGGCGCATAGAGACTGGGTGCGCGCATCAATCCTTGTCGATTCAGGACTGAGCGGATTCGCCCATCAAAACAAAACGCCTGCAGATGCAGGCGTTTTTCATGGTGCGATGCCAGGGTCAGCGCGGTGTGTCTGATACCGATGGCATGCCGTCGAGTTCTCCCGGCATGCTGTTTTGAGGATCAGGATCAAAACTGGCGCCTGGGGGGAGTTCCATGCCAGGATTGACCAGCATGGAGCCTGTGCGGAACATGTTGGCGACGCCCGCATGTTCACCCTCGCGGGTGCGTAAACCGCTGCGCAAATAGCGGTTGCGCTGCTCGTGTCGCGGCAGATAGCGGGCCAGTTCGGTGAGCGCCATCTCATAGACACCGCGCTTGAACTCGACCACCACATCCAGTGGAACCCAGTAGTCGTTCCACCGCCAAGCGTCAAACTCCGGGTGATTGGTCGCGCGCAGGTTCAGATCCCAGTCGTGCCCCATCAATTGCAATAGATACCAGATCTGCTTCTGGCCCTTGTAGTGGCCGCGCGCATCGCGGCGGATGTACCGGTCAGGCACCTCATAGCGCAACCAGTCCCGGGTGCGGGCCACCACGCGAACGTGGTTGGGCAATAATCCCACCTCCTCATGCAGCTCGCGGAACATGGCTTGCTCGGGGGTCTCGCCCCGGTCAATGCCACCCTGCGGGAACTGCCAGCTGTGGGTGCGTATGCGCTTGCCCCAAAACACCTGGTTTTTCTGGTTGAGCAGGATGATGCCGACGTTCGGCCGAAAGCCGTCCCGGTCAAGCATAATCAAACCCCAAATTTTTAAACTGCGTCCATTATGCACGGCGCCTAGCGCGCAGCAAGTGGACGGCCCCGTTCTGCCTGCAATCGACTCCCGATGAAAGCCTCCCAATTCTTCATTTCCACCCTCAAGGAAGCTCCGGCGGACGCCGAAGTGGTCAGCCACAAACTCATGACGCGGGCCGGGCTGATCAAGAAGCTGGGCGCTGGCATCTATAACTACATGCCTCTGGGCCTGCGCGTGATCCGCAAGGTGGAAGCCATCGTGCGTGAAGAGATGAACCGCGCGGGTGCTGTCGAGCTGACCATGCCCGTGGTGCAGCCCGCTGAGCTCTGGCAGGAAACGGGGCGCTTTGAGAAAATGGGCCCCGAGCTGCTGCGCATCCAGGATCGCCATGGTCGCGACTTCGTGGTGCAGCCGACCAGCGAAGAAGTGATCACTGACATCGCCCGTCAAGAGCTCAAGAGTTACAAGCAGCTGCCGAAGAACTTCTACCAGATCCAGACCAAGTTCCGCGACGAGCGCCGCCCCCGTTTTGGCCTCATGCGCGGACGTGAGTTCATCATGAAGGATGCCTACAGCTTTGACCGCGACCAAGTGGCCGCCAAGGCCAGCTACCAGGTGATGGCCGCAGCCTACCGGCGGATCTTTGACCGCTTCGGCCTCACCTACCGTGCCGTCGCCGCTGACAGCGGCGCCATCGGGGGGGATCTGTCGGAAGAATTCCAGGTGATTGCTGCAACCGGTGAAGACGCTATCGTCTACTGTCCGCAGAGCGACTACGCCGCCAACATGGAAAAGGCCGAAGCGCTGGCCCCCGCCGGACCACGCGGCGCAGCCACGCAGGCGCTGACCAAAACGGCCACCCCAGGCAAGAGCACCTGTGCCGATGTGGCAGAACTGCTGGGTGTTCCGCTGAACACCACGGTCAAGTCGCTGGTGCTGACCACGGACGAAACCAACGAAGCGGGTGAGATCGTCAAGACCCAGGTGTGGCTGCTGCTGCTGCGCGGCGACCACGACATGAACGAGATCAAGGTTGGCAAGGTGCCCGGACTGGCGGGCTTCCGCTTTGCGACGCTGGGCGAAATTGAGGACCACTTTGGCTGCAAGCCGGGTTATCTGGGCCCCATCGGCTTGAAGAAGCCTTTGAAGATCGTGGCAGACCGCGAAGTCGCTGTGATGGCCGACTGGATCTGCGGCGCCAACGAAGTGGACTTTCACATCGCCGGCGTCAACTGGGGCCGCGACCTGCCCGAGCCCGACATGGTGGCCGATCTGCGCAACGTGGTGGCGGGCGACCGCTCCCCGGACGGCAAGGGCGAGCTGGCGATCGAGCGCGGCATCGAAGTGGGCCATGTGTTCTACCTAGGCACCAAGTACAGCAAGGGCATGAACGCGACCTTCCTGGGCGACGACGGCAAGCCGGCATTCTTCGAGATGGGCTGCTACGGCATTGGCGTGACGCGCCTGCCTGCCGCCGCCATTGAACAAAACCACGACGAGCGCGGCATCATCTGGCCGGACGCGATTGCGCCGTTCACCGTGGTGGTCTGCCCCGTGGGCATGGACCGCAGCGAGGCCGTCAAAGCCACGGCCGAGCAACTGTATGCCGACCTGCTGGCCGCGGGCGTGGACGTGATCTTGGACGACCGTGGCGAGCGCCCCGGAGCGATGTTTGCCGACTGGGAACTGATCGGCGTGCCACACCGCGTGACCATTGGCGACAAGAGCTTGAAAGAGGGCGTTGTCGAGTACCAGCACCGCCGTGACGCCGCAGCCACCAAGGTGGCCGTGGCCGACATCCTGGCCCATGTGAAGGGCCGCATGGCCGTATGAGCATGTGCGGCGCCTCCTTCATCGCTCCGTCGGCCGCGGCCTCGGGCGGCCCTGCGGGGCTGTCGCGGCGCGGCTGCCTGGTGTCGCTGGCTTCGCTGGCAGCGCCCGCCGCCTGGCTGGGCGCTCCCCAGGTGGCGCACGCTGGCGGGCAGCTGGAGGAGCCCCTGATGGACTCGGTGCGCACCGCACTCAGCTCTGCCATTGCCAACCAGGCGCCGCCCGAGCCGGAGTTTTTCACCACTGAAGCGCGCCTGCACTACCTGCGGTGGCTGGGCACGCAGAGTGATCGCCTGCGGCCGCGCAAACCGGACCTGGAAGTACGCCGCGATTTTTTGCAGACGGTCTGGTACGAATCCAAGCGCGCCGGGCTGGATGTGTCCTTGGTCCTGGGGCTGATCCAGGTAGAAAGCGGATTCCGCAAGTTTGCGGTGTCCAGCGTCGGAGCGCGGGGCTACATGCAGGTCATGCCGTTTTGGACGCGCGTGATTGGCGATGGCGACCCGGGTAAGCTGTTCCACATGCAGACCAACCTGCGTTTTGGCTGCGTCATCCTGCGCCACTACATTGACCGGGAGCAGGGCGATTTGTTCATGGCGCTTGGACGCTACAACGGCAGCCGAGGCCGGTCGCCGTACCCGGATGCCGTCTTTGGAGCGCAGCGCAAGTGGCTTTTTGCCGATCGGCCACAGTCGCCGGCCGCATAGAGCGATCAGCGCGGCGGTGACACGGGCCGCGCCTTGGTCACTCCACAGCGGTTCCCGTCGGTGCTGACGGGCTCGGGGCCGAAGCACCAGGGGCCCCGCCCAGCCTGGAGACCATGACCTGGTCGATGCGATAGCTGTCCACGTCCAGCACCTCAAACTTGTAGCCGCCCCAGCTCACGCTGTCAGTGCGGCGCGGCACGCGGCGCAGCATCACCATCAGGAAGCCCGCCAGGGTTTCGTACTCGCCGGTGTGCGGCAACTCGTCCAGCGACAGGGCGTGCAGCACATCCTCAATGGGGGTGACCCCATCGATGAGCCAGGAGTTCTCATCCCGTCGCACGATCTGCTCCTCGTCCGCCGGGCCCACCAGGTCACCCATCACGGTGCTCATGACATCGTTGAGTGTGACCACACCGACCACCAGGCTGTACTCGTTCACGATGACGGCAAAGTCCTCGTGGACTTGGCGGAACTGCTCCAGCACCTCCGACAGGGTCAGCCGGTCGGGCACGATCAGCACCTTGCGCACCAGGCTGTCGTCGGCCAGCGAAATAGGCTGGTTGTTCAGCACGCGCTGGAACAGATCCTTGGCATCCACATAGCCCACCACGTGGTCGATGTCGCCCTCGCACACGGGGTAGGTCGAAAAGGGCTCGGCCGCAATGCGCAGCCGGATGACGGAGTCGGGCTCATCGCGCAAGAAGAAGGCCACCCGGTCGCGCGGCGACATGGCGCTGGACACGGTGCGCGTGTCCAGCTCGAACACGTTGGTGATGACCTGCTGCTCGCGCGCCGCCAGCACCCCGGCACGCGCGCCTGCCTCCATCATGGCCAGGATATCGTCTGACGTGATGCGGTCATCGCGCAGTGAGGACAACCCCAACAGGCGGAACAGCGCGTCGGCCCCTCGGCTGTAGAACCACACCAGCGGGCGCAACAGGGTCATGCACCAGGCCATGGGTTGTGCCAGCCGCACCACCAGCCGCTCGGGCTCTGCCATGCCCAGGCGTTTGGGGAACAGATCGGCAAACAGGATGAACAGCGATGTGATGATGAGGAAAGACGCCAGGAACCCTGCCCGCTCGGCCGTGGGCCCCGACATCCACAGCGCAAACAGCTCGCTGAAATGCGGGCTCAGCGCACCTTCGCCCACGATACCGCCCAGGATGGCCACGGCGTTCTGCCCTACCTGCACCACCGTGAAGTAGTCGCCCGGCTGCTCCTGCATGCGCAGCACCCGGTCCGCACGCGCGTCGCCTTCATCGGCCATCTGGCGCAGGCGCAGGCGGCGGGCGGCCGCGAGCGAAATCTCGGCCATGGAGAAAAAGGCGCTGGCTGCAATCAGCAGCCCGATCACGAAGAGGCTTTGGGACAGGGTCATGGGACGAAGGCGGAACCGGAGTACGGCGGTACACCGGGCCACCAAGTGTATCTGGGCACCTTGCACACGGGCCCGCTGGCGCGCCTTGTGACGTATGCCCCCTGCAGCCCCATGCCACTGCATGGTGTGGCAGGGGGGCGGGTGGCGCTACAGTGCGCGCGACTGCTTCGCGCTATTTACTGCACAAAGCCAATCCGGCTGCGTCCCGTGGCGGCCTTCGGCAGGTCGGTGATCTCCACCGTGGACCGGCGGTCCAGCCGCGCATTGCCAAAACCCGTCATCAGCGCCCGCCGCATTTCGCGCGGGGGCATCTGTGCCAGGTGGTCCAGGACGTCGTCCGTCGGCTCCGGGTCCAGCAGGCGGCCCCAGTCGTGCCCCGCCCGGATGCCCTGGTACAGGTTGCGCGCAATGGTGCGGGCCTGCTCCAGCGTGGGCGCCTCCACCTCGAACACGTTCATGCGGTTCAGGATGGGATCGGGAATGCCGCGTGTGTCGTTGGCGGTGGTAATCCAGATGACCTGGCTCGCGTCGATGGCCACCTCGGCAAACTCATCGGTAAAGCTCTGGGCGGTGTCGTACTCCAGCAAGCTGTACAGCGCGCCCAGCGGGTCGTACTGCGCATCGCTGCTGGCCTTGTCGATCTCGTCCACCACGATGACGGGATTGGCATATTCGCCCTCCACCAGCGCCTCGAACACCTTGCCAGGGCGCGCGCCCTTCCACTGCGCCGACGAGCCCGACAGCAGCCAGCCTGCGGTCATGGAACTCATGGGCAGCAGGTTCATGCCCGTACCCAGCAGCTCGGCCAGGTGGCGTGCGAAGTGGGTCTTGCCGATGCCGGGCGGGCCCAGCAGCAGCATGGGTGTGACCTCCAGGCCATCGCTGCTGTCCTGCGCCAGCGCCACGTGGCGCTTCACGTCGTCCAGCACCTCGGTGAAGTTGGGCAACTGCTCGTACAGGCTGGCCATGTCGGGGATGCCCGATGGCTTGACCTGAAAACGCTCCGGGCCGCGCTCCAGCATGCGTTCGTACACGGTGCGCAGGGTTTCGTATTCCCTCTGGTTGCCTGATTCCTGCAGGCGAGCGAGCTTGCGCTCTACATCGCCAGGGTGGAACACATTGCGCATCTGGGCCACCGGCAGGCGCAGGGCAGGTGGCTGGGGAACAAGGCTATGGCTGGTCATTGCATGCTCCTGTGAGGGTTACGTCACGCAATCATTCAAGCACACAACATGCCCGCTGCTCCATCGGAAAAGCCCCTGATTGGTGCCTCTGTTGCGGGCAAACAAAAAGGCCGCCCGAAGGCGGCCTGATGGCGGGTGAGGCAACGGTCGCTTCGATCAGCCCTCGGTGCCCAGCACTTGCTTGAGTTCGCCCGACTCGTACATCTCCATCATGATGTCCGAGCCGCCGATGAACTCGCCCTTCACATACAGCTGCGGGATCGTGGGCCAGTTGCTGTATTCCTTGATGCCCTGGCGAATTTCGTCGTCTTCGAGCACGTTGACGGTGACCACGCTCTTCGGGTCCACGCCACAGGCCTTGAGGATCTGGATGGCGCGGCCGGAGAAGCCACACATGGGGAAGCTGGCGCTGCCCTTCATGAACAGCAGGATGTCGCTGGATTTGACGAGGCCGTCGATGCGTTGTTGGGTGTCGCTCATGGGAAAACTCCTTGAAAGAGGCTGCGGGCGAATGGATGCTGAGGGCCCGCGATGGAGGGATTATTTCACTGTCGGCCATTGCCCGCCTGTGCAGCGTGCGATGTCGGCAAGGTCATTGCGGCTTTGTACCCGCACAAAGCCCTGGGCGGCAAGCAGCTCCTGCACGGCGTCTGCCTGGTCGTAGCCATGCTCCAGCAGCAGCCAGCCGCCCGGCCGCAGGTGGGTGGGCGCCTGGGCGACGATGGCGCGGATGTCTTCGAGGCCGTCCGCGCCGCTGGCCAGGGCTTGCAGGGGCTCGTGGGTCAGCGCGGCCAGGTGCGGGTCGGCGCTGGCGATGTAGGGGGGGTTGGAGACGATGGCGTCGAATGGCCCCTCCACTCCCATCAGCCAGTTGGCCTGCTGAAACTGCACAGGCAGGCCCAGCCGCGCTGCGTTGGCTTGTGCCACGGCCAGTGCATCGGCACTGGCATCTACCGCCAGCATCTGGGCGTCGGCACGCTGGCTTTGCAGTGCCAACGCAATGGCGCCGCTGCCGGTGCCCAGGTCTACCACGCGCGGTGATGTCAGCGGGGCGATCACCTCCAGCGCCCAGTCCACCAGCGTTTCGGTGTCAGGGCGCGGGTCCAGCACGCGCGCGTCCACCTGCAGCGGCAGGCCGTAGAACTCCTTGCGGCCGGTGAGGTAGGCCACAGGCTCGCCCGCCACGCGGCGCTGGCACAGGGCAATGAACCGGGTGTGTGTGGTCTCGTCGAGCGCGTCGGTATCGTGTGCCAGCAGCCAGGCACGGCCAGCGTCGGGGCGGCCCACAGCATGCAGCAGCAGCAGTTGCGCGTCGATGCGTTGCAGGCCCAGGGTGTGGGCTTGCGCCAAGGCCTGGGCAAGGGTGGGAGAGGCGGTGTTGTTCACTATTGTTTTGATAGCTGCAAAGGCATATGAATCAAGCGCTATCAGCCAGTTTGACTCATATTTTGCTGTGCTTAACCGTTGGAGCCCATTTCCAGCTCTTCAAGCTGCTCGGCCTCGCGCGCATGGGCCAGTGCCTGCAGCACGTCGCCCAGGTCGCCTTCCATCACGTACAGCAGCTTGTACAGCGTGAGGTTGATGCGGTGGTCCGTGAGCCGCCCCTGCGGGAAGTTGTAGGTGCGGATACGGTCGCTGCGGTCGCCGCTGCCGATCAGGCCCTTGCGCAGCGCGGCCTCCTTGGCGGCGCGTTCGCTGCGCTCTTTCTCCTGGATGCGCGCCTGCAGTACCTGCAGCGCCTTGGCCTTGTTGCTGTGCTGGCTGCGGCCGTCCTGGCATTCGGCCACGATGCCGGTGGGCAAGTGCACCACGCGCACGGCCGAGTCGGTCTTGTTGATGTGCTGGCCACCGGCGCCGCTGGCGCGAAAGGTGTCGATGCGCAGGTCTGCCGGGTTGAGCTTGATGGCCTCGTGCTCGTCGGGCTCGGGCATCACGGCTACGGTGCAGGCGCTGGTATGGATGCGGCCCTGGGTCTCGGTGGCGGGCACGCGCTGCACGCGGTGGCCGCCGGATTCGAATTTGAGAGCCCCGTAAACATGGTCACCCTCTATGCGCAGCACGATTTCCTTGTAGCCGCCGAGCTCGGCCGCGTTCTCGCTCACCACCTCCACCTTCCAGCCTACGTTGGCGGCGTAGCGGGTGTACATGCGCGTGAGGTCGCCTGCGAACAGCGCCGATTCGTCACCACCCGTGCCCGCGCGGATTTCCACAAACGCGTTGCGCGCGTCGTCGGGGTCCTTCGGTAAAAGCAGGCGCTGCAGTTCGTCTTCCAGTTGCAGCAGCTCGGCCTCGGCACTGGTGATTTCTTCTTGTGCCATCTCGGCCATGTCGGGGTCGGCCAGCATCTCGCGCGCACCCGCCAGGTCGGCCTCGCGCTGCTGGTAGCGGGCGTAGCGGCCGGCGACCTGCGTGACCTCGGCGTGCTCGACGGAGATACGGCGGTACTGCGCCATGTCGCTCATGATGTCTTCGCGCGAGAGCAGGAAGTCGAGTTCGCCCAGGCGCTGTGCGTAGCGCTCCAGCTGGCTTCTGAGAAAGGGTTTCATGGAATTCTGGAAAAAGGATTTGCTACAGATTTGGTAGCTGGTGGCGCATGTAAATCATGCGCCTGGGGCCGATTTGGCTCAAATCGGAACGGCTGTGGAGCGGGCGAGCGCCGCTACAGGCCGTTGTTGTTGGGCGTCTTGCTTTGCGAGCGCAGGAATAGGCGCGAGACGGTCTGGGCCGTCTGGGCTCGCATCTCGGCGTCGCCCGCGCGCAGCTCGGCCAGGGTGCCGTGCAGCATCTTCTGCGTGAGGCCGCGCGACAGGGCTTCGAGCACGGCGTCCACGTCCTCGCCCTTGGCCAGCAGCTTCTTGGCACGGGCGATCTCCAGAGCACGCCATTCGTCCGTCTGGGCGTTGAGCTGCTGGATCAGCGGCACCACGCCACCCTCGGCGGCTGCGGGGCTGCGCAGCTCCATCCAGTGCATGAAGCTTTGCACGCCCGCGTCGATGATGGCCTCGGCCTGCGCCACGGCGGCCTGGCGGTTGGCCTGCGCGGTTTGCACCACGGTGGCCAGGTCGTCCACGGTGTAGAGGTACACGTCGCCCAGGGCCTTGACCTCGGGCTCGATGTCGCGCGGCACGGCCAGATCGACCATGAACATGGGGCGGTGGCGGCGCTTCTTGAGGGCGCGCTCCACGGCACCCAGGCCGATGATGGGCAGGCTGCTCGCGGTGCAGCTGATGACGGCGTCGAACTCGTGCAGGCGCTCGGGCAGGTCGGCCAGGCGCATTACCTCGCCGCCAAAGCGGGTGGCGAGCTTTTCGCCGCGTTCCAGCGTGCGGTTGGCAATGGCGATCTGCTTGGGGTTCTTGGCGGCGAAGTGCGTGGCGCACAGCTCGATCATCTCGCCCGCGCCGACGAACAGCACGCGGATCTTGGAGAGGTCTTCAAACAGCTGGCTGGCCAGGCGCACGGCGGCGGCGGCCATGCTGATGCTGTGTGCGCCGATCTCGGTGCTGGTGCGCACCTCCTTGGCCACGGCAAAGCTGCGCTGGAACAGCTGGTTGAGCGTGGTGCCTAAAGCGCCGGCCGTCTCGGCGGCGCGCACCGCGTCTTTCATCTGGCCCAGGATCTGGGCCTCGCCCAGCACCATGGAATCGAGCCCACTGGCCACGCGGAAGGCGTGGCGTGCGACGAGGCTGTCTTCCAGCGTGTAGGAGTGCGAGCGCAGCAGCGCGGGGCTCACGCCGCCGCTGTGGGCCAGCCAGCCCAGCGTGTGGTCCACTGCGGGCTGGTCGCCGGCACAGTAAATTTCGGTGCGATTGCAGGTGGAGATGATGGCGGTTTCCACCCCGGGGTGGCGGCTGGCAGCGCCGCCAGAGTGGCCCAACGACTGGCGCAAACCGTGCAGCGTGGGGGCGATCTGATCGAGCGCAAACGCAAACCGGCCGCGCAGATCGAGCGGCGCGGTGGTGTGGTTGATGCCGAGGGCCCAGACTGCCATAAGCTGCAATTATAAAATTGTTGGCCCGAACAGGCGGCCTTGCTTGTTCAAGCCTTGATTTGGGTCAATTCCATGGGTCCGCTGGACATCGTCAACCACCTCCTCAACTTTGTCGCACCCGCTGCCGCCATGGCGCTAGTGTTGGTGCTTTCGGGCCGTCTGGTGGGCTCCCGCAGTGCCTCTGCGATGTCTGTGTGGCTGCGTTGGGCGATTCTGTTTGCCGTGGGGGTGGCGGTGCTCGCGGCAGGGCTGGTGCTGTGGGGACGTGACGGCAAGATGCTCACCTATGCTGCGCTGGTGGTGGCCTGCGCCACCTGCCAGTGGGTGCTGGTGCGGGGCTGGAAGGCTTGAAGCTTTCAGCAAGCCGTCACGTGTTTTGAGGGTTTGCGAGAGGTGATCTGGAGGGCTGTCGCGCCCTGGTGTCTGATAGCCTCTTTACACCTTCCAGGACGGTTGCCATGGCCCGCTCTGACGGAACTAGCGAACACCCCCGTACACCCACAACCAATGCTGGAGACAACCCCATGAAACTGCTGCGTACCTGCATCACCCTGGCCGCAGGCCTGGCCTTTGCTGCCGCCGTGCAAGCGCAGGCGTTTCCGTCCAAGCCCATCCGTATCGTGGTGGGTTTCCCCGCCGGCGGGCCTCTGGACCAGCATGCGCGCCTGCTGTCCGACAAGCTGCAGACCGTGCTGGGTCAGCCGGTGGTGATGGACTACAAGGCCGGAGCCGGTGGCACCGTGGGCGCGCAGGAGGTGATGAAAGCGCCCCCTGACGGCCACACCATCATGCTGGCCAACACGGGGGTGATGGTCATCAACCCAGCGCTGTACAGCCGCCTGCCCTATGCCACCCTCAAGGACTTTGTGCCCGTGGCGCGCACGGCCATGCAGCCGCTGGCCTTGCTGGTCAACACCAGCGTGCCCGCCAAGAATCTGCAGGAGTTCATGGCCTATGCCAAGTCGCGGCCCGGTCAGGTCAACTTTGGCTCGGCGGGCAATGGCGGCATCAGCCACCTGGTGCCCGAGATGTTCAAGACCGCCACGGGCCTGTTCATGGTGCACATCCCCTACCGGGGCAGCGCGCCGGCATTCACCGACCTCATGGGCGGGCAGGTGCAGTTCATGGCCGAGAGCATTCCGCAGGCTGCGTCGTACCACAAGCAAGGCAAGGTGCGCGCCCTGGCCGTGACCAGCAAGGAGCGCAACCCCGCGCTGCCCGAGGTGCCCACGGTGATCGAGAGCGGCATCAAGGGCTTTGAGGTGGTGGGCTTCTATGGCTTTCTGGCCCCTGCAGGCACGCCCAAGGACGTGGTCAACAAGCTCAGTGACGCCTTTGGCCAGGTGTTGCAGATGCCCGATGTGCGCAACCGCATGGTGAGCCAGGGGGCCGATCCGGCATTTTTGGGTGCGGACGACTTTGCCAAGTTCCTGGCCTCGGAGATGCCCCGCTGGGCCGACGCCGTCAAGAAGTCTGGCGCGAAACTCGATTGACCCCCTGAGGCGCTGCGCGCCTTCCCCCTGCAGGGGGACTCCACCGGTGGCCCGGCAAACCCGGTCCCCGGTGGCGCTGGCTTGGGGCGGTGTTGGTTGGAAGGTGCGCGTTATGGCGTGGCGGGCGAGAAGAAATCCACGCGGTCGGTGATGATGCCGTCCGTGCCCAGCGCGATGAGGCGCTGCGCCGCCCAGTCGTCGTTCACCGTGTAGCTCAGCGTGCGCATGCCCATGCCGTGGACTTGCGCCACCAGGGCCGGGTCCCACAGCGCGTGGTTGCACACGATGGCCACACAGCCGAGCGCCTGCGCCTTGTCAAAGCATCCGTCCCACAGCGCGTCGATGAGCAGCGCGCGGGGCAGGTGGGGCGCGGTGGCCATGGCGCCCGCCAGCGCCTCGGGCTTGAACGACGAGAACAAGGGCGGCACGGCCTGCCCTTGCCACAGCCGCGCAGCGTATTCACCCACCACGCGGCCGGTAACTTCTTCCTGGCCTGGTGTGGGCTTGATCTCGATGTTCAGGAAAAACCCGTTGGCAATGCAGTAGCGCGCCAGGTTCTCCAGTGTGGGAAGGGGCTCGCCCGCGTAGCTGCGGGAATACCAGCCACCTGCATCCAGCTGGGCGAGCTGGGTCCAGGGCCGGTCGCCGCCGGTGCCGTGGCCATTGGTCGTGCGCTCCAGCCTGGCGTCGTGCATCAGAAAAGGCACGCCGTCGCTGCTGAGCTTGGCGTCGCACTCGAACATGCGGTAGCCGTATTGGGCACCCAGCCGG
This sequence comes from Acidovorax sp. ACV02, assembly GCF_014851475.1. Taxonomy (NCBI): domain Bacteria; kingdom Pseudomonadati; phylum Pseudomonadota; class Betaproteobacteria; order Burkholderiales; family Comamonadaceae; genus Acidovorax; species Acidovorax sp. ACV02. The sequence goes on from NZ_JACUZU010000001.1 coordinate 96,770, forward strand.
AAGGCGGCCAAGGTGTTCTCAGGGGCCAGCTTGCCCGCGCCGCGGTGGGCGATCCAGCGGGGGTAAGGCCAGGGGGCGAGGGTAGACGAGGGTGCGCTCATGCGGGTTCACCAAATTTCAGCAGATTGCCATGGGGGTCGACGACATACATCTCCTTCATGCCCCAGGGCTGGACAGTGGGAGGTGCCAGTTGCAGGCCGCGTGCCGTGAAATCCGCATGCAGCAACCCGGTGTCTGCACGTACGTAGCACGAAGTGTTTTCTGCAATGTGGCGCTCGGTGCAGGGCCAAAAGTGCAGCTCGCAGCCATCGCGCTGCAGGATCAGGTAGTTATCCATCTCCAGCAGTGCGGTGAACCCCAGCCGCTCGACGTAGAACTGCCGGGTCTCTGCCAGGTGCAGCGAGGCCAGCACCGGCACGGTGGCCAGAACCTCGTGCCCGGCGCGGGCGGCTTCAGGCGGCTGCACGGGCTCAGTCGGGGATGCGTTTACCGGTGGTGGCATCGAAAGCGTGCAGGCGGTCGGGACGGGGCACGACGTGGATCACCGCATCCGGCTGCGGCGCGTGGGTGCCTTCCTCTACCCGCACGATGATCTGTTCGCCGTTGATGCGGCCGTAGATCAGGCGCTCGGCACCCAGCAACTCCACAGTTTCGACGGTAACGGCCCAACCCTCGCTGCGCACATCCAGATGCTCCGGGCGGATGCCCAAAATGGTGCCCGGTTTGGCGCCAGGTGCGTTTTTGAGCAGGTTCATCGGCGGCGAGCCGATGAAACTGGCCACGAAGGTGGAGGCGGGCGTGTGGTAGACCTCTTCGGGTGTGCCGAACTGCTCCATGTTGCCCGCGTTCATCACGATCATGCGCTGGGCCAGCGTCATGGCCTCGACCTGGTCGTGTGTCACGAACAGGCTGGTGATGCCCAGTTCGCGGTGCAGCTTCTGGATTTCGAGGCGGGTCTGGGCGCGCAGCTTGGCGTCCAGGTTGGACAGCGGCTCGTCAAACAGGAACACCTGGGGCTGGCGCACGATGGCGCGGCCCATGGCCACGCGCTGGCGCTGGCCGCCCGACAGCTCGCGCGGCTTGCGCTCCAGCAGGTGGCCCAGTTCGAGGATCTTGGCGGCCTTGTCGACGCGCGCCTTGATCTCTTCCTTGGGTACCTTGGCGATCTTCAGGCCGTAGGCCATGTTCTCGAAGTTCGTCATGTGCGGGTACAGCGCGTAGTTCTGGAACACCATCGCGATGTCGCGCTGGGCGGGTTCCAGGTCGTTGACCACACGGTCGCCAATGCGCAATTCGCCGCCGGAGATTTCTTCCAGGCCCGCCACCATGCGCAGCAGGGTGGACTTGCCGCAGCCCGAGGGGCCGACGATGACGACGAACTCGCCGTCCTTGACCTCGGCGTTCACGCCGTGGATGACCTGGTTGGCCTTGGGGCCCACGCCGTAGCGCTTGACGATGTTGCGAAGAGAGAGGGATGCCATATGTGCAATGAATTTGATAGCTACAGGGGCTTATTGAACAAGCGCTTGCAGGGGTTTTGTCTTATTTTTCGGTGTCCACCAGGCCCTTGACGAACCAGCGTTGCATGACCACCACCACAAAGGCAGGCGGCAGCATGGCCAGGAGGGCCGTGGCCATCACGATGTTCCATTCGTTGCCTGCGTCGCCACCGGCCAGCATGCGCTTGATGCCGATGACCACCGGGTACATGTCTTCGGACGTGGTCACCAAGAGCGGCCACAGGTACTGGTTCCAGCCGTAGATGAACTGGATCACGAACAGTGCGGCAACCGAAGTGCGCGACAGCGGCACCAGGATGTCCTTGAAAAAGCGCATCGGACCGGCACCGTCCACGCGTGCGGCCTCCACCAGCTCATCGGGTACCGTCAGGAAGAACTGGCGGAACAGGAAGGTGGCGGTGGCCGAGGCGATCAGCGGCACCGTGAGGCCTGCGTAGGTGTTGAGCATGCCCAGGTTGGATACGACCTGGTAGGTAGGCCCGATGCGCACTTCCACGGGCAGCATCAGCGTAATGAAGATCAGCCAGAAGCAGATGCCCTTGAAGGGGAAGCGGAAGTACACGATGGCAAACGCCGACAGCAGCGAGATGGCGATCTTGCCCACCGTGATGACCATTGCGGTGACAAAACTCACCCACATCATGCGGGCGACAGGTGCAGTGGAGCCCGCACCCGCGCCGCCGCCAAACAGCGCGTCGTGGTAGGTCTGCCAGAAGTTGCTGCCGGGCACCATGGGCATGGGCACCTGAACGATGTCCTGTGCGGTATGGGTGGAGGCCACGAAGGCCAGGTACAGCGGGAAGCCGACGATGATCACGCCCAGCACCATGATGAGGTGCGAGAACGCGGTGAGATAGGGGCTGCGTTCGACCATTTTTAGTATTGAACCTTTTTCTCAACGTAGCGGAACTGAATGACGGTGAGCACCACCACGATGGCCATCAGCACCACCGATTGCGCGGCCGAGCCGCCCATGTCCATGGCCTTGAAACCATCGTGGTACACCTTGTAGACCAGGATGGAGGTATCGCGCCCGGGACCGCCCTGGGTGGTCGAGTCCACGATGGCAAAGGTGTCGAAGAACGCGTACACGACGTTGATCACCAGCAGGAAGAACGTGGTGGGCGACAGCAGCGGGAACTGAATGCTCCAGAACCGGCGCCAGGGGCCCGCACCGTCGATGGCGGCGGCTTCGATCAGCGACTTGGGGATGGACTGCAAACCTGCGAGGAAAAACAGGAAGTTGTAGGAGATCTGCTTCCACACCGCTGCAATCACGATCAACGTCATCGCGTGGTCGGAGTTGAGCATGTGGTTCCAGTCAAAGCCCGACTGGCGCAGCATGTAGGCCACCACACCCAGCGAGGGCGAGAACATGAACATCCACAGCACACCTGCCACCGCAGGGGCGACGGCGTAGGGCAGCAGCAGGGCGGTCTTGTAGACGATGGCGCCCTTGATGATGCGGTCGGCGAAGATCGCGAGGATCAGTGACAGGCCGATGCCCACCACCGCCACCAGGATCGAGAAGAAGGCCGTGGTCTTGAACGAGGCGAGATAGCCCGGGTCTTCAAACAGGGCCTTGAAGTTGTCCAGCCCCACCCATTCGGTGGACATGCCAAAGCTGTCCTGCATCTGGAACGACTGCACCAGGGCCTGGCCTGCGGGCCAGAAGAAGAACACGCTGATGATGACCAGCTGGGGAGCCAGAAGCACCCAGGGTAGCCACGCAGAGCGGAAAAGTACGCGTTTTTCCATGACGAAACTCTCAAAAAGAAAACCCCGCCGCCCCGTGAACCAAGTTGGTTGACGGGGCGGCGGGCTTTCGATGCCGCCCAGCCGGGTGGCCAGGTGACATCGACAGATGGTGGACCGTGCTTACTTGTTGGCGCGTGCGAAGCGGGCCAGCTGCTCGTTGCCACGTGTCACGGCGGTGTCCAGGGCTTCCTTGGGTGACTTCTTGCCCGACCAGATCTGTTCGGTTTCCTCGTCGATGATCGAGCGGATCTGCACGAAGTTGCCCAGGCGGATGCCACGCGACTTGTCGGTGGCCTTGCGGATCATCTGCGTCACGGCCACGTCGGTGCCGGGGTTCTTGTCATAGAAGCCAGACGCCTCGGTGAGCTTGTAGGCGCCCATGGTCACAGGCAGGTAGCCCGTGCGCTGGTGGCTGGCAGCCTGCACCTTGGTGTCGTTCAGGAAGTTCAGGAAGCTGGCCACGCCCTTGTATTCCTCGGGCTTCTTGCCGGCCATCACCCACAGGCTGGCGCCGCCGATGGCGGTGTTCTGTGGGGCACCCTTCACATCGGGGTAGTAAGGCAGGGTGGAGATGCCGTAGGCGAACTTGGCTTCCTTGGCCACGCGGGCGTACAGACCCGACGAGCCGGTGATCATGGCGCATTCACCGGAGGGGAAGGATGCATCGGCCGTGTTGTTGCGGCCCTTGTAGACAAAGCTGCCTTCCTTGGAGGCCTTGGCCAGGTTCTCGAAGTGGCGAACGTGCAGCGGGGTGTTGATCTGCAGTTGCGCGTCGTTGCCGTCAAAGCCGTTGTTCTTGGAGGCGAACAGGGTGTTGTGCCACAGCGAGAAGCTCTCCAGCTGCGTCCAGCTCACCCAGCTGGTGGTGAACGGGCAGCTGTGGCCGCTGGCCTTGAGCTTGGAGGCGGCGGCAAACACTTCGGGCCAGGTCTTGGGCGGCTTGTCGGCGTCCAGACCAGCCTTCTTGAAGGCGTCCTTGTTGTAATAGAAGATCGTGGTCGAGCTGTTGAGCGGGTAGCTCAGCATCTGGCCGTTGGGGGCGGTGTAGTAACCGGCCACTGCGGACACATACTCGGTGGGTTCAAACTTGAAGCCCGCGTCGTTCAGCACCTTGGCTGCAGGCACGATGGCGCCCTTGCTGGCCATCATGGTGGCGGTGCCCACTTCGAACACTTGCAGGATGTGGGGGGCATTGCCAGCGCGGAAGGCGGCAATGGCGCCGGTCATCGATTCGTCATACTGGCCCTTGTACGTGGGCACGACCTTGTACTGGGATTGGCTGGCGTTGTATTGCTTGGCCAGGTCATTGACCCAGTCGCCCAGCGCTGCACTCATCGAGTGCCACCATTGGATCTCAATGGGTGCCTGTGCTTGCGCAGGTGCGCAGACCGACATGGCAACAGCAGCGCAGACCGCCAGAAGCTTCGTTTTCATGAATATTTCCTCCGAGGATGACGAAAAGCACAAGGGCCGGATGCTATGCAGCCTCTGTGACATTGATATGTCGTTGTCGCATGAGCCCGCGCCCTGCAACAACCGGGGAAACCCCTTGGGGTACCCGTGAGGGGTGCGATTGTGACCTTTTTGTGACAAGGTGTGGCGCATTTGCCGAGGCTTGCAAGGTTTTGTGCAATGCACCATGCTGGTGACTGTTCACATGCGTGTGCAGCCCCGGTTCGTTCGCGCCGTCGCGCGCCGGACTTCCCCTTTCTTCACTCCTTCTCCTTCATCGCCATGGCCACCAATTCGCTCGACAAGAACAAGATCAAGTTTCTGCTGCTCGAAGGCATTCATTCCTCCGCGGTGGATGTGATCCGGGCGGCAGGCTATACGCAGATCGAGACGGTGTCCGGCGCACTGCCCGACGAAGAACTCCAACGCAAGATCGCCGATGTGCACTTTGTGGGCATCCGCTCGCGCACGCAGCTGACCGAAGAGGTGTTTGCCCAGGCCCATAAGCTGGTGGCCGTGGGCTGCTTTTGTATTGGCACCAACCAGGTGGACCTGAACGCGGCGCGCGAGCGCGGCATTGCGGTGTTCAACGCGCCGTACTCCAACACCCGCTCGGTGGCCGAACTGGTCCTGGCCGAAGCCATCCTGCTGCTGCGCGGCGTGCCTGAGAAAAACGCGGTGGCCCACCGGGGCGGCTGGCTCAAGAGCGCCGATAACGCCTATGAGATCCGTGGCAAGACCCTGGGCATCGTGGGCTACGGCTCCATCGGCACCCAGCTGTCGGTACTGGCCGAGGCCATGGGCATGCACGTGGCCTTCTTTGATGTGGTCAACAAGCTGCCTCTGGGCAATGCCCGCCAGGTGCAGCACCTGCACGATCTGCTGGGCCAGAGCGACATCGTGAGCCTGCACGTGCCCGAGCTGCCGTCCACCGAGGGCATGATCGGCGCCGCCGAAATCGCGGCCATGAAGCCGGGCGGCATCCTCATCAACGCCGCGCGGGGCACGGTGGTGGATATTGAAGCGCTGGCTGCAGCGCTCCAGGCCAAGAAGCTGCTGGGCGCCGCCATCGACGTGTTCCCGGTCGAGCCGCGCACCAACAAGGATGAGTTTGTATCGCCCCTGCGCGGGCTGGACAACGTGATCCTGACTCCCCACATCGGCGGCTCCACCATGGAGGCGCAGGCCAACATTGGCCTGGAGGTGGCCGAGAAGCTGGTGAAATACAGCGACAACGGCACCAGCACCTCGTCGGTCAACTTTCCCGAGGTGGCGCTGCCCGCCCACCCCGGCAAGCACCGTCTGCTGCACATCCACCGCAACGTGCCGGGCGTGCTGTCAGAGATCAACCGCATCTTCTCGGACAACCAGATCAACATCTCGGCCCAATACCTGCAGACCAACGAGAAGATCGGCTACGTGGTCATCGACATCGACGCCGCCTCGTCCGATCTGGCGCTGGACAAGCTGGCCCAGGTCAGCGGCACCCTGCGCAGCCGCGTGCTGTTCTGACACTGTTGCGGGGCCGGTTTCGGCTCTGTCAGACAGCCCCGGCCCGGCAAGCCGCAGGCCGGTGGCTTAAAATCGCGCCCCCACCCCAGGTAGACCCCCATGAATGTACCGATCGCGTTGGCGGCCTTGCAGACGCAGGCCGCCGAGCCTGCCCGACTGCGTGAAATTCCCTATAACTACACCTCGTTTTCCGACCGGGAGATCGTGATCCGGCTGCTGGGGTCCTCATCCTGGGAGGTGCTGGACCAGCTGCGCAAAGAGCGCCGCACGGGCCGTTCGGCCCGCATGCTGTACGAGGTGCTGGGCGATATCTGGGTCGTGCAGCGCAACCCCTACCTGCAGGACGACCTGCTGGACAACCCCTCGCGCCGCAAGCTGCTGGTGGATGCCCTGCAGCACCGCCTGGGCGAGATCGAAAAACGCCGCACCCCCGCAGACGATGCCGAGCGCGACCGTCTCGTCGGTGAGCTGGTCGTCGCCGCGCGACGCGCTGTGGCCGAATTCAACGCCACCTTCGAGCAGGCCGCGCAACTGCGCCGCCAGATCCAGAAAACCCTGGGCCGCCTCACGGCCAAGGACAACATCAAGTTCGACGGCCTCTCCCGCGTGAGCCATGTGACCGACGCGACCGACTGGCGCGTCGAATACCCGTTCGTCGTGCTCACCCCCGACACCGAGGTCGAGATGGCTGGCCTGGTGAAGGGCTGCATCGAACTGGGCCTGACCATCATTCCACGCGGGGGCGGCACCGGCTACACCGGCGGCGCCATTCCGTTGACGTGGAAGAGCGTGGTCATCAACACCGAAAAGCTCGAAGCCATGACCGAGGTGGAGATGCGCCGCCTGCCGGGCCTGGACCGCGAGGTGGGCACGGTGTGGACCGAAGCCGGCGTGGTCACCCAGCGTGTGGCCGATGCGGCCGAGCGTGCGGGCTTTGTGTTTGCGGTGGATCCGACGAGCGCCGAGGCATCGTGCATTGGCGGCAACATCGCCATGAACGCGGGCGGCAAGAAGGCCGTGCTCTGGGGCACGGCGCTGGACAACCTGGCCAGCTGGCGCATGGTCACGCCCGACGCCCAGTGGCTCGAAGTGACCCGCCTGGACCACAACATGGGCAAGATCCATGACGTGGAAGTGGCCACCTTCGAGCTGCAGTATTTCGAGGCCGATGGCAAGACGCCCGTGCGCACCGAGCGCCTGAGCATTCCGGGCAAGACTTTCCGCAAGGAAGGCCTGGGCAAGGACGTGACGGACAAGTTCCTCGCCGGACTGCCCGGCATCCAGAAGGAAGGCTGCGACGGCCTCATCACCAGCGCGCGCTGGGTGGTGCACCGTATGCCCGAGCACACGCGCACCGTGTGCCTGGAGTTCTTCGGCAACGCCAAGGACGCCGTGCCCAGCATCGTCGAGATCAAGGACTTCATGTTCGCCGAGCAAAAGCGCAGTGGCGTGCTGCTGGCGGGCCTGGAGCACCTGGACGACCGCTACCTGAAGGCTGTGGGCTATGCCACCAAGAGCAAAAAGGGCAACGGCGGCCTGCCCAAGATGGTGCTGATTGGCGACATTGCCGGTGACAACGCCGACGACGTGGCCCGCGTGACCAGCGAAGTGGTGCGCCTGGCCAACACCCGCAGCGGCGAAGGCTTTGTGGCCATCACGGCCGATGCGCGCAAGAAATTCTGGGCCGACCGCAAGAAGACGGCGGCCATCAGCCGCCACACCAACGCATTCAAGATCAACGAAGACGTGGTGATCCCGCTGCCGCGCATGGCCGAGTACACCGACGGCATCGAGCGCATCAACATCGAGCTCTCCCTGCGCAACAAGCTCAAGCTGTGCGACGCGCTGACCGAGTTCTTCGAGCGTGGCAACCTGCCCCTGGGCAAGCACGACGCCGACGACGAGGTGCCTTCGCCCGAGCTGCTGCAAGACCGCGTGGCCCAGGCCATCGCCCTGGTGGAAGAGGTGCGCGCCCTGTGGCAGGGCTGGCTGCACGATGTGGAAACGCTGTTCCCCCAACTGCAGGACCACACCCTGCGCGCCAGCTGGAAGACCCAGCTGCGGGCGCCGCTGCAAGGCATCTTCACTGGCGCGGCGTTCAAGCCCATCCTGGACGAGGCCGTGGCCATCCACAAGCGCGTGCTCAAGGGCCGCGTGTGGGTGGCGCTGCACATGCACGCAGGCGACGGCAATGTGCACACCAACATCCCGGTCAACAGCGACGACTACGAGATGCTGCAAACGGCCCACGAGGCCGTGGCGCGCATCATGGTGCTGGCGCGCAGCTTGAACGGCGTGATCTCGGGCGAACACGGCATTGGCATCACCAAGCTGGAGTTTTTGACCGATGAAGAGCTGCGCCCCTTTGCCGAGTACAAGCGCAAGGTGGACCCGGAAGGCCGCTTCAACAAAGGCAAGTTGCTCCGAAATCAGGAGCATTCAGGGCATATTCAACCAGCGCTTGGTGCCGATTTGGCTTCAAAACCGGCGCTGCATGCCGATTTGACCAACGCCTACACACCCAGCTTCGGCCTGATGGGGCATGAGTCGCTGATCATGCAGCAGAGCGACATCGGCGCCATTGCCGATTCGGTCAAGGACTGCCTGCGCTGCGGCAAGTGCAAGCCCGTGTGCTCCACGCACGTGCCACGCGCCAACCTGCTGTACAGCCCACGCAACAAGATCCTGGCCACGTCGCTGCTGGTCGAGGCGTTCCTGTACGAAGAGCAGACCCGCCGGGGCGTGAGCATCAAGCACTGGCAGGAGTTTGAGGACGTGGCCGACCACTGCACGGTGTGCCACAAATGCGAGAGCCCTTGCCCGGTGAAGATCGACTTCGGCGACGTCACCATGAACATGCGCAACCTGCTGCGCAAGATGGGCAAGAAGACCTTCCGCCCCGGCAACGCATTGGCCATGACCATGCTCAACGCCACCAACCCGGACACCATCAAGCTGATGCGCTCGGCCATGGTGGACGTGGGTTTCAAGGCCCAGCGCATGGCCGTGGACCTGCTGCGCAAGGTGGGCCGCAAGCAAACGGCCAAGCCGCCCGCGACGGTGGGCACGGCTCCGATCAAGGAGCAGGTGATCCATTTCATCAACAAGAAGCTGCCAGGCGGCCTGCCCAAGAAGACGGCGCGCGCGCTGCTCGACATCGAGGACAAGGACTACGTGCCGATCATCCGCAACCCGCAGGCCACCACGGCCGAGACGGAGGCGGTGTTCTACTTCCCTGGCTGCGGGTCAGAGCGCTTGTTCTCGCAGGTCGGTTTGGCGACCCAGGCCATGCTGTGGCACGCGGGCGTGCAGACGGTGCTGCCGCCTGGGTACCTGTGCTGCGGCTACCCCCAGCGCGGTTCGGGCCAGTTCGACAAGGCCGAAAAGATGATCACGGACAACCGCGTGCTCTTCCACCGCGTGGCCAACACGCTCAACTACCTCGATATCAAGACCGTGGTGGTGAGTTGCGGCACCTGCTACGACCAGCTGCAGGGCTACGAGTTTGACAAGATCTTCCCGGGCAGCCGCATCATCGACATCCACGAGTACCTGCTGGAAAAGGGCATCCAGCTGCAAGGCAAGGGCGCCTACCTGTACCACGAGCCCTGCCACAACCCCATGAAGCTGCAGGACTCGATGAAGACCGTGAAGGCGCTGGTGGGCGAGCAGGTCTTGAAGAGCGAGCGTTGCTGCGGCGAGTCGGGCACGCTGGGTGTGACCCGGCCCGACGTGTCCACGCAGGTGCGCTTCCGCAAGGAAGAAGAGATCAAGAAGGGCGAAGCCCAGCTGCGTGCCAGCGGTGCTGTCGGCGCGCAGGACAACGTGAAGATCCTCACCAGCTGCCCCAGCTGCCTGCAGGGCCTGAACCGCTACGAAGGCGACCTGAACAACGGCTTGCTCGAAGCCGACTACATCGTGGTCGAGATGGCGCGCGAGATCCTGGGCGAGAACTGGATGCCTGAGTACGTACACCGTGCCAACAACGGCGGCATTGAGCGGGTGCTGGTCTGATGACCTGCCCCTTGTGCGCTGAAGACGGCGGCGCATTGGTCTGGCGTGGCGAGCGCCTGCGTGTCATCCGTGCGCAGGAGGCGGGGTTCCCCGCCTTTTACCGCGTGGTCTGGAACGCGCATGTGGCCGAGTTCTCGGACCTGGCCGCTGCTGACCGTGCGCATTGCATGGAAGCCGTGACTCTGGTGGAGCAGGCGCTGCGCCAGCACCTGTCGCCCACCAAGGTCAACATCGCGGCGCTGGGCAACATGGTGCCGCACCTGCACTGGCATGTGATTGCGCGGTTTGACTGGGACAGTCACTTTCCATCGCCCGTATGGGCTGCGGCACAGCGGCCCAGCCCCGCAGCGCAAGAGGCCGCCGTGCGGGCCTTGTTGCCCGCGCTGGAAGCGCAGCTGCAGTCCCAGCTGGCGCAGTGGGCCGCCCGGTAACCTTGCTGGCAGCGTGTGCCTGGGCGGGTGGGACAATGGCAGCCGTCGTTCCTGACAACAGTTTTCTCAAGGTGATTCCATGGCAGGTTTGAAAGCGGGCGCTCCCACGCCGCAGGCCCTGACGGTGCATGAACAGTCGCGCGTGCTGGAGGTGGGTTTTTCGGATGGCGCCACGTTCCGCATTCCGTTCGAGCTGATGCGCGTGTACTCGCCCTCGGCCGAGGTGCAAGGCCACGGCCCGGGGCAGGAGGTGCTGCAGACGGGCAAGCGCAATGTGGCGCTCATCAACCTGGAGCCTGTGGGCAACTACGCGGTCAAGCCCACGTTCTCCGACGGCCACGACAGCGGCATCTTCACCTGGGACTATCTCTACGAGCTGGGCCAGAAGCAGGACGCACTGTGGGCCCAGTACACCGAGCGGCTGGCTGCGGCGGGGGCCGATCGTGATGCACCCATGGCGCCCAAGGGTGGTGCAGGGGGCCATGCCTGCGGCAGTCACTGATGCCCTTGGCAGGCCTGTTCAGGGGGGCCGCCGCCAAAAGCCGCACAAGTCCCTGTGCGTCAAGGTGCTATTGAAAATATAGCTATCAGCGCAATATTTGTTTGCGCTAGCGGCTGGTTTTGTTTCAATAGCGTTCTCCAAATTGCGACAGATGCCCCAATTCAGTGCGGGGTTGTCGCTGTACCTCTGGCGTTCACGCGCCTAGCATGATTCTTATGAGCACCACGCATTTCGGTTTTCAGTCGGTGGACGAGCAGGAAAAGGCACGCCGCGTGCGCGGTGTGTTTGATTCCGTGGCCTCCAAGTACGACGTGATGAACGACCTCATGTCGGCGGGTCTGCACCGTGCCTGGAAGGCCTACACCGTGATGGTGGCCAACCTGCGCGAAGGCAGCCAGGTGCTGGACATTGCGGGTGGCACCGGCGACCTGGCACTGGCGTTTTCCAAGAAGGTGGGGGCATCGGGCCGTGTGGTGCACACCGACATCAATGAAGCCATGCTGCGTGTGGGCCGTGACCGGCTCATCAACGAGGGCGTGGTGCTGCCTACGTTGGTCTGCGACGCTGAAAAGCTGCCGTTCCCCGACGCGCATTTCGACGTGGTGAGCGTGGCTTTTGGCTTGCGCAACATGACCCACAAGGACCAGGCCATTGCCGAGATGTGCCGTGTGCTCAAGCCCGGCGGCAAGCTGCTGGTGCTGGAGTTTTCCAAAGTGGCGCAGCCGCTGACCAAGGTGTACGACTGGTACTCGTTCAAGGTGCTGCCCCAGCTGGGCAAGCTGGTGGCGGGCGACGACGCGAGCTACCGGTATCTGGCGGAGTCCATCCGCATGCACCCGGGGCAGGAAGAACTCAAAAGCCTCATGCAGAAAAATGGTTTTGGGCATGTGGACTATCACAACATGACGGGGGGCATTGTGGCCCTCCATGTTGGAATCAAGTGCTGAGCGGTTTGCTCGGTCGATAACGGAGACGGAGAAGTCATGATGAAACTGTGGTCTGTGGTGTTGGTCGCGATGCTGGCGTTTGCGCACGCCGATGCCGACGCCGCGCGGCGACTGGGTGGTGGCAAATCGGTGGGCAAGCAGTCCAGCAATGTGACGCAGCGCGAGTCGGCCACGCCGCCCGCCACGCCGGGCGCACCGGCACAGAGCGCGACCAACACGGCTGCGGCAGCCAAGCCTGCTACCGCCACGCCGGCAGCGGCTCCGGCCGCACCGGCCAAGAAGCCCTGGGGTGCCATGTTGGGCGGCCTGGCGGCGGGTCTGGGCCTGGCCTGGCTGGCGCACTCGCTGGGCCTGGGCGCGGGCTTTGGCAACATCCTGATGATTGCGCTGCTGGCGCTGGCGGCGTTTGCCATCTTCAAGATGGTCATGCGGTCGCGCAACGGCGGTAGCAATGGCTCGGGCAATGCTGCAGGTGGTGCTCCGTTCGCCTTTCAGGGCGCAGGGGCTGCAACGCCCGCCGCTGCCCAGGTGCCGCCGCAGTACAGCCCCAACAACGTGGGCAACGACGCATCGGCCCGCCCCTGGGAGCGCAGCAGCATGGCATTTGATGCCTCGCGTGCCGGGCAGGGTGGCGTGGGTTCGGGGGTGGTGATCGGTTCGGGCCTGTCGGGTTCGCAGAACTGGGGTGTGCCCGCCGATTTCGACACCGAGGGTTTCCTGGCGGCCGCCAAGCGCAACTTCGTGACCTTGCAGGGCGCGTGGGACCGCTCGGACATCGCCACCCTGCGGTCCATGATGACGGATAACATGCTCGATGAGATCCGCACCCAGCTGACCGAGCGCGAAGCCCACCGGGGCACGCAGCCCAATCACACCGATGTGGTCATGATCGAAGCGCAGCTGCTGGGCATCGAAGACCTGGGCGACGGCTACATGGCCAGCGTCGAGTTCTCGGGCATGATCCGCGAAGAACCCTCCGCCGGGCCCAGCCCCTTCCGTGAGGTCTGGAACATGACCAAGCCCAAGGCGGGCAACACCGGCTGGCTGGTGGCAGGCGTGCAAGCCCTGCAGTAAACACCGCCCACGGGGCCCCTGCGTGCCAGGGGCATTCCAGTTCAGGGAATAATCGGGGACTATGGCAACACCACAGTCCCCTTTTTCTTTTCTGGACGGCCTCTTCGAGCGCCTGGCAGCCGGCCCGCAGCCCCCGCAATGGCTGGTCCACGAGGTGCAGCAGCGCCTGGTGCTGTTTCTCAACCATGTGCTGATGCAGGAGAAAGAGGCCACGGACCGGTTGGTGCGCCAAAAGGGCCGCATCGCCCGGGTGCAGTGGCGGGCCTATTCCCTGTCGCTGGTGATCACCCCTGCGGGCCTGTTCAACCTGGCGCCCGAATCCGCGGTGCCAGACCTGCGGCTGGAAGTGACCGATACCTCCCCCATCACCCTGGCCCAGGCTGCGTTGCGGGGCGACAAGCCCTCCATCCGCATTGAGGGCGATGTGCAACTGGCGGCCGAGATCAACTGGCTGGTGGACCATGTGCGCTGGGATGTGGAGGAAGACCTGGCCCGCGTGATTGGCGATGCCCCTGCGCATACGCTGGCACAGTTCGCCAGCCGGGCTGCGCAGGCGCTGCACCAGTTTGTGGGTTCGCGCATGGCAGCCGCCAGCGCGGCGTCTTCTGCAGTGGTCGTTGCGACGGCACCGGTGGCGCCCAGTGCTCCGGCGGCGGCGCCGCTGTCACCTTCGGCTGGTTCGGACCGGGCCGACGCATGAAGCGCTTCTTGCGGGGGGCGGCCATCCTGTGGGTGGTGTTCCGGTTCGGCCTGGATGGCTTGCTGCTCGACAGCTTTCAAAAGCCCTGGCTGCGCATGATCTCGCGCATCGTGTCCATCGGGCGCAATCTGGATGCGCCGCGTGGGCAACGCCTGCGCGAGGCGCTGGAAAGCCTAGGGCCTATCTTCGTCAAGTTCGGCCAGGTGCTGTCCACCCGCCGCGACCTGCTTCCGCCCGACATCGCCGACGAACTGGCCCGCCTGCAGGACCGCGTGCCGCCATTCGACCCCGACATCGCCATCGCCACCATCGAGCGTGCCTTCCGTCGTCCGGTGGACGAGGTGTTCACCTCTTTCGACCGCACACCGGTGGCCAGCGCGTCCATCGCCCAGGTGCATTTCGCCACGCTGCGCGACCGCCAGGGCATTGAGCGCGAGGTAGCCGTCAAGGTACTGCGGCCTGGCATGCTGCCGGTGATCGAGAAGGACCTGAGCCTCATGCGCATGATGGCGGGATGGGTGGAGAGCCTGTCTGCCGATGGCAAGCGCCTGAAGCCCCGTGAGGTGGTGGCAGAGTTTGACAACTACCTGCACGACGAACTGGACCTGGTGCGCGAGGCTGCCAACGCGGCGCAGCTGCGCCGCAACATGACCGGGCTGGACCTGGTGCTGATCCCCGAGATCTTCTGGGACTTCTGCCACCCCGAGGTCATGGTGATGCAGCGCATGAACGGTGTGCCCATCAGCCAGATCGACCGCCTGCGGGAGGCCGGTGTGGACATCCCCAAGCTGGCGCGCGACGGCGTCACCATCTTCTTCACCCAGGTGTTTCGCGACGGTTTTTTTCACGCCGATATGCACCCGGGCAACATCCAGGTGAGTCTGGAGCCTGCCACGTTCGGCCGCTACATCTCGCTGGACTTCGGCATCGTGGGCACGCTGACCGAAGTGGACAAGGAATACCTGGCGCAGAACTTTGTGGCGTTCTTCCGGCGCGACTACAAGCGGGTGGCAGAGCTGCACATCGAAAGCGGCTGGGTGCCGCCCGAAACGCGGGTCAATGACCTCGAGTCGGCCATCCGCGCCGTGTGCGAGCCATATTTTGACCGCCCACTCAAGGAAATCTCGCTGGGCCTGGTGCTGATGCGGCTGTTCCAGACCTCGCGCCGCTTCCATGTCGAGATTCAGCCCCAGCTGGTGCTGCTGCAAAAGACCCTGCTCAACATTGAGGGCCTGGGCCGCGAGCTGGACCCGGACCTGGACCTGTGGAGCACGGCCAAGCCCTTCCTTGAAAAGTGGATGCTGGAGCAGATGGGCCCCCAGCGCCTGTGGCGCGAGCTGCGGGCCGAGGCGCCGCACTATGCCAAGCTGCTGCCCGAGCTGCCACGACTCATCTACGACGCGCTGCGCCAACGCCCGGCAGACCACGAGCCTGCACTGCGTGAACTGCTGGAAGCGCAAAAACGCACCAACCGGCTGCTGCAAGGCATCATTTTTGCTGGGGTCGGGTTTGTGCTGGGCTTGCTGCTCATCCAACTGCTGATCAGAATCCGGCTTTTCTGACGATCTGCATGCCCGGTGCCCCGGTGTGGGGCGCGCCGGGGTGCAGGTCGGATTTCTTCACCCTGGACCGACCGAGACAAAAAGAGAGAGGAGCGCGCTGTGCTGCTGACCCTGGTTATCGTTTACCTGCTGATCACCATCGGCATCGGCTTGCTGGCAGCCCGGCGTGTGAAGAACGCTGCGGACTTTGCCATTGCCGGGCGCCACCTGCCGCTGTACATGATCATCACCACCACGTTTGCCACCTGGTTTGGGTCGGAGACCGTGCTGGGCATTCCCGCCAAGTTCATCGAGGGCGGTCTGGGCAATGTGGTCGAAGACCCGTTCGGCGCGGGCTTCTGCCTGATCCTGGTCGGCCTGTTCTTTGCCGGCAAGCTGTACCGCATGACACTGCTCACCATCAGCGACTATTACCGCGAACGCTATGGCCGCACGGTGGAAATCGTCTGCTCGCTGATCATCATGTTGAGCTACCTGGGCTGGGTTTCTGCCCAGGTCACAGCGCTGGGCCTGGTGTTCAACCTGCTGTCTGGCGGTGCCATCAGCATTCCGGTGGGCATGACGATTGGTGTGGTCTCCATCCTGGCGTACACGCTGTTCGGCGGCATGTGGTCGGTGGCGGTCACCGACTTCATCCAGATGATCATCCTGGTGGTGGGCCTGGCCGTCATTGCCGTGTTTGCGGGCAACATGGCCGGGGGGGCCGACAAGGTGATCGAGTTCGCGTCCAGCCGTGAGCTGTTCCGGTTCCTGCCTGAGCCCAAGTTCCATGACGTGGTGTTCTTCATCGCCGCGGGCGTGACCATGATGTTCGGCTCCATCCCGCAGCAGGACGTCTTTCAGCGTGTGATGTCGGCCAACAACATCCAGGCAGCCACGCGCGGTCCCGTGATCGGTGGCATCTGCTACATCCTGTTCGCCTTTGTGCCCATGTTCCTGGTGGCCAGCGCGCTCATCATCATGCCCACGGAAACGGCTGCGCTGCTCAAGGACGACCCGCAAAAGGTGCTGCCCACGCTGGTGCTGGAGAAGATGCCTTTTGTGATGCAGGTGCTGTTCTTTGGGGCCCTGCTGTCGGCGCTCAAGTCCACGGCCTCTGCCACGCTGCTGGCGCCCAGCGTCACTTTCACCGAAAACATCTGGCGCCAGTTCCGTCCGCACAGCTCGGACAAGCAGCACCTGCGCACCATGCGCATCACCACGCTCGTTTTCAGCGCCTGCGTATTGGCCTATGCCATCTACATGCAGGGTACTTCCATCTATGAGCTGGTGTCGGGTGCCTACCAGGTGCCGCTGGTGGGAGCGTTTGTGCCGCTGGTGTTCGGCCTGTACTGGAAGCGTGCCACTACGCAGGGCGCCATCTTTGCCATCGTGCTGGGGCTGGTGACCTGGCTGCTTTTCCTGTCCACTCCGGCGGGGGCAATCTTTCCTGCGCAGCTGGCGGGTTTGCTGGCCGCGCTGGCGGGCATGCTGATCGGCTCCCTCGGGCCACAGGCCATCCGCAACAGCCATGCCTCCCACCACAAGATGGTTGGGGTCGAGTAACGCGGGGGGTAAAGGGGCATGCCGCCTATAATTGAGGGTTTTGCACTTTCCCTCAACACACTGACATGCCTATTTACGCCTACAAATGCGGCTCCTGTGGCCATGCCAAGGATGTGCTGCAAAAAATCTCCGACGCACCCCTGACGGTGTGCCCCGCCTGCGGCGCCGAAGCCTTCTCCAAGCAGGTCACTGCCGCAGGTTTTCAGCTCAAGGGCTCGGGCTGGTATGTGACCGATTTCCGTGGCGGAAACGGTGGCAACTCCGCCCCGGCCACCGAGGCCAAGTCGGAGTCCAAAACCGAATCAGCGGCACCTGCCAGTGGCGGTGATGCTCCTAAAAAGGAAGCGGCCAGCACAAGCACTGCCAGCGCTACCGGTACTGCTGGTACCAGTGGTACTTCTTCCTCTTCGAGCTGAGGACCTGCATGGCTGCCCTGCGCAAATGGCTGTTGACAGGCCTTCTGGTCATCGTGCCCGGTGTCATCACGGCCTGGGTGCTCAACTGGATTGTGAGCACGCTCGACCAGACCCTGCAGATCCTGCCCGGCGCGTGGCAGCCCGACAAGCTGCTCGGAGTGCATGTCCCGGGCTTTGGTGTGGTCCTCACGCTGGCCATCTTGCTCGTGGTGGGCGCCATTGCCAGCAACTTTGCGGGCCGCAAGCTTGTGCAGTGGGGCGATGCGCTGGTGCACCGCATTCCGGTGGTGCGCTCTATCTACTCCAGCGTCAAGCAGGTGTCGGACACGCTGTTCTCCGAGAGCGGCAATGCCTTTCGCAAGGCCGTGCTCGTGCAGTGGCCCCGCGAAGGGGTATGGACCGTGGCGTTCGTCACCGGCGCCCCCAATGGTGAAGTGGCTGCGTACCTGCGCGACGAGTTCGTCAGCGTGTACGTGCCCACCACCCCCAACCCCACGGGGGGGTATTTTGTGATGGTGCGCAAGAGCGACTGCGTCGAGCTCGAAATGAGTGTGGACAGCGCCCTCAAGTACATCGTCTCCATGGGTGTGGTGGCTCCAGCGGACCCCACGCTGCCCCCACCCAAGTAAGAAAAGCAATCTCTTTCAACGTCAACGCGCCCTGCGGCGCCGGAAGTTTTGTCATGGCCATGCGTTCCCACTATTGCGGTCTTGTGACCGAAGCCCTGTTGGGCCAAACCGTTACCCTGTCGGGCTGGGTGAACCGCCGCCGTGACCATGGTGGCGTGATCTTCATCGACCTGCGCGACCGCGAAGGCTACGTGCAGGTGGTGTGCGACCCCGACCGCGCCGAGATGTTCAAGGTCGCCGAAGGCGTGCGCAACGAGTTCTGCGTGCAGGTCAAGGGTGTGGTGCGCGCACGCCCCGCAGGCACCACCAACGACAAGCTCAAGACCGGCCAGATCGAAGTGCTGTGCCATGAGCTGAACGTGCTCAACCCCTCCGTCACGCCTCCGTTCCAGATCGACGAGGAAAACCTGTCGGAAACCACGCGCCTCACGCACCGCGTGCTGGACCTGCGCCGGCCGTACATGCAGAACAACCTGATGCTGCGCTACAAGGTGGCAATGGAAGTGCGCAAGTTCCTCGATGCGAATGGCTTCATCGACATCGAAACCCCCATGCTCACCAAGAGCACGCCCGAAGGCGCGCGCGACTACCTCGTGCCCAGCCGCGTGCACGATGGCCATTTCTTCGCATTGCCCCAGTCGCCCCAGCTGTTCAAGCAGCTGCTGATGGTGGCGGGCTTCGACCGCTACTACCAGATCACCAAGTGCTTCCGCGACGAAGACTTGCGTGCTGACCGCCAGCCTGAATTCACCCAGATCGATATCGAGACATCGTTCATGGAAGAGCAGGACATCCGCGACATGTTCCAGGGCATGATCAAGACGGTGTTCCAGAACACGCTGGGCGTGGACCTGGGCGAGTTCCCCGTCATGACCTACCAGGACGCTGCGCGCCTGTATGGCTCCGACAAGCCCGACCTGCGCGTGAAGCTCGAATTCACCGAGCTGACCGACGTGATGAAGGACGTGGACTTCAAGGTGTTCTCGGGCGCCGCCAACATGAAGAATGGCCGCGTGGTCGGCCTGCGCGTGCCCGGTGGCTCGGTCGAAGGCGGCGGCATCAGCCGTGGCGAAATCGACGCCTACACTGAGTTCGTCAAGATCTACGGCGCCAAGGGCCTGGCCTACATCCGCGTCAATGAACTGGCCAAGGGCCGTGACGGTCTGCAGTCGCCCATCGTGAAGAACATCCACGACGCAGCCCTGCAAGCCGTGCTGGAGCGCACTGGCGCACAGGATGGCGACCTGATCTTCTTCGGTGCCGACAAGGAAAAGATCGTCAACGACGCGATTGGCGCGCTGCGTATCAAGATCGGCCACAGCGAGTTCGGCAAGAAGAACGGCCTGTTCGAGAACCGCTGGGCACCGCTGTGGGTGGTCGATTTCCCGATGTTTGAGTACGACGAGGAAAACCAGCGCTGGAACTCGGTGCACCACCCCTTCACCAGCCCCAAGGATGGTCACGAAGACTGGATGGTCACTGCGCCCGAGAAGTGCATCTCCAAGGGCTACGACATGGTGCTCAACGGCTGGGAAATGGGTGGCGGCTCCGTCCGTATCCACCGCGCCGATGTGCAGCAGAAGGTGTTTGACGCCCTCAACATCACGCCCGAAGAAGCCCAGCTCAAGTTCGGCTTCCTGCTGGATGCGCTGCAGTACGGCGCGCCCCCGCACGGCGGCCTGGCCTTTGGCCTGGACCGCATCGTGACGCTGATGACCGGTGCCGAGTCGATCCGCGACGTGATCGCCTTCCCCAAGACCCAACGTGCCCAGTGTCTGCTCACACAGGCGCCCAGCCCTGTGGACGAAAAGCAGCTGCGCGAGCTGCACATCCGCCTGCGCAACCCCGACGCGGTCAAGACTGCGGCCTGATTCCGGACGCACACGTCCTTCGCGCATGCAGCCATGCATCGCACACCAAGCGGCTCGGGCCTTGCGCCCTGGCCGCTTTTTTCATGTGCGGCGCATCGGGCACTGGCCGCCGTGCACGGACTGAAAGAGGTACTTCCATGCGTTTGTTGACACGCTCCCATTGGCTGCTTGCGGCCACATGCATCGCCCTGGCCGGATGCGGCGAGAAGAAGACCGAACTGGGCCAGGGCGGCTCGGTGGTCACGGGCTCGGCCGGGCCCCAGGGCGCGCAGAACGCGGCCCGTGAGCTGGTGCGTTGCGATGCGCCGGTGGCCACGCTGGCGCTGGCCGAGAACCCCAATGGCTACATCATGGGCTCGGGCTACCAGCTGCCCGCGTCGCCGGTGCCGCTGGTCAAGCTGCTGGCCCAGCAGAGCGGGTGTTTCCGCGTGGTGGACCGGGCAGCGGGCCTGAAGGGCACTGTGCAGGAGCAGGAATTGAAGGACGCCGGCATCCTGCGCAAGAACAACTCCACCGTGGCCAAGGGCAAGGGGTACGAGGCGCAGTACACGCTCACGCCCAGCCTCACGTTCAGCGAGCAGGATGCGGGCCGGGGCCTGGCCGGGGTGATCGCCATGATCCCGGTACTGCGCGACATCGCAGGCCTGGCCGGGCTGGTGGAGCAGGTCAAGTTCAAGGAAGCACAGACGGCCTTGCTGCTGTCCGACAACGAAACCACCGAACAGGTAGCGGCGGCCACGGGCTCAGCGCGCACCACCGACCTGGGGGTGGGCGGCCTGGTGTTCGGCAAGCTGGGGGGGGCTGCGGGCGCTGGCTGGAGCAATACCAATGAAGGCAAGGTCATTGCTGCGGCGTTTCTGGACGCGCACAACCAGCTGGTGGTGCAGGCGCGTGCGTTGCAGGCCAAGGAGCTGCCCCCGCCCGTGCCCACCACCACGGCAGCCCAGCGCCCCAAGGGGGGCTGAAGGCACAGCCCATGGCAGCCGCCGGGCCACCGCGGCCTTACAAGCTTCCAGAGTCGGTGCTGGTGGTGATCCACACCCCCGCGCTGGAGGTGCTGCTGATCCGCCGCACCGGGGGCGAGGGGCATTGGCAGTCGGTCACCGGTAGCAAGGATGCGCTGGATGAGCCTTTTGCCGAGACCGCACGCCGTGAAGTGGCCGAAGAAACCGGGATAGACACCCAGGCACCGGGTTGTCTGCTGACCGACTGGGCGCTGGAGAACGTGTACGACATCTGGCCCCAATGGCTGCACCGTTATGCCCCTGGCGTGGTGCGCAACCGCGAGCGCGTGTTTGGCCTGCGTGTGCCCGCAGGCACGCCCGTGGTGCTGAGCCCACGTGAGCACGACGCCTATGAGTGGCTGCCCTGGCAGCAGGCCGCTGACCGGTGTTTTTCAGCGTCCAATGCCGAGGCGTGCCTGTTACTCCCCCGGTTTTTGCATCTCGGGTGAGTCGACTCCGAATGGCCCGGCGGCAACTGGGGCACGGCCGGGCGGCGTCGCCTCAAGAGGCGTCTGGAGGCCGCAAGCGCAGGGCGGCAGCAGGATCGTCGGCATCGTCTACGGGCGACGGGCCGAGCGCCGAGCTGTCGGGCGATGGCTGCGGAGTGCGCGTGGGTGTGTTGTCGCTGCTGCCCCGCACCCTCAGCGCTACACCGCCGGGGTGACGTTCACTGTCTTGCCCCAGGATGGCCCTCGCCGGGGTGCTGCCCATGCGGGCGCGCAGTGCGTCGATGCTCTCTTGCAGCGGTTGGGGGGCGGCCATGCGCGCGCCATGGCGTAGCAGCACTTGCTGTGCCATATCGAGCAGTTTGGAGTTGAGGGTGCGTTCGGCTTCGGCCAGCAGGTTTTGCACGGCACCGCCAGGGTCGCCGCCCAGGCTTTGCGCCATGGCGACTTCGGCCGTCTTGTTGACGCGTTGCAGGCAGTCTCGCACCAGTTGGCTATAAGGCTCATGCAGGTTGCATGCGTTGGCCATCAGCTCGGTCAAGCCGCGCGTGTTGGCATAGCGCATGCCCAGTGCCAGCACCCAGCTGTCGCCCTCGGGCAGCTCGATCGACGTGACGGCCAATACGGCCAGCAGGCTGCCCAGGTTGCAAGCAGCCTCAAAGTCGAAGGTGCTGGACGTTATCTCGCGGGCCATGCCACGCACCGATTCAACCGCTTGCGAAAACTGCCGCTGCTGGATGAGCTGCAGCGCCCGCGCCACCTCGGCAAAACGCCGGATGCGCGCGCTGCCGTAGTGGCGCTCCAGGATGCGCGCAAAGTCGGCCATGCAGCGCTCGATGCCCTTGCGGTCGTTCTCGGCGTAATACGCAAACGTCAGCAGCACCAGCGACTGGTAGTCGAACAGTTTGGAGTCAATGCCCAGCACTGTGGCGCGTGCCAGCACCTTGGTGGCGGTGGCGCGGTCGCCCATGTAGTACGACATCATCCCCAGCTTCTGCAGCCGCACCACCGAGTCGGGCGTGAGGGTGCTGGCCGTGCGGTAGGTCTCGATGGCCTGCGAAAAATTGCCCATCTCCACCTGCGCGCGGCCCAGCACGTCGTAGGCGTCGGCGAACGACGCGTCTTCGCCAATCAACTCCTGCAAGGTGGTGATGGCGCGCGCGGCCTGGCCTGATTCGATCTGTGCGCGGGCCACGCCCAGCTTGGCCCAGGGCAGGGCCCGTGCCGCGATGACGGCCTCGAACAGGGTGCGCGCCTCGTCGTGGCGGCCCAAGCGCAGCAGCAGCTCCGACCCGATGCGGGCGGCGTACAGCCAATAGGGCTTGCGGGCCTCGAAACGCTCCACGCACAGCGCTGCAGCCTGCTCGAAGTCCTCGGCTTCGATGGCATCGAAAATGGGCTTGAGGTGGATCTTGCGCAGGCGCGCCAGGCTCAGGCGCTCGAACAGCGCGCTGGGCGTGAAGGGCTTGAGCAGGTAGCCGTCCAGTGCCGACTCGGCGGCCTCGGCCACTGCGGCGTACGACGCCTCGGCCGTGACCATGAAGAACACCGTCGAAAACGGCAGCAACTGCGCGCGCCGCAGGTCGTCCAGCAGGGTCTGGCCCGAGTAGTTGGATTCGCCAAAAAACTGGTCGCACAGCACGTAGTCGAACACCGTGTGCTCCAGCCGGGCGCGCGCGTCCTGCACACGGGAGCATTGCACGATGCGGGTCACGCCGTACTCGCGCAGCTGCCCCACCAGAATGCTGCGCGATGTGGCATTGCTGTCCACGATCAGCGCCTGGGTCTGTGGGGCGGGATTGGGGCCGCTCTCGGTAGCCATGGGGGTCGGGGCCGTCCCTGCGTGCTCAAAATGTTGGAGTCTCCAGTGTAAAGCGCTGCCGCCCCCTGCCTGCGTCGGGCAAACCCCTTGCCACCACGGCTTGCGACACAATCTCCAGTCCTAGGAGCGGCAATTGACCGCTTGCCGTTTTCAAGGGCGCCTCATGGATACTGACTCTCGCTGCTTCGTTGACGTTCGCTTGTCGAGTGGGCACGCTACGCATTCGCCAGCACCGCGCTGGGCGCGCCATGCGGCGTTGCTCCTTCTTGCGGGCATGAGCCCGCCGCGTCCTCGCGCCTTGCCTGGCGCACCCATCGCGGCGCTGGCGAGCGCGTGCAATTACCCCTCCTAGGACCATGCAACACGACGACATCCTGCGCGTAGCCACCTACAACATCCACAAGGGGGTGCAAGGCATCGGGCCCGCGCGGCGGCTGGAGATTCACAACCTGGGCCTGGCGGTGGAGCAGCTCGACGCCGACATCGTTTGCCTGCAGGAGGTGCGCAAGCTGCACCGGCGCGAGGCGGCCTACTTCCAGCGCTGGCCTGATCTGCCGCAGGCCGAGTTCCTGGCGCCAGAAGGCTACGAGGCGGTGTACCGCACCAATGCGGTCACCAAACACGGCGAACATGGCAACGCGTTGCTCACCCGCTGGCCGGTGATCGGGCACCAGCATGAAGACATCTCGGACCACCGTTTCGAGCAGCGCGGTCTGCTGCATGTGGAGGTGGATGTGCAGGGCCGCAACGTGCACGTGATCGTGGTGCACCTGGGCCTGATCCCTGGCAGCCGCATCCGCCAGGTCGAGCGCCTGCAGGGCTTCATCGAGCGCGAGGTGCCCCCCGGTACGCCGCTGGTGGTGGCCGGTGACTTCAACGACTGGGGGCAGTTGCTCAAGCGCATGCTGGCTGGCTTTGGCCTGTATGAATGGGATGCGCCCCGCACCTTCACCTACCCCGCACGCCTGCCCCTGGCGCAGCTGGACCATGTGTATGCGCGCGAGCTCACGCCGCTGTCGCTGCAGGTGCCTCGTGGCCGCATCTGGTGGCGCATGTCGGACCATCTGCCCCTGATCGCGGAGTTCCGGCTGTGAGGCGCTGCCGGGGTGTGCGCGGTGGCGGGGTGACGGGATGAGGCGCAAGTCCTTTGTGCAGGCCCCGGGCACCGGGCCCGCCGACGACCACCAGGTCCGGCTGCTGCAAGGCGCCGAGGAGTTCTTTCCGGCGCTCACCGAGGCCATGGATGCTGCGATGGCGGACATCCAGTTCGAGACCTACATCTTTGACTTCACCGGCGCCGGAGCCACCGTGGCCCAGGCGCTGATGCGCGCTGCAGCGCGCGGCGTGCGCACCCATCTGGTGGTCGATGGCGTGGGCACGGGTGCGTTGCCCAAGGCCTGGGCCGAGCAGTTCCAGGCCGCCGGGGTGCTGTGCAGCGTGTATTCGCCGCTGGGGCCGCTGGGGCTGCTGCTGCCGCACCGCTGGCGGCGCCTGCACCGCAAGCTGTGTGTGGTGGATGGGCGGGTGCTGTTTTGCGGCGGCATCAATGTGCTGGACGACTTTCACGACCCTAACCACGGCGCGCTGGAGGCCCCCCGTTTTGACTTTGCCGTGCGGGCCACGGGCAGCCTGGTGGCATCGGCCAGCGACACGATGGACCAGCTCTGGTGGCGCATGCAGGCCGTGCGCGATGCACGCCAGCGCCGCTTGCCGGAGGCCCTGCAGGCCTTGCGCGCGGCCAGCGCGGCACGGCACGCGGAGCAGCGCGGCGACCCTGGCGCAGGCCCGCCTGTGCGCGCCACCCTGGTGCTGCGCGACAACGTGCGCAACCGCAGCCGCATCGAGAAGGCCTACCGCCGCGCCATCGGCGCAGCACGGCACGAGGTCATCATTGCCAATGCCTACTTCATGCCCGGCGGCAAGCTGCGCCGCGCGCTGGTGATGGCCGCGCGCCGGGGCGTGCGGGTGCGCCTGCTGTTGCAGGGACGGTACGAATACTTCATGCAGTACCACGCGGCCCGTCCCGTGTACGGCGCGCTGCTGGAGGCGGGGGTCGAGATCTACGAGTACGCCCCGAGCTTTCTGCACGCCAAGGTGGCCGTCATCGATGCGCAGGGCGACCGGCCCTGGGCCACGGTGGGCTCGTCCAACCTCGACCCGCTCTCGCTGCTGCTGGCGCGCGAGGCCAACGTGGTGGTGGAAGACGCCGCCTTTGCCATCGACCTGCGCCAGCGCCTGGTGCACGCCATGCAGCACGCGGGCCGCCGCATGGACCCTGCGCGCTATGCCGGCCGCCCGCTGCGCCAGCGGGTGCTGGACCGCGTGGCGTTTGGTCTCATGCGCCTGGCGCTGTGGGTGACGGGCAAGCGGTATTGAGAGCGCCTTTATCGAGTTTGCTATATTATTTATAGCTGCTCAGGCATATTTCACTAGCGCTTGCTGTCTAAAACCCTTGTAATTGATCAAACTGGGTTCGCTGGTACGATGCCAGCCATGTCCAGCCAACCTGCCGCCGATATGACGCCCACCTCACCGGACGAAGGCACGCCCGTTTCCGTCAAGATCCGAGAACGCCTTGCCGCCGCGCGCAAGCGCTTTCACGCCAACGACAACATTGCCGAATTCATCGAGCCCGGCGAGCTGGAAAAGCTGCTCGACGAGGTCGAGGTCAAGATGCAGGGCGTGCTCGACAGCCTGGTCATCAACACCGAAGGCGACCACAACACCAACAACACCGCGCGCCGCGTGGCCAAGATGTACCTCAACGAGGTGTTCCGCGGCCGCTATGTGGCGCAGCCGCCCATCACCGAATTCCCGAACGCCGAGCACTTGAACGAGCTGATGATCGTGGGCCCGCTCACCGTGCGCAGTGCCTGCAGCCACCACTTCTGCCCCGTCATCGGCAAGATCTGGATCGGCGTGATGCCCAACGAGCACACCAACGTGATCGGCCTGAGCAAATACGCGCGCCTGGTGGACTGGATCATGGGCCGCCCCCAGATCCAGGAAGAAGCCGTGGTGCAGCTGGCCGACCTGATCATGGAAAAGACCCAGCCCGACGGCCTGGCCATCGTCATGGAAGCCAGCCACTTCTGCATGTCCTGGCGCGGCGTGCGCGACAACGACAGCCGCATGATCAACTCGGTCATGCGTGGCGTGTTCCTCAAGGACAGCGCTTTGCGCCGTGAATTTTTGTCCCTCATCCCTGGAAAGAACTGACCATGCTGGTACGCCTGCTTTACGCCAGTCGCGCGGTCGATACCTCGCCCGCCGCCATTGAAGCCATCCTGACGCAATCGCGCCAGCACAACCCCGGCAGCGGCATCACCGGCGTGCTGTGCTACGGCGGCGGCGTGTTTTTGCAAGCCATCGAGGGCGGGCGCTCTGCGGTGAGCGAGTTGTATGGCCACATCCAGAAGGACACGCGCCACAAGAACGTGGAGCTGCTGCACTACGAAGAAATCGCCGAGCGCCGCTTTGGCGGCTGGACCATGGGGCAGGTCAACCTCTCCAAGATCAACCACTCCATCCTGCTCAAATACTCCGAAAAGCCCGAACTGGACCCGTATGCGGTGTCGGGCAAGGTGTCGTTTGCGCTGCTTGAAGAGTTGATGGCCACGGCCTCCATCATCGGCCGAGCTTAGGGATCACCCCCCTGAGGCGCTGCGCGCCTTCCCCCCGCTCTCGCACCGCTGCGCGGTGCGGGCAGGGGGACGCCACCGGTGCGGCGGGGCGGCCCTTGCACGGTGGCCCCCCGGCCGGGGCCGCGCCAGTTGCCGATGCCGTGAGCGGTACCTAGCCCTTCAATCCAAGCCGCAGCCGCCATTGCGCTGCGGCTTTTTGCATTCCAGCCCTCTCTCTTTCTGACCCGTGACCTTTACCGCCTTCGCCCTCATCATCCTCGCCGGCCTCATCCACGCGTGCTGGAACATCGTGGCCAAGAAGGCCGGGGGGGACTCGCGGTTTGCGTTCTTCACCTCGGTGATCATGATGGTCGTCTGGGCGCCGCTGGGCTGGTACCTGGGGCGCGACGCGGTGCCGCAGTGGGGCGCGGTGGAGTGGGGTTTTGTCGCCGCCAGCGGGCTACTGCATGTGGCGTACTTCGTCATCCTGCTGCGCGGCTACCGTGTGGCGGACCTCACCGTGGTCTACCCGCTGGCGCGCGGCTCGGGGCCGCTGTTGTCGTCGCTGGTGGCTATCACGCTGCTGGGCGAGCAGATCTCGGCGCTGGGTGCCTTGGGCATCGTGGGCGTGGTGGGGGGCGTGTTCCTGATTGCGGGTGGCCCGGGCCTGCTGCGCGCCGCGCACGACCCTGCCGCGCGGGCGCGGGTGCACAAGGGCATGTTGTACGGCTTGCTCACGGGGGCCTTCATTGCCAGCTACACGGTGGTCGACGGCTATGCGGTCAAGTTTCTGCTGATGTCGCCCATCCTGGTGGACTACATGGGCAACTTTGTGCGTGTGGGCCTGCTGGCGCCCGTGGTGCTGCGCGACCTGCCCACCGCCCGCACCCTGTGGCTGGCGCAGTGGCGTTTTGCCTTGGCCGTGGCGGTGGTGAGCCCGGTGGCCTATGTGCTGGTGTTGTACGCCATGCAGCAGGCACCCCTGTCGCACGTGGCCCCGGCGCGCGAGGTGTCCATGCTGTTTGCCGCGTTGATCGGCGGGCACCTGCTGGGCGAGGGTGACCGCGTGGCGCGCATCTTAGGTGCGCTGTGCATTGCTGCAGGCGTCACGGCGCTGGCCTTGGGATGACGGCTGCCGCACCACAACCTCTGCTGCTGGGCTGCGACTTCTCCAGCAGCCCCACGCGGCGCAAACCCATCGTGCTGGCGCTGGGCCAGCGCCAGGGCGCGCGCGTGTCGCTCACCACGCTGCAGCCGTTCGACACCCTGGCCGCGTTCGGCCAGTGGCTGGCGCAGCCCGGCGACTGGGTGGGCGGGCTCGACCTGCCTTTTGGCCTGCCGCGCGAGCTGGTGCAGGCGCTGGGCTGGCCCACCGATTGGCACGCCTGCATGCAGCACTACCGCGGCCTCAGCCGCGAGCAGATCCGCGCACAGTTTGCGGCGTTCTGCGGCGCGCGCCCCGTGGGCGGCAAGTTTGCCCACCGCGCCACCGACGGGCCTGCAGGCTCCAGCCCCTCGATGAAATGGGTGAACCCGCCCGTGGCCTACATGCTGCACGCGGGCCTGCCGCTGCTGCTGGACGCGGGCGTGCACCTGCCCGGCCTGTACGCAGGCGACCCCCGCCGCGTGGCGCTGGAGGCCTACCCCGGCCTGCTCGCGCGTGAGGTGCTGCAGCGGCGCAGCTACAAAAGCGACGACCGCGCCAAGCAGACCCCCGACCGCCTCATCGCCCGCAAAGACCTGGTCAACGCGCTGGAGCTGGGCCAGACCCGCCTCGGCCTGCGCCTCAAGCTCAGCCATGCCCAGCGCGACACCCTGGTGGATGACGCCAGCGGCGACAGCCTGGACGCCGTGCTGTGCCTGCTGCAAGCCGCCTGGGCGCAGCAGTGCCATGCCGAAGGCGATGCGCTTTACGGCCTGCCGCCGGGGCTCGATCCGCTGGAAGGCTGGATCATCACGGCTGAAAAGCCGTGACCGACCATTCCACCGCTTTTCAGGGCATCGGCCCGGCGCAGGCTGCGTAGCATGGGCGGGACACGCTGGATGCTTTGTTTGCCCATGCCTTTCGCCCCCCGCCTTTTGTTCGCGCTGGTCCTGCTGGCCCCGCTGCTGGTGCAGGCCGCCCCCGCGCCCTGGTATTACTGGCGCAGCCTGGTCGATGGCCAGCGTGTGTGCGCACAAACCTCGCCCGGCCCGGGCTGGGAGCGCGACAGCGCACCCCACGAAGGCCCCGGCTGCCAGCCGCGCCGCAAGGTGCTGGTCGTGCCCATGCGGTAGTGCCTGTCGTTGTTTTGTTATAAAAATAATAGCTATTCAGGCATGCTGGACGGGCGGTAGCGGCCAAAAAACCTTGCAATCGTGTGTGTACATTCGATAATGACACGCATGACCGAACTCATCCTGATCCGCCACGGCGAGACCGACTGGAACCGCGAGCTGCGCTTTCAGGGCCATGTGGACGTACCCCTCAACGCCACTGGCCACGAACAGGCCCGCCGCCTGGCCGAACGCCTGGCCGCAGAGCGCCCCGTGGTGCACCACCTCATCTGCAGCGACCTCATCCGCACCCAGCAGACCGCCACACCCAGCCTGCAGGTGCTGTTCCCTGAGGCCCGCATCGACACCCTCACCGACAGCGCCCTGCGCGAGCAAAACTTTGGCGTGGTGGACGGCAAGCGCGTGGACGACGTCAAGCAGGAACATGCCGACGCATGGAACCAGTGGCTGCGTTTTGAAGCCGACTACGGCATGCCCGGCGGCGAGACCACCCGCCAGTTCCACTCCCGGGTGATGGATGCCGTGTACCGCATCGCCCAGCAGCACAGCGGCCAGACCGTGATGGTGGTCACCCATGGCGGCGTGCTCGACATGATCTGGCGCACTGCACGCGGCACGGGGCTGGATGGCCCGCGCCAGAGCGACATTCCCAACGCGGGTCTCAACCGCGTGCGGGTGAGTGGAGAAGCGGTGGAAGTGCTGGACTGGGCTGATGTGCGGCACCTGGCGGATTTGCCGGAGCAGCCGGTTTATGACCAGACGAAGCTGGTGGTGAGGTGAGGTTTAAATTTGCTGACGTTGAGACTTAGTAGTCTCTATTTCAGTCAAGGCGATCTTCAAACTAACTCAAACATTGACCGCCTCTGTTGGTCGCTGTGAAGTGGGTACTTAGCAATATGAGTCCACTGCGGAGCAATAGCCGACGACCAGAGACGCAGCATCAAGTCCTCGGTCTGCACTTCTACGGCAACTGCATTCAGGTCGACCGCATAGCACTCCTCGTACGTGGCGTGCGCAGGATTTGGAAATGAGTTTTTGTACTTAATGTTGAACTCTGGTCGAAAGTATTTGATAAGAGCACCTTCAGTGAAATTGACCTCTTGTTGTTCCGACACCGGGTTGTAAATTACTTCACGTCTGTGGCGGTCATCCTCTTCCTCAGTCGTCTGATATTTCTTTGTGATGCCATCGAAGCTCGCAAGCATGTAACGTTCAAAGCAAAGTAGAACTAGCCAGATTTCTTGGTCAGGGGATTGTCGAATGGCCTCGGCATAAATACTCTGGAGAGTCGAATGACTCTGAAGCCGTTCCACTGCTGTTCTGGAACCGCCGTCGCCGTACGATTGCCCGACATAAAGCACTTCAAGATCCAAGTGCTCCCAGTACTTTGGCCCGCAAAGTCCCAAGAGCATTGCTGACTTTGCGGAAAGCAGTGGTTTTCCATCTGACGCAACGAATGCCACTTCCGTATACGGATAGCTCGATTGCACAGATAAGTCCAAGCACCCTAGCTCGTTCATAGCAATAAATGGAATCTCAATCTTCTCGTCGCGCACATGTTTGAAGCAGCGTCCAGAAATAGTGTCAGAAGTGAACACGACGGACTGAGGATCAATTGAAATTCTCGGTCGTCGTCCGACGATGTAAATGTGAGGATCGTCCGGAAGCTCGCCGAGCTGACTAAGTCCGTCTTGTTGCAGCAGCCAGCAGTAACTTGTGCAGACGTGTAGTCCGAACTCCGAGATGAATTTGCGGGGGGAAGACATAGCTAAGCCGATGTAATGGCCGGGGCAAGTGGGCGAAACGGCGGGTCTTATCTGCGGCCACAGCCTACAGGTAATTCCAACGCGGCACACACCACCCCCACCTGCCTAGCCAGCCGCACCGACTCCGGCTGCCCATTCACCATCGGCTGTAACACGTTCTGCACCGCTGCCCACTGCCCGTTGCGCTGCAGTGCATCCAGCCAGATCTGGTGAAACAGATCCCGCTGCGCATGGCTGCCGCCAATCTCCACCAGCCGGGGCAGGGCCACGCCCAGCTTCTCCACCGCCGTCGCCCAGTCGCCCTGCGCATGCGCCAGCAGGCCGTGGGCGGCGGGCACGCACACCTGTTGCCACACGGTGCGCTCCTGCGCCTCGGTGCGGGTGGCCGCGTGGGCGGTGATGTTGTTTTGCAGCGTGCGCGCGGCCTCCATGTGCCCGGCGCGGGCCAGGCCGTAGAGGTATTGCAGGTCCAGAAAGGGCAGTACATGGTCGGCCAGGCGCAGTGCCAGGTGATCGGCCACGTCGGTCCAGCGGTCGCCGACATCCACGCCTGCCAACTCCAGCCGGGCGAGCAGTGACACGGCGTTGATCTGGTCTTGCGTGTATTCCTTGACCACGCCCCACACCTGCTGGTCGTAGAGCGCCAGCACTTCGGCATGCCGGTCCTGCTCCAGCAAAAACAGCGCCTGGTGCCACCAGTTGTGCGTGACCATGAAGGAGTTCAGGCCCGTCCAGGTGTCGCTCATGCTGGCCATGAAATCGGTACCTTCGCGGATGCGGCCCAGGGTCAGCATGACGTGGGCCAGCGCGTGGTGGGCCCAGGGCTCTTTGCGGCACAGGGTGATGGCGTGGCGTGCGGCGCTTTCAGCCTCTTGCAGGCGGTGGCATTGCTCCCAGCCAAAGGCCAGCATGCCGTGCAGGTAGGGCACCTCGGCCGCTGCGGGCAGGGCCTGCAGCGCCAGGCGCAGCATGCCGGGCGAGTCGCCCCGGTTGAACAAATGGTATTGGCCGAGCTTGAGGGAGGCGAGGTCGCGCGGGTGCAGGCGGGCTTGCTCCTCGTGCAGCGCAATGGCGCGGGGCAGGTCGCCATCCACCCAGGCGGCGATGGCGGCCACAAAGCGTTGTTCACGCTCGGTAGCCTCTGCCGCGCGAGCCAGGGCCTGGTCGATGAGGGGGCGGGCGTTGTGCGGAGCGTCGGCCGACTCGGCAAACATGTGCAGTGCGGCGCAGCTGGCCTGAACGATGGGGCTGGTGTCGGCCGCCGCGTTCAGCACGTTCACCGCGCGGGCCTCGCAGGCGATGAAGCCTTCTACAAAGTCATTCAGCGCCGTCGCGCTGGCCTCGTCGTGCAGCGTGATGGGGTTGCCCAGGCTGTCGGTCATGCGGGTGTGCGTGGAGGATGGCATGGGGCATTGTTGGGTCGCTGGGCTCAGCCGCCGTTGATCAAGGTCAGGTAGGCGTTGCGGGTTTCGGCAGACACCGACGCCACGAGCTGTTCATGCGGCGTCTGGTGCCGCGCCAGCATGCGGGCGCTGGCCACGGTTTTGGACTTGCAGTACCAGTGGCAGGTGTGCTGCATCAGAAACAGCTCGGCCGTCATCATGTAGGCGCGGTCCTTGGGCGACAGGTGGCTGGTGTTCTGCACCACATGGGCAATGCCGCGCGCGTGGATGGCGAGCGCTCGGCGCACGTCAAAGGTCATGGCGGGCAGCAGCTTGTCGGCAAACGGGATCGGCACGGAGAGCCGGCTGACGCGGGCGTGGGCTTCGTCCACCTTGGCAAAGTCGGCGGCAAAGCGGCTGAACTGCTCGCTCAGTTGCGACTCGGTGGTGCTCAGCAGGCTCCAGATCTGGCTGCGGCGCTCGTCGGTGCTTTCACCCAGGGCGCGCAGGTAGCCGTCGGTCAGCGCCTCCATCAGCTTTTCGATCTGGTAGTTGGCCAGGTGTTTGCCCAGCAGCGCAATGCGCTTGCGCTGCTCTTTGGCGTTGAGCATGAAGGTGCCGGTGGCGATGAGGATCGCCAGGATGATGATGTCCATGCGGTGGTGGGATGGTGGTTTGTGAGGTGGGGGCTCCAGCGGTGGTGCCAGCGTCAGAGCGTATTCCCCCAAGGTTACCAACAACAACGCACGACAGATGCAGGGTTATGCCGCAGGCGGCTGGGGCCATGCCCGCTGGGGTTCGCGGATCAGCTCGAACGCGTGCGCGACCTGCAGCACGCCAAGGTCGTCAAAACGTGCGCCCGCAATCTGCAGGCCGATGGGCAAACCAGCGCGGGTGTAGCCGCAGTTGACCGAGGCCGCAGGTTGCTCGGACATGTTGAACGGCACGGTAAAGCCGATGTGTTCCAGCGGGCGCAGCGGGTCGTTGGTGGGCGAGGGCAGCTCGGCCTGGAAGGCGACGTTGGGCGCCACGGGCGAGATCACATAGTCGAACGCGCTGCAGGCCTTGACGGCGGCCACGCGCGTCAGGTGGAACTGGTGGCTGGCGGTGAAGACCTCGGTGCCGCTCATGCCGGCGGCACTGTCGGCCCAGGTGCGGATGTAGGGCAGCACCTTGTCGCGCCGCGCCGCCGGCAGGGCCTGCAGGTCGATGTGGGAACGCATGCGCCAGAAGTGGTCCATGCCGTCGAGCATGGCCTGGGTCATGAAAGGTGCCATGGGCACGATGGTGGCGCCGGCGGCTTCCATGAGTTGGGCTGCGCGCTCCACGGCGGCCTTCACCTCGGGCTCCACCGGCAGGCCGCAGCCTGCATCCAGCAGCAGGCCGATGCGCAGGCCGCGCAGGCGCTCGGCGCCCTTGTTGAACTGGCTCCAGGCGATGTCCTGGTAGGGCAGGCTCATGCTGTCGCGCGCGTCGGGCTGGCTCAGCACCTGCATCATCAGCGCGGCGTCGGCCACGGTGCGGGTCATGGGGCCGGCGGCGCGGCCGGTGTAGGGCGGGTCAATCGGGATGCGGCCCAGGCTGGGCTTGAGGCTGAAGATGCCGCACCAGCTGGCAGGCAGGCGCAGCGAGCCACCAATGTCGGTGCCGATGTGCAGCGGGCCGTAGCCCGCAGCGGCCGCCGCGCCACCGCCGGCGCTGGAGCCGCCCGGGCCCTTGCTCACGTCCCAGGGGTTGCGCGACAGCGGGTGAAAGGTGGACAGGCCGGATGACAACATGCCGTAGTCGGGCATGGTGGTCTTGGCGACGATGACGGCACCTGCCTCGCGCATGCGGGCGGCGGGGGGGGCGTCAGCTGCGGCGGGCACCAGCTCGACGGCGGCCGTGCCCAGCGGGGTGGGGTCGCCTTCGGTGGCAATGTTTTCCTTGATGGTGCTGGGCACGCCGTCGAGCAGCCCCTTGGGCTCGCCGCGCAGCCAGCGGGCCTCGGAGGCACGGGCCTGGGCCAGGGCGGCCTCGGGGCGCAGCAGGTAGGTGGCTTTGATATGGGGCTCCCACCGTTCGATGTGGGCCAGCACGGACTGCGTGACCTCGACCGGTGACAGCTTGCGCTGGCGGTAGGCGGCAATCAGGTCGTGGGCGGGCAGGTCGTGCAGTTCGGTCATGGCGGGGTGGGTGGTCGCCGTAGCGATGTTTATCAATAAAAAAGGCTGCAAGCGCTAGTGGGTAAAGCGCTGGCAGCTATTGTTTTAGGAGTCTTGACTCCTGCACGCACCGCGTTGCGGCGCGTGGCTTTCAGGACCAGGACAGCGCGGAGATGTCGTTCACGAACACGGGCATGTCTTTCCACAGGCCCTTGAGGTTCTTGTTGGCCACCGTGATCCACTGGTTGGAGTACAGGAAGGCGTGCACCGCATCGTTGGCCAGCAGGCGCTGCGCATCGCCCAGCAGCTTGGCGCGGTCGGCGGGGCGGGCGGCGTTCTTGATCTGGCTGAACAGGTCGTTGAACTTGGGCGAGTTGTAGGCCCAGTAGTAGTCGGGCTTGGCAAAGTTGCCCAGGTCAAAGGGCTCCACGTGGCTGATGATGGTCAGGTCGTAGTTCTTGCTGCCGTAGGTCCCGCTGAGCCACTGCGCCCATTCCACGTTCTGGATCTTGGCGATGATGCCGACCTTGGCCAGCTGGGCAGCCACCACCTCGCCGCCCTGGCGGGCGTAAGGCGTGGGGGGCAGCGTCATGGTCAGCTCCAGCGGCGTCTTGATGCCGGCCTCGGCCAGCAGCTTCTTGGCCTTCTCGGGGTCGTAGGGGTTCACGCCCGTGGTGTCCACGTAGCCAAACGCGCCGGGCACGTAGTGGCTGCCGATGGGTGCGCCGTAACCGTCGCCCGCGCCTTCGATCACGGCCTTGCGGTCAATGGCTGCGGCAATGGCGCGGCGCACGCGCACGTCGTCCAGCGGCTTCTTGCCGTTGTTGATGGCCACGATGGTTTTGGCGCGCGAGCCGCTGACCACCACCTGGAACTTGGGGTTGGCCTTGAACTGCGCCACGCTGCGCGGCGTGACGCGGGGGAATGCGTCCACGTCGCCCGCCAGCAGGGCAGCCACCTGGGCGGCTGGGTCGGAGATGAAGCGGAAGGTCGCGCGCTTGATCTTGATGGCCTTGGCGTCGCGGTAGCCGTCCCAGGCGGTCAGCACGACCGACGAGCCCTTGTTCCAGGCCTGCAGCTGGTAGGGGCCGGTGCCCACGGGCTTGTTGGCGTTGGTGTCGGCGCTCTTGGGCTCCACGATGATGGAGGTGGCCTGGCCCAGCACGAACAGCAGGTCGGGGTCGATCTCCTTGTTGAGCAGCACCACGGTGTAGTCGTC
The DNA here is from genome assembly GCF_014851475.1 of Acidovorax sp. ACV02. Taxonomy (NCBI): domain Bacteria; kingdom Pseudomonadati; phylum Pseudomonadota; class Betaproteobacteria; order Burkholderiales; family Comamonadaceae; genus Acidovorax; species Acidovorax sp. ACV02. Next base: position 132,386 of record NZ_JACUZU010000001.1, read on the forward strand.
GACCACCTGGGTGGTGATGCCGGCAAAGGTGCGCTTGTCCTTATTGGTGCTCTTCTCGCCGCCTGCGCGGTCGTACGAGAACTTGACGGCCGCAGCAGTGAAGGGCTCGCCATTCTGGAACTTCACGCCACGGCGCAGCTTGAAGGTGTAGGTCTTGAGGTCGGGCGAGACCTCCCAGCTTTCGGCCAGCAGGGGCGACACGCTGCCGTCGGGGTTGATCTTGGTGAGCGTCTCGAAGATGTTGTACTGAACGATCTCGGCGATGGCAGATGCCGCACCGGCGGTGGGGTCCAGGCCTGGGGGCTCCAGCGTCATCGCCAGCGTCACCGCATCTTTGCGGCCTTGCGCCAGGGCGCCAAGCGAGGTGGTCAAGGGCACAGCGGCGATGGCGCCAGTGGCAAGGACGGTACGGCGGTTCAGCATGTTCGGACTCTCCAGACAAAAAACCAGACAACAACCATAAAGACCCCCGGTGCAATTTGTTACCGGGGAGGAAAGAAGCTTTTTACACCATCACACCTGCATGTGGTTATGCGGTTTTTGCCGTTGCCGCAGCGGCTGCCGCACGGCGCGCCCGCGCGCGGCCGGGCAACACCTGCGGCACGGCGCCCACCAGCGACTGTGTGTACGGGTGCTGCGCGTTGCGGAACAGCTCGCCCGGCGAGCCGCGCTCCACGATGCGGCCCTGGTACAGCACCACCACCTCGTCACACAGGTGGTTGACCACCGCGAGGTCATGGCTGATGAGCATGTAGGTGATGCCGAACTGCTGCTGCAGGTCCTGCATCAGGTTCAGCACCTGGGCCTGTACCGACACGTCGAGTGCGCTCACAGGCTCGTCGGCCACGATGAGGCGGGGCCGGGTGATGAGGGCGCGCGCAATGGCGATGCGCTGGCGCTGGCCGCCAGAGAATTCGTGCGGGTACTTGCCCAGGTCGTTGGTGCGCAGGCCCACTTGCGACAGCACCTGGGCGGCCTGCTCGCGCTGCTCGGCGCGCGTGGTCTGGCCTTGCGCCTGCAGTGGTTCGGTCACGATGCGCTCCACGGTCTGGCGCGGGTCCAGCGATCCGTACGGGTCCTGGAACACCATCTGAAAGTCGCGCCGCGCCTGGCGCAACTGCTCGGCTGGCAACTGGTGCAGGTTGCGGCCCAGCAGCTCCACCGTGCCGGAGGTGGGTGCATCGAGCGCCATCACCAGCCGTGCCAGGGTGGACTTGCCCGAGCCCGATTCGCCGACGATGCCGAGGCTGCGGCCAGAGGCAATCGAGAAGTTCACGCCGTTGAGCGCATGCACCTTGCCCGGGGGACGGAACAGGTGCTCGCGGGGCAGGGTGTATTCGCGCACCAGGTCGGTCACCTGGAGCAGCGGCGCGGTGGTGGGAGCGACGGTGGTGTGAGTGGCGTGGGTCATGCAGCCACCTCGATGACGTTGACCACGTCCGCACTCTGCGCCTCGGCAATGGCTTCGCGCCGCAGGCAACGCACCAGGTGGTCGCCGTCGGCATCGGTGGCCACCAGCGTGGCCTCGGGCTGCTTGTGGTGGCAGTCATCCACCGTGTAGCTGCAGCGTCCTGCAAACGGGCAGCCAGCGGGCAGGTCCACCAGCTCGGGCACCGTGCCCGGAATGGTGGACAGGCGGGGGCGCTGCCCGGGCGCGTGCACGGCACCCAGGTGGGGCCGGGCGGCGAACAGCCCGCGTGTGTAAGGGTGGGCCATGGCCGAGAAGACCGAGGCAGTGGAGCCGCTTTCGACCACGCTGCCGCCGTACATCACCATCATGCGGTCCACGTTCTGCGAGATCACCCCCAGGTCGTGCGAGATGAGGATCAGCGCCATGTTGCGCTCGGCCACCAGGTCGCTGATGAGGTCCAGGATCTGCTGCTGGATGGTCACGTCGAGCGCCGTGGTGGGCTCGTCGGCGATCAGCAGGTCGGGCCCGCAGGCCAGCGCCATCGCAATGGTGATGCGCTGGCGCTGCCCGCCCGAGAACTGGTGCGGGTAGGCGTCAAAGCGCTGTGCGGCGTTGGGGATGCCCACGCGGTCCAGCAAGGCAATCGCTTCGGTGCGTGCGGCTGCTGCATTCATGCCCCGGTGCAGGCGCAGCGGCTCCGCCACCTGGCGGCCAATGGTGTGCACGGGGTTCAGGGCCGTCATGGGCTCCTGGAACACCATGCCAATGCGGTTGCCGCGCATCTTGCACATCTGTGCATCGGTGCGGCCCACCAGCTCTTGCCCATCAAAGCGGATACTGCCGGTGACCTGTGCACTCTCGGGCAGCAGGCCCATGAGCGACATGGCGGTGATCGACTTGCCGCAGCCTGATTCACCGATCAGGCCCAGGGTTTCACCGCGCGCCAGCGAAAAGCTCACGCCGCGCACGGCATCGGCGGGGCCCCGGTGCGTCTGCAGGCGGATGCGGAGGTTGGAGACTTCAAGCAAAGGCATGGCAGAGGATCGTCATCGTTCGCAGTAATTTCATCTCAGCTAAACGGGTCTGTGAAACTGGCGCGACCCAAGCCAGCGCCCCCGTGCAAGGGCCGTCCCGCCGCACTGGGGGTGTCCCCCTCCCGCATTGCGCAGCAATGCGAGAGAGGGGGAAGGCGCGAAGCGACTCAGGGGGTGTCATCTTTTTCTGGAGAGGCGGGGGTCGAGCAAATCGCGCAGCCCGTCGCCCAGCAGGTTCAGCCCCAGCACCGCCAGCGCAATCGCCATGCCGGGCCACACCGCCAGCAGCGGGGCCTGGAACATCAGTGTCTGTGCCTCGCTCAGCATGCGGCCCCAAGAGGGCTGGGGCGGCTGGGTGCCCAGGCCCAGGTACGACAGGGCGGCCTCGGCCAGGATGGCGATGGCGAACTGGATGGTGGCCTGCACGATGAGCACCGACAGGATGTTGGGCAGCACGTGTTCCAGCGTGATGCGCCAGCTGCCTTTGCCGCAGGCACGTGAGGCCAGGATGTATTCGCGCGACCACACGGCGTTGGCCGATGCGCGCGTGACGCGTGCAAACGTCGGGATGTTGAAGATGCCGATGGCGATGATGGAATTCACAATGCCTGCACCAAACACCGCCGTCATCATGATGGCTGAGAGGATGGGGGGGAAGGCAAACGTGAAGTCCGCCAGCCGCATGATCAGCTCTTCCACCCAGCCGCGCTTGGCGGCGGCCAGCAGTCCCAGCGCCGTGCCCAGGGTCAGGCCGATGCCCACCGCGATCACGCCCACCAGGATGGAGTTGCGGGCGCCCACCAGCAGCAGCGAGGCTACGTCGCGGCCAAAGGCATCCGTGCCCAGCCAGTGGGTGCCGGAGGGACTCGCCAGCTTGTTGGCCAGGTCCATCTCGTAGGGCGACCAAGGCGTCCAGACAAAAGAGAGCAGCGCAGCAAGGATCAGCAGCGCCGACAACACCGCACCGATGACAAAACTGCGGTGGCGCAGCGCGCGGTGCAGCCAGCCGGGGGCGGAGGGTGTGGAAGAGGAGAGGGTGGACACGGCGGCGCTCATGGGGATCAGATGTCGGAAGCCTTCACGCGGGGGTCGATCACGGCGTAGAGGATGTCCACGACGAAGTTCACGATCACCACCATGGCGGCGAGCAGCATCACGCAGTTGCGCACCACGATCAGGTCGCGGTTGGAGATGGACTGGAAGATCAGGCGCCCGAGGCCGGGCAGATAGAACACGTTCTCGACCACGATGGTGCCCGCCAGCAGGTTGGCAAACTGCAGCCCCATCACGGTGACCACCGGGATCATGGCGTTGCGCAGCACATGGCCCCACAGCGCTGCGCGCTGCGTGAGGCCCTTGGCGCGGGCGGTGCGTACAAAGTCTTCACGCAGCACCTCCAGCACGGCCGAGCGGGTGATGCGCGCGAGGATGGCAGCCTGCACCACGGCCAGCGCAATGGCGGGCAGCAGCAGGGCTTTGAGGGCTTCTAGCGGGCTGCCGCCAGCGTCTTCAGTCCAGCCCGGAAAGCCGCCGGCCGAGAACCACTGCAGCTTCACCGAGAACAGCAGGATCAGCAGGATGGCGAACCAGAAGTTGGGGATGGCAATGCCGATCTGCGCCAAGCCCATCACGCCCACGTCACCCAGCTTGTTGTGGCGCGCCGCGGCGTACACACCGGCGGCCAATGCCAGCACCGTGGTGATCACCATGGCCATCAGGGCCAACGGCACGGTAAGCGCCAGGCGCTCCAGCACCAGGTCGAGCACGGGCGAGCTGTAGGCGTAGCTGTCGCCCATGTTGCCCACTACCAGGCCGCTCACCCATTGCCAGTAGCGTAGGCTGGCGGGCTGGTCCAGACCCAGCTTGGTGGCCAGAGCCGCCACCGCATCGGGAGAGGCATCGGGACCCATCAGAATCTGCGCGGCATTGCCCGGCAGGATTTCCAGCACCAGGAACACGACGATGGAGGCGCCAATCAACGTGGCCAGGAGGGTGACAAACCGCTTGAGAAAAAACAGGCCCATGGGTGGGGTGCGTTGGCAGGTGGGTCAGACGCAGGGGCGTCAAAATTAATGTGTATACACAGCATAACGGTAAAAACGTCCCCGTCAGCGGTGGTGGGTTGCAGTGTGGCACGCAAGGCACATGCCACCGGCGCGGGATAATACGGAGCATGAACTGCGCCGCTCGCTCCGTTGCCCCTGTTTTTGGCCCCGTGCACTGGGAGGCGGTATGGCGCTGATGATCACGGACGAGTGCATCAACTGCGATGTGTGCGAGCCCGAGTGTCCCAACCAGGCGATCTACCTGGGGCAGGAGATCTACGAAATCGACCCGAACAAGTGCACAGAATGTGTAGGGCATTTCGACGAGCCCCAGTGTGTGCAGGTCTGCCCTGTGGCCTGCATTCCCGTGAACCCGCAGCATGTGGAAAACCGCGAGACGCTGTGGCAGAAGTTTCAGCGGCTGCAGGCGTCCACGCCGACGTAATTTGAGCCAAACCGACCGCTTGCGCTAGTTGGTCATGCCTTGATTGCTATTGAATAAATAGCAATATCCACAGTACAACGGCTGGATGGACTGGTGGCCCCTCAGTCCTCCACGGGCCGAGGGGGCTTGGGGCGGGGCGGTTTGGTGGTGTGGATGAGCAGCGTGGCCTTTTCCATGTCCCCCGCCAACAGAGCGGGGTAGGCCTTGAGCGAGTGGGCGATGCTGTCCTCGATCAGCGTGCGCTGGTCTGGCGACGGCTTCTTGAGCACCCAGTTGGCGACTTCGCTTTTGACGCCCGGATGGCCGATGCCGATGCGCAGGCGCCAGTAGTCGGGCGAGCCCAGCTGTCCGTGGATGTCGCGCAGGCCGTTGTGCCCGGCATGGCTGCCGCCGCGCTTGAGCTTGACCTGGCCCGGTGCGATGTCCAGTTCGTCGTGCACCACCAGGATTTCCTCGGGCAGGATCTTGAAAAAGCGCGCCAGCGAGGCCACGGACTTGCCCGAGAGGTTCATGAAGGTCTGCGGTTCCAGCAGCCACACGTTCTGGCCGTGCACCGTGGTGCGTGCCACCAGGCCGTGGTAACTGCGCTCGGGCACCAGCGTGGTCTTGAGTTCGCGCGCCAGGGCGTCAATCCACCAGAAGCCGGCGTTGTGCCGCGTGTCCTCGTAGTCTGGCCCGGGGTTTCCCAGGCCTACAAACAGCTTGATCATGTGCGGGATTATCGGTGGCTGGGGTGTGGAAAGGCCGTCGGCATTGCTGCCGCTGCCTGAGGATGCAGTCGGCGAGAGAGAGGTGCGGCGTGCAAAGTGCGCCACACCAATGAAAACGGCCCACGCAAGGTGGGCCGTTTCGTGGTCAACACCGCAAAGCGGGTTGACCGGGTGAAGTGATCGAGGTCGTTGACCGGCGAATTACTTCTTGCCCTTGCCCTTGCCCTTGGCATCGGCAGCAGGAGCGGCTTCCGCAGGGGTCTCGACGACCACGACTGGAGGCACCACGGACACCAGCACGGGGTTGTTGTTCTGGCCACCACGGACCTTGGCCACCACGCCCTTGGGCAGCTTGATGTCCTTCAGGTGCAGGGAAGCACCCTTTTCCAGCTTGGACAGGTCCACAGCGATGAATTCGGGCAGGTCCGAAGGCATGCAGGTCACGTCCAGTTCGTTCACGATCGGGTTGACCATGCACTTGTCCACCTTGACGGCGTTGGACTCTTCTGCACCGCTGTAGTGCAGTGGCACCTTCAGGTGCAGCTTGGTCTTGTCGTCCACGCGCTGGAAGTCGATGTGCAGCACCAGTTGCTTGTAGGGGTGGTATTGCACGTCACGCAGCACAACCTTGGACGTGGCGCCAGCCACTTCCATGTCCAGCACGCTGGAGTGGAACGCTTCCTTCTTGAGGGCGTGCCACAGTGCGTTGTGGTCCACCTCGATCAGTTGTGGCTCCGTAGCACCACCGTACACGATGCCAGGCGTCTTGCCCGAATTACGCAGACGGCGGCTCGCACCCGTACCCTGCTTGGCGCGCTCAAAAGCGACGAAGTTCATAGTTAGCTCCTGAAAAGGGTGGACCGCGACCAGTCGTACCCCGATTAAAAAAGACCTGTGACGCCTTCATGGCGGCAGGCCTGCGCATTGCTCTCGAACAGACAAGCCTCCCGAAGGAGGCCTGCGTGCAATCCGACTGCAACGCTCCCGGGGGAGCGTGTCAGAACAGGTTGTCCTGGTCCGAGAACAGACTCATGACCGACTCACCCTTGGCAATGCGCTGGATCGTTTCGGCGATCAGCGGGGCCACGGAGAGTTGGCGAATCTTGGAACATCCCTTGGCGTTGTCGCTCAGCGGGATGGTGTTGGTCACCACGACTTCATCGAGGGCTGTGCCCTTGGCGATGCGTTCGATGGCAGGACCCGAGAAAATGGGGTGCGTGCAGTAGGCGTACACCTTCTTGGCACCGCGCTCCTTGAGCACTTCGGCAGCCTTCACCAGCGTGCCGGCGGTGTCGATCATGTCGTCCATGATCACGCAGTTGCGGCCTTCGATCTCGCCGATCACGTGCATCACTTCCGACACATTGGCCTTAGGACGGCGCTTGTCGATGATGGCCAGATCGCAGTTCAGTTGCTTGGCCAGGGCACGTGCGCGCACCACGCCGCCCACGTCGGGGGAGACGACGATCAGATCTTCGTAGTTCTTCTGGCGCAGGTCGCCCAGCAGCACCGGCGACGCATAGATGTTGTCCACGGGAATATCGAAGAAGCCCTGGATCTGGTCAGCGTGCAGGTCCATGGTCAGCACGCGGGCCACGCCCACGGCTTGCAGCATGTTGGCCACCACCTTGGCCGTGATGGGCACACGGGTAGAGCGGGGGCGGCGGTCCTGGCGGGCGTAACCGAAATAAGGAATCACGGCGCTGATCCGCTCAGCCGACGCGCGCTTGAGCGCATCGACCATGATCAGCAGTTCCATGAGGTTTTCGTTGGTGGGTGCGCAGGTGGACTGCACCACGAAAACATCACGTGCGCGCACGTTTTGTTTGATTTCGACGGTGACTTCACCGTCAGAGAAGCGACCCACGTCAGCCGCACCGAGGGTGGTGCCGAGGTGTTGGGCAATTTCAGCTGCCATGCCAGGATTGGCATTGCCGGTGAAAACCATGAAGTCGGGGTGGTTGGCTTGCATGAGCGTCCCAGCAGTCTGAAATAAAAGCCCGTACGCGGAAAGCGTTTGGCAGGGGAAGAAGGATTCGAACCTTCGCATGCCGGAATCAAAATCCGGTGCCTTAACCAGCTTGGCGACTCCCCTACACAGGTCAATTGCCGAGGGCAACCAACCTTAAATTTCTCCTGATGCCCAACCTGCCAGAGGATGAATCATCAGATTTTCACATGCCTTCACTTGCCAGCCCTCGGGGGCTCCGTTCAAGTCAACTGCATGTGATAGTTGCGCAAACACCGCACTGCCTGAGCCTGTCATTCTGCCTTTGAGGCCGCGATCTTTGAGCCATTCAATGGCTTGAAAAACATCGGGGCAAAGAGCCTGAGCAACTGGCTGCAAGTCGTTTCGACCGAAGTCAAAGTGTGCTGCAGCAAAGCCTAGGATTGTAGCACTATCTGAATCGCGTTTCAAACTTGGTGACGAAAAAATTTCTTTTGTCTCCAAACCTGCTGCGGGCTTCACGATCACAAAGCTCGCTTGCGGTAGCTGGTGCACTTTCTCAAGCGGCGTGATTGTCTCACCAATTCCCTCCACCCAAGCGTTGTGGCCGCATAAAAAAAACGGAACGTCAGCGCCCAGCTGCAAACCGATCTTTGCCAATGCGTGTCTTGGCAGGTTCAGCCCCCACAGCCGGTTCAAAGCCAGCAGCGTGGTGGCGGCATCTGAAGAGCCGCCTCCCATGCCTGCCTGTGCCGGCACGCGTTTCAGAACGCCAATGTGAGCGCCCTCGCTGCAGCCCGTTGCAGCCTGCAGTGCACGTGCAGCGCGGACCGAGAGGTCCACTTCGGGCAGCGCTGTGGACAGGTCTTCCCGCGAAATCAATCCATCCGTGCGGCGTTGGAAGTGCAGGGTGTCGCACCAGTCCACAAGCATGAACACGGACTGCAGCAGGTGATAGCCGTCAGCACGCCGTCCGGTGATGTGCAAAAAAAGATTGAGCTTGGCCGGGGCTGGCACGTCATACAAGGCTTGCATGGGGCGAAAGAGTGGGGAGCGAGGTTTTGCTGTGCGAACGGCTCTGCTGGCCGCAGCAGTTTGCAGGCCGTCAGGGAGTCAGCGCAATGCGCAGCGTGGCGGTAGGCTGCGGGTCGCTGCGGCGTGCCGTCAGCCGCCCGTCTGCAATGCCGGTAAGGTCTGCTTGCCACCCCGTCGCACTGGCCTGGGTGCCCTTGAGCCAGCTGAACAAGGCGGTCACGGGAATGCGAGTGCCGGTCACGTCCTGGAGCAGCGTGTCCAGGGAATCAGAGGTACGGGTGTCCTGACCGCTAAGCAGCTGCGCGTGACCATCTTTCCAGTCGAGTTGCGCAATGCGATTGCCAAAGGGGCTGAGCAAAACGAGTCCACCCGCCTGGGCGGTGCCGCGCAGCTCGAACGTGGCAGAAAAAGACTGCGAGGCCTGCCCGTCGATCTGCAAGGCAATGCGCCCACTCCAGCTGTCTTCATCCATGGGGGCTGTGGCCATTGGCTGCGCACAACCTGCGAGCCACAGCGCCCACAACACCAGCCACCATGCCCACCGGTGAGGAAGAGTCCGTAGCCGACTGTTTGAAGTAGCGCTGAAAAGGCCTTGCATCAGAGGGAGGCCCCGAGGCGTTGCAGGGTCTCTTTGAGGGTGTCATTGTCAGGACTGGCACGCTGACCTTCTTTCCAGACGCGTGTTGCACCGTCCCTGTCGCCCATGCTCCAGAGCACCTCACCCAGATGTGCAGCAATCTCCACATCAGGCCGTGCCTTGAAGGCTACTTCGAGGTGTTTGCGGGCGTCTGCCTTGTTGCCCAGGCGAAACTCCACCCAGCCAAGGCTGTCCATGATGAAGGGATCGTTGGGGGCGAATTCCAATGCCTTCAGGATGAGCTGTTTGGCCTCGGCCAGCCGCACTCCGCGGTCTGCGAGCGAATAGCCAAGGGCGTTGTAGGCGTGGTGGTACTCTGGCTGGCGTGCGATCACCTGACGCAACAGCTTCTCCATCGTGTCTGGCTGGCCCGCCTTTTCTGCCAGCATGGCCTGGTCATAGACCAGTTCGGCGTCGTCCGGGGCCAGGGCCACCAGTTCGACTTGTACCTTGTAGGCTTCCTGGTACAGGCGCTGGCCGCGTAACAGCTGCACTTCGGCCATCAGCTTCATGCGTTGGCTGTCTGCTGAATTGCCTGGCAGGTTGCGCAACAAGGCCCGCGCCTGGGCGAGCTTGCCCTGGCGTGCCAGCAATGATGCGCGGCGCGTCTGCGCACCAAAGACTTCTTCTGCGTTGTCGATCCGTGCGAGCCACGCTTCTGCGCCCGCAAAGTCTTTCTTTTTCTCGGCAATCTGCGCGTGCAGCAGGTACGCTTGCGTGAGGCTCTTTTGCCGCAGGTCGGTGTCACCAGCTGCAGATGCCAGTTCCATGAACCGTTGCAGCGATGCCTCTGCGGCAGGCAGGCGGTTGTCCTGGTACTGCAAGGTGGCGGCCACCAACCATGCCTCTGCCAGGTCAGGCTTTTCCTTGGTGACCGTCTCCAGCTGGCGACTGGCCTCTGGATAGCGCTGAAGGCCCAGCAATACCCTGGCATACGCCATGCGCAGGTCCGGGATGGGTTGTCTGGACAGCGTTTGCGTCACGATGGGCTCTGCGTCCAGCAGGCCTTCGTCCATCAGCTCCAGCGCCAGCCGGGCCGCGCTTTCGCTGGCATTGTCCAGGCCCTGGGCCCTGCGTGCTGCGTCGAGCGCACCGGCCTTGTCGCCCGCTGCAAGCCTCAATCGACCCAGCGACACCCAGGCCTCGGGTCCGGTGGCAGGGTTGGTGAGTTCATTGACCAGGGCCTGTTCCACCACCTTGGCGGCCAGCGCTTTGTCACTTGCGCGTCCATACAGTTGTGGCAAAGATGCCAGCGTTGACGCCTTGGTCCTAGGAGAGGCTTGTGCAAGTTCCTGGCGCAGCAAGTCCGGTGTTTCGGCGATGCGGTTCAATGCGATCAGGATCTGCAGCACATATTGATTGGCCTCGCGCGACTGGGGCAGGGCTTCCTTCCAGGCTCGGGCTGCAGCCAGGGCGTATTCGCCTGATCGTGATTGCAAGGCAATGTCTGCAGCCCTTTGGTAGAGCTGCCCGTCAGCGCTTCGGCGCGCAGCCTCCAGCATGAACGCGTAGCCTGCGCCTGGGTCCCCGGTTCGTGCACTGATCTCGCCCAGAAAGATTTCGTAGAACAGCTCTGCGTCCAACGCGGGGTTGGACTCTACCGGAGGGGGCTCGCTCGGGGGGCGGTTTTCGCCGGCGGGCTTTTGGGCCCAAGCTGAGTGGGCGGACGCCGCAATCACGGTGACCAAGGCGACGGTACGAAAGCTGTGGGATAACACCATCGGGCCATAATAATCCATGCCTGTTAAGCCGTTGCCCGGTTGTTTGTATGCCTGAGTTGCCTGAAGTGGAAGTGACGCGGCGCAGTTTTGCTACCGCGATCGCTGGAGCCCGGATCGAGGCTGTGATGATGGGCAAGCCCCTGCGGTGGCCTCTGGGTTGTGACCCCCAGTTGCTGGGAGGCCAACAAGTGGTCGGATTGCGCCGGCGGGGCAAGTATCTGTTGCTCGATATGAACCAAGGCGTTCTGCTTCTGCATTTGGGGATGTCGGGTAGCCTGCGTTTTGCTTCAGACATGCCAGAAGCGGGGGTGCATGACCACTTTGACCTTGTCACCGACCGGGGCACGCTGCGCCTGCATGACCCGCGACGATTTGGCGCGGTGGTCTATGCGCCATCAGAGAACTCGCCGGTAGCCGCCAAATTGCTGGGCGGCTTAGGTATGGAGCCCTTGTCTGAGGAGTTTCTACTTCCGACTTTTCAGGCAGGACTCAAGAAAAGCCGGATGCCTATCAAACAGTTGCTTCTGGCGGGGCGCGTGGTCGTGGGGGTCGGGAATATCTACGCCTCTGAGGTGCTTTTTTTGTCTGGCATCCGTCCTACTACCGTTGCATCACGCATTGGTCCGGCACGAGTACATAAGCTGCATCAGGCCATTCGCTCGGTGCTGGCCCGCGCTGTGGAGATGGGCGGTAGCACGCTGCGCGATTTTTCGAATGCCGAAGGAATGGCTGGCCACTTTCAGACGGCCGCGAACGTGTATGGCCGCGATGGTCAGCCTTGCCATGTATGCGGTACAGCCATCGAGCTGATTCGCCAGGGACAGAGAAGCACTTACTTCTGCCGCCAGTGCCAGCGCCCATAGATGCTGCCGTCCGATGGACGGTTTGTGACAGCTGGCGGACGGTCGATGCTATATTTTGTATATACCTGCCTCGCGGGCCATCCATAGATCTCTGGGAGCAAAGTGGGACCTTCATTCAACGAACAGTTTGACCAGCATGGCGTCTGGCGACGGGAGTTCGCCCAGCAGCTCAAGCGGCTGGCCGATTGGATGGCCACGCACGACCTGATGGATGCAGCAGTGCAAGAGCGCCTGCAGCGGCTGGAAGAGCAGGTACGCAGCGACAAGGTCATGGTGGCGTTTGTGGCGGAGTTTTCGCGTGGAAAATCCGAACTGATCAACGCGATCTTTTTTGCTGACTATGGTCGCCGCATCATGCCTGCCAGTGCGGGCCGCACGACCATGTGCCCCACCGAACTGGGGTACGACGCGAATGTTGCACCCAGCTTGCGGCTATTGCCCATTGAGACTCGACTTCAGATGCAGAGCCTGGCGGAGTGGCGGGTCAAAACCGACCGTTGGCAGGAGATCCCGCTGGATGTTGGCAACGCTGACCAGATTGCCAAAGCACTGGAAAAAGTGGCCGAGGTTCGCAAGGTCAGTCTGGACAATGCGCGTGCGCTGGGTTTCTGGCATGACGATCTGACAGATGAAAACCCTGTGCCGGACGCGCAGGGCTTGGTAGAGGTGCCCATGTGGCGCCACGCCATCATCAATATTCCCCATCCGCTCTTGAAGCAGGGTTTGGTGATTCTGGATACGCCTGGCCTGAACGCAGTGGGTGCAGAGCCCGAGCTGACGGTCAACCTCATCCCCCAGGCGCATGCAGTTGTGTTCATCCTGAGTGCGGACACCGGCGTGACGCGCTCTGACCTGTCGATCTGGCGCGAGCACCTGGCCATCTCGCCCGAGAGCATGGAAGCGCGTTTGGTGGTGCTGAACAAGATCGACACCCTCTGGGATACGCTCAACACCGCCGAGCAGGTCCAGGCGCAGATGGAGCGCCAGTGCGCGACTTCCGCCGAGATGCTCGGCGTGTCTCTGGACCGTGTGGTGCCTGTGTCTGCGCAAAAAGGCTTGGTGGCCAAGATCACTGCGGACGACGTTTTGCTGGAAACCAGTGGACTGCCAGCGTTGGAAGAGGCCCTTGCCAAAGGCATCATGGGCAGACGTCAGTCCATACTGCGCGCTGCGGTAGCGGCAGGGGTGGCGAGCCTGCGTACGGAAACGTCGCGGGTCATCAATATCCGACGCCGCGACCTCGATGACCAAATGGCCGAGTTGCGCAGTCTCCGGGGCAAGAACGCATCGGTGATCGAATCCATGCGCCATCGCATTGAGCAGGAGCAGCGTGAGTTTGATCTCAGCACTGCCAAGATCCAGGCGGTGCGTGCGGTTCACCTCAAGTTGCTGCGTGACGTTTTTCAGCAGTTGGGCGCCAAGGCGCTCAAAGCAGAGCTGGCCGAGCTGGCCCAGACATTGCAGCAAAAGGGGCTCAAGCTGGGCGTGAAGAAAATATACGTCCAGACCTTTGACAAACTGCGCGGCACCTTGGACAAGGCGCAAGCCTCTGGTACCGAGATTCAGGCCATGCTCAGCGGGACCTTCAGGCAGCTCAATGCAGAGTTCGGGTTTTCTTTGCAGGTGCCCACGCCGCCGCAGCTTGAACACTTTGCGCAAGACCTGTACCAGATCGAGCAGAGTCATTTGCAGTACCTGGGTATGGGCAATGCTCTCAAGTTGGCGCAACCCGAGTTTGCGGAGCGCCTGGTGCGCGCGCTGGCCATGCGTTTGCGCACGGTGTACGAGTCAGCGGCCAATGATCTGGAACTGTGGAGCAAATCAGCCACTGCGCAATTGGACGCACAGCTGCGAGAACGGCGTCGCAGCTTTGCTCGCCGCATGGAGGCCGTAGACCGCATACAACAGGCTGCCAGCGGCTTGGTGGAGCGCATCTCGGAGATCGAGGCTGGCGAGGAGGAACTCGGCCAGTTGGAGAACAAGTTGCATGAGCTGACTTCCAAGTTGGTGGCTCTGCCAGGGGCTGCACCGGCATTGACTGACGCGCATCCGGTTTCCGCATGAGTGCTGAATCCCGGGAGGGTGTGGCCGCGCGGGTAGTCGCTTGGCAAGCTGTACATGGGCGCAACCATCTGCCCTGGCAACAGACCCGCGATCCATACCGGGTTTGGTTGTCGGAGATCATGTTGCAGCAGACTCAGGTCACTACTGTGCTGGACTACTACGCCCGCTTTCTGGGCCGATTTCCTGATGTGAGCGCCCTGGCGGCAGCCCCTCAAGATGAGGTCCTGGGCTTGTGGAGTGGTTTGGGCTACTACAGTCGTGCACGCAATCTCCATCGCTGCGCTCAGCAGATCATGACCGACCATGGTGGCGCCTTCCCGCGAACGGCGTCGCTGTTGGCGTCTTTGCCGGGCATTGGGCGTTCAACCGCAGGCGCCATTGCCGCGTTTTGTTTTTCAGAGCGCGTGCCCATTCTGGATGCCAACGTGCGGCGGGTGCTGACGCGTCTGCTGGGCTTTGGCCAAGATCTGGCTTCTGCCAAAAACGAACGCCTTCTATGGGAGCATGCCGATGCGCTGTTGCCAGTGCGCGATCTTGATGTGGCGATGCCCCGTTACACCCAGGGCCTGATGGACTTGGGGGCGTCCCTGTGCACACCCCGCTCTCCAAAATGCTCCGATTGCCCTTTGATGGGCGATTGCGCAGCTTTCAAGGAGGGGGGGCCTGAACGCTATCCCGTCAGAACCCGCAAACTGTCACGCCGGGCTGAATCCTGGCAATTGGTGATCCTGCGCGATGGCGAGGGGCGCATCTGGCTGCAACGCCGCCCACCCACTGGGATCTGGGCGGGAATGCACTGCGTGCCCGTGTTCGCTGACCTGGAGTCGCGGGATATTTTTGTGAGTGCTTTGGGTAGCGATGGGCAGTATGCGCAGCAAGAGTTGCAGCCATTTGTGCATGTCCTCACGCACCGGGACTTGCATCTTCACCCCTTGGTGATACAGACCGACGGAATGGTGCCTACCGTGGAGGGCGGAGAGTGGCTGGGGCCAGATCAGTGGTCCTTGGTGGGGTTGCCGGCGCCCATCCGTAAGTTGCTGGACACTACGCAATCTTCGCTATGGTGAATTCAAACGGGAGCGCTCTCTCAGTCGCGGGGGGGCTCGTCTCGTTTCGTTGGCGCCAAGCTCTACAACTTGTTCCCAAGGGGTTTGGCTCCAAGAGCTCGCTTGTGAAGGCAATGGTCAGCGCCCATCCAGTTCACGATGCCGCTTCAATGCAGTCCATCGGTCGCTGAACGCTTGCGCCAGTTTCTCCACCAGATAGACAGAGCGGTGTTGTCCGCCGGTGCAGCCGATGGCTACAGTGACGTAGCTTCGGTGATTGCGATCCAGCATGTCCAGCCAGTGCGCTAGAAATTTTTCAATGTGGGCCCGCATCAGGTCTACCTCGGGTTGCAGGTCCAGAAAGTCAGCCACCGGCTGGTCCAGTCCTGTGAGGTCCCGGAGCGCGATCTCATAGTGTGGGTTGGGCAGCATGCGGACGTCGAAGACGTAGTCGGCATCCATGGGAATACCGCGTTTGAAAGCAAATGACTGGAAAACCAAGGTCAATTGCCCTTGCGCCGTGGACATCAGGCCTTTGACATAACTTTGCAACTGGGAGGCGCGGATGGTGCTGGTGTCGATCACGTGTGACTGTTCGCGCAGTTCAGCCAGCAACTCACGCTCCAGCTCAATGATTTGAACTAAGGCCCTGCGTCCTTGCTGGAGGTCGTCGTGCGACAGGGGATGGCGGCGGCGCGTCTCGGAGAAACGCCGCACCAGAGTATCAATCGTGGCATCCAGAAAAAGGGATTTGACGGCCACGCCCTGACTGCGCAAACGGCTCAACTCTTGAGGCACTTGATGCAAGGACGTTGCGCTGCGGACATCCACTGCAATGGCTACGCGGTTGCCATGGTGTTTGTGTTCGAGCGCTACGAAGGCTGGCAGTAGCTCCGGCGGCAGGTTGTCTACGCAGTAGTAGCCAGCATCTTCCAGTGCGTGCAAGGCGACGGATTTTCCAGATCCCGACATGCCCGTGATGACAACAATTTCAAGGGCCATCAGCGTTTCCTAGCGGCGTTAGATGAGGGGGCGGGTGGGATAGGCGTAGCGACCAATGCCGGTGCCGCAGTACCCAGCATTTCGCGCGCGTGCGCCAGCGTGGTCTCGGTAGCGCGCTCCCCACCCAGCATGCGGGCGATTTCTGCCACACGCTCGTCTTGCTGCACAACCAGCACGGTGCTGGTTGTGCCTTGAGCGCTTTTGTTTTTTGCCACCTTGAGGTGGTGATGCGCACATGCTGCTACTTGGGGCAGGTGAGTTACTGCCAGCACTTGGCGGTCGCGTCCCAGCTGCTGCATCAAACGTCCCACGGTTTCGGCGACTGCGCCACCCACGCCGGAGTCCACCTCGTCAAAAATGAGTGTGGGGGCTGAGCCCAATTCACTGGTTGTGACTGCGATCGCCAGCGAAATGCGGGACAACTCCCCGCCGGAGGCGACTTTGCCGACCGCCTTGGGGGTCATGCCGGGGTGTCCCGCAACCAAAAACACGACATCATCGATCCCGTCGGGAGAGGGGTCCGACGCCTTCGTCACTGACACCTCGAATTTGCCGCCCTCCATCCCAAGACCTTGCATGGCCTGAGAGATGGACACGGAGAGCTTTGGTGCTGCTTTGGCGCGAGCCAGAGACAGTGCGCGCGCCGCCGCATGGTACGCCTTGGCGCTGGCGGATTCGTTGGCCTGCAGCTTTTCCAGATCGGTGGCGGCATCAAGCTGGCGCATGGATGCTTTCCAGTCCTTGAGCAGAGCGGGTAGTTCTGCAGGAGGGCGTTTGTACCTGCGAGCCAGTCCCATCCACAAGGACATGCGTTCGTCCAGTTCTGCCAAACGTTGGGGGTCAATGTCCGCATGGCGTAAATAGGTGTGCAGAGAATGCACCACGTCTGTCGTCTGCGCCAGACTCGACGCCAGGATATCGGCCAGATTGGCGAACTCTGGCTCAATGTGTTCTTGCGCCTGAAGCAGCGAATGTGCGTGGGTCAGTGCGGAAACGGCTCCCGCGTCGTCTTCTTGCAAAGCTTGAAGCGCTCCATGGGCCCCATCCAGCAACGCCTGCGCGTGCGATAGGCGCTTGTGTTGCGCGTCAAGATCCTCCCACTCCAGGTCGCCTGGCGCGAGCTTGTCCACTTCGCTGATTTGCCACTGCAGGCGCTCGCGCTCTTGCTGAAGCGTTGCCTGTGCTGCGCGTGCCTGCTGCAATGCCTTGAGGTCAGCGCGCCATTGCGTCCAACGCGATGCTGTATCGCGGGTATTCACACCGGCAAAAGCGTCCAGCAAGCCGCGCACCGACTCTGGGCGGGTCAGGCTTTGCCATGCGTGCTGACCGTGGATGTCGAGAAGCATCTCGCTCAAGGCACGTAACTGTGAAGCTGTCGCTGGTGTCCCATTGATCCAACCGCGGCTCTTGCCCTGTGTGTCGACGGTACGGCGCAGTAGCAGCCAGTCATCGGTTTCAAACCCGGCTTCTTCCAGCCATGGGCGGGCATGGGCAGGGCATTCGAATTCCGCGCAAATGTCGGTCTTGCTGCATCCTTCCCGTACTACCCCGGCATCCGCGCGTGCTCCCAGTGCCAGTTGCAATGCGTCAATCAAGATGGACTTGCCCGCCCCGGTTTCACCAGTCAACACGGTAAAGCCGCTGCGCAAGTCAAGTTCCAGCGTTTGAACGATCACAAAATCCCGCAGTGTTATCCGCCGCAGTGCCATGGTCATGAGCCCCCTTCGTTCCAGCGCAGCTTCTTGCGCAAAGTCGCGAAGTAGTTCCAGCCTTGAGGGTGTAGAAATCGCACGCGATGCTCAGAGCGTTTGACGAGGATGCGGTCGCCATGCAGCAAGGACGCAAGGGACTGCATGTCAAAGTTCGCGCTGACATCGCGCCCGCTCACTACTTCGACAGCCACCTCAGTCGCATCGGAGAGCACGATGGGGCGGTTGGACAGCGTATGTGGCGCTATAGGAACCAGCACCCAGCCCGGGATGGATGGGTGAAGCATGGGCCCGCCCGCAGACAACGAATATGCGGTCGATCCGGTGGGGGAAGCAATGATGAGGCCGTCGGCCCTTTGATTGGCCACAAACTGCCCACCAACTTCGACACGCAATTCCACCATGCCCGATGTCGCGCCACGGTTGACCACCACATCGTTCATGGCCAAGGCTTCGAACACCACACGTTCATCGCGAACGACTGTTGCGTGCATCAAAGGCCGCTGGTCTTCTTCGTAGGCACCTCGCAGCATCGGTGGCAATGTGGTCTGATAGGTGTCGAAGGGAATGTCGGTGATGAAGCCGAGCCGGCCCTGGTTGATGCCGATCAGCGGCGTTCCGAAACGCGCCAAGCGTCGGCCAATGCCGAGCATCGTTCCATCCCCCCCCACCACCAGCCCCAAATCGCACCGTGCACCGATCTGGTCTACATTCAAGGAAGGGTAGTGTGTCAATCCGGTATTGCTGGCGGTCTCCGCTTCCAGCACCACCTCACATCCCTGGCGCTCCAAGAAATGCGCAATATCCTCCAAAGCCCGGCGAGAGCCATCACCGGGGGCGCCTGCAGCTGAAGTCTGGTACTTGCCTATAAGTGCGACATGGCGGAAATTGGACGTCATCGCGAAATTACATCATTAAAATCATTCCATGCTCGATGACCGTGCCAAGTTGTTGCTCAAAGCCCTGGTCGAGCGTTACATCGCTGATGGGCAGCCCGTAGGGTCGCGTACCCTTTCGCGCGCGTCCGGGTTGGATTTGTCGCCTGCCACGATACGAAACGTGATGGCGGACCTGGAAGAGCTGGGGCTGATTGCGAGTCCCCATACCTCCGCTGGCCGTATTCCCACAGCGCGTGGATACCGATTGTTTGTGGACACGATGCTCACGGTGCAGCGGGAGTCTGT
Organism: Acidovorax sp. ACV02; assembly: GCF_014851475.1. Lineage (NCBI taxonomy): Bacteria > Pseudomonadati > Pseudomonadota > Betaproteobacteria > Burkholderiales > Comamonadaceae > Acidovorax > Acidovorax sp. ACV02. The sequence goes on from NZ_JACUZU010000001.1 coordinate 151,240, forward strand.
CATGCCGCCCCAGCTGGCACCTGAACAGCCGCAAAAAGTCATCGCCAACGCCGCACAGCTGTTGTCCAACCTCTCCCAGTTCGTTGGAGTGGTGATGGCACCTCGGCGTACCTCGGTATTTCGCCACATAGAGTTTCTTCGACTCTCCGAAAAGCGCTTCCTCGTGATCATCGTGTCGCCGGAAGGTGACGTACAGAATCGCGTGATCTTCACCGAGGTGGATCACTCCCAGTCGCAACTGGTAGAGGCCTCCAACTTCCTGAATGCCCACTACGCCGGACTCGCAATGGAGCAGGTGCGAGAACGTTTGAAGTCCGAGGTCGATGTATTGCGCGGAGAGATTGCATCGCTTATGCAGGCGGCAGTCAACGTAGGCTCAGAGGCACTGTCCGAGGCGCAGGACGAGGTGGTGATTTCTGGAGAGCGCAACCTGCTGTCCGTCAGTGATTTCTCCAGCGACATGGGCAACCTGCGTAGGGCATTTGACTTGTTTGAGCAGAAGACACAAATCCTTCGCCTTCTGGACATCTCCAGCCAAGCGGAGGGGGTGCGCATCTACATCGGTGGCGAGAGCCAGGTTGTGCCCTTTGAAGAGCTTTCGATCGTCAGCTCCCCCTATGAGGTTGATGGCAAGGTGGTGGGGACTTTGGGCGTGATTGGTCCTACGCGCATGCCATACGACCGCATGATCCAGATTGTGGACATCACCTCCAAGCTGGTGTCCAACGCGCTCAGCCACCGCAAGTAAGCCCCTACAATACGGCGCTTGTCCCGTTGTATAGCGCTGGAGCATGGCTGGGGGCGTTAGCTCAGTTGGTTAGAGCAGAGGACTCATAATCCTTTGGTCGTTGGTTCAAGTCCAACACGCCCTACCACCCTCGCTCGCAGGGTGAATCCATCAACAAACGATGTGTTTTGTGATCCAAATCGCTCAGTTTGTTTTTGGAGCCTTCATCGTGCATTACAATCTCGGCTTGCGTTGAATTGAGTGTCTGTTTGCATGACCTGATCCAGGAAAGCAATCAGAAAGAAAGCAAATTTCAAGGGTCGCCAAGAAATCATGCTATAATTCGAAGCTTAGCGGCTGTAGCTCAGCTGGATAGAGTACTTGGCTACGAACCAAGGGGTCGTGGGTTCGATTCCTGCCAGCCGCACCAACAGGTAAGCCCTGCAAGTCTATGATTTGCAGGGCTTTTTCCTTTGCCTGGAGCTGATAAGCTGTTTTTCCACAAGCCAGTTGTGGGGGACTTTGTGGGGGACTTTTGGGTAGAAAAGCCAAGCGGTCTTGCCCTACCTTCCCGTTGCGCAAGTACCGTTCGAGTTGCCCGAGCTGGTGAGGCAACTGTCGGCCAAGAGCAGGCACTGGATCATCCAATGATTGACCAACCACGCGCATCATTTCTCGCAAGCCAAGCCTTCGATTTTTGGCAGTCCGGTCGAGCCGAAGATGCGGTTCCGCTTTATGAGGAGGCGCTCACATTCGCGGACCCTTGTCACAACGGACTGCCTGACTACCACGGTGAATTCGCGAGCCTGTTATCGGGGCTCGGTCGATTCATGGAAGCGCGGGAACAGTTTGAACTAGCTTTGAAGGCCTGTCTAAACCAAGGTGCAAGCGAGGGAAGCAATCGGGTAGTCGTAGCGCGTTACTTCTTAGCGGAGCATTTGCTGAGCCACCAGGAGCCCCAATTGGCGCTGGATACGCTTCAGCCCTCCATGCTGAACGGAATTGAGATGGAATGGTTGCTGCACTATTCCAAGGCATTTGCACTTCAAGCACTTAAGCGCGAGAAAGAGGCTCGCGCAGAAGCTATGCTTGCGCTCGAAACAGTAAGGTCCGACGAGAAAAGAAAAGAGCTCGCCGAATTGTTTGCAAAGGGCCAAGTGTTGTAGCTGCAGTGACCGGTTTCGGAAAAATTGACCGTCGGCTCAGGGCCCAAAGCAGCCGGTGGACGAAACTACTCCAAAGCTGCCGGCCAAACCGCGCTGTCTAAGTTGCCCGGTGCCTGCCTACTGGCAAGCTATAGTTTGCTAAGTTGATGCCTGCCGGGTTCGTCGGAAATTTCATACCTGTGCTTTTGAACAGCGCACTGACCGCAAGCCCAATCTGCAAGCTATTTTCAGGAGGAATCAGTGTCCAGAATATCCCGCAGGTTTTGCAGGATACATCACGTTAGACAGCCGCGGATAGATTGCCGTCCACGCCACATTAGCCGTGAGCATCCCCTCTCTTGCCACGCAATTCATTCCCTTCGATTGGCATGACTTTCTCTCGCCTAACTATTTTTCTTGCTGCGCTTCTGATGACCCTGAAGCTGCACGCCTCGTCACCGCCATGCAGGTTCACTTACGGATCAGCTTTTCTGGACACTGTGGCGGAGGGAGACGTTTCACTGGTAGAGGAGCAAGTCAGGCAATTGGGCACTCTCCCTCCTAGCTTGGGGGCGGAAGCTCTAGCGGTCTCGATCAAGCCAATTTCAAGCCGCTGCCAAGAGCAGCATACCAATCAAGCCATGTTCGAGTTGCTTGTGAAACTGGGCGCGGATGTAAATAGGCCTTCCAAAGGCGAGCGTGGCTGGGAAACGAGTCTGATGCATGCTATCGATGCCGGACAGATGGCGGGCATCAAATTGGCGCTTCAGGCGGGCGCTCGGGTCAATGTGGAGTTTGACGAACGAACGCCGCTCATACTCGCTATCCGAGCCCACAATACAACGCTCGTGCGAATGTTGCTGGATCACGGCGCTAGCGCAAATTTCGCTTTGGGCCGGTTCACGCCGCTAGCTGCCGCTGCGCGGCACCCCGGACAGGGAAACGAAGTCCTGAAACTCCTCCTGAAGCATGGGGCCAAGATTTCACGCCACCGCACTTCGCAAAGTGAGCAATTTTCACCGTTGGAGGAGTTGATCTTCTATGACGGTAAACCTGACGATGCTGATGAAGCCGTCGCTCTGCTTCTCAAAGCGGGCGACAAGATAAATGGTGACGGTCGCGACTCGTACGTCACGCCGCTATCCGTTGCCATGGATTCTTCGTCGACAAAACTGGCTATTGTGGAAGCGCTGCTTCGCAGAGGAGCAAACCCCAATGGGAGCGCGCTGTACCGCCTAGCTACCCGACGGGACTATGAAAACATCGAACTCAAGCGCAAGCAGCTACTCGGCGTGCTGTACCAATATGGGGCTCGCGCGGAAAAGGCGAAGATCGCGGGCTATCCCCCGATAAGAGAGTTTGTGCTGATGAACCACAATGATGACGTAGGCCAAGCGTTTCTACGTGAACTCGATGCGATCACAGTCGAATATCGATTGCGCGAAAACTCCGCGTCAATACGTCGGTAGAACATGGTGCATGCCTAACTGTTCGTTGCAGCCGACCGCCTTCGGCGTCGACTGAATTTCGACGTTGAGCGTCCGCTTTCGCTAGCCGCCACCGACTGCTTCTGGCCGTATGCCGCCTTTGGCAGGTGATAGCGAGCATACCGTCACCTCTGCAACCCCAGTTCTTTGATGAGGCTTCGGTCGGGGAAATTTGGGGGATTCTGTTGGTCAGGGCTGTACATGACAGTACGAATTGAGTCGGAACGGACGGCTTTCAACTGTGTAAAATCAACGACTTGCAGGCGGCTTGGAAACTACGAACCAAGGGGTCGTGGGTTCGATTCCTGCCAGCCGCACCAATGTTTAAAGCCTGCAATCGTGAGATTGCAGGCTTTTTCATTTGTCCAGGCGCTTTGCGCTGATTGGAGAGTTCTGGCAATGAGCAAGGCTTTTACCAAGGAAACCGACAGTGCTGACGATGACGAAGGATTGGCACTACCTCCTTTGCCACCGGGCGGCAAAAATTACATCACTCCGTCTGGGTATGCGCGTCTAAGGGCGGAGCTGTTGGATCTCATCGACAACGAGCGGCCCAAGATCGTGGATGTGGTGCACTGGGCTGCCAGCAACGGAGACCGGTCTGAAAACGGCGACTACCTTTACGGCAAGAAGCGCCTGCGCGAAATTGATCGGCGCATCCGTTTTTTGACCAAGCGGCTGGAGATTGCCGAAGTGGTGGATCCCAGTTTGCATGCAGGCAGTGAGCAGGTCTTCTTTGGGGCTACCGTCACCTACTCTGACGACGGGGATGGTGAGCGCACGATCACCATCATGGGCATCGACGAGGCTGACAGCCGTATGGGTCAGGTCAGCTGGATTTCACCTGTGGCCCGGGCGCTGCTGAAGGCGCGCGTTGGGGACGAGGTGCAGTTACCCACGCCGGGCGGAGTGCGCCATTTGGAGGTGGTGGAGGTGCAGTACCCGCCTCGTAGTGCCGCTACGTAACCCGTTCACAAACAGACGCCAACCTGCGCGTCTGTTGTATCGACCTCAGGGCTTGGTACTTTGCCGAGGTTTCAGGGTTGTGGAGTGATCCTTGCTGCACGCAGCACAGCCTGTGTGCGGCGCAGGTTGCGCAGTGCCAGCTCGAGATGGGCCTGATCGCGAACCGCCACGATGAATCGCAGATCCGTGGTGTCCAAGGCCGCCTCATCGTCCATGTCCACGTGGGTGATGTCGGCCTCTGAATTGGCAAGCTCCGCTGCCACGCGTGCCAGTACCCCCTTGCCGTTGTTCACGGTAACGACCACGCCCGTTTCGAACATGCGGGTGGGCTCGTCCGACCAGTCCACGGCAATGAAGCGTTCGCTGTCTTTATGCTGCAGCCGTTTGGCGACACTGCAATGTGCGTTGTGCACGACCAGTCCCTCACCGCGGCCCAGATAACCGACGATGCTGTCGCCCGGCACGGGACGGCAGCAGGTGGCATATTGCACAGAGGCATTCTCGCTGCCATCCAGCGTGACGGCCCCTTGCGACAGGGTTTCGTGAGATGTGTAGCGCTCACGAGTCATAAGCAGAGCATCCGGACGGTGGCCATGCTCCGACATCAGCACCATCAATCGTTTGGCGACGATGCTGGCAATGCGTTTGCCCAGGCCCAGATCGGTCATCAGCTCGCTGCGCGTGCGATTGCCGGTGAAGCGCAGCAGCTTGTCCCACAGCGGTTGGGTCTCAGCGCTGACGGGGGGCAGTTGTTCGAGGCCTTCCGCTCGGATGGCTTGGGTCAGCAGTTTTTCACCCAGCCCTTCGGACTCGGTTTGGGCCAAGGTTTTGAGGTAATGGCGAATTTTGGACCGTGCTCGACCCGTGCGCACAAAACCAAGCCACGCTGGGTTGGGTGTGGAAACGGGGTCGGTGATGATCTCCACCACATCCCCGTTCTTGAGTTCGGTGCGCAGCGGAACCTGCTCGTTATTGATCTTGGCGGCGGTCGTCCGGTCACCCACATTGCTGTGAATGGCATAGGCAAAGTCCACCACCGTGGCGCCGCGCGGCAACGCCATGATCTGGCTTTTGGGTGTGAAGACGTAGACCGCATCGGGAAACAAGTCCACCTTAACGTGATCCCAGAACTCCGCCGCATCCCGCGTTTCGTTCTGTATGTCCAGCAAGGACTGCAGCCACTTGGTTCCAAGGCGCTCGGCTGCCGTGCCTTCCCCGTCCTGAGCCTTGTACAGCCAGTGTGCTGCCACGCCGGCTTCGGCAATCACGTGCATCTCATCGGTGCGCATCTGGAACTCGATGTTCACGCCCGAGGGTCCTACCAGGGTGGTGTGCAGAGACTGATAGCCGTTGAGCTTGGCAATAGCAATATGGTCCTTGAACTTGCCAGGTACCGGCTTGTACATCTGGTGCAGTATACCCAAGGCGGTGTAGCAATCGGTCACAGTCGGCACGATGACTCGAAAGCCGTAGATGTCCGTCACCTGGGCAAAGCTCAGGTGCTTGAGGTCCATCTTTTGATAGATGGCATAGAGCGTTTTCTCGCGACCAGCCAGGCGCACCTTCATGCCGATCTTGGAAAAGGCAGCATCCACTTCGGCCTGCACTTTCTGAACCAGATCGCGCCGGCGGTTGCGGGATTTGTTGACGGCCTTGGCCAAGGTCGCATAGCGCCAGGGGTGCAGGTGTCGGAAGGCCAGGTCCTGCAGTTCACGATAGGTCTGATTCAGGCCCAGGCGGTGGGCAATGGGGGCGTAAATTTCCAGCGTCTCGGACGAGATGCGACCCCATTTGCTGCGCGGCATGTCCGACAGCGTGCGCATGTTGTGCGTACGGTCGGCCAGCTTGATGAGGATGACGCGCACATCACGCGCCATGGCCAGCAGCATTTTGCGAAACGACTCGGCCTGATTTTCTTCGCGAGTGTTGAACTGCAGTTTGTCCAGTTTGGTAAGGCCATCCACCAGTTCGGCCACCGGGGCGCCAAACCGGTCGATCAGGTCGGCCTTGGTCACGCCGCAGTCTTCCATGGCGTCGTGCAGCAGCGCGGCCATCAGCGCCTGGGCATCGAGCTTCCAAGCCGCGCACTGCGCAGCCACTGCAATAGGATGGGTGATATAGGGCTCACCGCTGTTGCGCAGCTGCCCCAGGTGGGCTTCGTCGGCAAAACGGTACGCCTGGCGCACCTGCTCGATGCTGACGGCGTCCAGGTAGTCTAGGCTATCGGTCAGTGCTGCGAAGCTGGCCGCAGCCGCATTGGCGGCCGCAGCGGCTGCCGATAGATTGCCTGCCGGAGATGGGTCACCCGGGCGGGGCTGCGTTGCAGAAGGTGAATTGAGCACCGCGTTCATGCCTTAAATGTAGCGCGGGACTGCGCCAGAGGGCTTTCGGGCAAAAAAAAGCACCGCTGGCGCGGTGCTTTTGGGTGGGCATTGCCCAGCAGAACGTTCAACCGGGAACCTTCTTGAGCATCTCCAGACCCACTTTGCCTTCGGCGATTTCACGCAGGGCAGTCACGGCGGGCTTATTGCGGCTTTCGATGCGTGGAGCGTGGCCTTGGCTGAGCATGCGGGCGCGGTACGTGGCGGCCAGTACGAGCTGGAAGCGGTTGGGGATCTTTTCCAGACAGTCTTCTACGGTGATGCGTGCCATCGTTTACTCCGGGGATTCAGGTGATATTGAGCGACTGGAAGGTGTCAGCACGGGCGCGGCGCTGAGCGGCGTACTTGAGTCGCTGGGCGTGAACTACGGCTTTCAGGTCGAAAAGCGCGCGCTCAAACAACTCATTGATTATAACGAAGTCGAATTTGCTGACCTGGGCCATCTCGATGGCGGCATTTTTGAGGCGTACCTCGATGACATCCGCAGAGTCTTCGCCCCGCCGCTCCAGCCGCGATCGCAGTTCTTCCCAGCTGGGCGGGAGGATGAAAACCAGCACCGCATTGGCAAATGCCTGCTTGATCTGCAGTGCGCCCTGGAAATCGATTTCCAGAATCACATCTGAGCCCTGGGCAATGCGCTCTTCGATGGCTTTCTTGGAGGTGCCATAGCGATTGCCGTGCACATGGGCCCATTCGACAAACGCGTTGCCTTGCACCATGGCATCGAACTCGGACTCCGACGCGAAGAAGTATTCGCGGCCATGCTTTTCCTGGCCGCGGGGCGCACGGGTGGTGTGCGAGATGGAGGGGTGGACATGCGAGTCCAGCTCCAGCAAGGCCTTGACCAAGCTGGACTTGCCGGCACCACTGGGTGCTGCCACGACGATGAGATTTCCTGGATAGTCCATGGTTGATGTGCGCCAGGCGCTATCAAAAAATGAGTGTTATTCGATATTTTGCACTTGCTCGCGCATCTGCTCGATCAGCACCTTCATGTCCACGCTGATGCGGGTGAGGTCGAGCGCGGCAGATTTGGAGCCCAGCGTGTTGGCTTCGCGGTGGAGTTCCTGGATCAGGAAGTCCAGGCGTTTGCCCACTTCGCCGCCTTTTTTCAGCAGGCGCTCGATTTCATCCAGGTGCGAATCCAGCCGCGTGATCTCTTCTGCCACGTCGATGCGGATGGCAAACGCCGTGGCCTCGGTCAATGCGCGGTCACGGGCAGCCTCGGGGAGGGTAGAGCCGTCGGTGAGGGCCATCGCCTCTTTCCAGCGCTCCATGAAGCGCAGGCGTTGCTGCTCCACCAGCAGCGGAACCATGGGGACGGCCTGTTCGGCCAAGGCCCGCAGCTGCTTGACGCGATCCAGCAGCATGGTTGCGAGGCGCTTGCCCTCACGTTCGCGGGCGGCCAGCAAGGCGGTCAGGGCTTCTTCGGCGAGGGCCGGAACGGCTTCGCTCCAGTCCTCGGTGCCAGAATGTGCATTGGCACACAGGCGCAGGGCGTCGGCCACGGTGAGGGGGGCTGCGCTGGGCAGCCAGGCCCTGACGGAGTCCTGCAAAGAGTTGAGCCGCTGCAGCAGTCGTGCCGGCGGGTCTTGCAGGCTGTTGCTGTCGTCGGTGTCGAGGGCGGCTCGCACTTCGACCTTGCCGCGTTTCAGGCGCGCTGTGAGCAGGCTGCGCAGCGTGGGCTCCATGGCGCGCAGCTCGTCAGGCAGGCGAAACGACAGGTCCAGAAAGCGGCTGTTGACGGATCGGATTTCCAGTCCCAGCCGGCGCGTCTGGGGGGCGCGGGCGTCGGTTTCAGCGCCAGTGGCAGATGCGCCATGCTGTGCGCTGGCGTATCCGGTCATGCTGTAAACTGGCATTGGACTTTTTGATGGTTGCTTGCGATCCGGCGATTATCCGGGTTCCGCCTTACCCCCGAATCATCTTCGCAAAATATGTCAAAAATCAAACCGGCCCCCTTGCCGCCCGATACCGCAATTGGCGGTTACCGTGTGGTGCGCCGGTTGTCCTCCGGTGGTTTTGGTGTGGTCTATCTGGCCCTCGACGCCGAAGGCCAGCAGGTGGCCATCAAGGAGTACCTTCCTTCGTCCCTGGCGACCCGCGCTCCTGGTGAGTTGCTTCCGAAGGTGCCGCCCGAAAAGCTCTCGCTGTACCGCCTGGGGCTCAAGAGCTTTTTTGAAGAGGGCCGCTCGCTGGCCCAGATCTCGCACGCCTCCGTGGTGAGCGTGCTCAATTTCTTCCGCGAGAACGAAACCGTTTACATGGTGATGAACTACCTGGAGGGCGCGACCCTGCAGGACTTCATCATCACCGCCCGCGACCTCAAGACACAGAAGGTGTTCCGCGAGTCCACCATCCGCTCGTTGTTCGACGAAGTGCTGCGCGGCCTGCGCATCGTGCACCAGCACAAGATGCTGCACCTGGACATCAAGCCCGCCAACATCTTCATCACCGACGACAACAAGGCCGTGATGATCGACTTCGGCGCGGCGCGCGAGGTGCTGAGCAAGGAAGGCAATTTCATCCGCCCCATGTACACCCCCGGCTTTGCTGCGCCCGAGATGTACCGGCGCGATTCGCAGATGGGGCCGTGGACCGACATCTACGCCATCGGCGCCTGCATTTACGCCTGCATGCAGGGCTTTCCGCCCAACGAGGCGCCGCAGCGCGTGGACAAGGACCGCCTGTCGCTCGCCCTGACCAAGTTGCGTGGCGTGTATTCCGACAACCTGATCGAGGTGGTGGAGTGGTGCATGGCGCTTGACCCGCTGTCCCGCCCCCAGTCGGTGTTTGCCTTGCAAAAAGAGCTCAGCCGCGAGGGTGAGCGCCGCTACACCAAGCTAACGGTGGCCGAGAAGATGCGGCTGCAATTGGACACTCTGGTGTCTGACACCAAGAAAAATGTGCAGAAGGTGGGTGAAGCCACCGGTATCGGAGCCAAGCCCAAATGAACCAGACGCACGCAATGCGGGTTCGGGTGAGGTACATGTCCACGGATGGCGCCCGGGTGCATCCTTGTTTGCGTGAGTCCTTATGAAGTTCTCGGTATTCCAGATCAGCCGCCGTGGCGGCCGCGAGAAGAACGAAGACCGCATGGGCTACTGCTACACGCGCGAATCGGGCCTGTTTGTATTGGCCGACGGCATGGGTGGCCACCCTGAAGGTGAAGTGGCCGCACAGATCGCGCTGCAGACCATCTCGGCGCTGTTCCAGCGCCAGGCCAAACCCCAGCTCAAGGATGTGCAGGAGTTCCTGTCCGGCGCGTTGCTCGCGGCACACCACCAGATTCTGCGCTACGCCACAGAGAAAGGCATGCTCGACACACCGCGCACCACCTTGGTCGCGGCGGTGTTGCAGGCCGGTACCGCCACCTGGATCCATTGCGGAGACTCGCGCCTGTACATGGTGCGCGATGGCGATCTGCTGACCCGTACGCGGGACCACTCGTACATGGAGTTGCGCAACACGCCGCCCCCTGGTCTGGACAAGATCAACCGCAACGTGCTGTTCACCTGCCTGGGGTCGCCCACCAAGCCCATTTACGACATCACCGGCCCTGTGTACCTGGAGCAGGGCGACCGCATTCTGTTGTGCTCAGACGGCCTGTGGGGCACGCTCAGCGACGAAGACATCGCCAAGCAACTGGGCCGCAACACCGTGTCGCATGCTGTGCCCGAGCTGGTGGAAGATGCCCTTCGCAAAGCCGGGGACAGCAGTGACAACGTGACCGTGGTGGCTCTGGAGTGGGAGACGCCAGATGCGTTCGAGTCCACCCAGGGGGTGTCCACGGACAGCATCAGCGACGACGTGTTTGCGTCCACCATCCAGGCGGGCCCGCTCGATGGGCTGGTGGATGACCTGGACGATGCGGCCATCGAGCGGTCGATCGCCGAAATCAACGAAGCCATCCGTCGCTCTGCTGCCCGCAAGGCCTGAACTGCCATCGGCGCTGTGGGTTGCATCCAGGCTCCCTCCATGCGAATGCATGGAACCAGGTTTTTTCGCCTTTCATCGCCCACCTCGTGAAGCAGGTGGGCGACCCGCTCCATACAGAGAATCACATGACCACCTTCATCCGCACCGGCAACCGCGCCGCCAACCAACTGCGCCCTGTGCGCATCACGCGCCACTACACCATGCATGCCGAGGGCTCGGTGCTGATTGAGTTTGGCAACACCAAGGTGCTCTGCACCGCCTCGGTGGAAGAGCGTGTGCCCCCGCACAAGCGCGGTAGCGGCGAGGGCTGGGTCACGGCGGAGTACGGCATGCTGCCGCGCGCCACCCACACCCGCAGCGATCGCGAGGCTGCACGGGGCAAGCAGACCGGCCGCACGCAGGAGATCCAGCGCCTCATCGGCCGCAGCTTGCGCGCCGTGTTTGACCTCAAGCTATTGGGTGAGCGCACCATACAGATCGACTGCGACGTGATCCAGGCCGATGGTGGCACACGCACCGCCGCTATCACGGGCGCCTGGGTCGCGGCCCAGGATGCGGTCAACCAGCTGCTGGCCAGCGGCAAGATCGCCCAGTCGCCGCTGCTGCAGCCCGTAGCAGCCATTTCGGTGGGCATCGTGCAGGGCACGCCGCTGCTGGACCTGGAATATGTGGAGGACGTGGATTGCGACACCGACATGAACGTCGTAATGACGGGCGCAGGCCACTATGTGGAGGTGCAGGGCACAGCCGAAGGCGTGGCCTTTACCCGCGCCGAGATGGACCAACTGCTGGGGCTGGCCGAACAGGGCATCGCCCAGCTGGTGCAGCTGCAGCAGCAAGCCCTGCAAAATACTCCTTAATTGATAGCTGCTTGCGCATATTTCACTGGCGCTTGCGGCCATTTTGACCATGAAAATTGTTCTGGCATCCAACAACCGCGGCAAACTGGCCGAGTTGCAGGCCATGTTTGCGCCCCTGGGCGTGGAACTGGTGCGCCAAGCCGACCTGGGTGTGGGTGAGGCCGAGGAGCCCTTCCGCACCTTTGTCGAAAACGCCCTGGCCAAGGCACGGTTTGCATCCGAACACACGGGCTTGCCTGCGCTGGCCGACGATGCCGGCATGTGTGTGGACGCTTTTGGCGGCCTGCCGGGCGTGGACACCGCGTATTACTGCACCCAGTTCGGCTACGAGAAAAGCGACGACAACAACGTGCGCGCCCTGCTGGAGCAACTGCAAGGCGTGACCAATCGCCGCGCCGCCATGGTCAGCACCCTGGTCGCCGTGCGCAGCCCGCAAGACCCGGAGCCGCTGATCGCCGTAGGCCGCGTGGTGGGCGAGATCACCACCGAACCCCGGGGCAGCAACGGCTTTGGCTTCGACCCCGTGATGTTCATCCCTGAGTTCGGCAAGACCTTTGCCGAGCTGCCTGTGGAGGTGAAAAACGCCCACAGCCACCGGGGCCGATCGGCCGCACAGATGCTGGCGCTGATGCGCGAACGCTGGTTGTAGAAGGGCGCTGACCGTGGTTCATATTCCGATCACGCCACAGGCCGAGGCCGAACCTGCCGTGGTGCGCGACATCCAGCACTACATGCGTCCGGGCCTGTTGCAGCTGCCCAGCCTGCCGCCCCTGTCGCTGTACGTACACCTGCCCTGGTGCCTCAAGAAATGTCCGTACTGCGACTTCAACTCGCACGAATTTCGCGCGGATGCCACTGGTGGCGAGGTGCCCGAGCAGCGCTACATCGATGCCCTGATGGCCGACCTGGAGGCCGCGCTGCCCCTGGTCTGGGGGCGGTCCGTGCACAGCATCTTCATCGGCGGCGGCACGCCCAGCCTGTTTTCGCCGGCAGCCATCGACCGGCTGATCGGCGACATCCGCGCCCGCCTGCGGCTGGAGCCAGATTGCGAGATCACGATGGAGGCCAACCCCGGTACGTTCGAGAAAGACCGTTTTCGCGCCTTCCGCGCGGCGGGCGTCACGCGCCTGTCGGTGGGGGTGCAGAGCTTTAACGACCAGCACCTGAAGGCCCTGGGCCGCGTGCACGACCGTTCCCAGGCGATGGCGGCGGTGGAGGAGGCTGCTGCGTCCTTCGACACCTTCAACCTCGACATCATGTACGCCTTGCCGGGCCAGACGCTGCCAGAGCTGGAGCAGGACCTGCGAACGGCGCTGGCCTTCAAGCCGCCGCACATCTCCATCTACCACCTCACCATTGAGCCCAATACCTACTTCGCCAAGTTCCCCCCGGCCATCCCCGAGGACGACCAGGCTTACGCGATGCTTGACCGCATCACCGAGATGACGGGGCAGGCGGGCATGGCGCGGTACGAGATTTCTGCGTATGCGCAGCCGGGCCACCAGTGTTTTCACAACACCAACTACTGGCAGTTTGGCGACTACCTGGGCATCGGCGCGGGCGCGCACAGCAAGCTGAGCTTTGCGCACCGCGTGGTGCGGCAGGTGCGCTTTCGGGACCCCGCGCGCTACATGGACAACGCCCTGGCAGGCCATGCCGTGGCGCAGGACGACGAGGTGCGCCGCGCCGATCTGCCGTTTGAGTACATGCTCAACGCCCTGCGCCTGCGCGAAGGCTTTGCGCTGCAGGACTTCATGGCCCGCACAGGCCTGCCGTTGACCGCCATCGCCAAGGGCCTGGAGACCGCCGAGCGCAAGGGCCTGATCGAGCGCGACATGGCGCGTGTACGGCCTACCGAGCGGGGCTTTGACTTTCTGAGCGATCTGCAGGAGCTGTTCCTGGCGGACTGACGGAGGCTACGTCAAAGCCGGTTTGTGATCTCCCGGGAGATTGTTGGCAGGCCCTCAGGCCATTCAACAGCCGGGGGCAAGCTCAGCCACACTTTGCCGCAAGGATGCGGCCATTGCCGTCTACCTCCAGGTTCAGCCGCTGGGTGTCGTATTCCTTGGTGATGATTTGCCCTGGGCGCAGGATGCGCGCCGTCTGCGCGCCCGAGCGCTGCCGTGCAGACTCCACGATCGATGCTGTGCTGTTTTGTCCCACTGCAAACTGCGCGGGCTGGGCATTGCACATGCCTCCGGGCGCCGTGCCTGTCGGTGCCGTGCTGGCGGGTGGTGCGGGTGTTTGTCCGTAACCCGCACATCCAGTCACAGCTGCTCCCAGGGCCAGGCAACAGGCGACGGCAAAAGGGGTGGTTTTTTTCATCATGCGGCTAGCTCCGGGGTACAAAACACCCACCATAGCGGAACGCAGGCGCGACAGGGTTCCGGTCACGCTATGGATCAGTTTCCAGCCGTAACGACGACGGGGCCTGGCATCCGCGCTGGTCTCGGCTGGTTCTTGACTTGTATCAAGATTTTGTGGTGCTAGCACAACATAAACCGCTGCCTTCAACTTGTCCGTGGCCCTCAGACGGTTTGCTGTAAGTACGGTTCCGCACAATGAAGCGACCGGCGCTGTGCGTCGGCGTTGGCAGACCCCTTGCCACCTGGGCCAGTGTGTTGCACGGGCTTGTGCTGACAGTGCCGTATCCAACCTCCTGACCATGCCTGACGCTTCTCGCCTCCGCCTCATCCGTGCCCTGGGTGACACCCTGGATGGTTTGGACGTGGCGCTGTGCGCGTTTGACGACAGCGACCGCACGGTGGCCTGGAACAGGACCTTCTTCAAGTTCTTCCCAGAGCACGAGGGGCATGTGTACGAGGGCGAGCCCTACGAAGCCAACCTGCGCCGCTTCTATAACCAGCGGCTCGATGCCCAGGAGCTGCCCAACATCGAGCGCTACATCACCGCCGGAGTCGAGCGCCACCGGGCGCAGACCCGCCCCTACAGCTTCGATCACCGGGGGCTGCGCGTGCATGTGTCGTCGTTGCCCATTGAAGGCGTGGGGCGGGTGCGCGTGTGGCGTGCCGAGGCGCTGCCGCTGCAGAGCGCGCAAGCCACGCTCGCTACGCCGGCCGAGGCCGACATCCATGAGCCCGGCTACCTGCGCAGTCCGCTGTTTGAAAGCTCCGAACTGTTTGACCGCATTCCCGATGGGCTGATGATCTGCGCCGAAGATCAGCGCATCCAATGGGTCAACCAGCCCTTTATGCAGATGTATAGCCTGTCGGACCGTACGGCTGCCGCGGGTAAAGCGTTCGACGAGGTGTACCGCCACGCCTGGTCCGTCGAAGGCCAGGGAGATATGGCGCCTTTTTACGACGGCCTGTCGATCTTGCAGGAGCACATGCGTTTTGCGGGGGCGCCGTTTGAGGTGCCCTTGCCCCGCAGCCGCTGGAGCCGCGTCATCGCCAAACAGGGCAGCGACGGCACGGTGTTCTATGCCCATGTGGACATCACCGAACTCAATCGCCAGCAGCGCCTGCTGGCCCAGGCGGAACGCAGCGCCCGCGACAGCGAGGCGCAATTGCGCGAGAAATCCATCTTGCTCGAAGCCACGCTGGAAAACATGGACCAGGGCGTGGCCAAGATCAGTGCCGCCGGTGTCGTCGAACTGTGCAACCGCCGTGCACTGGAGCTGCTGGAGCTGCCCGCCGAGTTGATGGCGTCCAAACCCACGCTGATGAATGTGCTGGCCTACCTGCGCGCTCGCGGTGAGTTCAAGGGTGCCTCCCAAGACATTCAGGACATGCTGCTGCACAGCAACGGTGGAGTCGATCAGCTGCAGGTGTACGACCGCCCCCGGCCCGACGGACGCATCCTGGAGGTCCAGACCGTACCCATCAAAGGCGGGGGAGCGCTGCGCACCTTTACCGACGTCACCCAGCGCAAGCAGGCCGAGCAGCAGATCCGCCACGTCGCAGAGCACGACGGCCTGACGGGCTTGGTGAACCGCACGGCCTTTTTGCAAGCGTTACAGTCCGCCGCCACCGATGTGCACCGCCTGGGCCGTGGCTTTGCCGTGTTGTATGTGGACCTGGACGGTTTCAAACCCATCAACGACCGCTACGGCCACGCGGTGGGCGACCAGTTGCTGGTATGGGTGGCCCGGCAACTGACGCAGGCTGCGCGCGAGGACGACGTGGTGGCGAGGCTGGGCGGTGATGAGTTTGCGTTGTTGCAACGTGGGGTGTCCGACCGCGAAAGCGCCTACCGCTTGGCCGATCGCCTGGTGCAGGCGCTGGGGCAGCCCACCGAGATCGAGGCACACGCCCTGCAAATCGGCGCGTCCGTCGGTATCGTCCTGTCGCCCGGCGACGGAACCGAGGCCGAAGAACTCCTGCGCAAGGCCGATTCCGCGATGTACCTTGCCAAAGCCACTGGACGGGGCTGCGCACGGATCTATGGCACTTGAGCGCTGGGTGAGCGGTGCATTGACCCTATGGCGGCAGCAGGCTGCCAAGCGGTCCGGGACCCGGGGACACACATTTCAGCCCTTGCGCGCGCCTCTGGAGGAATCGGCTCTGTCCTACATGCCCTCACGGGTCACCGTCCTAACATTGCCACGTCGATACCCCTCGACATCCCTCCCGCTTGCATCGTGCAAGTGTTAAGCCCGCAACCTGCGGGCTTTTTTTTGTCCGCCCTTCGGCATCAACACGGGGGTGAAAAAGCGACTGCGTCGTAGGTCTTTTATCGGGCGGCAAAGCCCCGGCGCCCATCTGTTGGCACCATTGCGGAATGGGTGATGTCGTCATCATCCGGCCATCCCAGCGCGCTACATCACAAGAATGATTCTGTACAAACCCGGCACGCAATTTCTCTACAAAGGCAGAACGGTGAGCGTGGACTACGTCATCATCAAACGCACCGGTCTGTGGATTCGTTTGGCGCACAGCGAAGAGGTATGCCGCCCTGAAGATTTGACCCCCATCGCGCCGCAGGGAGCGGGACTGGCGAGGTGAAAGAAAGGCCACACGCAGGGCACAGGCCCGGCGTGGCACCCCACCGAGAGGTCTACTTGAGCTGCTGTGACAACCACAACAGCCCCCAAACGATCGCCACCAGCTGAACCAGGTTGACGGAGAGCGCCGCCGAATGCACGCGGCGAAAGTGGTGAATCGCTCCGTCGCTACTCGCCTCGATCTGTGCACCGAGCTGCTGCATGGCTTGCAACAAGTGCTTGCGCAGCAGCGAGACGATGCAGGCATTGACCGCAACGCCGATGGCAAAGGGGTACCTGCCCCAAAGCGCATAACTGACAAACGCCCCCAGTGACGCCCAGAACGCAGCACGGTAGTACACGTTGAAGAACCCCCGAACGAACCGCGCGTCCAGTGGGGTGTCATGTTTCAGCGTAAGAAGCGGCAGACCGCCCATCAAGAAGTAGGCGGTGGTGACCAGCAGGGCCACCGTGAAAAAGAACGATGCGTAGAGGGCCGACGACAACATCTTTCTCTCCTCGACATGGCTAGTCACTTCAGGCCGCAGGCCCGCACCCAATTTCTCCATCCTGCCCATGGACGCGGCAAGGTTCAGTAAAAACGCAGTCTAGGGGGCAGATGCGTTCTTGTGAATCGGGTTGGGTGAGGGGTGGTCAGCCACAGACATGTTGCTGCACTGGCCTTTGCGCACATTTCGCTGTTGTAGCTGCGCCGGGCCGAGAACTGGCGGAGACTGTGGTTTTCGAACCAAAGTCGAACATGCATGCATGTGAGCTGCCGTTCGCTATTTAGCGCCCGAATCGTCCGGCTAAATTTGGCCTAAAACAGCAAGTGGGATGCAGGAAGGTGTCGGTCACCGTTTCACTTGAGTGGTGACGCCAGACATACGCTCAAAGGGCAGCCAATGACCAACATTCGAGGTAAGGAATGGTCTGCGGGTTGGTTAGGGGGTTAGACATCACTGGCGCCCGGGCCGCTGAACTCCAGGACCTCCCCGCAGTTCATGCAGCTATGAAGAGGGTATTCGGAGATCTGCTGCATACCGCAGAAGCAACCGCAAAATGGGCAACACTCATAGAACTCAAAGTCCGCCCAGGAACAGACGCCAGCGTATTCAGGAATTCCGTCCTTATCGTGGCCGATGATCTCAAAAGCGTCACCTCGCCTCGGTACGAAGCCATTGCTTCTCTGAAGTTCACGAAGGACTTCATCCTGAGAGATTCTGAACCACTCGCCACGAAGTCGGTGCCTAGCGTATCTATCATGAAGATCGCGCTCAAGGGTGTTGTCACTTGCGGCGACCAACCAACCAAGTAGCTGTAGCGTAATTGGATTGCCGGTTTGGAGTTGCCCAACCCGGCGTTTGAGTTCTGCTGCGCGCCCGATCTTGATCGGACCCTCGCAGCCTTCTCGGACGAAGTAGACGGGCATATTGGCAGTGATACCTGACGTGGCGTGTCTCAAAGAACCTGCGGGCTATTCTGGACCCTAATTGCTCTTGGAAGTAGCTTGTAGCCGAGGTTTTTTGAGTTAGCGCTGTTCACAGATCGATGTATAAAAAGTTAGCTCACCGCGACAAGCGCCCACAGGACAAACTACAGCTTGTCAGCAGGAAGGAATCGGGCTCACGCTTGGGGATCCTCCGAGCCCAGTGCAGTCCCTAGCCCATCCGAAATGAGAAAAGTTTTCAAAGACTGTGGTGCGATGGCTATGAACCTTTTGCCTTGATCATTACACCCGGCAAGTGCATCATATGGGCCTGCATAATAATTTCATCCTGAAAATTCATGAAAATTGTCTCTTTGCAACTATCCAATGTTTTGAGCTTCAGATATGTTGAAGACATTAGTACTGCCGATCAAATAATTTTTGATGAAGGCCTAAATATCATCATTGGTGAGAATGGTTCGGGGAAATCGACGGCGCTTGAAGTAGTTAATTTTTTGTTTCGTAGAGTTCTTTATAAACAGTACAACTTTAACTACGATTTCTACGCTCAACGAAACAGTATCAATGTTGATCAGCGGCGGCAGATTTTACAGCCGACAAACGACCAGTCATTCAGAGGTTTTAGGCTGGATCCGAATTGGAACACCGAGGGGTTGCCTCAAACAATCCGAATTGTGATCCGTCTTGATGAAATTGATAAAACAAACATTAGATATCTGCAAGATAAAAAACCAGCGCTTGGTCCTTTGGTCGGGCGCTACAGTACCCGGGCTGATGCTGCAAGGCTAGATTTTGGCGATGTGTATTGCTTGGACATTGTGTTAAATAGAAATGATCAGAATTTCGTTGTTGAGCCTAAAAATTGTGATCGGGACTTTGGATATGAATATTTGACTGACTATCATTTTTTTAAGGAGCTCATATCTATTTACAACTTGGAAAATAACGCTGAACCCATTGATGGACTCTATGAATCATTTACGTTGATCAGTAGCTACAGAAATTACCACTCGTTCAATGTTTCGGTTAGTCTTCGAGATAATCATCCCGCAGTGCAGATCAGGCAGATTCGAAGTGCTGATTACAACAGAAGTTTGAATGCTAATGACAGCTCCGAGCCAGCCATCTTTGGGTTGGTACGTCTCCGAGTGGCGGAGGTGCACTTTGGTCTTGTGTCTCAAAAGTACGATGAGTCCGAGTGTGAGGCCATGGCCAATGATTTGCAGTTTATAAAAGATATAAATAAACGTCTCAAGATTGTCGGCCTGGAGTGCAAGATAAAACTTCTAGACCTTCGAACTTGGCAATACAGATTCGAGTTTCTGGACTTAAGGAGAGATAAGGCTATCTCGGATATTAATAGCCTAAGCGCCGGTCAGAAGGCTATTACGCATCTGGTCTTTGAGGCATATGGAAGAGGTGACTTAAAGGGCGGAGTTGTGATAATCGATGAGCCTGAGATTCATTTGCACTATCAATTTCAACATGAATATCTTCAGGTAATACGAGAGTTAAATGCGCATCAGAATTGTCAGTACATTTTGGTGACGCATTCTGAGGCGCTCATAAACTCAACAACCATCAGCAGCGTCCGCCGATTTTCTTTGAATAATGACGGCTGCACCGAGATTAGATTTCCTAGTCTTACTGCACAGCAAAAACTTTTAATTCGTATTCTGGACAATACAAGATCGACTTATGCATTTTTTGCGAAAAAGGTTGTTTTGGTCGAGGGTGATTCCGACAGATTTTTTTTCAAAGCACTGCTGCAGTCGCTGCATCAAGAACTAGATCAGGAAATAGCTATACTGCATGTTGGGGGTAAATCTGAACTTGCGCCATGGACCGGTCTCTTTGAAAAATTCGGACTCATTGTCTATCGAATCGCCGACCTTGACTATTCCTACAATCTATTCTACAGAGACGATCTAAAGATAGGCTTGAAGACGCAAGATGCGGTGACGCAGTTTAAAGTAGTACATCCAGACTGCGATGCCCTAATTGAAGCTGAGTACTCGAACAGAACTTACATTTTGAAGAATGGTGACCTCGAATCCTATCTGAATATCGGCAAGGACTTGGGGGATGTCATCAATTTTTGCTCTGAAAAACTGCCAAACTTCTTGCAAGATGAATTGAATCCGAAAAGTGTAGAAATGCGGGAAATTATAAGAATGATTGCCGCGTGACGGTGAGTTATATATTCTGGTTAACGGCAAAAACCAAGCTTCAGAAGAATCCTGATTTTAATATTTATCAAAGTAAGCACGCTTTGATATAGCATCTACCATTGTCCAAAACGTCAGGCCAAATTATTGAAGTGCGTTGAATATAGCGTCTGTGCCATCCGCAAATAGTCAGTTTCCAGCCCTTTCTGCTACTGCTGGCCCTGGTTAATTGCATGCGCGATAACAGCGGGGTGTAAGGGGAAAAACCAACGGCACTTCCATAAAGCTATCTGAGGCTGCTGTGGTCGGGTTTGGTGACACGATAGATGGCGCGCTTCACGCTGGATGTGTGCACGTCGAAGTGGTCCGCCAGGGCCTGCATGGTGTAGTTGCCTGAGAGGTACATGCGCACCAGTTTGGCCTCGGTTTTTTCGGGCATGGCGCGTGCCCTTCCGAACTTCTGACCCCGAGCTTTTGCGGCTTCAAATCCAGCAGCGCAACGCTCGCGGATCATGGCTCTTTCGAACTCAGCGAAGGCGCCCAGCATGTGGCAAAACATGCGGCCTGCGGGGGTGCTGGTGTCTATCGACTCTGTGAGGCTGCGGAATGCAACGCTGGATTGCTCCAGCGATTCCAGCAGCCGCAGGAGGTCCCGCAGGCTGCGGGAGAGGCGGTCCAGTTTGTAGACCACCAGCACGTCACCTGGACGCAGTTTTGAAAGGAGCGCTTGGAGCTCAGGGCGTCGCGCGACGCCGCTGCGCTTCTCTTGCACAACGTGTTTGATTCCTGCGCGTTTGAATGCCGCGAGCTGGACGGCGGTGTTTTGCTCGGTGGTGGAGACGCGCGCGTATCCGTAGACCGTCAACGGTCCATGTACTGGCTCTCAAAGCGTTTGCGAGCGGCCATGTATTCGTTGGCGCACGCTGTAGTGCCTGAGTCCAGTTTGCAGTTTGGAGAGGGTTGGTGGAATCTTGCCCATGCGTCCTCTTTCCGCTGTCGTCTTTCGTACTCAAGCCGGTTTTCAAGGGCTTGTGCGGCGCGTAGGCCTTCGATGCGCTGGCGCTCTTCCTCTTTGGCCTGCTGGTTCAGTTCGTGCTGCTTGGCAATCTCCGCATTCGTGCGTGCGGCTTGGGCCTTGATCTCTTGAGAGGCTTTGCGCAGTGCTTCTTCCGCTCGATAGGTCAGGATTGCTTCGTAGGTGAAGGCGGCTGCAAGCCCGCCAATAAACACGCCAAGGGCGATCTTGAATACATCAAACAAGAATTTGCCGGTGTCTTCTTCGTCAGGTCGAAACGGACGCCTGTTCATGCTCTCTCTCCTTGCAATGAGTGTATCTGCGCGCAGTAGCAGAGGGCACGAGTTGCACGCTGGTCTTCCATGGTGCCCTGCGGCCCCATACCCCCGCCCCAGCCCTGCGCCACATGGGCTATGGGCTGGGTCCCCGTTGTCTATCAGTGAAGAAGGGGACTCACTGCGTCAAGCTGGAGCGCGTCTGAGCATTGCGAGCGGCAAGGCCCTGCGCCCACTCGGAGACCGGCTGCACCTGTGCATGTTTGTGGGCAGGGTCTGGTGCTGGCGCGGCACGAACCGGGGCTGCTTGGGCCATTTGCTGGGCCGCTTGTGGCATGTTGCGGCCCTGCTGATAGTCGCCCCTGTCGCGGTGGCTGTATTCGCCCTTGCTGGCCGTTTTCCAGTCCATGAAGAAGCCTTGCGCCACGATCTGCAGGCACACCGCGCCGCTCACCTGAAGTAGCGTGGCCTGCTGGGTGTAGCACTTGCAGGTTTTGCCCATCTGGACGCACGCTGCAGGGTATGGGGCCTCCGTCGGCTTGGTCACTTCGTCATAGGCTGGCGCTGTGTGCGCAAAGTCCTGCAGCCGAGGCACACGGTGCGCAATGTATTCATCGGCGGTCATCACTTGGGCGACTTGCCGCATGTTCGGATTGCCCGAGTTGGCGCCGTTTGTGCCTGGCACGTTGGCTACCGTTTCTGTAGCTGGCTTGGCCTGCTTGGTGGCGTTCTTGTAAACGCCAGTGATCGCAAAGTACAGGGCAGCAGGAACAGCGATGGCGCACGCGGCCAGGACGTAGACGGCCCGAGGGATTTTCTTTTTCCCGGTGTGCAGGCTGGCCGAGCGATACCAGTTGTAGACCTCTTTCGGATAGCCGACCATCGAGACTTCACCGCGTGCCCCTGCCCCTGGTTCTTCGCACTTCATGTCAGGACTTGCGAAGCGCAGGACGCTGACCACATCGGCGCCAAAGGCACGTTTCAGGTGGCGGTGCCATGAAGGCTTGTCGATCAGACGACGGACAAACACATCGATCAGCGATGGGTGCGGGCAGATCATCCAGAAGTCGAAACCGCGCCGCCGCCGATGCTGGGCGATGGCCTGGACGTAGTCGGGAACATCAGAGCCAGAGCGCCGCAATGGGAACTCATTCTGGCACTCGTCCATGATGCAGATGGAGCCATCAGGCAGGTCTTGCCACTTCTTGGGGTCGAACTTCTGCCAGCCGAATTCCGCGGCCTTGGCATCGTCCATGTCGAAGCCGTGATAGTAGACCGGGCGGTTTTCCTTGATCTGCTGGGCGCGTACATCCTTGAGGGTGAGCAGCGTTTTGCCCGCGCCGTTGGCACCAGTGGTCAGGTAAATCATTTCATCACCCATTTCTTGAAGCTGTCGCCGCTAATGCCGCTGACGATGGCCCGGGCCGCGATCGCGCTGGTGATGATGCTGATGCACACCCCTACTTTCATGAAGCCAATCAGGCCGATCATTTCAGCGGGCAGGCCACCGAGCGCGGAGAGTGCCCCGGCCTTCATCCAGTCGAGGGATGTGGACACGCCGGTATAGGTCACTACGCTGATTCCCAGGGCGATCAGGATGCGGCCCGCGAGGGTGCCAACGAGGTTGATCAACATGCCGCCGATGGCAGCAACAAAAATGGGCATGGTGTTATCCCCTTGTGACGATGCGGGCGGCCATGAGCATCGACACGGCCACCAAGATATTGCCGAGCATGGCAAGGTACTGGCAGAGGTTGGAAAGGGGTAAGGAAACGCCATGGCCCCACACGGTGATGCTCAAATCTCCGATGCAGCCACCACCGCCGAGCGGGTCCGATGTGTCGATGCGACCGCTCAGGCTGATGGTTTCGTTTCCGGGTAGATCGCCGGTCTGGTTGCCGGTCTTGCCCTTGTTCGCGTTGTAGAGGTCAGATTCCGCGCTGGTGTCGTCGAACAGCTTGCAGTTACGGCGGTACTGCTCTTTGGCTATCGCGCACTGGATGGCATCGCCTTCACAGGCAAAGCCAGCCATGCAGGAGCCACCAAAGCCGCTGCCGTCCTCGCCATCGCCATTCCCGTTGCCACCGCCGCCAGTGCCACCGCCACCGGTACCACCACCGCCGCCCGATGGAGGCTCTGTGTACACGCACTTGCCGTTGATCTTCACTGAGCCTTCGGGGCACTTTCCATCACCGTCAGGCGGTGCCGGGTCTTTGATGCACCAACTCCCGCTTTTGTGGGTTCCGGGCGGGCATCCACCATCGGGCGCCGGAGGGATGACGATTGGCGGGGGATAGGTGGGGCCATTGGTGCCAGAGCCAGAGCCGGAGCCACCATTGCCCGTGCCTGTACCGCCGCCACCTGTGCCGGTGCCTGTGCCGCCATCACCGGTGCCCGTACCTGTGCCACCGCCGCCCGTGCCAGTACCTGTGCCGCCGCCACCTGTGCCAGTGCCGCCGCCACCTGTGCCCGTACCAGTGCCGCCGCCACCTGTACCTGTGCCACCAGAGCCAGTGCCATTTGAACCATTACCGCCGCCACCAGTGCCAGGGCCAGAACCATTGCCACCATTGTTTCCGCCAGCATCGCCGCTGCCATTGCCGCCGCCTGTGCCTCCATTGCCACCGGAGCAGGTGGCACCTGTGAAGGTGCCCGCACCAGTACAGCTCTCAATGCCGTCAATCTTGACGCAGATGGTGGGCTTGATACGCACTTGGCAATTCATGCCATCGGACATTTCGCAAAGATAGGTGACGCTATCGCTCAGATCCGTGTAGTCACCTGCGGAGGCGCCCGCCTTGCATTTGTTTTTCTTGCACACGCCATTGATGCGGGTTTCACCGGCAGGGCACGGCGGGTCTTTGACGCACACACCATTGACGCGGGTTTCATCGGGTTTGCAGTCGTTTGGAACGCATGCACCGCCCTGTTCGTGGGTGCCCTCTGGGCAAGCTGGCGGCTTGCACTGGCCGTCCTTTTCAACGAGTGGAGCGGTACAAGTGCAGGTAGCACCAGTGGCGGTAGAACCTTCGGGGCAGGAGTTCCCGCGATTGGTGGCGTTGTACTCATTCGAGGTGACATACGCGCCAGTGCTGGCTGAATAGCTGTCAATCAAGCAAGTGGTACCACCGGAGCGAGGGGTGTAGGTGCGCGATGGATTGGGGCCTGCCATGGCAGCGGCAATAGCTGCACACAGGGAGTCTTTGGACCCGTAAGCCTGCGCACTTGCGGCTGGCATATACGGCGCATTGTTGGAGTACCAAGAGCCCTGGGGAGACAGAGCGTGTGCAACGTTGCCGAAGCAGAAGATGAACAGCAGGGCTAGGCGATAAAGATTAGCCATGCGGCCCCCAAGATTGCGATGATGACGAAGAGGCCCATTTGTTTTGCACCTTGAAGAAGCCCACCGCGTGAGCTTTTGCAAGGCCCCTGCCGGCCGGTCAGGGACACATGCGAGGGCCGCTTAGGACAGGGCTTGACGCACCCACTTAAAGGCCTTGACGCCCACGTGCAGGATGAGCACGGCAGCGCCGACAGCGGCGATAGGTGCAGCCTGCAGAGCAATGTCAGCAGTGACGGCGGTCACGTCCACGGCTGCGGCGTTTGCAGCAGCAGCACCGGCCAGAGCGACAACGGCGACGAGCGAGCGATTGAAGGTTTTTTGCATGTCAGTTTTCCTCTTTGGTAGTTGATGAATTGCCGTCGATGTGCAGGGCGCGGATGAGCATGCGAAATGCCCAGCCGACAGCCCAGACCGCGAGGACGGCGCCCGCGATGGCTGCTCCATCCGCTGTGTCGAGTTGCAGCGGAGGGAGGCTTAATTCATGCACCACAGTCACCGTGCAGGTGCTGGGGCATTCGATGACGGTGGGGTCAGCCACGAGGCATGGCCCGAAAGATTGATTGCGCCCGAATGCGTGCCTGGGCGATGCGTTCGGCTGTGCTGGCGCGAGAGCGCAGACGCTCAGAGAGGGCGACTACTGCGCCATGCACCAGCACAAACAGCAGACCGCCGACGAAGCCCGCCAGGAGGGCGAGCATTGCCACGCGCTGGGCGAAGAATGCGAGGTCAATTTCCAAGGTGTGGCTCCTGCTTTTTGTAGAGGTCGTCCAGGTCGATGACCTGTGGCCGGTGGAATGGCTCGGTGTGGTCCTCGATAAGCTGCACACAGGTTTCGAGGTCTTCCACCACAGCGGCTTCGCAGAGCAACATGACCCACTCCGGCTGGCCGTCCTCGAAAGACGGCGCGAGGAAAGCGCCTGTTGTGCGGGACTGAATCACGTTGCGCATGGGGTGCCTTGTGGCCTTACGCGGCCTTGGCCGTGGCTGCAGGCTTGATCGCAAGCAGCGTCAATTTCGTGGTGTTCTCAGAACCGGCCACGATGTCGAATTCGCACTCGCACATGACGCCGCCAAGGGGCCACGCGTTCTTGAGGTGTGCCCACTTCTGGAACTCTGTGGAGTCACCGAGCTTGAACGGGCGAGTGACGACGCCGATGGATTCACCACTGCTGGTTTGGGCAATGTCCACGGACAGGTGGAAGGTGGTGGAGTCGAAGGGACGGCCTTCAATCTCACCCTTGGATTGCTTGATACCGTGCAACACGGCTTTGCTGGTCATCTTCATTTTTTGATCCTTGGTTACGGCCTAAGCTGGTTGCATCCCGGACCGGCCACGCCCAGGTGCGAGAACACGATGGAAGGCGCGATCAAACGCGCCTGCGATCTCGTTTTCGTTGAAGCGCTGGAGTCGTCCAGGCGCTTTTTTGTGGAAGAGGATTTCTTCGATGAACTGCGTGTTGCCGAGGTGCTTGAAGCACAGCGCGATGCTTGGCGCGGCGGTGTCCATGAGCCACTGCACGTTGCGCTTGACCTCGGCGCAGATGGTTTCAGCGGCGAGGCGCTGCGTGGTGCGTACTGGCTCAGGTGTGGCCTGTGAACCGGCTTCGCGCAGCATGGCGGCGTGCCAGTCACTGGCCCCTGCGAAGAAGTCGGCGGGACGGCGCAGCATGTCCGACGACAGCACGCGCAGCTTGTTTCCATAGCGCAACTCAACGCGCAGCCATGGGCTGAAATCCTTGGGGCCGAAGAGTTGGTGGCCCTTTTCGTACACGTTGGTTTGTTTGCCCGCTTCCTTGCTGCCGAAGTAGAAGGACCGGGCGCGACCGTTGCACCAATCGCCAACCTGATTGCAGCTGGGCGTGCGGCCATGGTGGTCCATCAACCCGGCCTTGTAGTCGGCCTGCACGCGGTCCATGCCACCTGTGAAGCCGTCGAAGAAATCGAGGGCGAGGTCTACGCGGGTGATCGTGGCTTCGGTGCGCTCCACGATGGCGGCAAGGCGCTGATTGAAGCCGTGACGAGCGAAGGTGCAGGCGGTGCCGTAGAGGTTGCAGTGAATGGTGCGGGCCTGCGCGTGCTGGCGTGGGCTGTCGCCGCTGGAGAGGTAGCCAACCCAACCGCACTCGACCTCATTGCGCACGATGGACCAGCGGAAGCGATAGAAGTCGTGGCCCTTGCGGATTTCAGGGAACACGCTGAACTCGGGGCCGAGGGCTTCGCATGCTTGCTCGGCGAGGGCCTTGGCCTGGACGCTGGCCGCGAAGTCTGCATCGGGCATGTCTCTCAGCAGTTCGGCAAGACGTGCAGCGCGCTCAACGTGGGGCACATCGTCGGACCAGCGCGCACCGTCGTGCAGCGGGAACAGGTCTTCAATCGTGGGCGTGGGCGCGTTGCGCAGGTTGCAGGTGAAGCGGACCCAATCGACGTGAACGGGTTGCTTCGTTTTGGTCCGCTCTGCGGTGAGGCGCAGCTTTACCTCATTGCCGTCCAGGACGAGGTCGGTTTTCTTTGCGCGGGTCATGCTTGTGACTCGTTCAGGTTCTCCCCGTGATTACCAACGGGGAGGGTTTGGATACCGCGCGACGCTGCCGCGCCCGCGCTCCGCTTGCTGGGCGCGGCTGCGGCGCGCTGCTGCATGCCCTCAACGAGGGTGGCGATGGAATGCCATGTGTTGAGCATTCCGGCGCCGGATTGGCCCTTGATTCCGTCAAGCGTCTTGCTGGTGCCGCTCATGCGAAACTCCCTTCGAAAAAGGAGGGGGTAACAATGAAGTCATTGCTGGTGTTGCTCGGCGCCCTGGTGTTGATAGTTGTCGGCGCCGCATTGGTGGCGGCAGCCAACAAGAAGAGCGCAGGCACTGCAGAGAGGCCTAAGCGAAAGTCGCTGCTGACAGAGCGCGAGCAGGCGATGTACAACCGACTCGTGCAGGCGCTGCCAGAGCGGGTCGTCCTGGCACAGGTCAGCTTTAGTGCGCTGTTGACTGCACGCGCATACGCAGTCCGCAACACGTTCGACAGAAAGGTCGCAGACTTCGTCGTCTGTGATGCTGCTTTCCAAGTGATAGCAGTCGTTGAGTTGGACGACAGCAGCCACAAAGGCCGCGCGAAGGAGGACAGTGCGCGTGACGCTTTGCTGTCAGACGCTGGGTACCGAGTGATTCGGTATCCGCGTGTGCCTGACATTGACCGGGTGAAGTCAGACTTGGCCGTCGTCCCCGCATCTGAGCAAACAACGGTGCCTGCAGAGCTACTTGAAATGCGAGC
Source organism: Acidovorax sp. ACV02 (assembly GCF_014851475.1). Lineage (NCBI taxonomy): Bacteria > Pseudomonadati > Pseudomonadota > Betaproteobacteria > Burkholderiales > Comamonadaceae > Acidovorax > Acidovorax sp. ACV02. The sequence continues at coordinate 179,204 of NZ_JACUZU010000001.1, forward strand.
CGAACGATAGTCTGCTTGCAGGGTGCACACCCCCAGCCAAGACGCTGCAGGAGCCGCCACAGCGCTTGCAGCGCCTCTGGTGGCAAGGGGTGTGCAAACCCGAGGTCTGAAATTCATGGCGGCTCCGTGCGTATTGAAATGGTTTCAATAGGCCGGATGTTGAAAGCCTTTCAAACAACCGCAAAGCGCTTTGTGGTGAAATCCCCTCAATATTGAAGGGTTCTAAACATGCCTCAGACGATGGATTTGCTGCAGAAAGCGCTGGTCGTGAAGAACGCTGCCGCGTGGTCGCGAGAGTTCAACATCACTCCCGGAGCGCTGTCACACGCAATCAAGCAGGGACGGCTAAGCCCAGTGCTTGCTGGAAACTTTGCTATCGAATTGGGAGAGGAGCCCGAACCGTGGATGGCCATTGCGGCCATGGAGGCAGAGAAGGAAAGCGAGCTGCTTGCACGGTTGAAAAACCGCGTCAAGGCATGGCGGAGACTGTGAGATTCGAACTCACGGACGGTTGCCCGTCGGCAGTTTTCAAGACTGCTGGTTTAAACCACTCACCCAAGTCTCCGGGAGGGAAGGCGCGAATTCTAGCCGACTGCGGGTGCTGATTTTTTCAGCATGCCCCGGGTCTCGATGAACTTGACCACATCGGCCACGCCGGCCAGGGTTTTGAGGTTGGTCATCACAAACGGCTTGAGGCCCTGGGCGTTGGTGCGCATGCGGGTGGTGTCGGCGTGCATCACATCCAGGTTGGCGCCCACGTGGGGGGCCAAGTCGGTCTTGTTGATGATGAACAGGTCGCTTTTGGTGATGCCAGGGCCGCCCTTGCGGGGGATTTTTTCGCCAGCGGCCACATCGATGACGTAGATGGTGAGGTCGCTCAGCTCGGGGCTGAAGGTGGCGGCCAGGTTGTCGCCGCCGCTTTCCACAAACACGATGTCGGCGTTGGGGAACTCGCCCAGCATGCGGTCGATGGCTTCGAGGTTGATGGAGCAGTCCTCGCGGATGGCGGTGTGGGGGCAGCCGCCGGTTTCCACGCCCAGGATGCGCTCGGCGGGCAGCGCGCCGCTCACGGTGAGCAGGCGCTGGTCTTCCTTGGTGTAGATGTCGTTGGTGATGGCGATGAGGTCGTAGTCATCGCGCATGGTCTTGCACAGCATTTCCAGCAGCGTGGTCTTGCCGGAGCCGACGGGGCCACCGATGCCCACGCGAAGGGGCGGCAGATTCTTGGTGCGGTTCGGGACGTGGTGCAGGTTGCTGGTGGTCATGATCGGAAGAGGCGGGAGTATTGGGTTTCGTGCTGGGCTGACAGGATGGCGAGCATGGGCGAAAAGGCCTGGCGCTCGCTGTCCATCAACCCGATGGCATGGTCGGCTGCGGCTGGGATGGCATCGGCCAGCCGGGCCAGGATGCGCTGGCCGGCGCTTTGGCCCAGCTGCATGGATTTGAGGGCGGCCTGCACCATGTTCTCCGCCCAGCCAAAAGCGTAGGCCAGCAGGACATCGCGCACGGGCGCCTGGGTGGTGGATGCGGCCAGTGCGAATGCCACAGGGTAGGTGGGGGGTAATGCGGCCAGGTGGCGCACGGCGGGCATCAGGGTCTCGTCGCCCTGGTTCTGATTGCGCAGCCAGTCGGCCATCGATCGGCCCATTTGCTCGGTCTGCAGGCGCAGTTCGCTCGTTTCTCGGGTGTGCAGCACCCAGTCGTTGAGTTCGCGCACATGCGCCCAGTCGGCGCGCCGCCACGCACCCACAGCCTTGGCGACGAGGGCCATGTCGCCCCGGGCCTGGGTGATGTGGAGCTGGTCCTGCAGCCAGTCACCCACGGCGGTTTCGCTGGCGAGGCCCACATTTTCAATGGCGCTTTCCAGCCCCTCGGAATACGAAAACCCGCCCACCGGCAGTGCAGGGGAGGCCAGCCACATCAGCTGCAAAAAGCTGGCGGCCGGCAGCGGCGTGGGGCGGTCCAGGCGCATGGGCAGTGGCTCAGTGGTCGTGGTTGCAGTTCGGGCCGTGCACGTGCCCTTGGGCCACCACGGGGATGGACACCGTGCGGCCTCGGGCCGGGGGCGTGGCCGCAGCCGGTACCTCTGTGTGCGTGTGCCCGTGGTCATGGCCATGATCGTGCGCGTGAGCATGCTCGTGGTCGTGGCTATGGCCGTGACCCCCATAGTGGTGCCCGCCGCCATGCCCCGCAGCATAGGCACCGCCTTCGGGTTCAAACGGCAGGTTTTGCTCGTTCACGATGAGGTGCATGGCGCGCAGCATGTCGGCCAGCACGTGGTCAGGCTCGATCTTGAGGTGGTCGGGCTGCAGCTCGATGGGCACGTGGCGGTTGCCCAGGTGGTAGGCGGCGCGGGTCAGGTCAAACGGTGTGCCGTGTTGTTGGCAGTGGGTGATGACCAGCACCGGCTGCGGCGCTGCGATCACGCGCACCATGGAACCGTCTTCGGCCACCAGCACATCGCCGCCGCGCACCAGGGTGCCACGGGGCAGGAAGATGCCCAGTTCGCGTCCGGCCGAGTCGGTGGCTGCAAAGCGGCTTTTCTGGCGCACGTCCCAGTCCAGCTCGATGGTGGTGGCGCGCTTGAGCAGTACGGGAGCGAGGCCTTGGCCTTGGGGAAGAAGTTTGGAGACCTGAATCATGGCAAGAGGGAAGGGCGGAGCCGGATAGGCGAGGTCAACATTGTGGCCCTGGCCGAAAGGCGATGCGCGGATGCGCTACAGGGCACGGCTCATGTAGCGGCTGTGGGGATCGGGCCGGTAGCTGCCGAATGGTGCACAGTCGGTAAATCCATAGCGCAGGTACAGCTGGTGCGCGGGTTCAAAGAAGGGCTGGGTGCCCGTTTCCAGGCTGATGCGCTGGTAGCCCAGGTCCACCGCCTGGCCCAGGATGTGTTCCAGCACGGCCCGGCCCACCCCCTGGCCACGCACGCTGGCTGCTGTGCGCATGGACTTGAGTTCGGCATGGTCGGCATCCAGGTGCTTGAGTGCACCGGTACCCACCAACTCGCCCTCGCCGCGCCAGGCCGTCCAGAAGCGGATCTCAGGCTGGCGCAGTTGCACCATGTCGAGCGCGTGCACGCTCTCAGGTGGCGAGGTGGCACGCATGTCCTTCAAATGCTCCTGCATGAAGGCTTCGATGCGGGGATCGGTCAGGTCGTCCAGGCGGATCCGCAGGTCTTGCAGCAAGGCGTTCATGGGAAGCAACCTCAGAACAGGAAGTAGCGCTGTGCCATGGGCAGCACGGTGGCCGCTTCACAGGTGAGCAGCTGGCCGTCGGCGCGCACGGTGTAGGTCTGCGCGTCCACCTCCATCTTGGGCGTGTAGCTGTTGTGCACCATGTCGCGCTTGCGGATGCCGCGGATGTTGCGCACGGCGGAAAGCGTCTTGCGCAGGCCAAAGCGCTCGCCAATGCCAGCAGCCAACCCTGCCTGCGAGACAAAGGTGAGCGACGTTTTGGCGATGGCCCCGCCAAACGCGCCAAACATGGGCCGATAGTGCACGGGCTGCGGCGTGGGGATGGAGGCATTGGGGTCGCCCATCGCAGCCATGGCAATCAGTCCGCCCTTCAGGATCAGCGCGGGCTTGACGCCAAAGAACGCGGGCTTCCAGATCACGATGTCGGCCCACTTGCCGACTTCGAGCGACCCCACCTCGTGGCTGATGCCGTGCGCAATCGCGGGGTTGATGGTGTATTTGGCCACGTAGCGTTTGATGCGCGTGTTGTCGTTGCGGGCCGTGTCGCCCTGCAGGCTGCCGCGCTGCACCTTCATCTTGTGCGCCGTCTGCCAGGTGCGCAGGATGACCTCGCCCACGCGGCCCATGGCCTGGCTGTCGCTGCTCATCATGCTGATGGCGCCCAGGTCGTGCAGGATGTCTTCGGCCGCGATGGTCTCCTTGCGGATGCGGCTCTCGGCAAAGGCCAGATCCTCGGCAATGCTGGCATCGAGGTGGTGGCACACCATGAGCATGTCCACATGCTCGTCCAGCGTGTTCTGGGTGTAGGGCATGGTGGGGTTGGTGGAGCTGGGCAGAAAGTTGTCTTCGCCCACCACGCGCAGGATGTCCGGTGCATGGCCGCCGCCCGCGCCCTCGGTGTGGAAGGCGCAGATCCCGCGCCCGCCCACGGCGGCAATGGTGTTCTCCACAAAGCCCGATTCGTTCAGCGTGTCGCTGTGAATGGCCACCTGCGTGTCGGTGGCTTCGGCCACATCCAGGCAGTTGCTGATGGCCGAGGGCGTGGTGCCCCAGTCTTCGTGCAGCTTCAGGCCAATGGCGCCCGCGTTGATCTGCTCGTGCAGCGCATCGGGCAGGCTGGCGTTGCCCTTGCCGAGGAAGCCGAGGTTCATGGGGAATGCGTCGGCGGCCTGCAGCATGCGCTCCATATTGAAGGGCCCCGACGTGCAGGTGGTGGCCAGCGTGCCCGTGGCGGGGCCGGTGCCGCCGCCCAGCATGGTGGTCACGCCGCTGGCCAGGGCCTCTTCGATCTGCTGCGGGCAGATGAAGTGGATGTGGCTGTCGATGCCGCCTGCGGTGACGATGTTGCCCTCGCAGCTGATGACCTCGGTGCCGGGGCCAATGATGATGTCCACGCCGGGCTGGGTGTCGGGGTTGCCGGCTTTGCCGATGGCGGCGATGCGGCCTGCGCGCAGGCCGATGTCGGCCTTGAAGATGCCGGTGTGGTCTACCACCAGGGCGTTGGTCAGCACTGTGTCCACCGCGCCTTGTGCGTTGCTGCGCTGGCTCTGTGCCATACCGTCGCGAATCGTCTTGCCGCCGCCAAACTTCACCTCTTCGCCGTAGCTGCCGGCGCGCAGGGTGTGGTCGGCCTCGACTTCGAGAATGAGTTCGGTGTCGGCCAGGCGCACGCGGTCGCCCACCGTGGGGCCGAACATCTCGGCGTAGGCGCGTCGTCCAATGGTTGCCATGTGAGGGGTGCTCCGCAAGAACGGTTTACTATGTTTTTGATAGCTGCTGGGGCAATTGATACCGGCGCTACCGGCCAATTGGGCTTGAATTTGCTACAGCGGGCCCTGGGTCAGCCCCTGAAAGCCGAATACGCGGCGCTCGCCTGCGTAGTCCACCAGCTCCACGGTGCGCTCCTGGCCGGGTTCAAAGCGCACGGCGGTGCCGGATGCGATGTTGAGCCGCATGCCGCGTGCAGCCGCACGGTCAAAGCCCAGGGCGTTGTTGGTCTCGGCAAAGTGGTAGTGCGAGCCCACCTGGATGGGCCGGTCGCCGGTGTTGCGCACCACCACGGTCAGCGTACGGCGGCCGGTGTTGAGCGCGTGCTCGCCGGGTTCGGTAAAGAGTTCGCCTGGGATCATGGTCGGGTCCTTGAGGGGGGAGCTGCTGCGGTGTCGGTATGCATGACGCCAGTCAGACCTGTCAGGCCATCTGGGCCAGCAGGGCGCCACCCATCAGCGCCACGGCAGCGCCTGCAGCGCGGCTGAGCCACACGGTGCGATGGCGCAGTGCCCAGCCTGCCGCCAGCCCCGCGCCATGCAGCAGCACGGTGGCCGTCAGCATGCCCGCCAGGGTTTGCCAGGCGCTGTGGCTGCCCGCCAGCTCGACGCCGTGGGCCACGCCGTGAAAGACGGCAAACACGCCCACGCCCAGCGCGGCCATGAGGCCGGGCACGCGCAGGCGCGACACGACGAGCAGGCCCGTGGCCAGCAGCGACGCGGCAATCATCGGCTCCACCGCAGGCAGTGTCACGCCCTGCAGGCCCAGCACGGCGCCTGCCAGCAACATGGCCGCAAAGCCCATGGGGCCCCACAGCAGTTCGCGTCCAGCATGGCGCGCGGCCAGGGCGCTCCACAGGCCCACGGCCACCATGGCAGCCAGGTGATCCAGGCCGAACAGGGGGTGGGCCAAGCCGCTCAGAAAACTGTTGTGGATGTGGGATTCAGCGCCGGTATGGGCGATGGCGCTAGAACTGATTGCACTGGTTGCTATAAAAAGAAGAGCGGCTGTGTGACGGTGTGAGAGTGTGATGCGCATGGGGGGCTCCACAGAGAGAAGGGGACGTGTTGGGGAGGGGTCAGACGATCGGCTGATGGACGGTGACGAGCTTGGTGCCGTCGGGGAAGGTGGCCTCCACCTGGATGTCCGGAATCATCTCGGGGATGCCTTCCATCACGTCCGCGCGGGTCAGCACGGTGCGGCCTTCGCTCATGAGCTGCGCCACTGTCTTGCCGTCGCGCGCGCCTTCCATCACGGCGGCACTGATCAGGGCGACGGCCTCGGGGTAGTTGAGCTTCAGCCCCCGGGCCTTGCGGCGCTCGGCCAGCAGGGCGGCAGTGAAGATTAGCAGCTTGTCTTTTTCGCGAGGAGTCAGTTCCATATCGTTGCACTCAATGCTGGGGTAAATGGCTCGCGCGACCGCCGAGGCGGTCGAACGCGAGGGGTCAGTTCCATGTCGTTCTACTCAATTCAAGGCTGGATGGGCTCGTGTGGCAGGTTGTCCTGACCGGGCGGTCCTGAGGGCAGCGGATTCATCATAGGCAGCAAGCCCCGTGCCCGCCATACGCCAGAGGGCGAAGGTGCGCTGGATGTGACGGCGAATCGTGGCATGGAAACTGCACTTGCAAAGGCTGCCGCCGCCCTTTGCCCATGCCCCTTTCCACCGCCCCCCTTGCACCGCCCGACGCGGCCTCGGCAGCAGCCTTGGGGCCGGATGCCGACGCGCAGGCGCCGCAGCAGGTCGTGAAGGTCCGGCGCGACTACAACAGCTGGGTGGCCACCGAGACCATGGAGGACTACGCGCTGCGCTACACGCCCCAGCGCTTTCGCAAATGGTCCGAATGGCGCGTGGCCAACACGGCGTTTGGCGCGGCCTCGTTCCTGATCCTGGAGGCCGTGGGCGCCACGCTGCTGGTGCAGTACGGCTTCATCAATGCCTTCTGGGCCATCGTGGCCACGGGGCTCATCATCTTTCTGGCGGGGCTGCCCATCAGCGTGTATGCCGCGCGCTACGGGGTGGACATGGACCTGCTCACGCGCGGCGCGGGCTTTGGCTACATCGGCTCCACGCTCACCTCGCTGATCTACGCCAGCTTCACTTTCATCTTCTTCGCGCTCGAAGCCGCCGTCATGGCCTATGCGCTGGAGCTGGCACTCGACATCCCGCCCACCTGGGGCTACCTCATCTGCGCCATTGTGGTGATTCCGCTGGTCACCCACGGCGTGTCGGCCATCAGCCGCCTGCAGGTGTGGACGCAGCCGCTGTGGCTGGTGATGCTGGTGGTGCCGTTTGCCTATGTGCTGGTGCGCGATCCTGGTGCGTTTTCCGGGGTTGTGCACTACGGTGGTGAATCGATGCGCGGCGCCACGTTCCGGTTGCCCTTGTTTGGTGCGGCGCTCACCGTGGGCATTGCACTCATCACCCAGATGGGGGAGCAGGCCGACTACCTGCGCTTCATGCCCGCCCGCACGCCCGCCACGCGCGGGCGCTGGTGGCTGGGGGTGCTGGTGGGCGGGCCGGGCTGGGTGGTGCTGGGGGTGCTCAAGATGCTGGGCGGCGCGCTGCTTGCCTATCTGGCGCTCACCCACATGGTCCCCGCCGACCGGGCGGTGGACCCGAACCAGATGTACCTGGCCGCCTATGAATATGTGTTCCCCAACTACGGCTGGGCGGTGGCTGCCACGGCGCTGTTTGTGGTGATATCGCAGCTCAAGATCAACGTGACGAATGCCTATGCGGGCTCGCTGGCGTGGTCCAACTTCTTCTCGCGCCTCACGCACAGCCACCCGGGGCGGGTGGTGTGGGTGGTGTTCAACACGCTGATTGCCTTCATGCTGATGGAGATGAACGTGTTCCGCGCCATGGGCGAGGTGCTGGGGCTGTACTCCAACATCGCCATCGCCTGGATCATGTCCGTGGTGGCCGACCTCGTCATCAACAAGCCGCTGGGCCTGTCGCCCAAGGGCATCGAGTTCAAGCGCGCGCATCTGTACGACATCAATCCGGTGGGCGTGGGTTCGATGGCGCTGGCGTCCATCCTTTCCATCAGCGCGCACCTGGGGCTGTTCGGCCCGCTGCCGCAGGCGTTTTCGGCCGTGATTGCGATGGCGGTGGCCTTTGTCACTGCGCCGCTCATTGCCTGGGTCACCGGGGGGCGCTACTACATAGCGCGCCAGTCCGAGCCCGCTGCGCTGGCCGACGTGGTGGCGGTGCCCCTGCATGGCCCGCTGCGCCGCAATGCCGAAGGGGGGCTGGGCACAGAGGTGGGCAGTTACCGGCGCACCACCGTGCAGCGCTGCGTGATCTGCGAGCGCGAGTACGAAGCGCCCGACATGGCGCAGTGCCCCGCGTACCGGGGCGCCATCTGCTCGCTGTGCTGCACGCTGGACGCGCGTTGCGGCGACCTGTGCAAGCCCCACGCGAGCATGGCGGTGCAGTGGTCTGCCGCCCTGCGCTGGGTGCTGCCGCGCGCCATGTGGCGCTACCTGGACACGGGCCTGGGGCACTTTTTGCTGCTGATGCTGGTGATTGCGCCGCTGCTGGCCTCGGTGATGGGCCTGCTGTACCACCAGGAGCTCAACACCATCGCCCAGGCGGCAACGGACACCGAGGTGATGGCGGCACCCGAAGTGGCGCTGCGCTCGGGCCTGCTCAAGGCTTACTTGGCGCTTCTCGTCATCTCCGGCATCGTGGCCTGGTGGCTGGTGCTGGCGCACAAGAGCCGCCAGGTGGCGCAGGAGGAATCCAATCGCCAGACCGGCCTGCTGGTGCGCGAGATCGAGTTGCACCGCCAGACCGACGAGGCGCTGCAGACCGCGCGCAGCGTGGCCGAGCAGGCGCGTCAGGTGGCCGAAACGGCCCAGCGCGCGGCCGACCAGGCCAACCAGGCCAAGAGCCGCTACATCAGCGCCATCAGCCACGAGATCCGCACGCCGCTCAACAGCATCCTGGGCTATGCCCAGCTCATGGGCGAAGACGCGGGCGTGCCCCCGCACCGCAAGCAGGCGGTGCATGTGATCCGGCGCGGCGGCGAGCATTTGTTGTCGCTCATCGAAGGCACGCTCGACATCGCGCGCATCGAGTCGGGCAAGCTCACGCTCGACGTGGCGCCCATGCGCTTTGCGGACGGGCTGCACGAGATGGCCAGCCTGTTCGAACTGCAAGCTGCCGCCAAGGGCCTGGCGTTCACTTTCGATGTGCAAGGCGTGATTCCGGAAGTGGTGCGTGCCGATGACAAGCGGCTGCGCCAGATCCTCATCAACCTGCTGGGCAACGCCGTCAAGTTCACGGCGCACGGCACTGTCACGCTGCGCGTGCGCCATGCGCGCGAGATGGCACGCATCGAGGTGCAGGACACGGGGCCGGGCCTCACGGCCGAGGAGATCGAGCGCATCTTCGAGCCCTTTGCACGCGGCGGCTCGGGCGGCGGCAGCACCACGGCCGCGCCGGGCGCAGGCCTGGGCCTGACCATTGCCAAGATGCTCACCGCGCTCATGGGCGGCGAGCTGACGGTGAGCAGCACGCCGGGCGTAGGCTCGGTGTTCCACGTCAAGCTGTTTCTGCCCGAGGTGCATGGGGATGTGCTGGGCAAGGCGGTGGCGCCCGTGGCGGTGCAAGCCCAGCGTGCTCGCAGGGGGTATGCAGGCGAGCGCCGCCGCATCCTGGTGGTGGACAACGAGGAGCCCGACCGCGAACTGCTGCTGCAACTGCTGGAACCCCTGGGCTTTGAGCTGCGCCAGGCGGCCAGCGGCCACGATGCGCTGGACCTGCTGGCCACCGGCTACCGGCCGCACGCCATCTTCATGGACCTGGCCATGCCGGGCATCGACGGCTGGGAGACTTTGCGACGTGTGCGGCAGATGCGGTTGCCGGACGTGCAATGTGCCATCGTCTCCGCCAATGCCTTCGACAAGGCGCTCGACAACGACGTGGACATCCGGCCCGAAGACTTCATCGTCAAACCTGTGCGCCACAGCGAGCTGCTGGACTGGCTGGAGCGCCGCCTGGGCCTGCAATGGCAATACGACGAGGCTGCCGAGGCCCCCACCGGGCCAGCGCCCACAGCGGCCTCTGCGGCGCCCGCACCCCTCACGTACCCCGATGCCACTGCGCTGGCGGCTTTGGCGCAGGCAGTGTCTTTGGGCTACTACCGGGGCATTCTCAACACCCTGGACGACATTGAACGCAGCCAGCCCGCGCACAGCGCTTTTGTGGACACCATGCGGCAGCTGGCCAAGCAGTTCCAGTTCGATGCCATGGGCCAGATCCTGGAACAGGCACCCTCGTGATGACCATCGCCAACCCACCTCCCTTCCAGGCCCCGGGCGCGCCGGGTGCCGCGCTGGACCGCACCGACAGCGATGTGGTGCTGATCGTGGACGACGTGCCGGACAACCTGGCCGTCTTGCACGACGCGCTGGATGAGTCGGGCTACACCGTGCTGGTGGCCACGCATGGCGAGGCCGCCCTGCAGCGCGCCGCGCAAGCCCTGCCCGACATCGTGTTGCTGGACGCGATGATGCCCGGCATGGACGGCTTTGAAGTGGCCCGGCGCTTGAAGGCATCGCCCGCCACGGCACACATTCCCATCATCTTCATGACCGGCCTGACCGAGACCGAACACCTGGTGGCCGCGCTGGAGGCGGGCGGCGTGGACTACGTCACCAAGCCCATCAAGCCGCGCGAGGTGATGGCGCGCATGGGGGTGCACCTGGGCTCTGCCCGCAAGGCCCGGCAGGACGCTCGCCAGGCCCGCGAGGCGCGCAACGCGCTCGATGCGTTTGGCTACGCCAGCATCACCGTGCGTGCGGTGGACGGACGGATCGTGTGGCAGACCCCGCTGGCGCGCGAGCTGCTGCAAAGTTACTTTGGTGAAGTGGGCCCGGACGGCGCGCCCACCGCCTTCGGCCAATGGGCGCCCGAGCCGGTGCAGGCCTGGCTGCGTCGCCATGTGCTGGCCGACAACGCGGCCGAGCTGCTGGCCGCTTCGCTGGCCGAGCCCCCGCGCCTTGCGGTGGAGCAGGGTGCCCGCAGGCTGACCTTCCGCCTGCACCAGCAGGCTGGCGACAGCGCCGGCGGCGGCGACTGGCTCATCGTGATGCGCGATGTGTCGGATGCCAAGATCATCGAATCCATGAGCCTGTCCTTCAAGCTCACCGCGCGCGAGGCCGAGGTGCTGTACTGGGTGGTCAAGGGCAAGATCAACCGCGACATCGGCGACATCCTGGGCGCCAGCCCCGCCACCGTCAAGAAGCACCTGGAGCGTGTGTTTGCCAAGCTGGGGGTGGAAACACGCACCGCAGCAGCGGCCATGGCCATGAACCGCATCCGGCAGTTGCATCCCCAGTTTGAAGGGTGACCGTCGGGACCAAAAAAACGCATTGACCTCGTCATGTTGCAGCGCAATAATCGCGCACCTTCATTTCCGGAGCCCCAGCGTGGAAAGTGCCAGTTGTTGCAGTGAACCCCAGCAAGCCGTGACGGCTGCTGCCTGCCAGGCCTCCTGACGCCCGCTCCCGGGCCGTGGATTGCCTTGTGCAAGCTCCGGCCCCGTCTCTCCCAGCCCCTGTTGTACCCCGTGCGCCCCCTTCGGCCATGGCGGTGTGGGTTGCTTTACCGTCTTGCCGCTTTGCTGCATCTGTGCCGTCTGCACGGGCCGCGCCCCTTTGGCTGGGGCATGGCCCGCCTGCTGTGACGGTGCCCCCTGGCACCCATCTGCGTCTGCGTGCTCCGCCCTGCCTGCCAAGGACAACGGCCATGCGTTTTTTTGTTGTGGATCTGCCCCGCCTTTTCCAGCGCGCGGTGGCGCCTGGCGCTGAACGTGCCGAGCATGCTGCATCGCTGCCTTCAGGCGCGCAGGGCCCTGCCCATGGGGCCGCTGACAGCCTGCAAGCCGTGGCCGAACTTGACGGCACCACGTTGTGGCCCACGCACCGCATTCGCTGCTACCTGCATGGCCAGCCGCCTGCGCGGGCATTGCGCCGCCGGGCGCGGCCGCTTTAAGCCGACTCACGCCGGTATTGCAACCACTACCCAGGAGGCCCCATGGACCCAGACCCGCGCAGGCGCTCCGAAGCGCCGCCCCACACCACATCCCCATTGAACTTTGCATACCAGGCCCAGGGCCCGGGGCGATGGCTCGCGTGACGGCGTGAGCCTCACGCCTCTGGCTGTTGCAGGCCAGAAGGAGTGACTCACCATGTTCCGTTTCATCCACATTTCTGCGCACACGGCACCACTGCCCGTGACGCGCAACGCCATCAGCGCTTGCTGCTAGGGAGACCGCCATGAGCTTCCTGCACCACCTGTTCGACCGCTTTCTGCACACCCGCCATGTGACGCGCCACTTTGCGCGGCGGCTGATCCTGGACACGCTGACCCTGGGCCGTGCGCCCACCCCCGCCACCTCGCCCGACCTGCTCAGCCGCGAGCTGCAGCGCGCCGCCAGCGATGACCTGCCCCCACTGATCGAGCGCCTGCAGTCCGACCCTGCGGGTCTGAGTGACGCCCAGGCCGCCGCCGCCCTGGCCCAGCACGGCCCCAACGAGGTGGAGCACGAAAAGCCGCTGCCCGCCTGGCTGCACCTGTGGCACTGCTACAAGAACCCGTTCAACGTGCTGCTCACGGTGCTGGCACTGATCTCGTACCTCACTGAGGACCACGAGGCCACCGTCGTGATTCTGGCCATGGTGGTGCTCTCCACGCTGCTGCGGTTTGTGCAGGAGGGCCGCTCCAACCGCGCGGCCGAGCGCCTCAAGTCGCTGGTCAGCAACACCGCCACGGTGCTGCGCCGCAGCGGCGCGGAGGGCGCCGCAAGTGCAGCTACGCCGCGCGAGCTGCCCATCCACCAGCTGGTGCCGGGCGACCACATCGTGCTGTCGGCGGGCGACATGATTCCGTCGGACTGCCGCGTGCTCACGGCCAAGGACCTGTTCGTGAGCCAGTCGGCCATGACGGGCGAATCGCTGCCGGTCGAAAAATTTGCCGAGCGCAGCCAGCCCGGCACCAGTGCGCTGGACGCCACCAACCTGCTGTTCATGGGCACCAACGTGGTCTCGGGCTCGGCCACGGCACTGGTGGTGGCCACGGGCAACCACACCTACTTCGGCACGCTGGCCACCCGCGTCACGGCCACCGACCGCACGCCCACCGCGTTCCAGGCAGGCGTCAACAGCGTGAGCTGGCTGCTGATCCGCTTTGCGCTGGTCATGGTGCCCATCGTGCTGGTGGTCAACGGCTTTACCAAGGGCGACTGGCTGGAGGCGTTTCTGTTCGCGCTGTCGGTGGCCGTGGGCCTCACGCCCGAGATGCTGCCCATGATCGTGACCAGCACGCTGGCCAAAGGGGCCGTGCTGCTGTCGCGCAAGAAGGTGGTGGTCAAGCGGCTGGACGCGATCCAGAACTTTGGCGCCATGGACGTGCTGTGCACCGACAAGACCGGCACGCTCACGCAGGACAAGATCTTTCTGGAGCGCCACACCGACGTGTTCGGCCACAACAGTGACGAGGTGCTGGCCTTTGCCTACCTCAACAGCCACTACCAGAGCGGCCTGAAGAACCTGCTGGACCACGCCGTGCTGGAGCATGTGGAGCTGCAGACCGACCTGCGCCTGGCGCAGGACTACCGCAAGGTCGATGAGGTGCCTTTCGACTTCGTGCGCCGGCGCATGTCGGTCATCGTCAGCGAGCGCAACGACCACCACGAGCTGATCTGCAAGGGTGCGGTGGAGGAGATGCTGGACGTGTGCACCCAGGTGCGCGTGGTGGAAGACACCGGCGCGCAAGACCTGCCGCTGGACGCCACCCTGCGCGCACGGGTGCTGGAGGTGACGCGCGGCCTGAACAACGAAGGCCTGCGCGTGGTCGCCGTGGCCATGAAGGAGACGCCGCCCCACCAGACGGTGTACAGCGTGGCCGATGAATCGGGCCTCACGCTGATCGGCTACGTGGCGTTTCTGGACCCACCGAAGGAATCCACCGCCCCTGCGCTCAAGGCGCTGGCCGCGCACGGTGTGGCCGTGAAGGTGCTGACCGGCGACAACGAGCTGGTGACGCTCAAGGTCTGCCGCGAGGTGGGCCTGGCGGTGCGGGGCGTGTTGCTGGGCAAGGACGTGGACGCCATGGACGACGCCACCCTGGCGCGCGCGGCCGACACCCACAACGTGTTTGCCAAGCTCTCGCCACTGCACAAGGAGCGGCTGGTGCGCGCGCTGCGCGCGGGCGGCCATGTGGTGGGGTTCATGGGCGACGGCATCAACGACGCCCCCGCGCTGCGTGCGGCCGACATCGGCATCAGCGTGGACAGCGCGGTGGACATTGCCAAGGAGGCGGCCGACATCATCCTGCTGGAGAAAAGCCTGATGGTGCTGGAAGAGGGCGTGATGGAGGGCCGCAAGACCTTCAGCAACATGCTCAAGTACATCCGCATGACGGCCAGCTCCAACTTCGGCAACGTGTTCTCGGTGCTGGTGGCCAGTGCGTTCCTGCCATTTTTGCCGATGCTGCCGCTGCACCTCTTGGTGCAGAACCTGCTGTACGACCTGTCGCAGATCGCCATCCCGTTCGACAACGTGGACGAGGAGCTCATCCGCAACCCGCTGAAGTGGAACCCGGGCGACATCGGCCGCTTCATGGTGTTCTTCGGGCCCATCAGCTCGGTGTTCGACATCACCACCTTCGCCGTCATGTGGCACGTGTTTGGTGCCAACAACGAGGGCGCACAGACCCTGTTCCAGTCGGGCTGGTTTGTGGTGGGGCTGCTCACGCAGACGCTGATCGTGCACATGATCCGCACCCCCAAGCTGCCGTTTGTGCAGAGCGTGGCCTCGGTGCCGCTGCTCACGGCCACGGTGCTCATCATGGCCGTGGGCACCTTCATCCCCATGGGGCCGCTGGCCGGTCACTTCAAGCTGCAGGCGCTGCCGCTGGCTTACTTTCCGTGGCTGGTGGGGATCCTGGCGGGCTATGTGCTGCTGACAACGGTGATGAAGCGCTGGTACGTGCGGCGCTACGGCTGGCAGTAGGGGGCGCGAGAGTCGCGCTTGGGTTAGCGCGCCAGGGCCTGCTCCAGCTGCTGCTTGTTCATCCGGGACCGGCCCCGGATGTTCGCGCGCTTGGCGTCTTCGTACAGCTGCTCGCGGGTGCGGCCCTGCGGGCCGCGGTGCGAGTTTTTGCCGCCGCGTACGGGTGCGGGCGTGGCTTTCAGGGTCTTGGGGTTGGCCGTGCGGGCTTCGCCGTGTTGCGCGCGCTCCTTGTTCACGGTGCGCGCGGCAATCTCTTCGGCGGTGCTTTCGCTCTCTCCGCGCTCCAGCAGGCTGTCCTTGATGTGTTCGTACTGGCGCTCGCGTTTGGCGCTCCAGGCGGCACGTGGCATGGGGACTCCTTTCCGATCAACAGGTGGGCTTTTCAGCTTAGACCCGTGACCTGGCGGAGCGGTCAGTGCATCGTGACGGCGGGTGTAGGACAGGCCCGCTGGGCCGCCCGGAGGGGCGCCGCAGCCACTCTGGGCGCTTCTTTGAGCGAAATTGGCTGCAAGCGCTAGTGTTTCATGCGCTGGCAGCTATCTTTTTTGTAGTGTTGCTACATGCCCAGGGACTTGAGCAGCGCATCCGTGTCGTCCTGGCCGGCGGGCGGTGGGGCGGGCACGGGCGGGGCTTCTTGCGACTGGGCCATCAATGCGTCCGGGTCGGGAGCTTCCTGCGCTTCAAAGTCGTAGAGCTTGATGAACTCGGTGCGGTCGATGGCGAGTTCGAGGTAGAAGATGTTGTTGTTGCTGGTGTAGAAGGTCACGCGCCGGGCTTCGGGCTTGTCGAGGTTGGCGTCCACCGACAGCTGCACCTGCTTGTTCAGCACCAGCATCTTGGGCTGGTTCTGCGTGATGTGGGTCTGCAGCTCGCGCCGCACCTTGCCGGTGAAGTCGCCCACCACCTGGTTCATCAGCTCGCCCATCACGTTGCTGACCTCGTCGGAGGTGTACGAACTGACCAGGTCATCCTTGGACATGCCCATGTTCAGCAGGTAGTTGGCGTACAGCTCCATCGCCGCCTGGCCCGAGAAGTTGATGATCACCAGCCCCGAGAAGCCGCCGTCAAACAGTACAAAGCAGCCAATGTCGGGTTTCAGGCAGGTCTTGCTGATGCGCTGCACCATGCCGGAATAGTGGATCTGGCTGTGTGTAGCCACGCCCAGCACGCGGGTGACGGAGTTGCACAGGCTGATCAAAAGGTCTTCGGTGCCGTAAACGGGGGATTTTTCGGGGGTGCTCATGGTGGGGGTAGCGGAAAACAACTTGGTGCACAGCATAGGCGATGATGCCGCCGTAAACCAGAGTGCAGGCCCTGCCGTGGTGCCGATCCCCCCGTGGTATCCCGGTCATTGACTTTCGACGGGGCTCGGATATCGTGCTTTTCATCCAAATAAGAGAGGGGGGCCCGATGGGCAATGTCTATTTCTATGGCCTGACCGATTTCCAGGCGATCGCCACCGGGGCGGCCGTGCTGGCCAGCGGCGGTGGTGGCAGTTACCAAGACGCATGCGCCATCGTGCAGCAGCTGGCAGACCAGGGCTACACGGGCACGGTGCAGGTGCAGGACTACGACGGCGCCACCAATGCCTGTGTGCTGGCCATCATGGGTTCGCCCGACGCGGCCGACAACCTCACCCTCACGGCGGTGCAGAACTCCATCAGCAACACCGTGGCCGTGATGCAGGCGTACACCGGCATGCAGCCAGGCGCCTTCATCCCGGTGGAGATCGGGCCCATCAATTCGCTGGTGCCGTTGATTGGCGCGGCCATGTCGGGCGGCAGCATCTGGGTGGTGAACGGCGATGGCGCAGGCCGTGCCGTGCCTGAGCTGCCCCAGACCACCTTCACCGCCCCTTCTGGGCCAGCGCCCAGTCCGGCCGTGCTGGCCAGCGATGCGTCCACGCTCGTGGCGGCGGAGTACGCGGTGCTGGGCTCCGGCACAGCGTCGGGCATCGAGTCGCTGGCGGGCGGGGTGGTGGGCGGCTTCGGCGGGTACTCGGGCATTGCGATGTGGCCCTCCAACGCGGGCAACCAGTTCGCGTTGTCGGGCAGCTACATTCCGGGCACGCTGGAGCAGGCACGCCAGCTGGGCCTGCAGCTCTTGCAGGCGGTCACGCCGCTGAGCACCCAGGCCGTGGCGGCGGGCATCCAGAACCTCACCGGCCGTGCCGCGCGCGCCGTGGTCACCAACTTTTTCATCACCTCGGTCAGCCAGTCCACGTCCAGCGCGTCGCTGGACTCGGGCATCATCCGGCTGGACAATGCAGCCGACCCGGCCCAGAGCACCGAGACACATTACCTCTACAACCTCAACGAGAACCTGATCATGTATTCGGCGGCCAGCACCACCCCCGACATCATTGCGCCCGACTCGATCTGCTACTACTCAGAGAGCACGGGTCGTGGGTTCTCCAACGCCAGCGACGACCTGGCCCAGTATTTCGACCCTAAAACGGGCCGCAGCACCGGCAACCAGGTGAGCGTGATTGCGGTGCAGACTGCGCCCCAGCTCTACCACACCCCTGGCGTCGTGGCATCGTTTGCCGCGCTGCTGCGCAATATCGGTTACGCGGGTGGCATGCCGCCCGGCTGAACCCTGAAGCCCGCACCGACGCACGAGAGAAACGGAACGCTGTGAAAAAAGGTGGTCATGGCCATGGGTGAGGCGGACCTGAACAAGGAGCGGCTGGAGCTGGCCCTGGAGGCCGCCGGGCTCGACCTGTGGGAGAACGACCTCATCACCGGCAACGTCACGCGCAAGGCGACCAAGACGTTTGAAGAGCTGGGGTTCTCCGAGGATGAAATCGTCTCGGGCGTGCAGGACATCTACGGCCTGTTCCACCCCGACGACATCGACACCGTGCGCAAGGCCGTGGCCGACCACCTGACGGGCGTCACGCCGCAGTACCGGTGTGAGTTCCGGCTGCGCTCCAAGAGTGGCGAGTGGATCTGGTTTGCCAACTATGGCCGCATCATGGACGGCCACAGCGAGACGCCCGGCAAGCGCTTGATCGGCGTCACGTTCAACATCCACGACCGCAAGTGCCGCGAGACCGAGATCGCCCAGATCAACCAGCAGCTCACCGAGCAGAACCGCCTGCTGCAGCAGCTCAACGCCACGCTGGAGCGGCTGGCCGCCAACGACTCGCTCACGGGCCTGTCCAACCGCCGCACGCTGATGGAGCTGGGCGCCAAGGAATACAAGCGCACGGAGCGTTTTGGGCACCCGATGTCCGTGCTGGTGGCAGACATCGATTTGTTCAAGACCGTCAACGACCTGTACGGCCACCTGGCGGGCGACCGCGTGATCTGTGCCGTGGCCCAGGTGTGTGCTGGGCACAAGCGCAGCGGTGTGGATATCGTCGCGCGGTTTGGGGGCGAGGAGTTTGTCATCGTGCTGCCCGAGACCGACAGCGCGAGCGCGTTGCAAGTGGCAGAGTCGCTGCGCCGCGAGGTCGAGTCCTTGCTGGTGTGCGTGGGCGACGAAGGGCAGGAGGTGGCCGTCACCGTGAGCATTGGCGTAGCCACCCTGTACAAGGGCTCGGGGATGAATTTTGAAGAGCTGGTGAACCGTGCCGACCAGGCCCTCTACCAAGCCAAGGGCACAGGGCGCAATGCCGTGTACTGCGCCGACATGCCGCCCGAAAAAGGGGGCGTGGTCGAGCAGGTTTCGCTCGACCTGGGAGGGGGGATCTCTCAGCCCTGAGGCCCGCGCGCAGCTTGGTGGATCGCCGCCCGGATGCGCGGGTAGGTGCCGCAGCGGCAGGCATTGCCCGACATGGCGGCGTCGATGTCGGCATCGGTAGGCTGCGGCGTTTTCTTCAGCAGGGCACAGGCCGACATCAGCTGCCCGCTCTGGCAGTAGCCGCACTGCGCCACATCCACCGCGGTCCATGCGGTGCGCAGTGCAGAGGCTTCGGGGCCTTGCAGGCCCTCGATGGTGGTGACCTGGGCGCTGCCCGCGGCCGACAGGGGCGTGATGCAGGCGCGCACCGGCTCGCCGTTCAGGTGCACCGTGCAGGCGCCACACAGCGCCATGCCGCAGCCAAACTTGGTGCCGTTCATCTGCAGTTCGCCGCGCAGCACCCACAGCAGGGGCGTGTCGGGTTCGGCGTTGACAGCGACGGGTCGGCCGTTGAGGTTCAGGGTCGTGGTCATGGGGGCTCCGGTGCGTCGGGTCAGCTGAGCTTGAGCGGCAGCGCACGCAGGCGCTGGCCGGTGAGGGCAAACAAGGCATTGGCCACGGCGGGTGCGATGGGCGGCACTCCGGGCTCGCCCACGCCCTCGGGGGGCTCGGCGCTGGCGATGATGTGGGTTTCCACGCGGGGGCAGTCGGCCATGCGCAGCAGCGGGTAGTCGTGCAGGTTGCTCTGCTGCACCTGGCCGTCTTTGATCGTCACTTCGCCCCATAGCGCAGCGGTGAGGCCAAAGACCACGGCGCTTTCCATCTGCTGGGCAATGAGGTTGGGGTTGATGGCCGCGCCGCAGTCGACCACGCACACCACGCGGTGCACGCGGATGGCCTTGTCCGCACCCACCGACACCTCGGCCACCTGCGCGACGATGGAGCCGAACGACTGGTGCAGCGCCACGCCGCGCGCCCGTTGCACGCCCGACGCATCGGGCGGCAAGGGCTGGCCCCAGCCCGCCAGCTCGGCCGCCTTTTGCAGCACCTTCAGGTGGCGCGGGTGTTTTTGCAGCAGCGCGGCGCGGAACGCCACCGGGTCCTTCTTGGCGGCGTGGGCCGCTTCGTCCGCAAAACTCTCTTTGAAGAACGCCTGGTGCGAATGCCCCACCGAGCGCCAGAAGCCCACGGGCAGCGGCAGGTCGATGATCTCGTGGGCAATGCGTGCGTGGGGCCACTCGTAGGGTTGGTCGAACGCGCCTTCGGACGCGGTCTTGTCCGGCCCGGCGCCCGGCAGGCCAAAGGTGCGGGCCAGCACCTGCGGCACGATGGCCTGACCGGCCGACACGTTGTGCCAGGCCACCAGCTGGCCCTGTGCGTCCAGCCCGGCCTTGAACCGGGCCACGCAGGCGGGGCGGTAGAAGTCGTGCTGCATGTCCTGCTCGCGGGACCACAGCGTCTGCACCGGCGCGCCGCCCGCGGCCTTGGCAATGGCGGCGGCCTGGGCCACATAGTCCACCTCCAGCCGCCGGCCAAACCCGCCGCCCAGTAGCAGCTGGTGCACGGTCACCTTGGTGTCGTCGATGCCCAGGGCCTTGGCGGCCGCCATGCGCGCCAGGCCCGGCACCTGGGTGGATGTCCACACGCTGGCCGCGCCATCCTTGAACTGCACGGTGCAGTTGATGGGCTCCAGGGTGGCGTGGGCCAAGTAAGGCGCGCGGTAGTCGGCAGTGAGGGTGGTTGCAGCGCCTTGCAGGGCCTGGTCCACATCGCCCACGCTGTGGTAGCCAAAGCCCTGGGCCTGGTCCAGCGCCTGGGTCAGCTGGGTCATGACGGCGGCGCTCGACAGCGCGGCGGCGGGGCCGTGGTCCCACTGCACGGTGACTGCGGCGGCGGCCTTTTTGGCGTGCCAGGGCGTGTCGGCAATCACGGCCACGCCGCCAGTGCCGCCGTGGTACGGCGCTACCGCCAGCACCTGCTTCACGCCGGGCATTTTTTGCGCGGCTGCGCCATCGAACTGGGCCACTTTGCCGCCCCGCGTGGGGCACATCACTACACTGGCGTACAGCAGGCCGGGCGGGTGGGCATCGATGCCAAACACCGCACTGCCATCGAGCTTGGAGGGCGCCTCGATGCGGGTGAGCGGCTTGCCGATCAGCTTGAATTCAGCAGGCGCCTTGAGGGGCACCTTGCCCGGTGGCGGCTGCTGCGCCGCCAGTGCGGCCAGCTCGCCAAACGTGGCGCGCTGGCCTGCCGCATGTTCCACCACGCCAGCGTTGGCCTTGCATTCGGCGGCCTGCACCTTCCATTGCACGGCCGCTGCGTTGATGAGCATGGCGCGGGCGTGGGCACCGGCCTCGCGCATGGGGCGCCACAGGTCCTTCATGCTGCTGGAGCCGCCCGTCATCATCACGCCCACTTCGCGCATGGTCTTGGCGGTCAGCCAGCCCGCCACGGCCTTGATGGAGCCGTCGTTGTCGGGGTGGAACGGCAGGCCGTCCACCACCGTGGCCAGGTTGTTGTAGATGTCGTCGATGGGCGCCATCTCCAGCCGCACCTGGGCCCAGTCGGCGTCCAGCTCTTCCGCCAGGATGGCGGCCAGCCCGGTGTGCGCGCCCTGGCCCATTTCGGACTTGGCCATCATCACCGTCACCGTGTTGTCGGCCGCTACCTTGAGCCAGCCATTCAGCGCCACCTGGCCTGTGCCCTGGGGCAGGGGCTGCGCGGTGTGTAGCCGCTGGCGCGGGGGCACCACGCCCCAGCCGATGACCAGCGCGCCGGCTGTTGCGGCGCCACCGAGAAGCACTGTGCGTCGTTTCACCATGGGTTGTCCTTACCGTTGCGGAGGACCTGCGGGTGCGTCCAGCCGTTGGGCTGCCATCCTATCGCCGTGCGCGGGTGAACGCTTTATGCCCATGTCGGCTATGCGACGCAGCGCGGCAGGCGGATGGGGCACATGCCGATACGGGCCAAGGTGAAAAAAAAGCCCTGCCGGGTACGCCGGGCAGGGCGGGGCGGGGCGGGGCCTGTGGTCTGGGGCCGGTGGGGGGCGGGCCGCTGCAGGGCCGGACCGTCAGACCGCCCTGCAGTCGGTCAGCACGGGCGCCGGGGCAGCGGGCTGCCGGTCCAGCCAGGCAATGTAGGCCGTGAGCGCCAGCGCACTCAGCGTGACAGCAGCCGCCACCAGCGGAATGGTCTGCAGCGACCACCCGGCCGTGATGACTGCGCCCCCCAGCCAGGCACCAATGGCATTGCCGAGGTTGAATGCGCCGATGTTGAGCGTGGACGCCAGGCTGGGCGCATCGCCCGCCTGCGACACCACCCGCGCCTGCAGCGGCGTGCCCGCCGCGAACGACACCATGCCCCACACCACCACGGTGATGACGGCAGGCCACAGCCACACGCTGGTGAACGAAAACGCTGCCAGCACCCCCGCCAGCACGGCAAAGATGCCCATCAGCGAGGGCAGCAGCTTCCAGTCTGCCAGGCGGCCGCCCAGCAGGTTGCCAATGGTCAGGCCCACGCCGCACAGCAGCAGCACGCCGCTCACGTTCTGTGGCGAGACACCGGTCACGTCGCGCAGGATGGGCGTGATGTAGGTGAACAGCGTGAACATGCTGGTGGATGCGAGCACGCTCACCGCCAGCGCCAGCCACACCTGGCGAATGCGCAGCACGCGGAACTCGCCCAACGCGCTGCCGCTGATCTGGTGGCGCAGGTGTGGCACCCAGCGCACCACGGCGGCCACGGCCAGCACCCCAATCACCACCACCGCCCAGAAGGTGGAGCGCCAGCCCAGGTGCTGGCCCAGCAGCGTGCCCAGCGGCACGCCCAGCACGTTGGCGAGCGTGAGCCCGGTGAACATCAGCGCCATGGCCTGGGCGCGCTTGTGGGGCTCCACCACGCTGGCGGCCACTACGGCGCCAATGCCAAAAAACGCGGCGTGGCAGAACGAGGTGACCACGCGCGCCACCATCAGCCACGCATAGCTGGGGGCCAGCGCGCAACCCACATTGCCCACGATGAACAGCACCATCAGCCAGGTCAGCGTGGTCTTGCGCGGCCAGCGCGCGGTGGCCACCGCCAGCAGCGGTCCACCCACAGCCACGCCCAGTGCGTAGGCCGACACCAGCATGCCAGCGGCGGGGATGGAGACGGACAGGTCACCTGCCACTTCGGGCAGCAGCCCCAGGATCACGAATTCGGTGGTGCCAATGCCAAAAGCGGCAATGGCCAGGGCCAGCAGGGGGAGGTTCATGGAGCGCAGAGGGACAAAAGGGCAGCACCAGGGCCGATGGGGTCAGGCGCACAAGACTAGGGAAAACCCTTGGATTCTACGGAGGCCCCACAACCTTTGCAGGCCAAGGTTTTTGCATGAAATGGGCTGGTAGCGCCAGTCATATATGCCGTAACAGCTATTGTTTTCATAGTGAATTCCATCCTTGCCCTTGTGCGCCTGTGGCGTGCATCGGGGGTGGTGAGTCGCCTCGCAACGGCCCCCGTGTGATGCGGGCTCGCCGCGGGGCGTGTACGCCACCCGGCGTATTTCGCCAACCGGCCCCGCTCTCCAGAATCCATTCCATCGCCCGATCCACAGGGGCTCCACACCGGGGCCCACCGGGCGAAGCGGTTTGATTGATTTCCTGATTGAAACCACCACCGGAGAAGCACACATGCAACGTCGTTATTCCCTCAAGGCCCTCGCGGCCGTCGCTACGCTCGCTGGCCTGTCTGCGCTGCCAGCCCACGCCCAGGACACGATCAAGGTCGGCATCCTGCACAGCCTGTCGGGCACCATGGCCATCTCTGAGACCGTGCTGAAAGACACCGTGCTCATGGCGATCGACGAGATCAACGCCAAGGGCGGCGTGCTGGGCAAGAAGCTCGAACCCGTGGTGGTGGACCCAGCCTCCAACTGGCCCCTGTTCGCCGAAAAGACCAAGCAGCTGCTGGGCCAGGACAAGGTCTCGGTCATCTTCGGCTGCTGGACCTCGGTGTCGCGCAAGTCGGTGTTGCCGGTCGTGGAAGAAATGAACGGCCTGCTGTTCTACCCCGTGCAGTACGAGGGTGAGGAACTCTCCAAGAACGTGTTCTACACCGGCGCCGCGCCGAACCAGCAGGCCATCCCTGCGGTGGACTACCTGATGAGCAAGGACGGCGGTAGCGCCAAGCGCTGGGTGCTGCTGGGCACCGACTACGTCTACCCCCGCACCACCAACAAGATCCTGCGCGCCTACCTCAAGAGCAAGGGCGTGAAGGACAGCGACATCGACGAGAAGTACACCCCCTTCGGCCACTCTGACTACCAGACCATCGTGGCCGACATCAAGAAGTTCAGCCAGGGCGGCAAGACGGCCGTGGTCTCCACCATCAACGGTGACTCCAACGTGCCCTTCTACAAGGAACTGGGCAACGCCGGCCTGAAGGCCAAGGACGTGCCCGTGGTCGCCTTCTCGGTGGGCGAGGAAGAACTGCGCGGTGTGGACACCAAGCCGCTGGTGGGCCACCTGGCTGCCTGGAACTACTTCCAGTCCATCAAGAGCCCGGCCAACACCGAGTTCATCAAGAAGTGGAGCGACTACGCCAAGACCAAGGGCATTGCCGGCCACAAGGACAAGCCGCTCACCAACGACCCGATGGAAGCCACCTACATCGGCATCAACATGTGGAAGCAGGCGGTTGAAAAGGCCAAGAGCACCGATGTGGACAAGGTGATTGCCGCCATGGCCGGCCAGACCTTCAAGGCACCGTCGGGCATCGTCTCCAAGATGGACGAGAAGAACCACCACCTGCACAAGAGCGTGTTCATCGGCGAGATCAAGGCCGACGGCCAGTTCAACGTGGTGTGGAAGACCCCCGGCCCCGTGAAGGCCAAGCCATGGTCTCCTTACATCGAAGGCAACGACAAGAAAAAAGACGAACCCGAGAAGAAGTGATCTCCCCCTGAGCGGCTACGCCGCTTCCCCCTCTCTCACGCTGCGCGTGGGAGGGGGACGCCCCCAGCGCGGCGGGGCGGCCCTTGCGCGGGGGCCCTGGTCTAGGCCCTGCCCTCTGCATGGGCCTTTGCATATTGACCGACTGGCCCCTCCATGAATTTCTCTTTCGTATCTCGCCTCATTGTCTGCCTCTTGCTCTACGCAACTGCGCAGGCACAAGCACTCACCGCTGAGCAGGCCTTGGCCATGGCCGCTGGTGACACCGACGACCGTGTGGCCGCCGTGCAGCAGGCCGTGGTGGAGCCCAGCGAACGCACCGCTGCCTTCTTGCAGGCGCTGGCCGACGACGCGGTGAAGGTGGCCGACGGCAAGGCGCTGATCGTCCGCGATGACAAGGGCATCGACCCTGTCACTGGCGCCGAGGTCCCTGTGCCCGCCGATGCCGAAGACATCATCAACAACAACCGCATGCGCGGCGAGATCGACACGGCCCTGGCGGGCCTGGCGCTGTTTGGCGAGGACGAAACCCAGCGCATGGCCGCCGCCAAGGCACTGACCAAGGAGCCGGATGCAGGCCGACTGCCCCTGCTCGACAAGGCACTGGCGCAGGAAACCAACGACAAGATCAAGACCCAGCTGGAGCTGGCGCGCGCCGCCACGCTGCTGGGCAGCGACGACCCCGCACAACGCATCGCGGCCGCCCAGGCACTGTCGCTCAGCGCCACACCGGATACGCGGCTGCTGCTCAACGAACGCGTCACGGTCGAAGAAGACGCCAAGGTCAAGGCCGCACTGCAGGCCGCACTGCGCGCCATGGAAGGCCAGCTCGCCTGGGGCGAACGCCTGGGCGCCGCGTTCTCGGGCATCAGCCTGGGCTCCATCCTGCTGCTCGTCGCCTTGGGCCTGGCCATCACCTACGGCCTGATGGGCGTGATCAACATGGCCCACGGCGAGCTGATGATGATCGGCGCCTACGCCACCTATGTGGTGCAGGGCATCTTCCAGAAGTATTTTCCGGGTGCGTTCGACTGGTACCTGGTCGCTGCGCTGCCCCTGGCCTTTGGCGCCTCGGCCGCCGTGGGTGCGGTGCTGGAGCGCGGCGTGCTGCGCTTTCTGTACGGCCGCCCGCTGGAGACGCTGCTGGCCACCTGGGGCATCAGCCTGGTGCTGATGCAACTGGTGCGCACGATTTTTGGCGCGCAGAACGTGGGTGTGGAAAACCCCGCGTGGATGAGCGGTGGCGTGCAGGTGCTCTCCAACCTCACGCTGCCCTACAACCGCCTCGTCATCATCGGCTTTGCCATCGCCGTGCTGCTGGGCATGGGCTACCTGATCGGCCGCACGCGCCTGGGCCTGTTCGTGCGTGGTGTGACGCAGAACCGCCCCATTGCCTCGTGCATGGGCGTGAACACTGCGCGCATCGACACCATGGCCTTTGCGCTGGGCTCAGGCATTGCGGGCCTGGCGGGTTGCGCGCTGAGCCAGGTGGGCAACGTGGGGCCGGACCTGGGGCAGAGCTACATCGTCGATGCCTTCATGGTGGTGGTGCTGGGCGGCGTGGGCCAGCTGGCGGGCACGGTGTATGCCGCGCTGGGCCTGGGCATCCTGAACAAGTTCCTCGAAGGCTGGGCGGGCGCGGTGCTGGCCAAGATTGCGGTGCTGGTGTTCATCATCATCTTCATCCAGAAGCGGCCCCAGGGCATCTTCGCGGTCAAAGGGCGTACGGCCGACTGAAGCACCAGAGACGACTGATCATGACTACGCCAACCTCTTCCAACATCCAACTGCCCGCACCGGCGCCGCTGCTCACGCGCGGTGGCTGGTCGGCCTTTATCGTGGCACTCATCGTGGTGTGCGCCGTGGCCCCCGTGCTCAACCTCTGGGTGCCCGCAGGTAGCATGTTCCACCTGTCGGACTACGCTGTGGCGCTGCTCGGCAAGATCATGTGCTACGCCATCTGTGCGCTGGCCATGGACCTGATTTGGGGCTACACCGGCATTTTGAGCCTGGGCCACGGCCTGTTCTTTGCGCTCGGCGGCTACGTGATGGGCATGTACCTCATGCGCCAGATTGGCCGCGACGGCAACTACAAGAGCGACCTGCCAGACTTCATGGTGTTCCTGGACTGGAAGGAGCTACCCTGGCACTGGGCGCTGTCCGACAGCTTCATCGCCACGCTGATCCTCATCGTGGCGGTGCCCGGCGTGATCGCGTTTGTGTTCGGCTACTTCGCCTTCCGCTCGCGCATCAAGGGCGTGTACTTCTCCATCATCACGCAGGCCATGACGTATGCGGCCATGCTGCTGTTCTTCCGCAACGAAACCGGCTTTGGCGGCAACAACGGCTTTACCGACTTCAAGCGCATCCTGGGCACGCCCATTGCCACGCAGAACATGCGCATGACGCTGTTCGTGCTGACGGGGTTGTCGCTGCTGGGCTTCTTCCTGCTGGCGCGCTGGCTGGTGCGCAGCAAGTTCGGCCGCGTGCTGCAGGCGGTGCGCGATGCCGAGAGCCGCGTCATGTTCTCAGGCTACTCGCCACTGCCCTACAAGCTCACCATCTGGACCATCAGCGCCATGATGTGCGGCGTGGCGGGCGCCCTGTATGTGCCCCAGGTCGGCATCATCAACCCCGGCGAGATGAGCGCCGCCAACTCCATCGAGATCGCCGTATGGGCGGCCGTGGGCGGGCGCGCCACACTCATCGGACCCATCGTGGGCGCGTTCATCGTCAACGGTGCCAAGAGCTGGCTCACGGTGACGGCGCCGGAGTTCTGGCTGTACTTTCTGGGCGCGCTGTTCATTGCGGTCACGCTGTTCCTGCCCGACGGTGTGGTGGGGCTGGTCAAGAAGCTCAAGGCAAAAATGACAACAACGAACGGAGCCGCGCAATGACGCCCGATCTGATGGAAGAAGGTGCGCGGCGGCTGCAGAAGACGCTGGCGCCCGTCGCACTGGGCCAGACCGAGTCGGGTGGCCGCGCGGCAGGCTTCTCGCGCATTGCCACGCCGGGCGAAGTGGACGTGACCCACGGCCGCATCCTGTACCTGGAAGACGTGCATGTCAGCTTTGACGGCTTCAAGGCCATCAACGGCCTGAGCCTGGACATCGCCCCGGGCGAGCTGCGCTGCATCATCGGCCCCAATGGTGCGGGCAAGACGACGATGATGGACATCATCACCGGCAAGACCCGGCCCGACAAAGGCACGGTGTTTTTTGGCTCCACCATCGACCTGCTGCGCCACAACGAGCCCGAGATCGCAAGCCTGGGTATCGGCCGCAAGTTCCAGAAGCCCACGGTGTTCGAGCAGCTCAGCGTGTTCGAGAACCTGGAGCTGGCGCTCAAGACCCACAAGGGCGTGAAGTCCAGCATGTTCTTCAAGCTCGACTCCGCTCAGTCGGACCGCCTGGCCGAGATCCTGCACACCATTCACCTGGCCGACAGCGTCACGCGCCAGTCCGGCAACCTGAGCCACGGGCAAAAGCAATGGCTGGAGATTGGCATGCTGCTGATGCAGGACCCCAAGTTGCTGCTGCTGGACGAACCCGTGGCGGGCATGACCGATGAGGAGACCGCCCGCACGGCGGAGCTGTTCCTCACGCTCAAGGGCAAGCACTCGCTCATGGTGGTGGAGCACGACATGGGCTTCATCCGCACCATCTCCGAGAAGGTGACGGTGCTGTGCGATGGCTCGGTGCTGGCCGAAGGCACGCTCGACCAGGTGCAGGCCGACGAGCGCGTGATCGAGGTGTACCTCGGCCGGTGAAGGTATTCACTATCAAAAATATAGCTGTCAGCGCATATTGAACCAGCGCTAGCGGCCCAAAACATCCCAAGTCACCATGCTCACCGTCCAGAACATCAACCAGTACTACGGCGGCTCCCACATCCTGCGTGACGTGAGCCTCACCGCCAGCCCGGGCAAGGTCACCGTGCTGCTCGGCCGCAACGGCGTGGGCAAGACAACGCTGCTCAAAAGCCTCATGGGGCTGGTGCCCATCAAGAGCGGCAGCATCAGCTTCGACGGCAAACCCATCGACAAAGCCACGCCCTACGACCGGGCGCGCGCAGGCATCGGCTTTGTGCCGCAAGGCCGCGAAATCTTCGGCCGCCTGACCGTGGAAGAAAACCTGCGCATGGGCCTGGCCTACAAAAGCGGATCGACGCCTGTGCCTGCACACCTGTACGAACTCTTCCCTGTGCTCAAGCAGATGCTCAAGCGCCGGGGCGGTGACCTGTCGGGCGGGCAACAACAGCAGCTGGCCATTGCCCGCGCGCTGGCCCCCGGCCCGCGTTTGCTCATCCTGGACGAGCCCACCGAGGGCATCCAGCCCAGCATCATCAAGGACATCGGCCGCGTGATCCGCATGCTGGCCGACCAGG
This sequence comes from Acidovorax sp. ACV02, assembly GCF_014851475.1. Lineage (NCBI taxonomy): Bacteria > Pseudomonadati > Pseudomonadota > Betaproteobacteria > Burkholderiales > Comamonadaceae > Acidovorax > Acidovorax sp. ACV02. The sequence goes on from NZ_JACUZU010000001.1 coordinate 208,137, forward strand.
GAGAAATGGCCATCCTGCTGTGCGAGCAGTACTACGACTTTGCGCAGGAACTGGCCGATGAGTACCTGGTGATGGAACGCGGCGAGGTCATCGCCCGCGGGCCAGGCTCCGAGATGGAAGCCAAGGGCATTCGCAACCTCGTGGCGATTTAAGAGCGCACCCCCTGAGTCGCCTGCGGCGCCTTCCCCCTCTCTCGCTGCGCGGGAGGGGGACGCACCCGGTGGCCTGGCGAGGCCAGTTCCACGGGAGCACTGGCGAGGGGCGCGCCAGTTTCAGAGAGCTGAAGGCAATGCCACGGCGGGAGAAGGTGCTTCCATCGCCTCCACCAGCAGCCGGGTGAAGGTGTCATGCAACGGCGAGGCCGGTGCGTTGTTCACCGTGGCGATGCCCAGCTGGTAGGCGATGCGGGGCCTGAACGGGCGCGACGTGATCGCTTCGTACGGGCAGTGCTGCGCCAGCAAGGCGTTCACGATCGATACCCCGAGCCCCTGGGCCACGTGGGCGCAGGCCTCGCTGATGGAGTGCACCTCCAGCGCCACGCGCGGCTGCACGCGCCGCTGGCGAAAGGCCATGTCGATGTCGTGGCGGATCTGCCGCTGGCGCCCCAGCAGGATCAGGCTGACGTCAATCAGGTCGGTGGGGCTGACCTCTGCCAGGCCTTCGAGCGCATGGCCCCGGGGCATGATGCACACGGCTTCGGAGTCCAGGCTGGCGCGGGTGCTCAGTCCCTGCATTTCCATGGGCAGGCGCACCAGGCCGATGTCTGCATCGCGGCTCAGCAGCGCGCGCTCGGTGTCGTTGTACGAGCCTGACAGTACCTCCAGCACCACGTCCGGGTGCGCCTGCATGAAGCGCTTTGCCAGCACCGGCATGAGCGTGGTGGCCAGCGTGCTGGGCACCGCCACCTTCAGCAGGCGCCGCTTGAAGCCGCCCAGGCGCAACTGTTCGGCATGGCGGCGAAAGCACTGCGCCGAGTCCATCAGCACCTGGGCGTCGTGCAGCAGCGCATGGGCTTCGGCCGTGGGGCTCAGGCGGCCTTTTTCGCGCACGAACAAACGCAGGGCCAGGTCCTCCTCCAGCTGCGCCAGCAAGCGGCTGATGGCGGGTTGCGACAGCCCCATGCGCTCGGCCGCGCCGGTGGTGGAGCCGCTGAGCATGATGGCCTGGAAGGCCTCGAGTTGCTTGAAGTTCATGGAGTGGAAAAGGGGCAGACGTTCGGGTATGCAGGCAGCCGGCCTGCATCTTTGCACTGCTGCCACGCCAGCGCAAACCTGCGGTCTATTGCATAGGGTCATCAGCGTTCGTCATAGCGTTGTGGCCGAGCACCTCGCTCCACAGAATCGGCGGCGTCATCAGCCAACCTGGCACCACCCCTTCAAGGAGCAAGATTTCATGAGGCGCTCATTTCCCTTCGCGCTGGCCGCCTGCGGCCTTTCCGTTTCGGCGGCGGTGCCCGCCGCCGCACAGGACCTGCAGGTCTACGGCCAGGTGCGGCTCACCGTCAACAACGTGAAGACCGGCAACGCCGGCTCCGTGACTGAAGAGCGCGACAACGCATCCCGCCTGGGCTTTCGCGGCAAGGAGGACCTGGGCGACGGCCTGGCCGCCCTGTTCGGCCTGGAGATGGGGCTCGAAGCCGACTCCGGCGCCGCCACCACGCCAGCCTTTCGCAACAGCTATGCCGCCTTGCGCGGCAGCCTGGGCACGGTGGCGCTCGGGCGGCTCGACTCGGCCAACCCGACTGGATCGCCGCTGTATTCGCAGGTGACGCGCATCACCTCGTTCGCCGCCAACGATGCCGGGGCCACGGCCATCGGCACCTCCATCCTGAACGCGCGCAACCGCACGTCCAACGCCATCGGCTACCAAAGCCCCACCTGGGGCGGCGTCAACCTGCGGGCGCGCTACTACCTGCGCGGCGACGCCAAGACGCCCGAGCAGGAAAACGGCGCCAAGTCGCTGGACCTGGGCCTCAACTATGCCGATGGGCCCTGGTCGGCAGGCATCGGCTACGGCAAGGACACGCGCCCGGGTGGCCTGCTGGCCAACGAGTTCTCGAGCAAATGGCAGGCCGGCGTGCGCTACGACTTCGGCGCGATCGAGCCCTATGTGCTTCTGGGCCGCGATACCTACGCCAGGACGTCGGCCACCACCCGCGCCGATGTGGACTACTGGCTGGTGGGCACCCGCTTTTCGGCCGGCCAGCACGCCATCGTGGTCAACGTGATGCAGCGCGATGTGCAGGCGTCGCTGCGCGGCCTGCGCAAGCGCCAGCAGGTAGCCTATACCTATGCCCTGTCCAAACGCACCGAGCTGCAGGCCTTCATCGACCGCGACGGCATCGATTCGAGCCGCAGCAATGTGTCCGTGCGCGCCATTGGCGCGGGAGTTCGCCATGATTTCTGATAACAAGCACCGCATGATTCCCTGGATATCCCGCATGCCGCAAACGATCGCACTGTTGTGTTCATTCATGCTGTGCCACCCGCTGATCGCGGGCGCGGCCGAGTTCCCCGAGAAGCCCGTGCGCATCGTGATTCCGTTTCCGGCAGGGGCAGCTGCGGACACGGCCATGCGTGTGGTGGCACGCAAGATGTCGGACCAGTGGCGGCAGCCTGTCGTCATCGACAACCGGCCCGGTGCGCACGGCTTCCAGGCGGTCTCCTCGGCGCCAGCCGACGGGTACACGCTGCTGATGGGCGCAGGTTCCGGCATGGTGACGGCGCCGCTGCTTTCCAGCAAGCTCACGTACAACCCGTCGCGCGACTTCGTGCCGGTGGGGCGGGTGGTGGTCAACGTGCCCATCCTCACCACACACCCAAGCCTGCAGGTCCGCACGGTGCAGGAGCTTATCGAGCTGGCGCGCAAGAACCCCGGCGGCCTGAACTACAGCACCAGCGGCAACGGCAGCCCGGGGCATTTGTCGATGGAGATGTTCCAGGCGGCCACCGGCACGCGCATGGTGCAGATCCCGTACAAGGGCGGCGGCCCGGCGGTGAACGAGCTGGCGGGCGGGCATGTGCAGGTGGGCATCAATGCGGTGCCCAGTGTGGCTGCGCATATCAAGGCGGGCAAGCTGGTGCCGCTGGCGGTGGCCAGCGCCAAGCGCTCGCGCGCCTTCCCGCAGGTGCCGACCATGGCCGAGGCGGGGCTCAAGGACTTCGAGTACGACATCTGGTACGCCCTGTTCGCGCCCACGGGCACGCCGGCGGAGGCGGTGCAAAAAATCAGCAAGGTGCTGCGCGCATCGCTGGCCGATGCGGAGGTGACCGCCTCGCTGGTGGCGCAGGGTGCGGAGCCCGCGCCCACCACGCCGCAGGAGCTCGGCCGCTTCATCCAGGAAGACACGGCGCGCTGGGCCAAGCTGGTCAAGGACCGCAACCTCAAGCTCGACTGAGGCAGGAACTTTCATGACCACGATGATGAATCCAATGGCGCCGTCCGCCGCCCCGGCCGGTCTGGGCGGGGTGGTGCGGCACACCTGCCGGGTGCCCATGCGCGACGGCGTGCACCTGGCCACCGATGTGTATCTGCCGGCCGGCCACACCGGCCCCCTGCCGGTGCTGCTGGAGCGCACACCCTACGGCAAAGACGAACCCACCCGGCGCGAGCGCACCGCCGCCAACCCCGCACCCCTGCGGCGCGGCGAGGTGGCCGAGCAGTTTGCCCGCGAGGGCTACGCGGTGGTGGTGCAGGACTGCCGGGGCCGCTTCGACTCCGAGGGGCAGTTCACCAAGTACCTGGGCGAGGCCCACGACGGCGCCGACACCATGGCCTGGATCGTGGCGCAGCCCTGGTGCAACGGCGCCGTGGGCACCTACGGGCTGTCGTATGCGGCCCATACCCAGACGGCGCTGGCCAGCCAGCGGCCCGCCGGGCTCAAGGCCATGTTTCTCGAATGCGGCGGCTTTGCCAATGCCTACCGGGGCGGCATCCGCCATGGGGGTGCTTTCGAGCTCAAGCAGGCCGTGTGGGCCCTGCGCAATGCGCGCAGTGGCAGCAACAGCCTGAGCGACGCCGCGCGCCAGGCGCTCGACCAGGCCGACATCGGCGAATGGTTCTTGCGCCTGCCCTGGACGCGCGGCGACTCGCCGCTGCAGTGGGCGCCCGAGTACGAGGACTATCTCTTCGGCCAATGGGAGCGCGGCAGCTTCGACGACCACTGGCGCCAGCCCGAGCTGTATGCGGCAGGCCACTACGGCGCCTTCGAAGGCGTGGCCGTGATGCTGATGTGCGGCTGGTGGGACCCGTACGCGCAGACTACGACCGACAACTACCTCGGGCTCTCGCAGCGCGGTCTGGGCGACGTGCGTATGGTACTGGGCCCCTGGACGCATGGCGAGCGCAGCGTGCCGTACGCGGGCGATGTGGACTTCGGCCGCGATGCGGTGCTGGATGGCACGCTTGCACCCGACTACGTGCACATGCGGCTCGCGTGGTTCAACCACTGGCTGCGCGGGCAGCCGCTTCCCGCGGGGCAGGACGATGCCGTGCGCTATTTCCGCATGGGTGGGGGCTCCGGGCGGCGCACGCCGCAAGGCCGGCTCGACCACGGCGGGGCCTGGCGCAGCGCGGCCCGCTGGCCCGTGCCGGCGACCACGCTGGTGCCCTGGTACCTCGCGCCGGGCGGGCTGCTGTCGCGGTCCGTACCGCAGGCCGAGGCCCAGGCCGGTTTTTGCTTCGACCCCGCAAGGCCGGTGCCCACCATCGGGGGCTCCGTCACCTCGGGCGAACCGCTGATGGTGGCCGGTGCCTACGACCAGCGTACGCACGACGGGCTGTTCGGTGCGCAGGCGCCGTTCGGGCCGCTGGCCGGCCGGGACGACGTGCTGGTGTTCCAGACGCCGCCGCTCGACAGCGATGTGGAGATCACCGGGCCGGTGACCATCGCGCTGTGGGTGTCGTCCACCGCACCCGACACCGACTTCACGGCCAAGCTGATCGACCAGTACCCGCCCAGCGAGGACTACCCCGAGGGGTATGCGATGAACCTGACCGACGGCATCCTGCGCTGCCGCTACCGCGACTCGTGGGAGCAGCCGGGGCTGATGGCGCCTGGCGAAGTGGTGGAGATCACCATCGAGCCCATGCCCACGTCCAATCTCTTTTGCCGGGGCCATCGGATACGGCTCGACATCTCGAGCAGCAACTTCCCTCGGTTCGACGTCAACCCCAACACCGGCGCTCCGGAGGGCAGTGCGGGGCCCCGGGTGGTGGCGTTCAACACCGTGCACATGGGGCCGGGGCGTGCGTCCTGTGTGGTCTTGCCGATGCAGCCCATGGCGTCTGCCGAGGACTCCCCCGCACGGTAAACCGGGGCGCCCGGGCGGCGGCTCAGCGGCACGTCGCCGAGGGCGCCGCGCCGCGCCAGCGCGACACGCTCTCCATGATCAGCACCGTGCACACCATCCACGTGCCGCCCAGCAGCCAGCCTGCCAGCACATCACTGGCGTAATGCACGTGCAGCACCACACGGCTCCAGCCGGTGGTGAAGATCAGCGCGCCGGCCAGCACCACCGCAGGCAGGTGCCAGGCGCGGGGCAATAGCCGCGTGGCCAGGTAGGCCAGCATGGCATAGGCCACCATCGATGCGCTGCTGTGCCCGCTGGGAAAGCTGTAGCCGCTGGCCTCGGCGATGCCGTGCGTGTGCTCGGGCCGCACGCGCTCGAACAGACGCTTCAGCACCTTGGTCAACGCGCCGTTGCCCGCCATGGCCACCAGCCAGCCGGTGGCCAGCAGGCGGTGCCGGCGCAGCCACAGCAGGGCGGCCACGCCCAGCGCTAGCGCGGTCAGCACCCAGGTGTCGCCCAGGTGGGTGAGGGTGGCAAACCATTGCAGCACGGCGGCGGATGCCTGTGCTTGCAGGCCTGCAGCCAGTGCGTCGTCCAGTGCGCCCCAGGTGCCCGGGGCGCGCCCGCTTTCGGCCAGCTCTGCCAGCGCGGCACCTGCCAGAGCCAGCGTGCAGGCCGATGCGGCCATGGCGGCCACCAACACCCAGCGCGCTTGCGCCGGAAACAGGCGGCCCAGCGGGGCGCCTGCGTGTTGTCGCAGGCGGCGCAAGCCGGTCAAGGCGACGCTACCCAGCAGGGCAAACGACAGCACGCCAGCCATCCACCAGCCCAGGGGGTGTTGCGCCAGCAGGGCGCCGATGTCGGTGGCGGCCAAAGCGCTGGAGGTTGTGGTCATGGAGATAGTGGGTCCTTTCTTCGGATGCACCCGCAGGGCGGGCGGCCCATGGAGAGAAGCCGCGGGTTGTACCGAAGTTCCCAACATCCCGTTGCGTGGTGGGTGTATTGCATCGTCACTGCCGCTGTCGGAGCCGGCTGACAAAGGGTAGGCGTGGCTACCGGCTGCACGGGGGACAACCGTTTGTCACCATGGAGTGCCCTGCAATCCGTGTTGGCAATCATCGCGTGGTGTGGGCCTGCGGGCTCGCCCGGTCGCTGCGATTGGCTCAGCGCGGTGTGGGGTTGCTCTTGTTTGTTGCAGAGTTTTTGAATGACACCTTCGGAACACACCCTCCCTCCCCAGCCCCGTGGCCCCATCCATCTGGTGGTGCCACGGCGGCCAGGTGCCGACCTGGACCTGCTGCGCGCCAAGCTCGAAGGTGTGCCTGCCCTGCAGGCGCACGACGTCGTGTGGCACGTGCCTGACCGGCGCGCCGACATCGTGCAGCTGGCCGAGCAAGCCGCCCAGGCCGCGCAGGACGATGGCGGACTGGTGGTGGCCGCCGGGGGTGACGGCACCATCAACGCGGTGGCGTCGGCCGCGCTGCGCGCCGGGGTGCCGCTGGGGGTGGTGCCCATGGGAACCTTCAACTATTTCAGCCGCGAGCACGGTCTGGCGCTCGACCCCGAGACCGCCGTGGAGGACCTGCTGCAGGCGCTGCATGCCGGGGACCTGCGGCCGGTGCAGGTGGGGTTTGTGAACCGCCGCATGTTTGTGGTCAACGCCAGCGTGGGCCTGTACCCCAAGATGCTGGCCGACCGCGAGATGGCATCGCGCCGCTTTGGCCGCAAGCGCTGGGTGGCCATAGCGGCGGCGGTGTGGAGCCTGTTTCGTCCCGCATCGGGCCGCCGCTGGCGCGTGGTGATGAAGACGCACCAGGGCGCCGAGGCGCAGCAGGAGGAGCATCTGGTCACCACCCTGTTTGTGGGCAACAACCCCTTGCAGCTGGACCGCATGGGCCTGCCGCAGGCGCAGAAGGTGGCAGACGGCGGGCACTTGGCCGTGGTGATGCTCAAGCCCCAGGGGCGCTGGGCCATCGCCCGCACCGTGTGGAACGCGGCCACCGGCCAGCTCGACAAGGACAACGCGGTGGTCAGCATGGCGTGTGCCGAGCTGACCGTGGCGCCCGCCAGCTGGCGACCCCCGCAGGTCAAGGTGGCGTTTGACGGCGAGCGGGAGTGGATGGCTCCACCCCTGCATTTCCGCATCAGTGCGCGGCCGCTGTGGCTGGTGGCACCGAGCCCGCTGGTGCGCGATGGTGCAGCGCAGACCCCACCACCAGAAGATACCGCTTTCGCAGCCTCCGCAACCGACACGCCTGCGCCCGGCACTACCCCCGCCCCCGGCTTGCTGCCTGCATGATGGGGCCCCCCGTGCGCCTGCCCACTGCCTGCGACCACCTGCCATGACTGTTCTGATGCACCTGTCGGACTTGCACTTCGGTGCGCACGACCCGTTGGTGTGTGCTGCTGTGCAGCGGCTGGCGCAACGCCTGGGGGTGGCAATGGTGGTGGTGTCGGGCGACCTCACGCAGCGCGCCACGGCCGAGCAGTTTGAGCAGGCCGCGCGGTTTGTGCAGGGCCTGCATGCGCGCAGCACCCTGGTGCTGGCGGGCAACCACGACCTGCCCCTGTTTGCGTGGTGGATGCGCTGGGGCCGTTCGTACGAAAGGTTCTCCGAACAGTTCGGCATGGACCAGGAGCCCGTGCGGCAGATGGGAGCGTTCTACGTGGTGGGCGTGAACACCACGCGTGCCTGGCGGCACGAGCGCGGCAGCCTGTCGTCTGCCCAGATCGAGCATGTGGCGCTGCTGCTGGCGCGTGCACCCCCGGGTGCATGGCGCATTGTGGCCAGCCACCACCCGCTGGTAGCGCGCGACGCCGAGGACCGCGACCACCGCCCCCATCGCGCCGACGAAGCCGTGGAGCGCTGGCGCATTGCCGGCGCGCAAATGCTGCTGTCCGGCCACGTGCACCAGCCGCGCCTGTTGCAGCCAATGCCGGGGCTGTGGGCCAGCAGCGCGGGCACGGCGGTTTCGCACCGCCTGCGGCACGGCAGCCCCAACAGCCTGGTGGTGCTCAGCACCGAGGCATCGGGCGCTGCGCCAGACGGCCAAGCGAGGGTGGCGGCACGGTGGGACTATGACGGCGTGGTGGGCGAGTTTGTGTGTGTGGACCGGGTGGCTGCCAGGTGACGGCGGAAGACGCATCAATTGCTATGTTGTTGATAGCATTTGATGCATATGGATGTAGCGCTTCCAGCCAAAAAGACCGAATTTTTCTACCGGGAAGCGCTGCGGCGCTGCTGGCACGCCCCACACCGGTTTGCTGATAGCGGGCAGGTGCCGCTGACCTCGCTGTTGCTGCTTTGCCCGGGGTGTTTTCACCGGTTGACCAGCCGTGGGGCGGCGCCTATTCTGGGTGGTGAATGGCAGGTATTGCATTTAGAACCTGAACAGGTTCTTACCCCCACCCATAAAAACCCGGCCGCTCCACGCCCCAGACCTCCATGCACAAAGAATTCCACCACGACGCCGTGCGCCGCCTGCAGGCGCTGATCGAACGCGAAACCGGCAAGCCCCTGGGCGAGGCGGCGCAGGCCGAGATGGCGGGCATCCTGCACGGTATGGAAAACCCCGAAGGTGCTGCCGCCAACGGCCTGGAGGTAGCGCCGCGCGAGGTCACCATCCTGCTGGCCGACCTGCGCGGGTTCACTGCGCTGTCGGGCTCACAGCCCGCATCGGTGGTCATTGCGGCGCTCAACCGCTGCCTGGCACGGCTGTCGGAGGTGGTGTTCAAGTACCAGGGCACCATCGACAAATTCATGGGCGACTCGATCATGGTGCTGTTCGGCGCCCCGGTGGCCCGCGACGACGATGTGGACCGCGCGCTGCTGTGTGCGGTGGAGATGCAGATCGCCATGCGCGAGCTGAACCTGGCCCACCTGACCGAGCGCCTGCCGGAGGTGTTTCTGGGCATTGGCGTGAACACGGGCACGGTGATGGCCGGGCGCTTTGGCTCGGATGTGTATTCCGAATACACGGTGATCGGCGAGGCCGTGAACCTGGCTTCGCGCATCGAGGCGCTGAGCCTGCGGGGCCAGGTGCTCATCAGCGACTCCACCTACCAGCGCTGCTGGGGGCTGGTGTCGGCGTCTGCGCCCATGCAGGTGTTCGTCAAGGGGCGCACGCAGCCCGTCAGCCTGCGTGAGCTGATCGCCATCCCGTCGCACAAGCTCAAGGTGCCCCGCCAGGAGTTCCGCCGCAGCCACCGTGTGGACGCGCGCCTGCCCTGCCTGTGCCAGCGCATGCAGGACAAGATCGTGGTGCCCCACATCGTGCACGGTGCCATCCGCGACATTGGCTACCACGGCCTGCTGGTCGAGCTGATCGAGCCGCTGGAACCCCATAGTGAGATCAAGCTGGAGTTCGAGCTGCCGCTGGTGGACTACCGCGTGGCCGATGTGTATGCGCGGGTCATCACCCTCAAGCAAGAGGGCGACGAATGGGTGGCCGGGCTGGAGTTCACCTCCATCAGCGCCGAGTGCCGCGCCAAGGTGCAGATGTTTGTGCAGCTGCTGGTGGCGCACTGAAGGCCGACTCCACACCCCGGTATCCGTGCCAGATTGCTCAGGCCCGTGGCGTGCAGGCCATGGCCCGGCTGCGGCATGCCTTCCCTGGGCCGGGCGGCACCCAAAGCCAGCGTCAGGAGCGATGGCGCTGCGCAGTCCGCAGGCGCGAAAGCGCCAGGCCACCGAGGGTGGCCGCCAACAGCAGCAGGGCCCAAGCCTGGAGGCTGGGCACAGCGGCCGGGGCAGCGGGCGCGGGTCCACCGATGAACAGGCCCAGTGCTACTGGGTTCGCCCCCACGGGCACGGTGGCGGTGACGGTGTTGGTGGCCAGGTCGATCACCGAGACATTGTTGGTGCCGTTGTTGGCCACATAGGCGCGGGTGCCGGCCGGGTTCACCGCCACGCCATAGGGGAAGAAGCCCACGGGCACGGTGGCGGTGACAGTGTTGCTGGCCAGGTCGATCACCGAGACAGTGCCGGAGTTGCTGTTGACCACATAGGCGCGGGTACCGGCCGGGTTCACCGCCACGCCAAAGGCAATGGCCCCCACGGTCACGGTGGCGGTGACGGTGTTGGTGGCCAGGTCGATCACCGAGACGGTGCCGGAGTTGCTGTTGGTCACATAGGCGCGGGTGCCGGCCGGGTTCACAGCCACGCCAATTGGGTCTACGCCCACGGGCACGGTGGCGGTGACGGTGTTGGTAGCCAGGTCGATCACCGAGACCGTGCTGGTGCCGTTGTTGACGACATAGGCGTGGGTGCCGGCCGGGTTCACCGCCACGCCATGGGGGAAGAAGCCCACCGTCACGATGGCGGTGACAGTGTTGCTGGCCAGGTCGATCACCGAGACCGTGTTGGTGCCGTTGTTGGTCACATAGGCGCGGGTGCTGGCCGGGTTCACCACCACGCCATGGGGGAAGAAGCCCACGGGCACGGTGGTGGTGACGGTGTTGGTGGCCAGGTCGATCACCGAGACCGTGTTGGAGTCGGCGTTGGTCACATAGGCGCGGGTGCCGGCCGGGTTCACCGCCGCGCCATAGGGGCTGTTGCCCACGGGTACGGTGGTGGTGACGGCGTTGCTGGCCAGGTCGATCACCGAGACATTGTTGGAACTGAGGTTGGGAATGTAGGCGAATGGCGCCGCCTGGGCGAGGCTGGCCAGGGCGCAGGCAGTGAGCAGCAGCAGGTTCCGCAGGCCGGCGCGCAGGGTGGGGAGTGAAGGTCGCATGGGAAAACCTTTGGTGAGAGGGGCAGGGCGTGGGGGTGGAGCAAGCGTAACTCCGTGTTTTGTTTCCTTTGTGGCGAGTCCACAACAAGGGGCCATCGCCTGTGTAGATGGCGTGTCCGGCACACATTCAGCAACCCAGCATCTGCGCCAGATCGTTCAGGTCCTTGGCATGCAAGTCATTGCCCGGCTGCGGCGACACATCCTTGGGCTGTGCCACGCCAAACTCGTGTGGCCGTTCGATGTACGCCGTGCGCAGGCCACAGCCCTGCGCAGCGGCCAGGTCGTCGTGGTGCGCCGCCACCAGCGCCACCTGGTGTGGTGGCAGGTCAAACACCCGGGCCACGCCCAGGTAGGTGTCGGGATGCGGCTTGTAGGCCTTGAACACCTCGGCGCTCAACACACAGTCCCAGGGCAACCCGGCGCGCTTGGCCATGTTGGTCAGCAGGCCGATGTTGCCGTTCGATAGCGTGGTGATGGTGTAGCGCTGCTTGAGCCGCGTCAGGCCTTGCACGCTGTCGGGCCAGGCATCGAGCCGGTGCCACGCGCGGTTGAGGTGGTGGCGCTCGGCATCGCCCAGGTGTGCCAGCCCAAAGCGCGGAAGGATCTCGTCCAGGATTTGCCGGTGCAGGGCATCGATCAGCGTCCAGCCCTGTTCGCCGCGCATCACCCGCGCCATGGCGGGCTGGTAGCCCGCGCGCCACGCCAGTGCAAACGCATCGGCATCCACCTGGGGATAGAATGCCCGCACCTCGCGCGCAATGCTGCCGTGCCAGTCCACCACGGTGCCAAAGATGTCGAAGGCCAGCACCTGCACCTGGGCAAAGGGATGGTCGGCAGGCAGGGCAGCGGGGTTGGTGGATGGGAGGGTGTTCATGCGCCCATCGTAGAGGCGGCGGCCAGCCCTCGTCCCCACTGCGGCATTGCCGCCACACTGCGCACAAAGGGCTGGAGTGCTGCCCGCAGCTTGCGCTACATTGGCTGCGGGCTGGCCTTTCTGCCAGCCACGTCGCTCGGACGGTTCCGGGCGCTTACGTGAAAGTCACACCGCATGTCTGCATCGCAGGGCAAGCGCCGTTTTGCGCGCATCGATCGCCTCCCTCCCTACGTCTTCAACATTACGGCCGAGCTCAAGCTCGCCGCCCGCCGCCGGGGCGAAGACATCATCGACATGAGCATGGGCAACCCCGACGGGGCCACACCACCGCACATCGTCGCCAAGCTCACCGAAGTGGCCCAGCGGCCCGACACCCACGGCTACAGCGCCAGCAAAGGCATTCCGCGCCTGCGCCGCGCCATCAGCCACTGGTACAAAGACCGCTACGCGGTGGACATCAACCCCGACACCGAGGCCATCGTCACCATCGGCTCCAAGGAAGGCCTGGCCCACCTCATGCTGGCCACGCTGGACCGGGGCGACACCGTGCTGGTGCCCGACCCGAGCTACCCCATCCACATCTACGGCGCGGTGATTGCCGGTGCCGATATCCGCAGCGTGCCCGTGGCGCCCGATGTGGACTTCTTTGCCGAGCTGGAAAAAGCCATCCGCGGTAGCTACCCCAAGCCCAAGATGATGATCTTTGGCTTTCCCAGCAACCCCACGGCGCAGTGTGTGGAGCTGAGCTTCTTCGAGCGTGTGATCGCCTTGGCCAAGAAGCACGACATCCTGGTGGTGCACGACCTGGCCTACGCCGACATCGTGTACGACGGCTACCGCGCCCCCAGCATCATGGAAGTGCCCGGCGCCAAGGACGTGGCGGTGGAGTTCTTCACCCTGAGCAAAAGCTACAACATGGCCGGCTGGCGCGTGGGCTTCATGGTGGGCAACCCCGACCTGGTGGCGGCGCTCGCCCGCATCAAGAGCTACCACGACTACGGCACCTTCACGCCCCTGCAGGTGGCTGCGATTGCCGCGCTGGAGGGCGATCAGCAGTGCGTGAAAGACATCGCCGCCCAGTACCAGCGCCGCCGCGACGTGCTCTACAAGGGCCTCACCGAAGCGGGCTGGGCGGTGGACTGCCCCAAGGCCAGCATGTACATCTGGGCCCGTATCCCTGAGCCGTATCGCGCGCTGGGTTCGCTGGAATTTGCGCGGCAGCTGTTGGACAAAGCCAAGGTGTGCGTGTCGCCGGGCATCGGGTTTGGCGACCAGGGGGATGAGTACGTGCGCTTTGCGCTGATCGAGAACGAGGCGCGGATTCGGCAGGCGGTGCGGGGGATTCGCGCCATGTTCAAGGCGGATGGGTTGTTGAAGGTGCCAACGGTGGCGTCAGCTTGAACTAGCTCAGCTTGCCGGATGTAGATCAAACTAAAACTGACGCCGGACGGTTGGCTTCGAACTGGGCCACCGTTCGTTGCCGGCCAGGATCTGTCGCTGAGGTGGCCAGATACGGCCACCAATTGGGTGCATGAGCGGCATGAAGAGCTCTACACGCTTCGGCTTTCATGGTTTTCATAGAAGAGAACTTGGTATTCACGCAGATTCTCTGATGAGCCTTCGATGAACTCAACAGCGAACTTTCGACCTGGGAAATCGAGTTCGAGCTTGGCTGCCCATGACGCCCGAAGCGTTCTTCCTAAAAATTGCAGTTGAGTTTCGGTCGCCTCTGACCAGATACCTGGATGCTGAATGTCTAGGATATGAAGATGATTGATTGTGGCCTCGACGATCTTTGCCTCATGATTCGTATTGGTCAACCAACTGTCCACATCTGAAGCAGTAACGCCCTCCCGGAACACCATTCCCCGCACCTCGACGAACTGCGGCCAAAAGAGACTTGCATACGCTGCTGCGAGCGAGAAGGTTCCCATGCAACTGACCCAGCCTTCCGGGGACTCTTCGCCTCCGTTGTGGGCATCCCATTCTCTTAACTCCGGAACTAGCTCGTAGCGCTTCATGTTTGACGCCTAAATTTGATGTGGTTGGTAGCTCAGCGGATATCCCATCTGCAGCCAACGCGGCACGTTTGCGCACCAAGACTATTAAACTGGAAACTCACTAAGCGACGGCTTTACGTCGTGTGGACCAATGTCTTCAATGGGCCCAAATATGAGGCTCAATCTAAACCAAAGGCGCGTGCACGGGTTGCCATCAGCCAAGCATGGTCTGGTGGTCCGTTGAAACCAACTACGGCATCTACGCCACACCGAGGACAGATGGCAGTTTGATCCTGATTGTCGCCATCACACCACTCAGAAATAGTGCTGGGGGAATATGTCTCCAGACAGTAGTAGCACGCAGCAACCTCGCTAGTGAGGAGCGCTGCACGATGTAACGTGGATCCGCAAGTTCTGCTCATGACGGGCTGTGTCTAAGGTTGATGAATAGATCGCTTGCAGGGGGCTGAGAAACTGTGCACTCGGCGATAGGCCACTCACCTACATCGCCCAAATCCTAGGCGTCTCCCCTTCCAGTCCCCACAGCACCTCCCGCCAAGCTACCCGCACCGCCTTGAGCAGCTTCATCGCAGGCTCCACCTGCGGCGCCAGCACGCGCACCACCACCATGCGGTCGTTGGGGCTGGTGGCGCCTGCGGTGGCTTTGACCTGGGGGTGTTGATCCATCACCGCGCGGGCCGCGTCCAGGGCTGCGTCGCGGCGCGTGCGGTCGAGGGGCGTGCCTGCGGCAAAGAACATGCTGGCCATGCAGCGGTGGCCCGATAAACCCAGGGGGCTGCTCAGCAGCCGGTCATCGGCGGCGTCGATCACGCCGCGCTCCAGCCACAGGCCGGGCACTTCCAGGTGCTGGGTGAAGCGGCCTTGTTCAAACGGCTGGCCCGCGTGGGGCAGGCCCAGCGCGGTCACGTCCCAGGCGATGCATTCCGCGCCGGGGGCCAGGTTCAGCGTGAGGTGGTTTTCGGCGTGGCAGGCGCTGTAGCACAGGGCTTCGAGCGGCAGCCATTCCAGGCGTGCGCCTTCGGCCAGGGTGAGGTGGCTGCGCTGCAGCGCCAGCGGGCCGGTGGAGCGGTAGAAGCGTGTGGCGCCGGGCGTGGTGACCAGGCCGTGGGCGCCGGGGCCCACGGTGGCGGTGATGTCCAGCGTGTCGCCGCCCACCAGGCCGCCGGGCGGGTGCACCAGCACGTTGTGGCAGATGGCGTCGCCCTCGGGGTACAGGCTTTGCAGAATGCGCAGCGGCCCGTTGTGCTCGTAGCGGGCTACCGTGCGGGCGCTATGTTCTGCCGTGTAGTCGAGCTGAAGGCGGGCGTGCCAGGGCATGTTTCGATGGTTTGCTACTAAATGAGTAGCTGATTATGCCCTGCAGGTAAGCGGTAGAGGCACCGTGGGTGCGACACGCGCCACCCGTTTTCTCTACGCTGTTTGGCGTACAGGTGTCTGCACGGGGGCTGTGGGTTCGGCCGTGTACCAGCTGCGCAGCTTGCCCGGGTTGAGCAGGCCCTGGGGGTCAAAGCGGCGCTTCATGCCCACCACGGCCGGGTCCAGGTTGTTCTGCTTGCCGTCTTCCACGATGTACACATGTGGGTTGTTGATCTGCACGCCGTGGTCGCGGTAGATCTGCATGATCTGGTTCAGGCGCTCTTCGGTGGTGTAGCGGATGATCTGCAGGCCGCTGCAGTTGAAGGCGCCTTCCTTGGTGCGCAAGAACTCCAGGTGCATCATCACCTCGCCCTTTAGCGCGGCCTCCAGCGCCTTCACCTGCTTGAGGCGGTGCATGGGGTTGAAGCCGCTCTGGATATAGGTCAGGCCCTTGTCCACCTTGAGGGCGTGCAATGTGGTGTGGTTCCAGGTGTATTCGAGCAGCGTCTTGTGGCTGCTGGCCACTTCATCGGCCGTCTTGCGGTAGGTGACCTGGCCGCCGTGCTGCGCCACCATGTCGCGCATGCCCGCCTCGGAGTGCGGGGCCACCAGCAGCAGCACCGCATGCTGGTCAGCGGGCAGGTGCTCGGCCAGGCTAGTGAAGTACTGCGGGATGGGGGCGGCCACAAAACACACTTCCTTTTTCTCCAGCCCGGGTGCGCTGCCAAAGCGGTCGGCAAACTCCAGCGCGGCGTCAAACTGTTCGAAGGTGGCGATGCATTCGGTCCACTCCACGGCAGGGGTCAGGGCCACTTCCAGCTCCAGCACGATGCCGTTGGTACCGTAGGTGTGGTGCAGCAGCATGGCCTCGGGGCCGTGCAGTTCGATGATCTGCGGATCGGGCTCCACCGTCATCGCACGCACGGCCAGCACGTTGCCAGGCGCGGCCAGCGGGCCGTGGTTGATGGAGCCCGCACCGCCAAAGCCGCCGCCAAACAGCCCGCCCAGCGTGGCGCTGCGGTAGGTGCTGGGCAGCCAGCGCAGCTCTTGCCCGTGGGGCTTGGCCTGCGCGTCAAAGTCTGCCAGCCGGATGCCTGACTGCGCGCGGCCCACGCCGCCGCGCACCCACCCAAAGGCGTTGTAGCCCGAGAGGTCCAGGATCACGCCGCCGTGCAGTGGCGTGCTCTGGCCGTAGTTGCCGGTGCCGCTGCCGCGCACGGTGAGGGGAATGCCCGCACTGGCGCATGCCGCTACCACCTGGCGGATTTCGTCTTCGGTGCGCGGGCGCACGGCGATGTCGCCGCGTTTGCCCGCCAGGTCGCGCTTGAGCACGGGGCTGAACCAGGCAAAGTCCTGCGACAGGCGGCCCACGCGCAGCGGGTCGGCGATCCAGTCGAGGTCGGGCAGCAGGTCGGGAAGTTGTTGGGCGGTGGTGGTCATGTCGTTATCTCCTGGGCCGTTTTGGGCAAAAGGGGGCCTGCACCGCGCCACCTGAAGGTGGTGCGCGGTGTGGTGTCGGAAGTGGTGGGTTCAGTCCTGCGAGTTTTCGGAGGCGTGCCAGCCGCCGAGTGCTACGCGCGTCAGCCATGCCATCAGCACGAACAGCGCCACACCCGTCAGCGAGATCAGCAGCAGCGCAGCAAACATGCGCGGGATGTTGAGCTGAAAGCCCGCTTGCAGGATCTGATAAGCCAGCCCCGCACCCTGGCCCCCGGTGCCCGCGACAAACTCGGCCACCACGGCGCCGATGAGTGCGAGGCCGCTGGAGATGCGCAGCCCGCCAAAGAAGTAGGGCAGCGCGCTGGGAATGCGCAGGCGCAGCAGGGTCTGGAGCCGCGTGGCGCGGTTGAGCTGGAAGTAGCTTTGCAGGTCAGGCTCCACACTGCGCAAGCCCAGCGTGGTGTTGCTGATGATGGGGAACAGGGCCACCAGTGCGGCGCAGATCACCATCGATGCCGTCGGGTCCTTCACCCAGATGATGATGAGCGGTGCCACGGCCACGATGGGCGTGACCTGCAGCAGCACGGCGTAGGGGAACAGCGCCGTCTCGATGCGTTTGCTCTGCACAAACAGGAACGAGATCAGCACGCCCGCCACCGTGGCCACCACAAAGGCCAGCACCGTGATCTTGACGGTGACCCACAACGAGCCGCCCAGTGCGGCCCAGTCGGTAAACAGCGTCTTCATCATCAGGATGGGCGAGGGCACCAGGTAGGGCGGCAGCTCCATGGCTGTGACCAGGCCCTGCCACAGCGCGATCAGCACCAGACCGACGAGCACGGGGTACACCACGCGCTGCACGCGGGGCTGGGCCATCAGTGGCGGGCGTTTGGGCGTTGTCTTGGTGGCAGGTTTGGCAGCGACTGGTGCAGGCGCTGAGCGCGGGGCGGCTGTGGGGTGCGCGGTGACCACGGGCGACGCCATCGGTGCGGAAGGGAAGGGGGTGCTCATGCCACGGTCTCCTCGGTGTCCACGCTGGCGCGCAGCAGGCTGTCCTGCAGCAGCTTGGCGTAGCGGCTGAATTCGGGCGACACCATGAAGTCCGCCGTGCGCGGGTAGGGCGCGTCGATGCGGAACTCTTCGACCACGCGGCCAGGGCGTGCGGCCATCATGACCACGCGGCTGGAGAGGAACACCGCCTCGTGGATCGAGTGGGTCACAAAGATCACGGTCAGCTTCTTCTTGCGCCACAGATCCAGCAGATCGGCGTCGAGCTTGTGGCGCGTGATTTCATCCAGCGCGCCAAAGGGCTCGTCCATCAGCAGAAGGTCGGGCTGGGTGACCAGGCCCCGCGCGATGGACACGCGCATCTGCATGCCGCCCGACAGCGCGCGGGGCAGCGCATGGGCAAATTTCGACAACCCCACCAGTGCCAGCGCCTCGGTCACGCGGGCGTCAGCCTCTGCACGCGGCACGCCCGCCAGGTCCAGCGGCAGGCGCACGTTGGTCTGCACACTGGCCCAGGGCATGAGCGTGGGCGACTGGAAGACAAACGCCATCTTCTTGCCGCTCTCGTCCAGCTGCGCCACGGGCTTGCGCCACAGGTGCAGGCGGCCGTCGGTGGGCTCCAGCAGGCCCGCCACCATTTTCAGCAGCGTGCTCTTGCCGCAGCCCGAGGGGCCGAGCAGGGTGACGAATTCGCCTTCCTCAATGGTCAGGTCTACCGGCAGCAGGGCCTGGGTGCCATTGGGGTAGGTTTTTTCGGCCGAGAGCACCTCCACGGCGGGTGTGGGGCGCGGCGCGGGTGCCAGAGGTGGCGAGGCAGCGGGAATGGACATGGTGGTGCCTTTCGATGGATGTGGCCGGGGAGGCTGGCCGCTGTGTCAGGGCGATGGGGCTTATCTGTCGTAGCGCTTGGCTTGGCGCCAGCCGCTGGAAACTGGCGCGGCCCGAGCCAGCGAACGCCGAGCAAGGGCCGCCCCGCAGCGAGGGCGTTGTCCCCCTTGTGGGAAGGCGCGAAGCGACTCAGGGGGGATCAAGGAAGAACCTTGAGGTCTTTGACGAACGACGTGGTGTAGGTCTCGGCCAGCTTCACCTTGGCAGGGTCGATGAGCTTGGCGTCCACCAGGAAGTCGTAGCTGGCCTTGGCGCGTGCGTCGGTCATGATGCCGATGCCCATGGTGGTGGCATCGCCGCCCGTGGCCATGCCCATTTCCTTGAGCTTGGCCACGCTGTAGGCGAGCTGCTCGTCGGTCATGTTGGGGTTGTCCTTCTTGATGAGCGCGTTGGCCGGGGTTGGGTCGGCCAGGTAACTCTTCCAGCCTTCCATCGATGCCTTCACGAACGAGGCCACAGCGGCGCTGCGGTCCTTCACCGTCTTTTCCATGCACGAGATGGTGGTGGCATACGCTGGGTAGCCTTGGTCGCTGAACATCAGCGTGTTGGCCTTGACGCCCGCCTTGGCAATCGCAAACGGCTCGGATGTCAGGTAGCCCTGCTGGGCGGCGTTTTTGTCGGCCACGAAGGGCTGGATGTTGAAGGTGTAGGGGCGCGTCTGTGAGTCGGTGAAGCCGTACTTGGCCTTGAGCCAGGGCCAGTAGCCGCGCTGGGCCGACGAGGCGATCAGGATGGTCTTGCCCTTGAGGTCTTCGAACTTCTTCACGTCCTCGTGCGCGATGAGTACCTGCGGGTCCTTCTGGAACACGGCCGCCACATTGACCACGGGCACGCCGCCTTCACGCATCTGGATCATCTGCAGGTCGCTCGACCCCATCACGCATTCGGCCTGGCCGGCGGCCATCATCTGCACGATGTTGACCTGCGGGCCGCCCATCTTGATGGTCACATCCAGCCCGTACTTTTTGTACAGGCCCGTAGCCACCGCCTGGTAGAAGCCGCCATGCTCGGCCTGCGCATACCAGTTGGTCATGTAGGTGAACTTTTCCTGCGCGTGGGCCTGCATGGTGCCCACGGCACCAACAGCGAGCAGCGCGGCTGCACCAAGTTTGGAAAGGTGGGAGGCGGTCTTCATCATGGTGGTACTCCGGTAGGGTGGTGGAGGTGGAACGAAGGGACAACGAAGGGGAAGGCAGAAAGGTTTTGCGGTGGCGTTTGCAGGTTTCAGGCCAGTGCGCTGGAGTGCTCCACGTGGCCGGTGTGATGGGCGCGGCCCCAGGTGGGCTCAGTGCGCGGTGCCCACTGCAGCCGATGCAGCTCGGTAATGGCGGCGGCCCAGCTCACGGCCAGCGAGTCGAGGATGGCGTGCCCCTGTTCGGCCGTGGCGGGCAGCGGGTCGCCAATGATTCCGCTGGGGCCGAAGTCGCGTGCACTCCAGGCGCAGGCCGGGCGGCCGTCGGGTGAGAGCAGGGGCGAGTCAAAAACGGGCGGGTAGTTGACCACCGCACGCTCCATGTGCACGGTGTCGGGGGCCAACGCCAGCATCAGCGCCGTCTCGGCGTGGCCTGCGTGCATGGCCAGTTTCTTTTCGGTGTCGGACAGGTACTTGCCCGCCACATGTGGCACACGCCAGGTGAAGCTGGGCACCACAATGAAGTCGCCATGGCGCAGGCGCAGCTCGCGTGCGCACATTTCCATCACCTGCGGCTGGCCGCCGTGGCCGTTGACAAACAGCAGCTTGCGAAAACCCGCGCGGTAGACCGACTCGCCCACCTCGTTCATGGTGGCCAGCAGGGTCTCGCCGCTCAGCGTGACGGTGCCGGGGAAGTGCAGGTGCTCTTCGGACTTGCCGTAGGTGATCGGCGCCATCGCGAACGCAGGCACATCGGCCGGCAGGCGCGCCAGCGCATGGCCCACCACCCCCGCGCTGATCACCGTGTCCACCGCACAGGGTAGGTGCGGGCCGTGCTGCTCGGTGGCGCCCGTGGGCAGCACGATGACGGTGTTTTCCTTGTCTGGCAGGTCGGCGATCTCGGTCCAGCTCAGGTAGGGCAGGTAGCGGTGGGGCGGGTTGTAGCCGTGCAGCATGAAGGACTTTCGTGAAGGTGTCGGGGGTGGATCAGCGCTGTGGCAGATAGGCCGTGGCTTCGACCTCGATCAGGATGTCGGGCGTGGGCAACATGCCGCTCACTTCCACTACGGTGGATGCGGGGGGCTCGCCGGGGAAGAACAGCTTGCGCACGCGGCTGTACTGTGGGAAGTGGTCCAGGTTCTTGAAGTACTGCACCAGCTTGAACACGTCGGACATCTGGCCGCCGGTGGCCTCGATGGTCTGGCGGATGCGGTCGAGCACATACCAGCTCTGCGCGAGGATGGGGCCTTCCTTGATGTCGCTGCTGAACTCGCCCGTGCGGCCAATCAGCGTGGCGGCCTCATGCGGGATGTCGTCGTAGCCGCGCACAATGCGGCTGGCTGCAGGGTCCACGGCAATGATCCCGCTCAGGTAGATGAAGTCGCCTGCGCGGCGCCACGCGGCGTAGCGGGCCAGGGGCTGGGCGATGCCCGGCGCAGGTGCGGTGACAGATGCGGTGCTCATGCGAGGCTCCTTGCGGATTGGGTGGTGGGCACATGCCAGGCGGCTGGTGCGTGGCCGCTGGCGACGCGGCCCTGGCGCAGCACCACGCGACCCTGCGCGCCTTGTGTGCGGGATGGAAAGCCCCAGTGGTCGGCCTGGGTGAAAACCAGCAGGTCCGCCATCGCACCGGGCTGCAGCGGCAGCGCCGTGGTGCCAGTGCGGCCGGTGCGCAGCCAGTCGGTACGACACAGCGATTCGCTCCATTGGTCGAAAGGTGCCTCCAGCTGCGCCGCCAGCACGCCCGTGGCCAAGGCCTCCAGCGGGTCGAAGCTGCCCACGGGGCAGAACGGGTCTTGCACGTTGTCGCTTGCCACCAGCACCGGGATGCCGCGTGCACGGGCCTCCTTCACCAGCGTCAGGCCACGCTGGCGCGGTGTGCGGCCGGTGGTGGCGTCCTGCAGCAGCAGGTTGGTGATGGGCAGCGTGACCAGCGTGATCGGGCTTTGTGCCACCGCGTCAAGCGTGGCCAGGGCCGTGGCCTCGTCCTGTGCGGCCAGGGCGCAGGTGTGGCCGCAGACCACATGGCCTTCGAAACCCAGCTCCTTGAGCAGTGCGGCCGTGGTCGCCAAACCCTGTGCGCCGGGGTGCAGTTCTTCGTCCACATGCAGGTCCACGTTCAGCCCGTGGTGTTGTGCGGCTTCCAACAGGTGGCGCAGCGCCTGCGGGTCCCAGTTGGTGGAGTGCACAAAGCCGCCCAGCAATGCGCCGGGGCCGCTGGCGGCCACGGTGGCGGCCAGCCGCAGGGCGGCGCTGCGGTTCGTATACAGGTGCAAGGGGATCAGGCTCACGCGCTCCAGCGTGATGCGGTCGGCCCAGTCGTGGGCCAGTGCGTGCAACACGTTCCACGCCAGTGGCTGCGCGTCGGGCTCCCACCAGTCGCAGTGGGTGCGCAGGTGCACGGTGCCTGCGTCGTAGGCCCATTGCAGCGCGCGGCTGGCTCGGGCGTGGATGTCGGCTTCGGTCCAGCTTTGGCGATCCACCATCATGGCTTCGATGGCGCCCAGCAGGCCGGGTTTGACTTCTCTCATGCGCGGCAGGGTGAAGGCCTTGTCCAGGTGGGTGTGCGCATCGACCAGGCCGGGCAGCACCAGCGCGCCTGCCACGTCCCATACAGCGCCGTGTAGCGCAGGCTGGGTGCCGTGGGGCAGCACTTGCACGATGCGGCCCTGGGCCAGGTGCAGATCGGCCAGTGCGGGCTGGTGGCCCTGCTGCGGCCACGCGGAGGGCAGCAGCCAGCGCGGCAGCCGGGCGCGCAGGATGTGGTCGGGGGTGTTGGATGCGTGCATGCCGTGGCCCTTAGAACGTTGTCTTATGCAAAGCGCGCCATCGCCTGGCCCACGCGGGCCTTGAAGGCCGCCAGCCGGGGCGGTGTGGCCACGTTCATGTGGTAGTAGGCGTGGTAGTCCACCCGCGCCTTGCCGCCCGTGAGCAGGCGCATGTAGCGAGTGATGGACTTGCGCGGCGGGTCGCCCATGAACAGGGCCGTCCAGCGGGGGCGCCCGTAAGTGACCACGGCCGAGATGCGCCTGATGTGGGTGAGTGAGGGCTTGACGTTGTGCGGATCGCTGATGTCAAAGGCCACGCCGGGCATGAGCACGCGGTCGAAAAATCCCTTGAGCATCGCCGGCATGCCAAAGCACCAGGTGGGAAAGCAGAACACCACGGCTTCGGCCCAGAGCAGGCGGTCCACATAGCCCTGCACGGGCAACTGGTTGCTGGGCACCTCGTGGTAGCCCAGGCGCTCTTCGCGTGTCATCACGGGGTTGAAGCCCTCGGCGTACAGGTCGCAGTCGTCCACCTCATGGCCCGCGCCGCGCAGCTGCTGCACCACCTCGGTGTGCAGGGCTGCGTTGTAGCTGGTCTCTACCGGGTGGCAATAGATCACGAGGATGCGCATGGCGGGGGGCCTTCGGGTTGTGGGGGATGGGCCTACAGGTCCAGCGTGAGCGTGGCGCTGTGGCTGCGCGCGCAGCACACGGCGACGTGGGTGGCTTGCTCTGCAGCGCTCAGGCAGCTGTCGCGGTGGTCGGGCTCGCCGTCCAGCCAGCGGGTGACGCAGGTGCCGCACATACCCTGTTCGCACAGGGTTTCCAGCGGTACGCCAGCGAGCTGCAGCACATCGGCCATGCTCTCGCCGGGGGCGACGGGCAAGCGCATCTGGCTGCGCTGCAGGATCAGCTCGAATGCGTGTTCTGTGCGGGTGGCGCAGGTACTGCTGGCGGTGTCAGGGGCTGTCTGCATTGTTTGACCATGTGATTTGATCGATTGGTCAAACTATTGCAAAGGCTGTGCCAGCCACAAAAAGCGGTCAAACGTCTTTGTGGTGGATCAACGCGGCCTGAAAGCGGCTTTTGACGCCGCGTGCTGGTGCAAATTGCCCGGGATTCGCCCCTCGGGCACCCGAGGGATGCCCAGAATGGGGCGGGGGCCTTAGTCTGGTGCGAGGCCGCAGCCCAGCAGCACAAAGCTGGTGAGTTCGCGCACGATGGGCTCGCGGTCGATGGGCTCGTCGGGCGCCAGGCCCAGCATGATGTGCACCTGCACGCCGTAGTCGGCGTAGTGCTGCGTCATGCCCCAGATCTGCATCAGCAAAACCTTGGCGTCCACC
Source organism: Acidovorax sp. ACV02 (assembly GCF_014851475.1). Lineage (NCBI taxonomy): Bacteria > Pseudomonadati > Pseudomonadota > Betaproteobacteria > Burkholderiales > Comamonadaceae > Acidovorax > Acidovorax sp. ACV02. The sequence goes on from NZ_JACUZU010000001.1 coordinate 231,993, forward strand.
TTGCGCATGCGGCCTTCGGCAATCCAGCGGTTGATGAGGTCCACCTTCTGCTGGGTGGACTTGACGGCCACCGGCCAGTACTTGCCCAGGTTGCGCCCACCGCCCAGCACCTCGGTGGTGAAGATGCGCGACAGGCCCGGGTTGTCCAGTGCGTAGTCGAGCTTCTTGCGCACATAGCTGCTCAACACCTTCTTGGGATCGTCGCTGTTGCTGTCAAAAATGAAGGCGCCCGACCAGCCGTTGAGCACCGAGTACAGCAACTCTTCGTACAGCTCTTCCTTGCTGCTGATGTAGTAGTGCAGCTGGGGCTTGGTCAGGCCGGCGCGCTCGGCAATGGCCTTGGTGGATGCCCCCTTGAAACCATGGCGGCTGAACTCGGCAATGGCCGCTTCGCGGATGGCGCCCAGGATGCGTTCGCGGCCTTGTTTGGCGCGGCTGAGCAGCGCGCCGGAGGCGGCTTCGGCTTCGGATTCGGTCATGGCTTTGGTGCGAGGCATGGGGGGATTGCAGAGTGTGCGCCGCAGATTCTGCCCGCGCAGGAGTGGGTCAGACTTTCCAGAACCCGATATGCGGTGCGCTGGCTTCTTCGACCAGCGCCGGGCCGATGCATTCGATGGCGTGGGGCGAGGCGGCAAACACGTCGCGGCACGACAGCTCGGCGTCGCGCTGTTCGGCACGTTCGCCCCGGAACACGCGCAGGCGTTCGGCATCAATGCCGAACACCACGCGCCCAATGCCCGACCAGAAGATGGCGCCCGCACACATCACGCAGGGCTCGGCCGACGAATACAGCGTGGCCTTGGCCAGGGCATCGCGGCCCACGCGGGGGCTGAGCTGGCGCACGGCATTGGTTTCGGCGTGGCCGGTGCAGTCGCCGGTCTCGGTGGTGTTGCAGTAGGCCTCGGCCAGCAGGTGCCCTTCGGCGCTGATGACCACCGCACCAAACGGGCGGTTGCCGCGCGCGCGGGCGGTGCACGACCACGCGATGGCCTGGCGCAGGTAGGTGCCGTCGGTGTCGTTGATGGGGGTAGGGTCGTCAAAGCTGGCCGGGGGTGCAGACATGAGCGCGTGCATGGTGTGTCTCCGTCGATGGTGGGTGGGTTGCTGTCGTTGTGCAACGCCGGACTGTCTGCACGCCCGCCGTTGTGGTGCAGGGCGCTATGCATTTGGCATGCCAATCACAATCAGTGACATGTATGCATGGCTTTGGACGCGCTGTGCACAAGCGCTCTGACTTTGCGCTGGCACACATGCAAGGCGCGTGGGCATTCTTCTTGCATCGCTATTGGCAAGAGTAGAAGCGTTCACTGCGTTGTCCCTGTGCCATCCTGCACGAGGCGATGCCAGTCGGAAATTGCTCTTGAAGCCCGCTGTGCGCACAGCGGTGTGCGTTGGCACACCGTGGCTTCAAGGGTTGAACGGCCGGCCGCAGCAGGCGGTGCCAAACGCTCTTGAAGCACCCAGCGGGAGGGCCTTTCTTCCTTCCACTTGTCTTCAGGAGAACTGCATGACCACCACTGCCACCTACGACCTCGCCGAGCTGCAAAAAGAAACGCGCATGGGCGCGATGGGCTCGGAAACCGCGAGCCGCGAGATCCGCCGCATCGACCTCAGCCACTTTGCTCAGCGCAAGACCGAGATTGCCGATCAGCTATGGGACGCCGCCGTCGATGTCGGCTTTTTCCAGATCGTGAACCACGGCATTGACCTGGCCGGGGTGCATAAAGCCTTTGCGATGACCGAGCGTTTCTTTGCGCTGCCGGATGCCGTGAAGGCGCAGTACCCGCTCAAGAAGGCGCTCAACGTGGGCTGGGAGAGCCGCGCGCAGGTGCGCCCCTCCACCGGCACGCCGGACCAGAAGGAGTCGTACCAGATCACCCGCCCGCACATGGCGGGCCTGTGGCCCTCCGGCGAGGAGCTGGCGGGCTTTCAGGCCACCATGCTCGCCTTCGAAGGCCAGTGCTGGCAGGTGGCCATGCAGGTGCTGTCGTGCTTTGCGTGGAAGCTGGGGTTTGACGAGGCCTTCTTTGCCCGCGCGCACGACCCTGCGCAGGCCAGCTACCAAAGCACCTTGCGCCTGCTGCACTACTTTGCGACCCCGCCCGAGCAGCAAGCCCACCTGGGCCTGTGGCGCGCCGGGGCACATACTGACTTTGATTGCCTGACCCTGCTCTTTCAGCGCCAGGGCCAGGGCGGCTTGCAGGTGTGCCCAGGCAAGGAGATGGGCACCCAGGCCTGGACCTCGGTGGAGCCCGACGAGCAGGCCATCACCTGCAACATCGGCGACATGCTGATGCGCTGGAGCGACGACCAGCTGCCCAGCAACTTCCACCGTGTGAAGAACCCTCTGCCCGGCGATTACATGGGGCCGCGCTACAGCATCGCCTTCTTTGCCCAGGCCAACCGCGACGCCATCATCGAAGGGCCCGGCAAGAAGTACCCGGCGATTGCCGCGGGCGAATACCTGAACCAGCGGGTGGCGGCCAACTTCAAGGCTTATTGACGCGTGACTTGGGAGGCAGGGGTGGACGCTTGTCCGCCCCGCCGATGCCTGGGTGGGCGGCTGCCGTCGATGGCGCGGCCGGGCAGGGGCAGGCTCAAGCGACGTGGCGCGGTACACCCACAGCGCTTATCCGGAACACGTTGTCCTCCGGGTCCGCCAGCACCGCCTGCCATTGGCCGTAGTACGTGGCGTAAGGTGGCTTGATGACCTGTCCGCCCAGAGCTTTGGACTTTTCGGTGGCAGCCTCCACGGCGTCCGGTGTGTCCAGCATGAAGGTGGCATAGCCTGTCACGCCGCGTGGTGACGGCAAGGCTGCGCCAGGCTGCCGGTCGGCCAGGCCCAGCAGGGCATAGGCCTCGGGGGCATTGAAGCCGAGCTGGAAGTGCTCGGTCTCCACCGCCCGGTAGATGGCCGAGCGCGTCCCCGACGCCTCGGGCAATTGCAGCAGGGCTTGATAGAACTGAAGCTGCGCCTCGATGTCCTGGCACAGCAGGTTGAACCAGAGCCTCATGCCATCACCGCCGCGCTGGCTGGGGTGGTGGCTTGACCCAGGCCGTACGTCTTGCGGTACATGGCCTGCAGGTGCTCGCCCACGGTGCAGGGTGCAAAGCGCGGCGACTCACCCGCAGGCACACAGGTGGGGACGGGGACCACCTGGGCCTCGTAGTCGGGCGTGTAGAAGAACGGAATGGAGTGGCGCGGTGCGCCCCCGCTGTGCACATTGCGCACGCGGTGGGGGTTGGATCGGTACAGCCCATTCGTCCAGCGCGGAATCATGTCGCCCAGGTTCACCACCAGCGCCCCCTCGATGGGTGTGGCAGCCACCCATTCGCCGGTGGGCAGTTTCACCTCCAGCCCGCCATAGTGGTCCTGGGCCAGCAGGGTGATGGCACCCCAGTCGGTGTGCTCGCCCGCGCCAAAGGTGAGCGCATCGGCGCTCTCAGGATGGGGTGGGTAGCGCAGCAGCCGCAGCGTGAGCATGGGGCTCTGGTGTGTGTGGTCGAAATAGTCTTCTGGCAGGTCGAGCGAGAGCGCCAGCAGCTGCATCAGCCGCAGGGCCAGTTGCCGCATGGCGGCGATGTAGGTGCGGCTCTGGGTGGCCAGCTCGGGCAACGCCTCCGGCCACTGGTTGCTGCCGTATGAGTGGTAGCTGCGCTGTACATACGGATGGTCTGCCGCGTAGTCCAGCCCGCAGTAGAAGCTCTCCTTGAGGTCCGGGCGCGCATTCGCGTCCAGGGTCTGCCCGCCCAGGCTTTCGTAGCCCCGCATCGCGGGTGAGTGGTGCAGCGAAATCGCTTCCTTGGAGGCCAGCGGCAGGTCGAAGAACTGCTGCGCCAAGGCAAACTGGCGCGCAATGGTGTCCTGCGGCACACCGTGGTGGCGCACGTAGAAGAACCCCGGGCCCGTGCAGGCCTGGCGCAGTTGGGCGGCCACGGCCATCACGGCGGGGCTGCGCGGCGCGCCCGGCTGCAGGGCGCCGCTGAGGTCGAGGAGGGGGATGCCCATGGCTTTCCCCCGGTCAGGCCTTGAGCTTGCGGTCTACGGCCGGGGGCAGAAAGCGGTCGGTCCAGATGTCGGCCACCGCCAGGCTGCTCTTGAGGCCAAAGGCTGCCACGGTCTCATCGATGGTGGCCTGCAGGCGTGCAGGCGTGGCAGCGCCCCAGCCGTTGGCGCGTGTCTCGGCGGTCTTCATGGTGCCGTCCACGATGAGCTGCAGGCGTTCGAACTCGATCTCTTCATGGGCCAGGGGCTCTCGGGCCTTGATGGCGGCAGCGCCGGCGCGCGGGTCGGCAATCGCATCGACCCAGCCGCGTGTGGTGGCTTTGACGAAGGCCTTCATGGCGTCCGGGTTGTCCTGCATGCTCTTGGCGTTGGCAATGAGCCCATTGCCATACGACTTGAGGCCATAGTCCGAAAAGCGGAACACCGTGATCTGATCCGGCGTCAGGCCCCGCGCCTTCAGGTTGAGCAGACCCCTGAAGAAGAAGTACGCCGCTGCGTCGAAATCGCCTTTGACGAAGCGTGTGTCGCCGATGTCGGGTGCCACGTTTTCCCATTTCACGCCGCTGCCATCAAAGCCCTGTGCCTTGGCAAAGGCGGGAAAGAGCTTGCGCGAAGCGTTGAAGGGCTGGCCCAGGATGGTCTTGCCCGCCAGGTCGGCGGGCTTCTTGATGGCGCCGTCCTTGCGTACCATGACCGAGTTGGGGTTCAGGTCGTACTGGATGGCGACCGCTGCCAGCCTGGACTGCGGATTGGCGGTGTTGAACTCGATCATGGTCGAGAGGTCGGCCGATGCTACGTCATACGCACCGCCCGCCACCAGGCTGATGGCCGAGGCAGACCCGTTGCCGGTGTCGATGGTGACATCGAGGCCCGCATCCTTGTAATAGCCCCGCTGCTGCGCCAACAAAAAGCCTGCGCCCGAGGCCTCGATCTTCCAGCCCAGGTTGAACTTGAACTTCTGCAGATTGCCCTGGGCGCGCACAAACGGTGTGGCAGACAGAAGGGCGGCGGCGCCGGTGGCGCGGATGAGGGAACGGCGTTGCATGGTGGAGCACTCCTGGTCGTTGGCGGGTAACCACGGGGGAGTGAAAAGCCAGGCTTCGCACCCCTCCGAACGGGGTGCATGCAATCAACCGACAGGGCGCTGGGGCTGCGAGGTGGGGGCACCGGCCTCCTGAAGACGCACAGTCCTGCGCGCCCGTGGTGGCGTCAGTCCATTGCATGCTTCAAGAGCAATTTCCGGGCGGTGGCCGCTGAACGCTTCTACTCTTGGCGTCTGCGTATTTGCAGGATCTGTGCCATGCCAACCCAAGGAGAAACCATGCCCGAACGCCCCCGCGTGCCGCGCCATGGTGCGCGCTGCACCAGCGTCAGGCGTGCAACGGCAACTGTGGTGCGAGGTAGGTCTTTACAGCCAGGGCTTGAGCCAGCCCAGCCCGTCGCTGGTGGCGTGGGCGGCGGCACCGCGCGCGGGGCGGTATTCGCAGCCAATCCAGCCGTCGTAGTCCAGGCTGTCCAACAGCTTGAACAGATAGGTGTAGTTGATCTCGCCCACATCGGGTTCGTGGCGCTCAGGCACACCGGCAATCTGGAAGTGGCCGACGTTGCCTGTGGGCAGGTACTGGCGCACCTTCATGGCCAGGTCGCCTTCCACGATCTGGCAGTGGTACAGGTCCATCTGCACCTTCACGTTGGCGGCGCCGATCTCGGCGATCAGCGTGTGGGCCTGGTCCTGGCGGCTCAGGAAGAAGCCAGGCATGTCGCGGCCATTGATGGGCTCCAGCAGGATCTGGATGCCGTGGGGCGCAGCCTGCGCGGCGGCGTAGCGCACGTTGGCGATGTAGGTGGAGCGCACGGTGGCGGCGTCTGCCCCCTGGGGCACCAGACCTGCCATCACGTGGATGCGGGGGCATTGCAGTGCCTGGGCGTATTCAACCGCTTTGGCAATGCCTTCGCGGAACTCGGCCTCGCGCCCGGGCAGGCAGGCCAGCCCACGTTCGCCCGCGTCCCAGTTGCCGGGCGGGGCGTTGAACAGCACCTGCTGCAGGCCGTTGGCTTGCAGGCGCGCGGCCAGTTCTTGCGCCAGGTAGGCGTAGGGAAACAGGTACTCCACCGCCTTGAAACCATCGCGGGCGGCGGCAGCAAAACGGTCGAGAAAGTCCACGTCGTTGTAGAGCATGGACAGGTTGGCGGCAAAGCGGGGCATAAACAGGTTCCTGAGGAAAAAGAGGTCAGCGGCGGGGTGCGGTTGTGAGCACCTGCGCCAGCCGGTCTTGGTAAAAGCGCGCCAGGCCCACCGTGCTGTGGCCGAGGGTGTCGGCGCTGGCTGGGATTACGTAGGCCTGTGCGTGCGGGATGCGGGCGATGGCTTTGTCCAGCACACCCAGCTCGGGTGGGTTGCGCTCATCGTCTGCCGAGTTGATGGCCAGCACGCGCGCGGTGATGCGTTCCAGCCCGGGCTCGGGGTCGTAGTCGCGCGATGCCTCCCACTGGTAGATGTGGTCGTTGGCATCGCCAAGGAAAGGGGCTTTGAGGCGTTGTTCCACCAGGGCGTCGGCCGCAGCGCGGGTAGGGGCCAGCTTTTGCAGGCCCTGGTTGCCGCCGTTGGTGCCCGTGCCAAAGAACACCGACGCGAACTGCAGGCTGCGGGGCTGGCGGGTGTAGTTGCCGCCCTGCCATTCGGGGTCGTTGCGGATGGCATCCACCAGCAGGCGGCGCATCATCCAGTTGCGGCCCGACATGGCGGCGGGCAGCGAGGCCATGGGCACGGCAATGTCCATGAAGTCGGGGTAGCGCTGGGCCCACACCCAGGTGTGCATGCCGCCCATGGAGTTGCCGATGATGGCGCGCACATGGCGTACGCCCAGATGCTCGGTCAGCAGGCGGTACTGGGCCTGCACCATGTCGTCATAGTTGTAGGCCGGAAAGGCGGCGCGCAGGCCGTCTGACGGCTTGCTGGAGCGGCCGGTGCCGATGGCGTCCGGCAGGATGATGAAGTACTTGCGCGCATCCAGAGCCTGGCCGGGGCCAAACAGCGTGCCTGCAAAGCCGGGCGTCAGCATGCTCTCTGCCGAGCCATTGGTGCCATGCAGCACCAGTACCGGCTCGCCTGTGGGATCGCCCACGGTGGAGTAGGCCAGCTTGAGTTCGGGCAGGGTCTGGCCGGTGTGGAAGCGGAAGTCTTTGACAACCCATTCCCCATGCTTGGGGGCGGGGTAGTCCGCAGCCGATGCGCCGCCTGTGGCCAGCACGCCCAGCAGCACGGGGGCAAAGGCTTTGCGCCAGAAAGAAAGGGTCATGGTTTGTCTCCTTGTGTGTGTTCTTTCGTCCCCCGCGCCATGGGCGCAGCCCGCCCGTTACCAGTGGGCACCAAAGCTCTGGCGCAGCTCTTCAATCTGGGGCTCGGTCAGCGGCGTGGGGCGGGGCTGGCACAGCATCCACAGGCGTGCGGTTTCTTCCAGCTCTTCCAGCACGGCCATGGCGGCGGCGGGCGTGTCGTGCCACACGTTGGGCCCCAGGCGCGCCAGCATCACAGCGCGCACAGGGCTGCCCTTTGCGGCATAGCGGGTGATGGTCTGCGCCACCAGTGTTGCCGCGGCAGCATCACCCGGGCGGTGGTACGGGATGTGCGGCACCCGGCCCACTTTCATGACGAAGTAGGGCGTGATGGGAGGCAGCAATTGCGCGTCAGGCACCAGTGGACCGTTGGCCGTCATGTCGGCCTGCAATGAGCAGGCCACCAGATGCGTGCTGTGCGTATGGATCACGCAGCGCGCTGGGGCCGCTGTCGATGCCGATGCCTCGTAAATCTGCCGGTGCAGCGCAATGGTCTTGCTGGCCCGGTCGCCCGCCACCTGCTGGCCCTGCGCGTCCAGGCGCGCCAGCCGCTCGGGCTGCAGCGTGCCAAGACAGGCATCGGTGGGGGTGATGAGGTAACCGTCGGCCAGGCGCACGCTGATGTTGCCTGCGGTGGCATGCACATAGCCCCGCTCAAACAGGCTGCGGCCCACGCGGCAGATTTCGTCGCGGGCCTGGCGTTCATCCATGAAGGCGGGGGTAGAGGTCATGCCAACAATTGTGCAAAAGCCTTGGTGAAGAAGTCGGTGCTGCCGAAATTGCCCGACTTCAGCGTGATGTGCAGCCCGTCCTTGGCGTCGGGCGCCACGGCATGGCACCACGGCACGCCGGGGTCGATCTGCGCGCCAATGCGCATTTGCGTGATGCCCAGGGCCTGCACACAGGCACCCGAGGTTTCGCCACCCGCCACGATGAGCTGGCGCACACCGCGCTGCACCAGGCCGCGTGCAATGGCGGCAATGGTGTCTTCCACCATGGCACCGGCTTTTTCAGAACCCAGCTTGCCCTGAATGGCGCGCACGGCCGATGGCTCGGCGGTGGAATACACCAGCACCGGGCCTTTGCCGAGGTGGCCTTCGGCCCAGGCCAGCGCTTCGGCGGCCACGTCCACGCCTGCGGCAATGCGCAGTGGGTCGATGGCCAGAGCGGGTTGGCCCGCTTTGATGAAATCCATGACCTGCTGGTTGGTCGCCACTGAGCAGCTGCCCGACACGATGGCCTGCAGCCCTTGCGCGGCGGGCAGGCGGGCTGCCTCGTTGCTGGAGGCTACGCCAAAGTTGCCCGGCAGGCCAATGGCCACGCCCGAGCCCGCTGTGACCAGCGGCATGCCCTTGAGGGCAGGGCCCAGGCGCATCAGGTCGGCGTTCGACACCGCATCGACCACGGCCATGCGCACGCCCTCGGCCTTGAGTTGGTCGATGCGTGCGCGGATGGCAGCCTCGCCCTGTGCGACCACACTGTGGTCGATCAGACCCACGCGGCTGGGTGTCTGCGCTTGCAGCACGCGCACCAGGTTCGGGTCGGTCATGGGCGTGAGCGGGTGGTTCTGCATGCCGCTCTCGTTCAGCAACACGTCGCCCACAAACAGATAGCCCTTGAACACGGTGCGCTTGTTGTCGGGGAAGGCGGGCGTGGCGATGGTGAAGTCGGTGCCCAGGGCCTGCATCAGCGCATCGGTCACGGGGCCAATGTTGCCTTCGGCCGTGCTGTCAAAGGTGGAGCAGTATTTGAAGTAGATCTGCTCGGTGCCCTGCGCCTTGAGCCACTGCAGTGCGGCCAGCGACTGGGCGATGGCTTCGTCTTTGGGAACGGTGCGCGACTTGAGTGCCACCACGATGGCATCGGCCTCCGCATCCAGCGGGGCCGTGGGCACGCCCATGGCCTGCACCACGCGCATGCCTGCGCGCACGAGGTTGTTGGCCAGGTCGGTCGCGCCCGTGAAGTCGTCGGCAATGCAGCCCAGCAACGCGCGTGTCATGCCTTCTCCTTTCCTTCGGGCAACGTGATGCCAGGGAAGATCTTGATCACGGCACTGTCATCTTCCTTGGCAAAGCCTGCGGTGGATGCCTGCATGAACATCTGGTGCGCGGTGGCCGCCAGAGGCAGGGGGAATTTGCTGGCGCGTGCGGTGTCCAGCACCAGGCCCAGGTCCTTCACAAAAATATCGACGGCTGAAAGCGGTGTGTAGTCGCCCGCCAGCACATGTGCCATGCGGTTTTCAAACATCCAGCTGTTGCCCGCGCTGTTCGTGATCACTTCATACAAGGCGCTGGCCTCCACGCCTTCGCGCAGGCCCAGGGCCATGGCTTCGGCGGCTACGGCAATGTGCACACCGGCCAGCAACTGGTTGATGATCTTGACCTTGCTGCCCGCGCCCGCCTTGTCACCCAGGCGGTACACCTTGCCAGCCATGCCGTCGAGCACCGCGCCTGCAGCGGCATAGGCCTCGGGCTTGGCCGAGGTCATCATGGTCATCTGGCCCGAGGCAGCCTTGGCTGCGCCGCCGGAGATGGGGGCGTCCACATAGTGCAGGCCCAGGGCGTTCAGGCGCGCTTCCATCGCCACGGACCAGTTGGGGTCCACGGTGGAGCACATCACAAAGGTGCTGCCGGGGCGCGAGGTGCTGGCCGCACCGCTTTTACCATCGTCGCCAAACAGCACGCTCTCGGTCTGCGCGGCGTTGACCACCACCGACACCACCACATCACTCACCGCCGCCAGCGCAGCAGTGGTGGCGTGGGCGGTGCCGCCTTCAGCCACAAACGCATCGGCCACGCCGGGCCGCACGTCGCAGACGTGGATGGTGAAACCGTTGTTGCGCAGGGTCTTGGCAATGCCAGCGCCCATGGCGCCCAGGCCGATGATGCCGACGGTGGGTTTTGTCATGTTGTCAGTCCTTCAAGAAAACGGTCAAGGGGGCTCAGGCCACTAGGGCCCAGAGCAGGGCGGTCATTGCGAAACCTGCGATGCCCAGCACAGTGGTCAGCACGGTCCAGGTGCGCAGGCCATCGCCCACGCTCAGGCCCAGGTAGCGGGTCACGATCCAGAAGCCCGAATCGTTGACGTGCGACAGCCCGAGGCTGCCAAAGCCGATGGCAACCGTGAGCAGCGCCACTTGCAAGGGGGAATACCCGCCACCTGCAATGGCGTCGGCCAGCAGGCCGCAGGTGGTGATGATGGCCACGGTGGCCGAACCCTGGGCGGCGCGCAGCGCCAGCGAGATGATGAACGCCAGCAGGATGAGCGGCAGGTGGGTGGCCGTGAGGCTTTGCGACAGCGCCGTGCCAATGCCGCTGGCGGTGAGCACCTTGGCAAACACGCCGCCTGCACCCGTCACCAGAATCACGGTGGCGGCAGGGGGCAGGGCGGATTCCATGATGGCGTTGGTGCGCTCGCGGTTCCAGCCTTGGTTGCGGCCCAGCAGAAACATCGCCAGGCCCACGGCCACCATCAGTGCAAAGATGGGCGAGCCGATGAAGCCCAGCACGTTGCGCAGGTTGTCGCCCTTGGGCAGCAACGTGGCGCCGGTGGTGCCCGCCATGATGAGGGCCAGGGGGATCACGATCAGCGCCATGATGGTGCCCACGCCAGGGGCTTTGCCCGCCGGGGTGGTTTGGCTGTCTTCGCTGTTGCCAAAGGCCGCAAACTGCTCGGCCGTGGTGGGCAACAAGGGGTAGCCCTTGCGGTTGAGCCAGCCCGACACATACTGCGACAGCGCCGCCAGCGGGATGCAGATGGCCAGGCCAATGATGGTGATCCAGCCAATGTCGCCCTTGACGATGGCAGCCCCGCCCACGATGCCGGGGTGCGGTGGCACCACCACGTGTGCGGCCAGCATGATGCCCGCCACGGGCAGGCCGAACTTGATGGGGTTGACGCCCGCTGCCTTGCAAAAGCCGTAGACGATGGGCACCAGGATGATGAAGCCCACGTCAAAAAACACCGGGATGGCCAGAACCAGCGCTGCGGCCGTGAGGGCCATGGGCACCCGTGTGGGGCCCAGCAGCTGCGTGAAGCGGTTGGCCAGGCTGGCCGCACCGCCCGAGACCTCGATCATGCGCCCCAGCATGGAGCCCAGCGCCACCAGGATGGCGACCGAACCCAGCGTGCCGCCCATGCCCGCAATCAGCGTGCTGATGATGTCGCCAATGGGCATCTGCGTGGCAAACGCCACCAGAAAGCTCACCAGCATCATCGCCACGAAGGCGTGGACCTGCCAGCGGATGATGAGCAACAGGAGCAGGGCAATGCTGCCGGCGCCGATGCCGAGAAGTGCGAGGGTAGACATGAACGGGGTATCTCCGGGATGGAAGGGGCTGACCCAGGCTAGAGCCGCTCAAAGCGGCCTTGCAGGGGTTTCCAGCTGCACCTTGGTTGGTGTGTTTATATGGTTATCATACAAATTATCGCGCACGGCACTGCCACGGGTTAACCCGCGTCTGCCAGTGCGTGGGCATGGTGGGTGAAGCGGTTTTGAGGCGTTTTGGTGCTCAAGCGCTAGTGCAATATGCCTGAGCAGCTACCAAATATGTAGCAGATCACTGATGTGTTGAGACGCAAGCCCGGCGCACAGGCTTGGGACGTGGCTCAAAACACCAGCGGTGTGGATGCGGCCACCAGCGGCTGGGCCAGCCGAGCGCCGTCCTGGGCCCAGAACGTGAGGTCGGCCTGCTCGATGCGGGCCAGTGCGTTCTTCATGTGCTGCGCGGCAGCCTCCCGCGCGGCCACCGGGTCGCCCGCCTCGATGGCGCGCACGATGTGGCTGTGCTCGTGGGTCACCGCATCGGCAAAGTCGGTGCGGCGCGCCTCGTTGGCACGGGTCACGCGGGTGGCGCCCTTGAGGAACTGCGCCAGATAGTCCAGCGTGCTGATCATGAACGGGTTGCCTGCCGCCCGGGCGATGGCGCGGTGGAACAGCACATCTTCTTCCACCCCGTCGCGGCCTGCACGCACGGCGTCGGCGATGTGCTGCATGGCGGCGCGTATGGCGGCCATGTCTGCATCGGTGCGCCGCAGGGCCGCCAGCTCGGCCACCTCGGCCTCCAGCGCACGCCTTACCTCCACGATCTGCATCACCGCCTCGCGCGATGCTGCCAGGGGTACATCGAACTGCAGCGGCTCGATGCCCGGCGCCAGCACATACACGCCGCTGCCCTGGCGCGAGTCCACCAGCCCCAACGACTTGAGGCGCGAGATGGCCTCGCGCACCACTGTGCGGCTGACCTGAAACTGCTGCGCCAACACGGCTTCGGTAGGCAGCTTTTGCGCAGCCTGGATGCGGCCCGCGCGGATCTCGGCCTCCAGCGCGCTGGCGACTTGGTCGGAGAGCTTGGCGCTGGGTTTGACGGCGGAGAACGGCGAAGACATGGGTGGGGCGGGCAGTGGGGCGTGAAGTCGGTGCCGGGTGGTGCTGGCAGGCCGGGGCGCAGTTGACTTTACCCGAAGGGCGCTGCGCCGGAATCGTTTGTTTGCCGCGCTACTTGGGCGCCGGGCAGGAGTCGTCCAGTTTGGCCAAGCCCGCCAGCTTCTGCAGCCGACTGCGGTTGTCCAGGCAGGCCTGGTACTGCGCCTCGGTCGCCTTCTGCTGGGCCTGCGCCGCCGCCTTGCTGCGCTCGGCCTGAAGCTGGGCCACACGTTCGCGGATTTGCGGCATCACGGCCAGCGCGGCCTTCTCGCCTTCCACGATGGCGTTGGCGCGCTGGCTGAAGTCGGCGGCGCCAATGTCCAGCACCTGCGGGCGGATGATCACGTCGGCGCGCGCCAGCTCGGCCTGGCCCAGCTTCTGGCCCATGATGGCGATCGACTGGTTCAGCGCGCCCAGCATGTTGCCCGGCGTCTGGCCCCGGGCCTTGTTGGAGATGTCTACAGCAATCACGATGTCGGCGCCCAGCTGGCGTGCGGCATCCACCGGTACCGGGCTCACGATGCCGCCGTCCACAAAGTGGTATTTGCCGATGGTGACGGGCTGGAACACGCCTGGCACGCTGCTTGATGCGCGCACGGCCTGGCCGGTGTTGCCGCGTGCAAAGACGGTGCGCTCGCCGTCTTCCAGCCGCGTGGCGACGACGACGAAGGGCTTGGCCATCTGTTCCAGCGGCTTGCGGCGCACCTGCTCGTTCACATAGTCTTCGAGCTTCTGTCCCAGTACCAGCCCGCCGGACGACAGCTGCAGGTCGCGGATCTTGGCTTCGTCCAGCGCCACGGCTTTTTCCTGCATTTCAAACGCGTTCATGCCACTGGCATACAGCGCGCCCACCACGCTGCCTGCGCTGGTGCCCGAGACCACGGCGGGCGCCAGGCCATTGGCCTCCAGCATCTTGATCACGCCAATGTGCGCAAAGCCCTTGGCCGCGCCCCCGCCCAGGGCGATGCCGATGCGGATGGGGGCGGCGGTGGTGGCAGCGGCCGGGGTGGCGTCGCCGCCCGTCGCTGGTTTGGTGGGGGTCGTCCCACCGCATGCGGCGAGCCCAGCGGCTGCCCAAAGTGTCAGAAGGCGCAAAAGAATGGTCAAGCGCATGCCGGGTGATCCTGCTGTCGTCAAAACGGGGCGGCAGTATAGCGACGGGCGTGCCGCAGCGGCCTTGATTCGGTTCCGGGGCTTACAGCCAGGGCTTAAGCCAACCCGGCCCGTCGCACATTGCGTGGGGTGCAGTACTGCGCAACCCGGCTGCAATTCGCACAAACTGCGGCTCAGCCAAGTTGCGCTCACGTCGGCAACCCATCCGCATTGGTCGGAAGCCGCACCACAGGCGGCAGAGTGTCTATCTAACCGGGCGCGGTATGACCTTCATTGCCTGATCGATTGGCTTTAAGACAGAACGCACGAAGTCGAGGTTGTAGAGAGGCGTTTTGGAGGGACAGGCGTTGTCTTGCGGGGGCCGACGCTGCTGAATGTGCCCGGCGCGGATCCAAGGCAGTCCTGAATTGCCGTAAGAGTCGCTTTTGGTGCTTCCCTGGTAAAGATCAATGGCGTAGGCAATCCGTTCTGCCATCAGGGTACCGGTCTCCAAATCAGTAATAGTCCACTTGCTGCCGGCGACCCAATGCTCACGATCCTGCGGCGTGGATATGTCTTCCCATTTCACAAAATAGCGGCTCTCCGACTTGTGATGAAACCCCTTGGAGAAGGTTTGATGTGATCCCACACTGCTATCCAAGTAGCGAAAAAACCCAGGCTCACCTTCGTTGTGACCTTGTATTTCTATCTGCGGATAGCGTAAGAAGTCCTCTTTCGTAGGAACGTGCCATTGCTGTTCCCATTCCTTCTTGGTCAGAAACGTCCTGACAAGATCCCATTCTGCGGATTGTGAAGACTGAACGTCAAACCCGCCATAGACGTCGCCCTTGAAGTTCCTGTCCCACAAGTCGTAGGTAGTGAAATCCCCGCGTGGCGCTTGGAGCGCGATGCTTTTTACGTCCTTGGCTGTCTCGAACACTTTTGTACCAGCCTGCTCGCAGACCATTTCAAAGTGCGCAGCATGAGGCCGAAATTCCTCAGTGTATTTGCGGTCTTCCTGGTGCCTTTGACTCTCGCCCGATGTCACCCACTTATTTGCGAAAAAAGTCCATACGCCAAGTACAAGCAAGATACCGACGAAACGGCTAACGGGCTTTCTTACCAATGCGAAAACAAGGCCTATTCCCAGCGCTGCTGGAATCAAGGCGGCTGAAAAGAGTCCTGCGAGAACAAGAAGAAACAGATCGTTGACCATGTGCACTTCACCGAATCAGACCGCGAGAAGATCCTAAGAAAGACGAGCTACTGAGCATGCACCAAGCCGGTTTCCAAACACGTCGTTGGCGGCCGGATAGTGCGTATCAATCTTAGAAAGCATAGCTGACGACGTAAGTCGTAAGCCGCAGCTTGAGCTCTTCGTTGTAGTCTCTTCGAAGAAATAACCGCCCGATGGCGGAGGCAAGCGGCGCCGAGAGCTGGGGATTTTCAGCAAATTGATGCCGCAACGGGTGTACCCCGCCTGGCGCCAAATCCCATGCAGCCGCAACGGGACGCGCTTGGCGTCAGAGCATCTTGGCACGGCGAGGTTGGGCTGAGCGCTCTTGCGCACGAGGAACCGGAGTGTTCTGGCGTGCAGGGCGGGTTGGGACAAAAGATTCTCAGCCTCTCAGCCCGAACGGGGGGCGGGGAGGCGGCGCTTGAGCGTTGGCGCTGATGCGCCATGCCGGTCACTCCCCCTGCGACCCCCGGTGGGCCCAGCCCGTGGTGCGTTTTTCGATCCAGCTGAACAGCTCGTACATCACCATGGCCATGGCGCCCACGACCATCAGGCCCGCAAAGGCCAGGCCCATCTGCATGGACGAGCCTGCGCTGATCAGCAGGTAGCCGATGCCTTCGTTCGCAGCGGTCATCTCCGACACGGTGGTGCCCACAAAGGCCAGCGTGATGGCCACCTTGAGCGAGCCGTAGAAGTACGGCATGGAGCGGGGCAGGCCCACCTTGGTCAGCACGTCCCAGCGCTTGGCGCCAAGCACGCGCAGCACGTCTTCCAGCTCGGGCTCCAGCGTGGCGAGGCCAGTGGCGATGTTGACCATGATGGGGAAGAAGCTGATGAGGAAGGCCGTCAGGATGGCCGGGCCCACGCCAATGCCGAACCACACCACCAGGATGGGCACAAAGGCGGCCTTGGGCAGTGCATTGAAGGCCGTCATCAGCGGGTACACGGCGGCATAGGCGATGCGCGAGCTGCCGATCACAAAGCCCAGCAGCACCCCCACCACGATGGCGATGCCGAAGCCCGCCATGGTGACCCAGAAGGTGCGCCAGGCATGGCCTGCGATGACGCCGCTGAACTCCACCAGCTGCACGCCGATGGCCCAGGGGCTGGGGAACAGGTATTCCGGAATGCTGAAGGCCGAGCAGATGATTTGCCACAGCAGGATGGTGGCGACGAGCAGGATCCAGGGGGACCAGCGCTCCACGGTTTTTTTGTGCATGGGGATGAGGCGCTTTCTTTGTTCTTATTGCTGGATGGGCGCGCCGGCTTTGCGCAGTGCGCCGATGTGGCCGCGCAGTTCGTGAACGATGTCGGTGAACTCCTTGGTGTAGGTCACCTCCAGGTCGCGCGGGCGGGGCAGTTCGATCTCCTTGCGCACCACAAACCGGCCGGGGCTCTTACTCATCACATACACCGTGTCGGCCAGGAAGACCGATTCGCGCAGGTCGTGCGTGACCAAGATCACGTTGAACTGCTGCTCGGTCCACAGATCGCGCAGGATGCACCACAGCTCCTCGCGCGTGAAGGCATCCAGCGCGCCGAAGGGCTCGTCCAGCAGCAGCATCTTGGGTTCGTGGATCAGCGCGCGGCAGATGCTGGCGCGCTGCTGCATGCCGCCCGACAGCTGCCAGGGGAACTTGTCCTCATAGCCCGCCAGCCCCACCTTTTGCAGCAGCTTGCGGGCGCGCTCTTCGTATTCCTTGCGTTTTTGCTTGAAGTTGCTGCGGTAGGGCTCGACGATTTCGAGCGGCAGCAGCACGTTATCCACCGTGGTGCGCCAGGGCAGCAGCGAAGGCGCCTGAAAGGCCATGCCCGAGACCTTGAGCGGCCCCGTCACCGGCTGCCCGTCGATGAGTATCTTGCCCATGGAGGGCATCTTCAACCCGGTGGCCAGCTTCATGAAGGTGGACTTGCCGCAGCCCGAGGGGCCCACGATGGCGATGAATTCGCCCTGGCGTACCTGCAGGTCGATGGCTTCGACCGCAAACTGGTTCTTGGCGCGCAGCTCGTCGTTGTACGCGAGCCAGACATCGCGGAAGTCCACAAAGTAGGAATCAGCAGCCTGCATCAGAGGTCCGTAGTGAGTAGTGTTTGTGCACCGAGGTTGATGCTGGGCGCGGCCCAGGCCAGCGCCCCCGTGCAAGGGCCGCCCCGCCGCGTAGGCGGCGCTTCGCTGGCGTGCACCGGGGGCGTCCCCCTCCCGACTCGCGCAGCGAGTCGAGAGGGGGGAAGGCGCGAAGCGACTCAGGGGGTGTCACTTCTTCGGCAGGATGTTCAGCTCGGCCGCGCTGGGCAGAAAGCTGGCGTTCCACACATCGTCGGCGTTCACGCGGGTCTTGGTGTTGAACGCATCCGATACCTGCGACGCCATCAGCGAGAGGCGTCCGGGCTTGAGCTGGCCAAAGCCTTCGTTGCGGGCGTCGGGGCTGTTGATCACGGTGTCGATGGCCAGCTGCAGGCGGCGGGTTTCGAGCGGCACGTTCACGATGCCGTCGCGTGCCTTCACGTATTCGATGGAGGCTGCGGGGTTGGCAATGACTTCCTTGGCGCCCTTTGTGAAGGCCGACAGGAACGCCTTGATGGCGGCCGGGTTCTCCTTGATGAGCTTGGGCGATGCGATGATCACATTGCCGTACAGCTTCACGCCGAAGTCGGCATAGGGCAGCACCACCACATCGGCGGCTTTGGCGCCCCGGGCTTCCAGGTTGAGCAGCGAGGTGAAGGTGAAGCCGGTGATGGCGTCCACGTCACCGCGCACCAGCATGGTTTCGCGCAGCGGGGGGTCCATGGCGGTCCAGGTCACGGCGCCGATGCCGTTGGCCTTCTGGAAGATGGGAAACGCGCGGCGGCCTGCGTCGAACACGGGGGCGCCCAGCTTCTTGCCAGCCAGGTCGGCGGGCTTGGCGATGCCGCTCTTTTTCAGCGCCATGACCGAGGCGGGCGTGTTGTTGTAGACCACCATCACCGCCACGGGCTTGTTCTGCGCGTCGGGGTTGTTGGCGTGGAACTCCATCACGGCGGCCAGATCAGCAAAACCCATGTCGTAGGTGCCCGAGGCCACGCGCTGCACCGCGCCGCCGGAGCCGTTGCCCGCATCCACCGTCACGTCCAGGCCTGCGGCCTTGAAGTAGCCCTTGGCCACGGGTTGCAGGAACAGTGCGGCAGGGCCTTCAAAACGCCAGTCGAGCTGGAACTTGATGGGCGTGGTGGCCTGCGCCTGGGCCAGCGAGGTACTGCCGATCAGGGCCAGGGCGGCGGCGGTTTGCATGAACAGTCTTTTTTTCATTCGGGGCTCCTGTCGGGCGAGGGGAAATTCGGTGAGGGAAGGCACTGGCCCCTTTGATGGGCCATGGTCCTGCAGTCAGCAAAAACGATGCCCGGTTTGTGTACGCGGGTGCTTTGCTGCGCCCCATTGTTCACCGAAGTGGTGCGCGTCAGCATGCTGGGTTTCCCGAAATGGTGCATGCGCAGGGCGAGGGGTCGGCTTGCCCATGAAAAACGGGGCCCGAGGGCCCCGTTGCAACGGTGTGTGGGCAGGCCTGCTCACGGCCTGCGCTCAGGTCAGCACGGCACAGCGCGCTCAGCGTGGCCGGGCGGCAGCGCTGGCCACGGCCAGGGCCGTCATGTTGAGCACCCGGCGCACGGTGGCGGCCGGGGTCAGGATGTAGGCCGTGGCAGCGGCGCCCATCAGGATGGGGCCCACCGTGACGCCACCGCTGGTGGTCGTCTTGAGCACGTTGTAGAGGATGTTGGCAGCATCCAGGTTGGGGCAGATCAGCAGGTTGGCCGAGTCCGTCAGGGTCGAATCCGCCATGTAGGCGTTGCGGATGTTCGGCTCCAGCGCGGCATCGCCGTGCAGCTCGCCATCACACTCGATCTCAGGGTGGGCGGCCACGAAAAGGTCGCGCGCCTCGCGCATCTTGCGGGCCGATGCGCGCTTGGACGAGCCATAGCTGGAGTGCGACAGGAAGGCGACCTTGGGCGGGATGCCAAAGCGTTGCACCTCCTGCACCGACATCCAGGCGATGTCCGCCAGCTGCTGGGCCGTGGGGTCTTCGTTCACATAGGTGTCGGCAATGAACAGCGTGCCCCGGTTGGTCATCAGCGCGTTCAGCGCCGCGTAGTTGTTGGCGCCTTCCTGGCGGCCGATGATGCTGTGGATGCGCTCCAGGTGCGTTTCATACGTGCCCACCAGGCCGCAGATCATGGCGTCGGCATCGCCCAGCTTGACCATCAGCGAGGCGATGATGGTGTTGGAGCGGCGCACGGCGGCCTTGGCCACTTCGGGCGAGGCGCCGTTGCGCTTCATGAGCTGGTGGTAGTGCTCCCAGTACTGGCGAAAGCGCGGGTCGTCCTCGGGGTTGCACACCTCCACGTCCTTGCCCAGCTGCATGCGCAGGCCGGCCTTGGCGATGCGCGCGGCAATCACGGCGGGGCGGCCGATGAGGATGGGCGTGGCGATCTTGTCGTCGATGGCCATCTGCGCGGCGCGCAGGGCGCGTTCGTCTTCACCGTCGGCGTAGGCCACGCGCTTTTGTGCATCGGGCAGGGCCTTGGCCGCGTTGATCACGGGGCGCATCAGCATGCCGGTCTGGTAGACAAAGCGCGACAGCGTTTCCTTGTAGGCCTCCATGTCTTCGATGGGGCGCGTGGCCACGCCCGATTCAGCAGCGGCCTTGGCCACGGCGGGCGCGATCTTGAGGATCAGGCGCGAGTCGAACGGCGTGGGGATGAGGTAGTCAGGGCCAAAGGTCAGCTCTTTGCCTGCATAGGCGCTGGCCACTTCTTCGCTGATGTCGGCCTTGGCCAGATCGGCGATCTGGCGCACGCAGGCCAGCTTCATGGCCTCGGTGATCTTGGTGGCACCGCAGTCCAGCGCGCCGCGGAAGATGTACGGGAAGCACAGGACGTTGTTGACCTGGTTGGGGTAGTCCGAGCGGCCCGTGGCGATGATGCAGTCGGGGCGAATGGCCTTGGCGAGTTCGGGGCGGATTTCAGGCTCGGGGTTGGCCAGCGCCAGGATGATGGGCTTGGGGCCCATGGTCTTGACCATCTCGGCCGTGAGCACGCCGGGGGCCGAGCAGCCCAGGAACACGTCGGCGCCGTTGACCGCATCGGCCAGCGTGCGGGCGTCGGTCTTTTGCGCGTAGGCCGCCTTGGATTCGTCGTAGCCACCGGGGCGGCCTTCGTAGATCACGCCCTTGGAGTCGCACACGAAGACGTTCTCGATCTTCACGCCCAGGCCCACCATCACGTTCAGGCAGGCAATGGCGGCCGCTCCCGCGCCCGACACGGCAATCTTCACCTGGTCGATCTGCTTACCCACCAGCTCCAGGCCGTTGAGCAGCGCCGCGCTGCTGATGATGGCCGTGCCGTGCTGGTCGTCATGGAACACCGGGATGTTCATGCGCTTGCTGAGTTCGCGCTCGATGTAGAAGCACTCGGGTGCCTTGATGTCTTCGAGGTTGATGCCGCCCAGCGTGGGTTCCAGCGCCGCGATGATCTCGATGAGCTTGTCGGGGTCGCGTTCGGCCAGTTCGATGTCGAACACGTCGACGCCCGCGAACTTCTTGAACAGGCAGCCCTTGCCTTCCATCACCGGCTTGCTGGCCAGCGGGCCGATGTCACCCAGGCCCAGCACCGCCGTGCCGTTGGTGATCACCGCGACCAGGTTGCCGCGCGAGGTGAAGTCAAACGCCTTGGAAGGGTCGGCGGCGATGTCAAGGCACGGGTAAGCCACGCCCGGCGAATAGGCCAGCGACAGGTCGCGCTGGTTGGACAAAGGCTTGGTGGGGGTGACCGAAATCTTGCCCCGGGTGGGGTTGCGGTGGTATTCGCGCGCAGCGTCGCGCAGGGCCTGTTCGGCGGCGGAAATGTTCTGTGTCATGCGGAAATCCTGGAAGTCCTGGGCGGAAAGCAAAAACAAGGGTACCCGATGGCGTGGGCGGCGGACATGCAGGTTTATGCGTATGCAGCATGAAGCCAAAACCCCCTGGCAGCCGTGGCGGACAGGGGGCGGGGCCACGCGGGCAGTGGCAGGTTTTCGGCAGCGGGCAGGCGGGATGCTAGTGGGCGTCGGCCTGGCGTGCGGCGTTGACAGCGGCGGAGGTGTCGCGGCTGGCGCCATTGAAGAAAACGTTCAGGGCCACCGCCGTGATCGAGGCCAGGAGGATACCGGATTCGATCAGAGGGTGGATAGCGTGCGGCATCCACTGGCGGAAGTTGGGCGCGATCAGCGGCACCATGCCCACGCCGATGGAAACGGCCACGATCATGGCGTTGAAGCGGTTGGTCTTGAAGTCCACCCCGCCCAGGATGCGGATGCCCGTGGCCGCCACCATGCCGAACATCACCAGCCCCGCGCCGCCCAGCACCATGGTGGGCAGCGACTCGACCAGTGCGGCCATCTTGGGCAGCACGCCCAGCACGATCAGGATCACACCACCCGCCACGCACACAAAGCGGCTCTTGACGCCGGTGACGGCGACCAGCCCCACGTTCTGCGAGAAGCTGGTGTACGGAAAGGTGTTGAAGATGCCGCCCAGCAGCGTGCCCAGGCCATCGGTGCGCAGGCCGCGCGTGAGGGCTGCCTGGTCCACCTTGCGGTCGGTCATCTCGCCCAGGGCCAGGAACATGCCGGTGGATTCGATCATGACCACGATCATCACCAGGGTCATGGTCAGGATCAGGATGGGGTCGAACACGGGGCCGGCAATCTCGAACGGCAGCACCAGGTCAAACCACTGCGCCTTGGCCACCTTGTCGAAGTTCATCATGCCCAGCGCAACGGCCACCACCGCACCAATGACGATGCCCAGCAGCACCGAGATGTTGGCGACGAAGCCCTTGGCAAACTTGGCAATCAGCAGGATGGACAGCAGCACCAGGCCCGAGATGCCCACACCGGTCAGGTCGGCGTACTTGGGGTTGGGCACCGTGGGCACCACCGCAAACCCCTTGGGAACCGGTGGCAGTGACGAGCCGGGGGCTCCGGCAGCAGCCTGCGCATCGGCCAGCCACTTGAGGTGCTCGGGGTTGGGCACGCTGGGCGCCGTGGGGCCCACGGGGTTGCCAAAGATCCAGTTGATGCCCACGCGCATCAGGCTGATGCCGATGACCGCAATGATGGTGCCGGTGACCACCGGCGGGAAGAAACGGAGCATGCGGCTCACCAGCGGAGCGATCAGGATGGAGATCACCCCCGCCCCGATCACCGAGCCAAAGATCAGTCCGGCTCCGGCCGTGCCGCCGGTGGTCTGCGCCATCGAGATCATGGGCGCCACCGAGGCAAAGGTCACCCCCATCATCACCGGCAGCTGAATGCCAAACCAGCGCGAGGCGCCCAGCGCCTGGATCAGCGTGACCAGCCCGCACACAAACAGGTCGGCCGAGATCAGCTTGGCTACCTGGTCGGGCGTGAGGTTGAGCGCGCGGCCCACGATGAGCGGCACCGCCACGGCACCCGCATACATCACCAGCACATGCTGCAGGCCCAGCGCCGTGAGTCGCCCCAGGGGCAGGTGTTCGTCCACGGGGTGTACGGGTGGGTTCATGGGTGTCCTTCGGGGGTTGGTTTTTGAATACGGAATGGAAACCTGTGCCGAATGGTGCACAGATGTCCATACAAAAATCGTATACAAAATGACCGGGCGCGCTTATCCCGGTTAACCCTTAGAGGGGCGCAGCAAAGTACCCGCCTGCTTTGACTCAGACGATGGGAAGGTTGGGGGCCGGGGCGTGCCCGGCGTCAGCTAGCCCAGGTCCGTGGATGCAGCCTTGGTGCGTTGACTGGTCAGCGGTGCCAGCGACTCGCGCAGGCGGTCGCGCACCAGCGGCTGGCCGGGGTTGAGGGCGCCTTCCACATGGCCAATGTGGGCGAGCATGCGTTCGCGGGCCAGGGTGGTGTTGCCGGCCTCCAGCGCCTCCACAATGGCGGCATGCTCCGCACAAGACTGGCTGGCCGCGTGCTGCGACTGGTACAGCGACGCGGCCAGGGTGGTGCGCGCCGTGAGGTCGCGCAGGATGTCGCTCAGGCTGCGGTGGCCCATCGCCTCGGCCAGGCAGACGTGGAAATCTGCGAGCAAAAAGGCGCGTGTGGCAGCGTCAGCGCCTTCGATGGCCTGCTGTTCGTCGGCGATGTGCGCACGCAGGCGGCGGGTCACGCTCTGCAGCGGGCGGCCCGCATCGGCCAGGATGCCCGATTCGATGACGCGCCGGGCGGAGAACGCGTCGCGTGCATCCTCCACCGAGGGCTCCACCACGTACCAGCCCCGGCGCGAGCGCACTTCCACAAAGCCCCGTGCCTGCAGCTGCATCAGGGCCTCGCGCACCAGCGTGCGGCTCACGCCGAACAGATCGGCCAGCTCCTGCTCGCCCAGGCGCTCGCCGGGCGAGAGTTTTTGCGCCAGGATGGATTCCACCACCTGCTGGGCGATCTGGGTCTGGTTGATGCTCATGGCCGGATTGTCGCGTGCTGTGCAGAGGGAGGCTTGCCCGATCAGGCACGCGGCGAGGGTGGCTCGCGGCCGTCCAGCACGGCGTGGGCGCGTTCGCGGTCGATGTCGCCTTCCCAGGCTGCCACGGCCACGGTGGCGACGCAGTTGCCAATGAGGTTGCCCAGCGCGCGGGCGATGCCCATGAACCAGTCCACCGACAACACCAGCACCAGGCCAATCGCCGGGATGGCAGGGATGGCCTGCAAGGTGGCTGCCAGCACGACGATGGCCGAGCCCGGCACGCCGTGTGCACCCTTGGAGGTGACCAGCGAGATCGCCAGGATCGTCAGCAGGTCGGCCATGGAAATCGGCGTGTTGGTGGCCTGGGCGATGAACACGGCGGCCAGTGTGATGTAGATCGAGAACGCGTCCAGGTTGAACGAGTAGCCTGTGGGGATCACCAGGCCCACGGTCGAATCGCGGATGCCCATGTGCTTGAGCTTGGCCATGATCTGGGGCAGCACGCTGTCGGACGACGTGGTGGCAAAAACCACGGCCAGCTCCTCGCGCAGATAGCGCAGCAGCTTGAACAGGCTGAAGCCCGACACCCGCATGATGAGGCCCAGCACCACCACGACGAAGATGACCACCGCCGCGTAGAACAGCGCCACCAGCATGCCCAGCTGCTTGAGGGAACCCAGGCCGTATTTGCCCACGGTGAACGCGATGGCGCCCAGCACACCCAACGGTGCGAGCTTGATGATCAGGCCCATGGTCTTGAACAGCACATGCGACAGGTCATCGATCAGGCCGGTGACCCGCGCCCCGCGCTCACCGATCAATGCCAGGGCGCAGCCAAAAACGATGGAAAACAGCAGGACCTGCAGCACATCGCCGTTGGCAAACGCGCTCACTGCGGTGGTGGGAATGAGCTTGAGCAAGAAGTCGGTGAAGCCGCCGCCAGTGAGCTTGCTGGCGTTTTCGGCGTAGGCGCCCATGGCTTTGGGGTCCAGCGCCTTGGGGTCCACGTTCATGCCCACGCCGGGCTCGAACCAGAACGCCAGCGCCAGGCCCAGCACCAGGGCGATGGAGGTGACCACCTCGAAGTAGATCAGCGATTTGATGCCCACCCGGCCTACCCGCTGCAGGTCGCCAGTGCCAGCAATGCCATGCACCACCACGCAGAAGACGATGAGCGGGATGAGCATCTTGATGAGCTTGATGAAGCCATCTCCCAGGGGCTTGAGCGCAATGGCGGTGTCGGGCCACACCAGGCCCACCACCACACCGGCTATCAAGGCCAGCACCACCTGACCAAAAAGGGATTTGAAAAACCGGGGCATGCCAACTCCTTCAGTAGCTTTTTGAACGCAAATCTTGCATACAAGAACTGTAGGCAAGTCTGAAGAGTGGCGGTATGAGGGTATGCCCGCATGGGGTTGCCAGAGGCGGCAATAAAAAGGCCACGCCGTTGTGGGGCGTGGCCTCGCAAATGTTGACAAGCACAGACCGCCCGCATCAAGCGGGCGCTGGCAATCAGTAGCCGAGGGTCTTGCCGTCGGGGTTGCGGGGGTCCGAGTAGCCGTACAGCGCGCCGCCACGGATCTGGATGGTCTGCGTGCGGCCCATCGAAGGCTTGACCGCGATGTTGTGGCCGCGTTGCTTGAGCAGGGCAATGGTGTCGGGCGAGAGGCCCTTTTCCACGCGCAGCTCGTCCGGCGTCCACTGGTGGTGCACGCGGGGTGCCGCTGCGGCCTCCGCAGGGTTCATGCCGAAGTCGATGGTGTTGACCACCGTCTGCAGCACCGTGGTGATGATGCGTGCGCCGCCGGGGCTGCCTGTCACCAGCGTGGGCTTGCCGTCTTTCAGCACCAGGGTGGGCGTCATGGACGACAGCGGGCGCTTCTTGGCGGCCACTGCGTTCGCGTCGCCACCGACCAGGCCATAGGCATTGGCCACGCCGGGCTTGGCCGAGAAGTCGTCCATCTCGTTGTTGAGCAGGATGCCCGTGCCCTTGGCGACGATGCCGCTGCCGAAGTTGGTGTTCAGCGTGTAGGTCACGGCCACGGCGTTGCCCGCCTTGTCCACCACCGAGTAGTGGGTGGTCTGGTCACTCTCATACGGCTGGGGCTGGCCGGGCTTGATCTCCTTGGCCGGGCGTGCGCGGTTGGGGTCGATGCCCTTGGCCAGCGATTCGGCATAGCGCTTGGAGGTCAGGCCCTTCAGCGGAATTTTCACGAAGTCCGGGTCGCCCAGGTATTCGGAGCGGTCGGCGTATGCCAGCTTGCTGCTCTCGGCCATGTGGTGGATGGTCTGCGCGCTGTTGGGGCCCCACTGGGCCAGGGGCAGGGGCTCCAGCATGTTCAGGATCTGCACCAGGTGCGGGCCGCCCGAGGAGGGTGGGGGCATGGTCACGATCTCGTAGCCACGGTAGGTGCCACGCGTGGGGACGCGTTCGGCCACCATGTATTCGCGCAGGTCTTGCAGGGTGATGGCGCCTGCGTGGGGTGCCATTTCGGCGGCGATCTTCTGGGCGATCTCGCCTTCGTAGAACGCCTTGGCGCCCTGCTGGGCGATGAGGCGCATGGATTGCGCCAGGTCTTTTTGCACCAGCGGGTCACCCACCTTCAGGGGTTCGCCGTTCTTCCAGAAGATGGCCTGGGTGGCAGGCCACTTGCCCATGTTCTTCTTCTCTTGCTGCAGGATCTTGGCGAGCGTTTCGCTCACCGGGAAGCCCTTGTCCGCCAGTTCGATGGCCGGGGCGATCACACGCGACAGGGGCAGGGTGCCCCAGCTCTTGAGTGCGTGTTCCATGCCCGCGACGGTGCCGGGCACGCCCACGGCATAGTGGGTGTACAGCGACTTGCCGTCCACCACATTGCCCTTGGCGTCCAGGTACATGTCGCGCGTGGCCTTCGATGGCGCCACTTCGCGGAAGTCGAGGGCCACGCTCTTGCCGGTCTTGGCGTCGTGCACCATCATGAAGCCGCCACCACCCAGGTTGCCCGCATTGGGCAGGGCCACGGCCAGCGCAAAGCCAATGCCCACGGCCGCATCCACGGCGTTGCCACCGGCCTTGAGGATGTCCAGGCCGATCTGCGAGGCCAGTTCCTGCTCGGAGGCGACCATGCCATTGCGTGCCACCACGGGGTGGAACACATCCATGTCGAAGTCGTAGGCTGCACTGGCGGCCTGGGCCGAGGCGGTCTGCTGCACTGCGGGCGCGGGTGCAGCCGTGGCTACCGGCGGCGTGCTGCCGCAGGCCGTGAGGCTGGCCAGGGCCAGCACAACGCTGCCAGCCAGCAGCGTATGACGAATGTTCATGGGATATCTCCTGGTGTGTGGAATCTGGAAATGACAACGGGCGCACCCAGTCGATGGATGCGCCCGCGCCAGTGTAGGTCGGTCAAAGGGCTGCCAGAGGCAATCTCGTCATGACATTGAATCGCAGCACTGATGTGCTGCGTGCATTACTCACTGCCCTATGGGCTCTCAGGCGAGCAAGTCGCTCAATGTCCGTGCAATCACCTTGGTGGCGCGGCGCAGGTCTTCGAGCTGCAGGCGCTCGTCGGCGCGCTTGGCGTGCGATTCGAGGACCGTGCGGGGGCCTGCGCCGTAAATCACGCCGGGAATGCCGCGCTCCACATACAGACGCACATCGGTGTAGAGCGGCGTGCCCACGGCGGGGACCGGTTCACCAATCACGGCCTGGGCATGTTGCTGGATCGCGTCGACCAGGGGCTTGTTGCCCGCCAGCGGCGTCATCGCATTCGCCAGCAGCAGGCGCTTGATCTCCACGCTGATACCGGCGCGCTCACCTGCGGCCTGTTCGATCACGCGGCGAATGTTGGCTTCGACCTCCACCGGGTTTTCCTCGGGGATCATGCGGCGGTCGAGCTTGAACATCACCTTGCCGGGTACGACGTTGGTGTTGGTGCCGCCCTCGATGCGGCCCACATTCAGGTAGGGGTGCTTGATCCCCTCGACCTTGGACGTGACCTTCTTGTACTCGTCGTTCTGTGCGTACAGCGCGTTCAGGATGTGCACGGCGCCCTGCAGGGCATCCACTCCGGTGTGGGGCACGGCGGCATGGGCCATCTTGCCGTGCACCGTCACTTCCATCTGCAGGCAGCCGTTGTGTGCGGTGACCACTTCGTAGCTGAAGCCGGCGGCAATCATCAGGTCGGGCTTTGTCAGTCCCTTTTGCAGCAGCCAGCCGGGGCCGAGTTCGCCGCCAAACTCTTCGTCGTAGGTGAAGTGCAGCTCTACCGCGCCCTGGGTGGGCCTGGCCACGGCTTCCAAGGCCCGCACGGCAAAGGTGAAGCTTGCAAAGTCGCTCTTGCTCACGGCGGTGGCGCGGCCGTACATGGCGCCATCGACGATCTCGGCGCCATAGGGGTCGTGTGCCCAGCCTTCGCCGGGCGGAACCACATCGCCGTGGGCGTTCAGGGCGATGGTCTTGCCGCCGCTGCCGTACGGTCTGCGCACGATGAGGTTGGTGATGGACTCCATGCCGTAGGCCAACACATCGGCAGTGGGCACGGCGTGCTTTTCGGCCTCGTAGCCAAAGTCCTTCAGCAGCTCGGCGGTGCGTTCGGCGTGGGGGGCGTTGTTGCCGGGGGGCGTGTCGGTGGGCACGCGCACCAGGGCCTGCAAAAAGCGCACTTCTTCGTCAAAGTGCTGGTCGATCCAGGCGTCCAGCGCGGCGTGGTGGTTCGGGGTGGTCATGGTTGTTGTTCCTCGGCAAGCTGGTGCAGCACCTGGGTGAAAGCGTCCACGGCCAGCTGCATGTCGTTGTTGGTGGTGGATTCGAGCGGGTTGTGGCTGATGCCGGAGTTTTCTCCGCGCACAAACAGCATGGCCTGCGGCATGATTTCGTGCAGCTTCATGGCATCGTGGCCCGCGCCACTGGGCATGCGGAACACGGGCACGCCCAGGTGGTCCACAGCACGCTCCCAATGGTGCTGCAGGGCCGGGGCGCTGGGGGCTGCTGCGGCGCGCATGGATTCCTCCAGCGTGTAGCGCAGGCCGCGCCGGGCTGCGATCTGGCCCAGGTGGTCCAGCACATCGCGCACCAGCGCGTCCCGTTGCGGATCGGTGGGCGCACGCAGGTCCAGACTGAACTGGCAGCGGCCCGGCACCACATTGATGGAGCCGCCGGGCACGTTGAGCAGGCCGATCGTGCCTACCGAGTCCCCGTCCTGGGTGGCGCGCTGCTCGATGTACAACGCCAGCTCTGCCACGGCCACGGCCGCATCGCGGCGGCGGTCCATGGGTGTGGTGCCTGCGTGGCTCGCGGTGCCGATCATTTCTCCCACAAAGCGCACACCCCCATTGATGGAGGTGACCACGCCCAGCGGCAGGTCCAGCTCGTTGAGCACCGGGCCCTGTTCGATGTGGACTTCAATGAAGCCCAGGTACTGCGCCGGGTCGCGCTGCAGCTTGGCAATGTCGTCGATACACAACCCAGCGTGCTGCATGGCCGCGCGCATGGTCACGCCGTCGGCATCCTTCTGGTCCAGCCAAGCCGGGTTGAAGTGCCCGATGAGCGCGCCCGAACCCAGGAAGGTGGCCTTGTAGCGCTGGCCTTCCTCTTCGGCAAAGGCAATCACCTCGATACCGAACGGCAGACGCTTGCCCGCTTGGTGCAGTGCACGCACGCAAGCCATGGGCACAAAGATGCCCAGGCGCCCGTCGTACTTGCCGGCATTGCGCACGGTGTCGTAGTGGCTGCCAGTCATGAGATATCGGGCACCCGGGCTGGCCGGGTGGTAGCGGCCGACCACGTTGCCAACGGCGTCAATAGTTATTTCGTCAAAGCCGCACGAGTTTTTCATCCAGAACTCGATTCGCTCGGCGCAGGCGCGATGTGCCTCAGTCAGATAGGTGACGGTGAGCTGACCTTTTTCGGAAAAACCGGGGTCGCTGTACTTGGCAAGCTCCTCGTGGGCATCCCAAGTTAGGTTGCCAAGCTCTGGCACGTAGCCGAACTTGTCGTCCAAGCGGATTTCTGCGATGCGGTGGATGTTGCGCAGTGCCTCGGCTAGTTCAAACTCTGGATGGTTATTCAGGCGCCGCGCGAAAGTCTCGATGATTTCATTGCGTGGCAGGCCCGTACCGCGCGGTCCGCGCACGGCCAGAATGAAGGGGAAGCCAAAGCGGGCGTTGTAGTCCGCATTGAGCTGCTGGATGCGCGCAAATTCTTCGGGCGTGCACTGGGTCAGGCCCGCCTTGGACTGCTCGTTGGTCGATTCGGCGGTGAGGCTTTTTGCCACCATGGCCTTGCCCGCCAGCTCGGGGTGGGCGCGGATCAGGCCCAGCTGCGCCTCGGTGCTGGCGGTGCGCACCGCGTGGGCCAGGGCGTGCTTGAGGTGTGCCAGCGAGCGGAACGGCCGTTGGGTGAGCGCCTGCTCGGCAATCCAGGGGGAATGCTCGTACACGCCGTCCAGCGCCTCCAGGGCCTGCGCGGGCGTGGCGGCATTCAGTTGGTCAAGGGTCCATGCCATGGTCATCAGGCCTTTGTGGTGGGGTAGGGGTACACGGCCTTCCAGTGGCGCGCGATGTCGATGCGGCGGGCCACCCACACCTTGTCGTGCTGTGCGATGTGGTCCAGAAAACGCTGCAGCGCCGTGATGCGGCCCGGGCGGCCCAGCAGGCGGCAGTGCATGCCAATGCTCATCATCTTGGGCGCGTTCTCGCCGGCCGGATCGCCCTCGGCATACAGCGCATCGAAGGTGTCCTTCATGTACTGGAAGAACGGGTCGGCGTGCGAATAGCCCTGGGGCAGCGCAAAGCGCATGTCGTTGCAATCGAGCGTGTAGGGCACGATGAGCTGGGGCACCACGCTGCCGTCGGTCTTTTGCACCTTCATCCAGAAGGGAAGGTCGTCGCCGTAGTAGTCGCTGTCGTATTCAAAGCCGCCGTAGTCGGCCACCAGTCGGCGGGTGTTGGGGCTGTCGCGGCCGGTGTACCAGCCCAGGCCGTGTACCTGGCCTTCCGAGCCTCCTCGTGGGCCCGTCAGGCGCTCGATGATGGCCATGGCCTCGGCCATGTGCGTGCGCTCGACGTCTTCTGGGATGTGCTGGTAGTGGATCCACTTGAGGCCATGGCAGGCAATCTCGTGGCCCAGCTCCACAAACGCCGCAGTGAGGTCGGGGTGGCGCTTCAGGGCCGTGGACACGCCAAACACCGTGAGGGGCAGCTGGCGCTTTTCAAACTCGCGCAGGATGCGCCACACGCCAGCGCGCGATCCGTATTCATAAATGCCCTCCATGCTCATGTGCCGCTCGGGGTAGCTGGCCGGGTTGAACATTTCGGACAGGAACTGCTCGCTGCCCGCATCGCCATGCAGCACCGCGTTTTCACCGCCCTCTTCATAGTTCAAAACGAATTGCACGGCAATGCGCGCGCCACCGGGCCACTGCGCATGGGGCGGGGTCTTGCCGTAGCCAATAAGGTCGCGGGGGTAGGCCTGGGTGGTGTCGTAGATCATGGTGGGGTGGTTTTCAAGAGGCCAGGGCGGCGGCCAGATCGCTGGCAGGGCGCTTGCGGTCAAAGGTCAGGCTGGCTTCGACATGTTCGAGGTGGCTTTGCATCAGGGCGACGGCACGTTCTTCGTCGCGCGCGGCGAGGGCCGCCACGATGTCGGCGTGCTCCTCGTGCGAGTGTTCGGCGGCGCTGGCTGACTGGTACATCAGCGTGATGAGGGCACAGCGCGAGATCAGGTCGCCCAGCATCTGCGCCAGCACCTCGTTGCCCATCAGTTCGGCCATGCGCACATGAAAGTCGCCCAGCAACTCGGTGCGGGTGCTGGCGTCCTGCGTGCCCATGGCGGTCTTCTCGCTGGCCACGTGGGCGCGCAGGGCCTTGAGCTTGGCGGGCGTCACGCTGCGCACAAAGGCGCGGGTCATTTCGGTTTCCAGCATGCGGCGCACGGCAAACACCTGGCGTGCCTCCTCGACCGAGGGCGTGGCCACAAATGCGCCCCGTGCGGGCTCCAGCGTGACCAGCCGGTTCTGTGCCAGCTGGAACAGCGCCTGGCGCACCAGCGTGCGCGACACGCCAAAGTGGTCGGCCAGCTTTTGCTCGGCCAGCTTGGTGCCGGGTTGCAGGCGGTGCTCTACGATGGCGCGGGTCAGCGCTTCGACAATGGCGCTGGTGGAGGAAGATTCCATGGCTGCATGATACGGTGGATGGTGAAAAGTGTATACACTTTTGGTCTACACACTGCGATCTGGCAATCGTCGCCGATTGGACAGACTCTTACTTCAGGAGATTCCCCCATGGGATTGAGCACCCACGTTCTGGACACCATGAACGGCTGCCCTGCGGCCGGCATGGAAGTGGCCCTGTATTCCACCGACGGCGACAACGCCACCCTTATCAAGCGCCTGGTGCTGAACCACGACGGCCGCACCGATGCACCGCTGTTCGACAACGCCAGCCTGCGCACCGGTACTTACCGGTTGCGCTTTGATGTGGCGGGTTACTTCAAGGCCCGGGGCGTGCAGCTGCCCGAGCCGAATTTTCTGAACCAGGTGAGCCTGGACTTCGGCATTGCGCATGCCGACCAGCACTACCACGTGCCGCTGCTGGTCAGCCCCTGGAGCTATTCGACCTACCGGGGCTCGTAGTGTGAAGCCCCCTGAGTCGCTTCGCGCCTTCCCCCTCAGGGGGACGCCGCCAGCGCGGCGGGGCGGCCCTTGCGCGGCGGCCCTGGCCTAAGCAGCGACAGTTGCCAGGGTCGGTGTGTATCCGCACTGCTAGCGCGCGGGTAAAACGCCAGCTTCTAAAGCTGCCCTTCGGTCAGCGTATCAAGCTGAAAGTGCCCGCTCTTGTCCCACAGCCAGGTCTCGGTGTAGGTGACCTTGCCCATGCGGGCCGGGACAGGGAAGGGGGCTGCAGCGCGCACTGTGCGCTCGATCTCGGTGACCACCTCGGGGGCATGGCGCGGGGCGCGCATCCAGTGCAGGCGGGTGATCTTGCCCGCGCGGTCGATGTCGAGCTGCAGCACACCGATGGCGTACAGCTGCGGCGGCAGTTTGCCCTTGAAGATGCGTTCGCGGTTCAGGCCATACAGGTGCGTGGCGGCATCCTGGCGGTAGGCCAACGGTGTGGCAGCGGCCGAGGGGCGCGCAGACCCGGCCGTGGCGGGCACGGGGCCCTTGACGCCGCTGGCATCGGGGCCGGTGGAGGGGACGCTGTCGGGCGCGGGGGGCGGCGTGGGCTCTGGCGGGGACTTGCAGGCCGAGACCAGCGCCGCACCCACGGCCATGATGCCTGCCAGCAACCAGTGGCTGCGCTTTCCGGTGGAGCGGGGAGAGGGCGTGTCGGGCATGGTGTGAAAGGTTCCTGAGGCTGCGGGCACGATAACCCAGCGGCGAAGGTGGTACGTTACAAAATGACGACGGCTGCAAAGGGGGCTGCAACAGCAGCCTCACCGGAGGGTGAGCCGCTTGCCTGGCCCCGTTTTGCGTCCGTCACGAAAAGGATCGCGGTGACAAATTTGCAAATGCTGCTGGACGGCCTGGAGGCCGCGCCAGCCTGTCTAGTGACCGTGGAGTCTACCCAAGGGTCTGTGCCCCGGGAGCCCGGCGCCTGGATGGCGGTATTTGCCGACCAGCTGGTGGGCACCATCGGCGGCGGGCATCTGGAGCTGCAGGCGATTGCCGAGGCGCGGCGCCGCTTGGCGGGCGGGCCGGTGACGGCGCTTGGGCCGATGCGGTTTGCGCTGGGCCCGGCGCTGGGCCAGTGCTGCGGCGGGGTCGTGCACCTGGGGTTTGAGCTGCTCACGGCGCAAGACGCCCCGGGGCTGGCCCAGCGCCTCACACCCAACCTGCACCCGGTGGCCCTGTTTGGCGGCGGGCATGTGGGCCACGCGCTGGCCCGCGTGCTGGCGCCACTGCCCTTTGCCCTGACCTGGATCGACAGCCGGGACGGCATCTTCCCGCCCGACCCGCCGGAGGGCGTGGTCTGCGAACACTCGGAGCCGGTGCAATTGGCCGTGCCCCGCCTGGCACCCGGCAGCCGCGTGCTGATCATGAGCTTCAGCCATGCCGAAGACCTGGACGTGGTGGCCGCCTGCCTGCGCCGCCAGCGCGAGCAGGGCGACCTGCCCTTCATCGGGCTGATCGGCAGCCAAACCAAGTGGGCCACCTTCAGCAACCGCCTGCATGGGCGCGGGTTCGCGCCCGAGGAGCTGGCGCAGGTGACCTGCCCCATCGGCATTCCCGGCATCGGGGGCAAGGAGCCCGAGGTGATTGCCGTGGCCGTGGCAGCGCAGTTGCTGCAGACGCTACCGCCCATGCCAAAGGCCGGGAAATGAGGGTAACTCCGGCCCCGAATGCCCCAGGTTGGGGCTGGAATCGGGAACAATTCCTGCATACACTTTGACGTACCGGTCGCAGCGGTGCCCCGGCCAGCAACCCACTGGCCAAGGTGCGCGACCTCAATGTCTGCTCAGAGCGCCCGCAGTGGTGAGCAGGTTTGCTGTTGTGGCGCGCACGCGCTACCAAGGTTGAGATATGGAAAGCTACTTTCTCGACTGGGCCAACCTGCTTTTGCGCTGGGTCCATGTCATTACGGCCATCGCCTGGATCGGCTCGTCGTTCTATTTCGTTTTTCTGGACAGCAGCCTCACGCCGCCTGAGGACGAAGACCTCAAGAAACAAGGCGTGAGCGGCGAGCTCTGGGCCGTGCACGGCGGCGGGTTCTACCACCCCGTCAAGTTCGCGGTATCACCGCCGCAGTTGCCCAAACACCTGCACTGGTTCTTCTGGGAGAGCTACAGCACCTGGATCAGCGGGTTTGCGCTGTTCACTGTGTCCTACCTCTACAGCGCCAGCACCTACCTCATCGACAAGTCGCGCATGGACTGGGCGCCCGCCACGGCCATCATGGTGGCGCTGGGCTTCTTTGTGGTGTTCTGGCTGCTATACGACGCCATCTGCCGCATCTTTGGCCAGCGCAAGAACGGCGATGCCATTGTGGGCGCGCTGGTGCTGGTGCTGGTGTGCGTAGCCTCGTGGCTGGCCTGCCACTGGTTTGCGGGCCGCGCGGCCTTCCTGCTGGTGGGGGCGATGATCGCCACGTCCATGAGTGCCAACGTGTTCTTCTGGATCATCCCTGGCCAGCGCACCGTCATCAGCCAGATCAAGGCCGGCCAGCCTGTGGACCCGATCCACGGCAAACGCGGCAAGCAGCGCAGCGTGCACAACACCTATTTCACGCTGCCCGTGCTGTTTGCCATGCTGAGCAACCACTACAGCTTTACCTGGAGCCACCCGCAAAACTGGCTGGTGCTGATCCTGATGATGTTCGCGGGCGCGGCCATCCGCCAGTTCTTCGTGATGCGCCACGGCTACAAGCTGGGCCGCAACGGCAACCCGCTGCCGTATGCGCTGGTGGGTGTGGCCGTGATCGTGGGCGCCATTGTGTGGATGCGCCCCGCACCGGTGGCCACCCCCGTGGCGAATGCTCCTGTTTCAGGAGCAGCCAGCGCAGACAAAACTGGCGCTAGCGGCCAAAATGACTTCAAGGCCGTGCAGGCGGTGCTGGAACAGCGCTGCTACATGTGCCACGGCGAGCAGGTGCAGATGAAGAACCTGCGGCTTGATTCGCCCGACAGCGTGAAGCAACACGCCCAGGCCATCTACCAGCAGGCCGTGGTGCAAAAGCTCATGCCCATGAACAACGCCACGGGCATCACCGATGCGGAGCGTGCGCTGATTGGGAAGTGGTTTGAGGCAGGGGCTGCAACGGGGCCTTGAATGTGTTGAGTGCCGCGGCAATCGGCCAGAAGCAGTCGCTCACAGAATCGCCAAGAAGCGGACGTGGCTCGACGGAGCCTTAGGCTGTTGCGGCGCGCCTCTGATAATCTCCAATACTGATCCGGGGTACCGCTCTTAGAACCTCTGGCCGCGCTCGGTATAGGCGCCTGGCTTGAGAGGTGCTCTGTGCGTGACTCAACCTTTGCCTGGCTTGTACTGGCGGCAAGCGTGCTCGCGGAAGTCGTTGGAACCATTGCACTCCGCTATGCGGATGGCTTCACACGTATTTTCCCTTCCGTCCTTTCAGGGCTTTGTTATTCCGCGGCTATCTGGCTTATGGCAATCGCCGTCCGGCATATGGAAGTCGGACTTACCTATGCGGTATGGGCGGGAAGCGGAACAGCTTTGACGGCGGTGCTGGGAATGCTCTGGTTTGGTGAGTCGGCGAGCTTCCTTCGACTGGCCGGTCTAAGCTTCATAGTTTTGGGCGTCATTGCTTTGAACTTGAGTGCCCGATAAGTCGCCGGACACGCATTTTCAAAGACTGATTCACGCTTCAGCGAACGGCTGCAAAGGGACCGAAGCGGACTTGTTTGCCTCAAGCCGAGCAGCGTCGAGGACCCAATGCTGGCAAGCCAGAACCCCGTTTTTGCGTCGATGTTGCGTCCTGGGTATGCGATCCAAACAGGCCCTACGCCGCCAGCACATCCTGCAGCGCCCGCGTGGCAGCCACCGCCCCCAGGCTGGATTCGGTGAAGCTGCCATGCAGCACCACCCCGGTTGATGCCTGCTTCGCCTCATGCTTGGCCACGGCGGCCAGGTTGGCCACTTCTTCGGCATGCCGAAAGCGCCCGGGCGTGATGCGCACGGCGCCGATGGCCAGCGTGGTGCACGGAAAGAACCGCTGCACGCCATGCCGGTCCTCGGCATGGATGCCGCCTGCCAGCCGTGCGCTGTCGTCGAACAGCGTGACGGCCTCGCGTGCGAACTCGTCCACGATGTTCTTGCAGCGCTGCAGCCAGTTGCTGCTCTGGAAGATCAGCATGAAGTCGTCCCCACCCACATGGCCCACAAAGTCGCTGCGTGCGTCGCAGTGTGCCGTGGCCAGGCGCGCCACCAGGCGGATCATCTGGTCGCCGCGCCAGTAG
Organism: Acidovorax sp. ACV02; assembly: GCF_014851475.1. NCBI lineage: Bacteria > Pseudomonadati > Pseudomonadota > Betaproteobacteria > Burkholderiales > Comamonadaceae > Acidovorax > Acidovorax sp. ACV02. Next base: position 268,440 of record NZ_JACUZU010000001.1, read on the forward strand.
CCGTAGTGGTCGTTGAAGGGTTTGAAGTTGTTCAGGTCCGCATAGCAGGCCACGAACTCGGTGCCGCTCTCCAGCAAGCGCTGGATGTGCAGGCTGATCGGAATGTTGCCGGGCAAAAAGGTCAGTGGGTTGGCGTGGCGCGCGGCCTCGATACGGGTCTCGGTCACGGCGCGCACCAGCTGGTCGCCGGTGCCCAGGCCCAGGTAGCGGCCGTTGTCGGTGACGATGTAGCCGTCGCTCAGGTAGCGCTGGTCCTGCGAGGTGAGGATGCCCACGAGCTGGTCCACATCGCAGTCCAGCTCGACCACGCGCGGCGCCAGGTTGGCAAACGCCAGGCAGGACTTGCGGCCATGCACCTCGCGGAAGTACGGCGTGGCGTAATGATTCATGAACTGCTGGCGGTTGATGAGGGCCACGGGGCGTGACCCGTCCACCACCGCCAGCGCGTGCAGGTCCGTGTGCTGGCGGAACAGGGCGGCCACGGCATCGTTGTTGGTGGCGGGCGCTGCGGTTGGCGCCTGCACCACCAGCAGGCTGCGCAGGATGCCTGGGCGCGCGGTCTGCCCCAGGTGCGGCAGCACGGCCACGCGGCGGTCGTGCATCACCTCCAGCGCCGCGTCGTCCACCGCCTCGCGCGGCGCCATGGCCGGGCGGCCCAGCAGCCAGCCCTGGCCCAGGGGGATGTCCAGGTCGCGCAGCGCGCGCAGGTCGTCGCGGGTTTCGATGCCTTCGGCGATGAGCTGGGTGCCGAACACATCGGCAATCCCCTTGATGGCCTGCAGCATCTGCAGGTTCTCGGGGTGGTCGCTGATGTCGCGGATGAAGTATTTGTCGATCTTCACGAAGTCGGGCTTCACCTCGGACCACAGCCTGAGGCTGGAGCGGCCATCGCCAAAGTCGTCCAGCGCCAGCCGCGCGCCGCAGGCATGCACAGCCTTGATGGCCTGGCGCAGCTGGGGCATGTCGGTCACGCGTTCGTGTTCGGTGATCTCCAGCACCAGCATGCGAGCGCTCAGGCCCAGGCTGCGCACGGTGTTGCCCAGCTCGGTGGCGCCGATCAGCTGGACGCCATGCACCAGCGCATCGGCGCTGATGTTCACAAACAGCCGGCCCGGCGCGTCGTGGCGCCCCCATTGCTCCATGGCGGTGTAGACGCATAGCAGCTCAAAGTCCTGCAGGATGCCCTCGTGCCGGGCCAGCTCCAGCAGTTTGTCGGGGGTGTGCAGCGGGGTGTTCTGGGGCCCCCGGATTAGTGCCTCATGCGCGTACACCTGGCCCTCGCGCAGGTCGGCCAGGGGCTGGAACACGCAGTACAGCCCGCCCTCGCGCATCAGCCGCGCCAGGGGGCCGGTGCCCTGGCGGGCGGCGGGCGATAGCAGCGCCATCATCGCCTCCAGTCGGCTCCATGGGGTGTTGTGCATGGCTGTTGTGGGTCCCTGAGCAAGGGTGCCGACGATACCGGTGGTGTGTGACAGGCTGGTTACAGCAACGTGACTGGTGCGGCCGCTGCACAATGCGCGGCATGCACCCAGAAACCCAGCCAGCCAGCCCCTCCCTGCCGGACTACCGCACCCACCCCCGCGCCTTTTTGAAGGCGCTGTTTGATGCCGCAGTGCACAGCGCACAACCCCTGCACGGCATGCGCCAGTGGCTGCCCCAGCCGCCCAGCCGCGAGAGCGGGGGGCGCACCCTGGTGCTGGGCGCGGGCAAGGCGGGGGGCGCCATGGCCCAGGCACTGGAGGCTCTGTGGCCGCAGGACGCGCCCCTGTCGGGCCTTGTGGTCACCCGCTACGGGCATGTTCCGCCCCGGCCTGCGGGCGTGCCGCAGCGCATCGAGGTGGTGGAGGCCGCGCACCCCGTGCCCGATGCGGCGGGGCTGGCCGCGGCGCAGCGCATTCTCGATCTGACCCAGGGGCTGACGGAGCACGACCTGGTGCTGTGCCTGATCTCGGGCGGGGGCTCGTCCCTGCTGACCTTGCCCTGCGACGGGGTGACGCTGGAAGACAAGCAGCGCATCAACCGCGCCCTGCTCGACAGCGGCGCGCACATTGGCGAGATGAACTGCGTGCGCAAGCACCTTTCGCGCATCAAGGGCGGGCGCCTGGCGGCGGCCTGTGCGCCGGCGCGCGTGGTCACGCTCACCATCAGCGACGTGCCCGGCGACGACCCGTCAGTGATTGCCAGTGGCCCCACCGTGCCGGATGCGACCACCTGCGCCGATGCGTTGGCCATTCTGGCGCGCTATGGCATCGAGGTGCCCCCGGCCATCCGCACTGCGCTGGAGGCGGGCCGCCTGGAGACGCCCAAACCCGGCGACGACCGTTTTGCCGGGCATGCCGTGCATCTGATCGCCACGCCGCAGCAGGCGCTGGAGGCCGCGGCCGCGCTGGCCCGTTCGGCGGGGCTGCCTGCGCATGTGCTGTCGGACGAGATCGAGGGCGAGTCGCGCGAAGTGGGCAAGGTGCATGCGGCGCTGGCCCGTGCAGTGGCGCGGCGCGGCCAGCCGTTTGCGGCGCCGTGTGTGATCCTGTCGGGCGGGGAGACCACCGTCACCGTGCGTCCGCGTGCAGCCGGTGTGCCCCGGGGGCGGGGCGGGCGGGCGGGCGAGTTTTGCCTGGGCCTGGCGCAGGCGCTGCAGGGCGAGCCCGCCGTGTGGGCGCTGGCGGCCGACACCGACGGCATTGACGGCAGCGAAGACAACGCGGGGGCCTTTGTCTGCCCCGACACGCTGGCGCGCGCAGGCGCTGCAGGCCTGCGCATCGACGACCACCTGGCGCGCAACGACGCCTGGGGATTTTTTGCGGGGCTGGGCGACCTGCTGGTCACCGGCCCCACACACACCAACGTGAACGATTTCCGGGTGCTACTGATTTTGTAGCTGCTCAGGTATATTGCACCAGTGCCTGGGGCCGCTGGGGCTTGAAAAAGGCCCCAGACGCCCTGTGCAGGCCTCAGAACCGGTGGCGGATGCCCACGCCGAAGCTGTTGCCCTTGGTCTGGTTGGTGATGCGGTCGTTCATGGCCATCACATACACATCGGTGCGCTTGGACAGGAAGTAGTCATACCCCACGGTGAAGGTCTTGCGCGAGATGTCGGTGGCCGTCATCTTGGTCTGTGCCCACGATGCCAGCACCTTGCCGGTGGCGCCTGCGGGCACCGACACGCCCAGCTGCGTCGTCTTGGCCTTGTTGGTGGTGTTGTCGGCCTTGGCCTGGCCGTAGCTCGCAAAGGCCTTCACGATCGCAAAGTCATACGCGCCGCCCAGCATCCAGTCGGTCTTGGTGGTGCCCAGGTAGGTGCTGGGCACGGCGGGGTTGCTCATCTGGTCGCGCTCGTAGAAGCCGGTGAGGGTGATGGGGCCGTTGAAGTACAGCGCGTTGATGCCCACGTTCTTCTTGCTGCTGTCGCCCGCCACCTCTCCAAACTGGTAGTGCAGGTTGGCGGTCAGGCCGCCCAGGTTGGGCGTGCTGTAGATGATTTCGTTGGACCAGCCGGTGTCGGACGGCGTGGTCGAACCCCAGCCCGTGCCGTTGAACAGAGGCACGTTCATGTGCAGGATCAGCGGTGCAAAGGTGAACGAGTCGCCCAGCGGGTTCGACAGGATGGACGGCAGGAAGTTGGGCGCCAGACCGCGCCCCACGGTCACGGTGCCCCAGCTGTCGCTCAGGCCCACGTTGGCATCGCGCGAGAAGAACGTGTCGTTGGCAAATCGGCCCTGGATGCCGCTGTCCACCTTGATGAAGGAGGTGAGCGCAAAGTTGGCCTTGAGCCCGCCGCCCAGGTCTTCGGTGCCCTTGAATCCGAACCACGACGTGGTCATGCCGCCGCTGTTGACCACCTTGCTGCTGCCGGCGTCACCGGCGTTTTTCATGGAGCCCACAAACACATCGGTCAAGCCCATCAGCTGGACGGAGCTCTGGGCCTGGGCGCCGGTGGAGCCCAGCAGGGCGCCACCGAGCGATAGAGACAGTGCAATCAGGTTTTTTTTCATGGAGTGATTCCTGGGGATGAAAGCGCCGGAGGTCCGGCGGGTGCAAGGGGAGACGCGGCCCCTGTTGCACCGTGGTGCAGGGCGGGGCCCGCCGTTGGGGCATCGCAAGTTCCATGCCCTGGTGCAACACCTGTTTACATACTTTTTGGCCGGGTCAGGGCGCACCCATGCACGTTGCTGGCGCAGTTTTCGTGTGTTTTGGCGCAAACCTGGGGCGCGCGGGGCGGGCGACATGGTGCGGCTTTGATGTGGCTCAATGCCACGGGCGCAGCCGCACGGCACAGTGGCTTCCATGCTGCCATCTACCCTTTTTTCTCTGCCCGCTGACACCGAGGTGATCGCCCCCGGCGAAGTGCTGCGCAGGCGCAATGAGGTGCTGACGACGGTGCTGCACCTCGAAAACGGCCGTGTGCTGCGCGGTGTGCTGGACGACGGTTTCCTGCGCCACCAGCTCGGTGCCGTCGAGGGGCCGTTCTGGCTCGACGCCGCGTCGGCCCTGATGGGCCTGCCGCTACCGGTGGACATGGTGGCCGACACGCGCGTGCATGTGCGGCGCATCCCCATCGAAGAGTTTCGCCGCAGCCTGGCCGCCATGCCTGCGGGCGCGCGCGGGCTGCTGCTGGACATGGCGCAGGGCTACCGGCAGCAGTCCGAGCTGGCCGTGAGCCGCCTGGCACAGGACGCCGAATCGCGCTGCGCGCAGTGGCTGCTGAACCACGCCCAGCCCGACCACAGCGGTGCCATGCAGGTCACCCTGCACCAGCGCAAACGCCTGATTGCGGCGCAGCTGGGCATTGCGCCCGAAACCTTCTCGCGCGTGCTGCGCCACCTGCGCGAGCTGGGCCTGATCCACGGCACCGGCAATGTGCTGGCGCTACCCCAACCACGGGCATTGCAGTCGATGGCGGGCTGCTGACACAGCGTTCTTGACACCGCGCTCTCGACGCCCTGCAGCGACTGTCGGGTTGCGCCAGCCGGCAGCCACGGACTGCCCTTGCGTTGCATTTGCTGACAAGCCCCGCACCCCGGGGTGATGCGCCTTTGGCTGGTGGCACGTTCTGCCTGGCTATGGGAACTGGCACCACGCTGCAGGGCCCTTGCCGCAGTCCGCTTTCATCCCTCCACACACCCTTCCCGTTCCCTTCCCGCACCCCGACGGGCTCAGGGTTTTTCCTTGGCTTTACCCAAGGGTTCCACCCAAGCCCCCGGGCACAGGCCCTGCGTATATTTGTTGGGACATGTCTGCCATGACCCGTCCCCATGCCGAACTTTGAGTGTGCCCATCAGCCAGCAGGGGGGAAGCGTCCATGACGCCGCCGCCCGGCCCCAAGGGAGCCCCGGACCTTGATCCGGGCTGGCTGGTGCCCGGCGCCCTGGTGCTGCGGCTGATGCTGGTGGCGGCGCTGGCGGTGGCGCTGTCGGGGGCGGTGGCCGCCTGGCTGGTGACACGGGCCTCCGGGCAGGAGGCCATGCGCCGGGTGGTGAGCCAGCAGACCGACGAGGTCGAGGTGGTGGCCCGGTTGCTGGCCAGCAAGATCGAACAAAGCCAGAAGGTGCTGCGCACCGTGGCCGCAGGCATCACACCGGCGATGCTGGAGTCACCCTCGTCGCTGGAATGGCTGCTGCAGCAGGGCCTGCCTGCGGTGCAGTTCTTCGACACCATGCAGGTCGCCCGCGACAACGGCGAACTGCGCCTGAATTTGCGCGCCGGTCAGATCGAAAAGGCCGCGGACCTGGACCCCACCGAACGCGATGCCCTGCGCCGCACCCTGGTCGATGGCAAGCCCCTGGTGTCCGAGCTGATCGCCGGCCGCCGGGGCGAGGCGCGGGTCATGTTCACCATGCCGTTGCACCGCGAAGACGGCACGGTGGTGGGCGTGGTGGCAGGGGCGTTGCGCCTGCAATCCCAAAGCCTGCTGCCACCGTCGATGACGCTGCCCGCCCGCGATGACTCGCAGCTCATCGTCTTCACCCGCGACGGCACCATCCTGTCGCACTCCGACCCCACCCGCGTGCTGGGCCAGGTGCGTGATGAAGTGGGCCTGGCCCCGGTGTACACGCGCTGGCAAAGCCAGGCCCAGCCGGTGGTGGGGCGGGGCATGACCCATGTGCAGTCCGACCACATCGTGAGCATGGCGGGCATGCCGCTGCCGCAGTGGATCGTGGCGCGCGTGAGCCAGTCGCAGGCGCTGCTGGCACCGCTGCGCGGCGCCCAGCGCGAAGCCTGGTGGCTGGCGGTGGCCAGCATGGTGCTGTGCATGCTGCTGGCGGTGGCGCTGATGGGCTGGATGGCCCAGCCGCTGGCGCAGCTGACCTTCAAGGCGCGCCAGTTGCTCAGGACCAGCGCGCGCCAGCAGCCTGCGCAAGATGTGCATTGGCCCCGCGCAGGCGGCGAGGTGGGCGAACTGGTGCGGGTGTTCCAGGGCCTGGTGCAGCAGGGCAGCCTGCAGCAGTCGCGCAAGGACACGGTGGTCGGCCAGTTCCAGGCCGTGCTGGACAGCGCCCCGGTGGGCATCGTCATCACCCGCCACGGCATGCTGGAGGTGGTGAGCCACCAGGCCTGCGTGATGCTGGGCTACAGCGCGCAGGAGCTGCAGGGCCGCCCCGCGCGCATCCTGTACGCGAGCGACGCCGACTATGCCCAGGTGGGCGAGCGTGTGCGCGCCGAGGTGGCGGCGCATGGCGCGTTCGACGGCGATGTCTGCTTTTTGCGCAAGGACGGCACCCCCGTGTGGGCCCGCGTGCAGGGCCAGGGTGTGCGCCCCGAGGAGGTGCACGGTGGCACCGTGTGGATTCTGGAAGACATCACCGCCGCGCGCGAGGCCCAGGTGCAGCAGTCCTGGGGCCGCGCGCACGACGCGCTGACGCAGCTGTACAACCGCGCCGCGTTTGACGAGCGCCTGGGTCAGCTGATGGCGGAGCGGTCGGCCCGTCAGCGCCCTGTGGCACCCGCCGCCGATGAGGAGGGCGGTGAGACCCAGGGCGACGGCGTGGTGCTGTTCCTCGACCTGGACCATTTCACCGTGGTCAACGACATTGCGGGCCACGACGCGGGCGACGATGTGCTGCGCCACGTGGCCCGGCTGCTGGCGTCCCATGTGCGCCAGATCGGCTGGGCGGCGCGCCTGGGGGGGGACGAGTTTGCGGTGGTGTTGCCTGGTTGCGCTCTGGCGCGCGGCCAGGCCGTGGCCGAGCAGTTGCGTGCGGCGGTGCGTGCGTGGGAGCCGTCGTACCAGGGGCGCAGTTTTACGCTGGGGGTGAGCATCGGGCTGGTGGTGCTGGACGCCAGCTTGCAGGATGTGCCGTCGGTGTTGTATGCGGCGGACATGGCTTGTTATGACGCCAAGCGGGCGGGGCGCAACCGGGTGGAGACGCGGCATGCGAGGGATGCGTCGGTGACTTCTTCGGGGCGGATGGCTTTGGGGCCTGTTTGAGGGCTTTTGGGCTGGATGCGCTAGTGGGATATGCGGTGGTAGCTATTGATTTTGTAGTATCTGGTCGTTGCGCTGATTGGGCTGCTTGCCTGTGTTGAGGGCGGAGGCCGGGAGTCGCCCGGCGTGCGAGTAACTTTCTTTTGCTTCGCCAAAAGAAAGTCACCAAAGAAAAGGCGCCCCCCAGTCTGCGACCCCTTCGCGTTGCGAAGGGGCAAACCTGCGGCGGGGCGGCTGCGAGGTGCGCCGTGGAACTCGCTTTGCGCTGCCGCGCGCCGCTCAGACAGCCACGGCGAGTCAGTTCACGAAGCATGGGCGCTCCGACGCCCATGCTCACCCCGCAACCGCCCCGCCGCAGGCGCAGCCAGCAGGGGGGTGGACAGCCGAACATCCAAACAGCCAAGCAGCCAAGCAGCCAAGCAGCCGAACAGCCGAACAGCCGAACAGCCGAACAGCCGAACGGGCCATTGCTGCGCTCGGCCCCACCTCGCGGGCGCAAGCGCCACGCGCTGCGCAGCCTGGGCCGAGCGAAGCAATGGCCCGTGTGGAAGTTCTGCCCCCAGTGCCCCTGTGGATGCGCCGAGGAGCGCAGGGTTTGGCGGATCAGGGCTCGCGTGTGTCTGAGCGACGCGCAGCGGCGCGAGTTGAGCGAGACCCCGCCAAACCCGAGCACCGCAGGTTGCCCCGTAGCGTCAGCGCAGGGGACGCAGACAGCGGGGTCGCCTTTCTTTTGGGCACTTTTCTTTGGCGAAGCAAAGAAAAGTGCCTCGCCTGCCGGGCGACTCCCGGCCTCCGCCCTTAACAAAGGCATGCGACTCAGTCAGCGCACACAACCAAACACTACAAAATCAATAGCTACCAACCCATATCCCATTATCGCCAGAAGCCAAAAACGTCACTCTCCCAACCGCCCCAACGCCTTCAGCACATTCTCCGCAGTCGCCGGCGCCGTCAACACCACTGGCGCCGCAGCATCCACGCCGCTACGCCCCGCTGCCACCGCATTGCGCAGCGCCTCGTACACGCTGATCGCCAGCATGAACGGCGGCTCCCCCACCGCCTTGCTGCCACCCACGTTGTCCTCCCGATTCGCCTCGGGCCACAGGTGGACGTTGAAGTGCGACGGGATGTCGCCCGTGGCGGGAATCTTGTAGGTGCTGGGCGCGTGGGTGGCGAGGGTGCCCTTGTCGTTCCACACCAGCTGCTCGGTCGTCAGCCACCCCATGCCCTGCACAAACCCGCCCTCGATCTGGCCGATGTCGATGGCCGGGTTGATGCTGTGGCCCACGTCGTGCAGGATGTCCACCTTCAGCACGCGGCTCTCGCCGGTCAGGGTGTCGATGGCCACCTCCGTGCAGGCGGCGCCGTAGGCAAAGTAGTAGAACGGGCGCCCGGTGAGGGTCGTCTTGTCGTAGTGGATCTTGGGCGTGCGGTAAAAGCCGTCGCTCCACAACTGGATGCGGTTGGCGTACGCGGCCTGCACCACCTCTTCAAAACTGCGCACCGTCTTGGGCGAGATCACCTGGCCGCCTGCAAACCGGATCGCGCCTGCGCCGCAGCCGTCCAGCCCGCACACGAACGAGGCCAGGTTGTCGCGCACGTTGCGCGCGGCGTACTGGGCGGCGCGGCCGTTCAGGTCGGTGCCGCTGCTGGCGGCGGTGGCGCTGGCGTTGGGCACCTTGCTGGTGTCGCTGGCCGTCACCAGCACGCGGTGCAGGGGCACGCCCAGCTCGTCGGCCACGATCTGCGCCACCTTGGTGTGCAGGCCCTGGCCCATTTCGGTGCCGCCATGGTTCACCTGCACGCTGCCATCGGTGTACACGTGCACCAGCGCGCCCGCCTGGTTGAACAGCGTGGCCGTGAAGCTGATGCCGAACTTGACGGGCGTGATGGCCAGGCCGCGCTTGATGACGGTGTTGCGCGCGTTCCAGTCCGCAATCTCGGCCTGGCGCTGGCGGTAGTGCGAGGTCTGCTCCAGCGTGGGCAGCAGCTCGTGCAGGATGTTGTCTTCCACCGCCATCTGGTAGTGGGTGACGTGGCGGCCGCTGCTTGCGTCCTTGCCATACAGGTTGGCCAGGCGCACGTCCTGCGCATCGCGGCCCAGCGCGCGGGCAATGTCGCCCAGGATGGCCTCGATCACGATCACGCCCTGCGGGCCGCCAAAGCCGCGGAAGGCGGTGTGGCTTTGCGTGTTCGTCTTGCAGCGGTACGACGCGATCTCGACATCGCTCAGGTAGTACGCGTTGTCGGCATGGAACACCGCGCGGTCGGCCACGGGGCCCGACAGGTCGGCGCTGAAGCCGCAGTTGGCGGCCATCTGGAGCTTCAGGCCCGTGATGCGGCCCGTGCCGTCAAAGCCCACGTCGTACTCGTACGCAAACGGGTGGCGCTTGCCGGTGACCATGAAGTCCTCGTCCCGGTCCAGCCGCAGCTTGATGGGGCGGCCCAGCTTGTTCGCGGCCACGGCGGCCCACACGGCCAGGTGCCCGGCCTGGGTCTCCTTGCCGCCAAAGCCACCGCCCATGCGGCGGCATTCCACCTTGACCGCGTGGTTGTCGATGCCCAGCGCGTGCGCCACCCAGTGCTGCACCTCGCCGGGGTGCTGCGTGCTGGAGTAGATCCACCACTGCTTTTGCTCCAGCGGCATGGCGTAGGCGATCTGGCCTTCCAGATAAAAATGCTCCTGGCCGCCGACTTCAAACGCTCCCTGCATGCGGTGCGCCGATTGCGCGAGGCCCGTGGCCGCATCGCCCCGGCGCACAAACACCGGCGGCAGCACATAGCTTTGCGCCTTCAGCGCGTCCTGCACCGTCAGCACGGCAGGCAGGGGGGTGATGTCGAGCTTCACGGCCCGCACCGCGCGGCGCGCTTGCATGACCGAGTCGGCCACCACCAGGCCGATCACCTGGCCGACAAACTGCACGCTGTCCAGCGCAAACACGGGCTCGTCGTGTCCGAACGCGGCCAGGATCTTGTCGCCGGGCACATCGCTGGCCAGCACCACACCGCGCACGCCGGGCAGCGCGAGGGCGGCGGTGGCATCCACCCCGTTCAATGTGCCGTGGGCCACGGTGGAGAGGATGGGCGCTGCGTACAGCGTGCCCTTGACCTCTGGCAGGTCGTCGATGTAGTGCGCGGCGCCCGCCACCTGGGCGCGGGCGCTTTCGTGGATGTGCGACTGGCCCATGGCGGCGCGGGCGGGCGCGGGCAGGGCGGTTTCGGCGATGGTGTGGGGGGCGTTCATACGGCGGCCTCCAGCGTCAAAGTGTCCAGGCTGACCGAGGGCTGGCCCTGGGTCTCCAGCCAGTAGCGCTGCAGCAGGCTGCCCAGCACCTGGCGGCGGTAGGCACCGCTGGCGCGCATGTCGGAGATGGGGCTGAACTCGGCCTGCAGCACCGCAGCGGCACGCTGCGCGGTGGCCTCGGTCCAGGGCTGGCCGGTCAGGGCGGCTTCGGTCTGCCGTGCGCGGGCCGGGGTGGCAGCCACGCCACCCGCGCCAATGCTGGCGCGCTGCACGGTGCCGTCCGCGATGTCGAGGTTGAGCACCAGGCAGACGGCGGAGATGTCGTCGTCAAAGCGCTTCGAAATCTTGTATGCCCGCAGCTGTTCTTGGGCCGAGGGGCGGGGCACCACGATGCGCACCAGCAGCTCGTCGGCCGCCATCACGTTTTGCCGGTAGCCGGTGTACAGGTCTTCCAGCGGCAGCTGGCGCTCGCCCCGGGCCTGGCTGGCCAGCACCACCTGGGCGCGCAGCGCGATCAAGAGGGGCATGGAGTCGCCAATGGGCGAGCCGTTGGCCACGTTGCCGCCCAGCGTGCCCGAGTTGCGCACGGGCAGCCCCGCAAACCGCGTGGCAAAACGGTGCAGCTGCGGCCACTGTGCGGTGAGGGCTGCAAACGCGTCGGTCAGCGTGACGGCAGCGCCGATGTGGATGGCGTCGGCGTGCTGTGCCACCTGCCGCAACTCGGCCGCGCGGGTCACGTCCAGCACCTGGGTGTACTGCTTGTGCTGCTTGGTCACCCACAGCCCCACGTCGGTACAGCCCGCCACCACCTGGGCGCCCGGGTGGGCGGCGCGGGCTGCGAGCAGTTCTGGGAGGGTGGAGGGCGCGATATACGCCGAATCGGCCGCTTGCGCTAGTGCACCATGCCGAAGCAGCTTCAATTTTTGTAGCACTTCAGCCTCGTTGACCGCCATGCCGGGCAGCGATGCCATCTGCTGGGCGGCATCAAGGATGGGGCGGTAGCCAGTGCAGCGGCACAGGTTGCCCGAGAGTTCTTCCTGCGCCAGTTCGCGGGTGATGGGTTGGCCGTGGCGGACGTGGTCGAGCGCCGACGGGCCGCCCCTAGGCGCGAGGGCCCCGGGCGCACGGGAGTCCGGGGGGCCTTCCCCGGATGGGGGCAGCGAACCACACGCAGTGGGGAGCGTGGGGGCAATGTGCCTTTGGTACATGCCGAACAGGCTCATGACAAAACCGGGGGTGCAGAACCCGCACTGCGACCCGTGGCACTGAACCATGGCCTCTTGGGCAGGGTGCAAGGTGATCGCTTGCCGCGCCGCAGCGGGGGCGTCGCCCACCGGCTGGATCAGCGGGTCTTCGGCCAGGTCCTCCACGGTCCACAGCGCCATACCGTCCACCGAATGGGCCAGGCGGATGCAGCTGTTCACGGCGCTGTAGTGCAGCTGGCCATCGCGTTCTTCGCCCAGTACCACGGTGCAGGCGCCACAGTCGCCTTCGCCGCAGCCCTCCTTGGTGCCGGTGTTGCCCAGGTCTTCGCGCAGCACCTCCAGCAGAGTGCGGTCGGGTGGTACATTGCCCAGCGCCACGGGCTGGCCTCGGCGCAGGAATTGCAAGGGTCTTGTTGTCATGACAAACGCCACTTCGATCTTTGATGGAAAGGTTCAGCAGAGGGTAGAACGCAGTACCGTTACCGGCATATGCGCAAGCTTATGGCACCCATGCCCCCACCGCTATGAGAGACCACGCCCTTTTCGACAAGATAGACCTCCATCTCATAAGGGTCTTGCACACCGTGCTCACAGAACGCAGCGTATCGAGGGCCGCCGTCCGCCTGGGCATGCACCAGCCGGCGGTGTCGGCTGCGTTGAAAAGGCTGCGCGACCTGTCGGGCGACCCGCTGCTGGTGCGCTCCGGCGCCAGCATGATGCCCACCGACGCCGCACTGCGCATGGTGGAGCCTGCAGGCGCCATTTTGCGGGCGGCCGAGGCACTGTTTTCGGACGCGCGCGGGTTTGATCCGCGCACGGCCACCCGCACCTTCCGCGTGGCGGCCAGCGACTACCTCGACCCACTCTTTCTGCCCCAGCTCGTGGCCCGCATCAAGGTCGAGGCGCCCCTGTGTCCGATCGAGATCCTGCCCCTGTCGGCCGACGCGCACTACCACGCGCACCTGGCGCAGGGCGACGTGGACGTGGTGATCGGCAACTGGCCCCAGCCGCCGGACGACCTGCACATGGGCCGCCTGTTTGGCGACGAGGTGGTGTGCCTGGTCGGCAAGGACCACCCTGCCGTGCGGCGCGGCTGGGACGTGGAGAGCTGGCTGGCCGCCGAGCACATCGCCCCCACGCCCACCCACCCCGGCGCACGCGGCGTGATCGACGCCCACCTGGACAGCCTGGGCATGCAGCGCCACATCACGGCGCGCTGTGCGCATTTCAGCCTCATCCCAAGCATCGTGGCATCGAGCTTGCTTGTGCTGACCACGGGCCGCCAGTACTGCGAGCGGTATGTGGACCAGCTGCCGCTGGCCATCCTGCCGTGCCCGGTGCCCTTCCCCCGGCTCATGTATTACCAGTTGTGGCATGCCCGCACGCACCACTCGGCGGCGGCCGCCTGGCTGCGAGATTGCGTGAAAACTGTGGCTGCTTCGCTACGAAAAGAATAGCTGCTTGAGCATGCTGAACAAGCGCCATGAGGTATTTTCATTCTTATAACAAGTTGTAAAACTGAGAGACAATCCCCGCATGAGTTCTCCCCCCAATCCTTCAGCGCCTGGTGCGGCGCCGCCACGGCTGCAGCTGGTGGGCATCACCAAGCGCTACCCGGCCGTGGTGGCCAACAGCGGCGTGTCGCTCACGGTGCTGCCGGGTGAAATCCACGCCGTGCTGGGCGAAAACGGCGCGGGCAAGTCCACGCTGATGAAAATCATCTACGGCTCGGTCAAGCCCGATGAAGGCAGCGTGTTCTTCAACGGCCAGGCCGTGCAGGTGCGCAACCCGCAAGAAGCGCGGGCCCTGGGCATTGCCATGGTGTTCCAGCATTTCAGCCTGTTCGACACCCTCACGGTGGCCGAGAACGTGTGGCTGGGCCTGGACAAGAGCCTGACGCTGGCTGAAGTGACCGGCCGCATCACCGCCAAGGCCGCCGAATACGGCCTGGACATCGACCCCCTGCGCCCCGTGCACACGTTGAGCGTGGGCGAGATGCAGCGGGTAGAAATCATTCGCGCGCTGCTCACCAACCCCAAGGTGCTGATCCTGGACGAGCCCACTTCGGTGCTCACGCCCCAGGCGGTCGAAAAGCTTTTTGTGGTGCTGCGCAAGTTGGCCAGCGAGGGCTGCAGCATCCTCTACATCAGCCACAAGCTGCACGAAATTCGCGCGCTGTGCACCGCCTGCACCGTGCTGCGTGGCGGCAAGGTGACGGGCGTGTGCAACCCGGCCGAGGAATCCAATGCGTCCCTGTCGCGGCTGATGATCGGCGCCGAACCGCCCGCGCTGGAACACCGCGCGGTGCAGACTGGCGCGACGGTGCTGCGCGTGCAGGGCCTGTCGCTGCCGCGCGCCGACCAGTTCGGCGTGGATTTGATCGACCTGCAGTTTGAGGTGAAGGCGGGCGAGGTGGTGGGCATTGCCGGGGTGTCGGGCAATGGGCAAAAAGAGCTGCTCTACGCGCTGTCGGGCGAAGACCAGCGGGCTGACGCGGCCTGCATCCAGGTGTCTGGCGAGAACGCGGGCCGCATGGGTCCCGGCCAGCGCCGGGCGCTGGGCTTGCATTTTGTGCCCGAAGAGCGCCTGGGCCGGGGCGCCGTGCCCACCATGGGGCTGGCGCACAACCTGCTGCTCACCCGCACCAATTCGGTCGGCGGCAGTGGCTGGATCAAGGTGGGTGCGCTGCAAAAACATGCCGAGGACATCATCCGGCGCTTCAATGTGAAGGCGGGTGGACCCAACGCAGCGGCCAAGTCGCTGTCGGGTGGCAACCTGCAGAAGTTCATCGTGGGGCGCGAGATTGACGCCAACCCCAAGCTGCTCATCGTCTCGCAGCCCACCTGGGGCGTGGATGTGGGCGCCGCCGCACAGATCCGGGGCTCCATCCTGGCCCTGCGTGACGCAGGCTGCGCCGTGCTGGTGGTGAGTGAGGAGCTGGACGAATTGTTTGAAATCTGCGACCGGCTGCATGTGGTGGCCAAGGGGCACCTGTCGCCCTCGGTGCCGCGCGCCGAGGCCACGGTGGAGCGCATCGGTGAATGGATGAGCGGGCTGTGGCATGCCGATGTGCAGGCGCACCTGGCGCAGCAACAACAACAGAGCCGGGCAGCGGAGGTGCAGCATGCTTAAGCTGGAACCACGCCCCCAGGCGTCGAAGGTCTGGACCTACGGTTCGCCCCTGCTGGCGCTGGCCTTTACCGTGCTGATCGGTGTGGCCTTGTTCATTGCGCTGGGCAAAGACCCGGTGCGCGGGCTGCAGGTGTTCTTCTGGGAGCCCATCAAGACGCAGTACGCCATTGGCGAACTCATGGTCAAGGCCACGCCACTGTTGCTGATTGCGCTGGGGCTGGCCGTGTGTTTCCGCTCCAACGTGTGGAACATCGGTGCCGAAGGCCAGTTTGTCATCGGCGCCGTGGTGGCGGGTGGCGTGGCGCTGCTGGCTGACAAGACCACGGGCCCCTGGATCGTGCCCGCCATCCTGCTCGCCGGGGTGCTGGGCGGCATGGCCTGGGCGGGGCTCACGGCGCTGCTGCGAGACAAGTTCAATGCCAACGAAATCCTGGTCAGCCTGATGCTGGTCTATGTGGCCACGCTGGTGCTGGGCTACCTGGTCTATGGCCCGTGGAAGGACCCCATGGGCTACAACTTTCCGCAGACCAAGACGTTCGAGAAGGTCACGCAGATCCCGCGCCTGATGCAGGGCTCGCGCGTGTCCATCGGGTTGCTGCTGGCGCTCGCAGGCGCTGGGGCCTTGTGGGTGTTCCTGTTCCGCACGCGGGCGGGCTTTGCACAGCAGGTGGGCGGGCTGGCACCGGCAGCGGCGCGTTACGCGGGCTTTTCGTCGCGCCGGGCGCTGTGGACGGCGCTGCTGATCTCGGGCGGCGCCGCTGGCCTGGCCGGTGCGTTGGAGGTGGCAGGGCCCATCGGCCAGCTCACCCCCTATGTGCCTGCGGGCTACGGCTTCGCGGCCATCATCGTGGCCTTCGTCGGACGGCTGCACCCGGTGGGCATGATCCTCTCCGCCATCCTCATGAGCATGTTCTACATCGGTGGTGAACTGGCGCAGTCGCGCCTGGGCCTGCCCAAGTCGCTCACCGGCGTGTTCCAGGGCCTGCTGCTGTTCACGCTGCTGGCCTGTGACACGCTGATTGCCTACCGCATCCGCTGGGTCGGCAGCAAGAAAGGAGGTGTCTGATGGAGTCTTATGCACTGCTCATCGGCGCCACGCTCAGCGCGGGCACCGTGCTGGCCATTGCGGCCCTGGGCCTGCTCATCAACGAAAAGGCGGGCATCGTCAACCTGGGGGCCGAGGGCATGATGCTCTGCGCCGCCATTGCCGGCTTTGCCACCGTGGTGCACACGGGCAACACCTGGCTGGGCTTTGCGGCAGGCATGGCGGCAGGTGCAGTGCTGGCCGCCATCTTTGGTGTGCTGGTGATCTGGCTCAACACCAACCAGTACGCCACGGGGCTTGCGCTCAGTCTGTTCGGCGTGGGCTTCTCCGCGTTTGCGGGCATCAGCTATGTGCAGGCAAAGCTGCCCGAGCTGCCCAAGTACGCCATTCCCGTGCTGGGCGATGTGCCGCTCCTCGGGCCAGCGCTGTTCCAGCAGCACCCGCTGGTGTATCTCACCATGCTGCTGGTGGCGGGGTTGATCTGGTTTCTGTACCGCTCGCGCGCCGGGCTGGTGCTGCGGTCGGTGGGCGAATCGCCTGAGTCAGCCCATGCGTTGGGCTACCCGGTGCGGCGCATCCGGCTGGCGGCCGTGGTGGTGGGCGGGGCGCTGTGCGGGCTGGCCGGGGCTTACATCTCCACCGTCTACACCCCGCTGTGGGTCGAGGGCATGGTGGCCGGGCGCGGCTGGATTGCGCTGGCGCTCACCACCTTTGCCACCTGGCGCCCGGCACGGGTGTTGCTTGGTGCTTATCTGTTCGGCGGCGTGACCATGCTGCAGTTCCATTTGCAGGCCACCGGCGTGCAGGTGGCCAGCCAGTTGCTGAGCATGTTGCCGTATGTGGCCACCATCGTGGTGCTGGCGCTGATCTCGCGCAATCCGGCGTGGATCCGCATCAACATGCCGGCATCGCTGGGCAAACCGTTTTATCCGGGCTCCTGAAAGGGCTAGCCCACCGGAAAATCTGGTTACCCTGCGGTAGATCGCACCATAATCATTGTTTTCGTCCCCCAACCTTTGCAAGTCCTACTTCTTCGATAAGGAAACCGACATGACTGATCTGCAGAAACGCTCCCTGCTCAAGGTGGCAGCGCTCTCCGCTGTGGCTGCTGCTGCCCTGGTGGGCTGTGGCAAGAAGGAAGAACCGGCACCGGCCCCTGCGCCTGCACCGGCCCCTGCCGCAGAAGCACCGGCACCCAAGCCCGAGCCACTGAAGATCGCGTTTGCCTATGTCGGCCCGGTGGGCGACGGCGGCTGGTCGTTCGCGCACGACAACGGTCGCAAGGCCATCGAGAAGGAATTTGGCGACAAGGTCGTGACGAGCTTTGTGGAAAGCGTGCCCGAGTCTGCTGACGCAGAGCGCGTGCTGCGCGACCTGGCCGGCCAGGGCAACAAGCTGATCTTCGGCACCACCTTCGGCTACATGGAGTCCATGCTCAAGGTTGCGGAAGACAACAAGGGTGTGAAGTTCGAACACGCCACCGGCTACAAGACGGCCGAAAACCTGCGCACCTACGACAGCCGCACCTACGAAGGCGCGTATATGGCCGGCATCATCGCTGGCGCCATGACCAAGTCCAACACGCTGGGCGTGGTGGGCTCGGTGCCGATTCCTGAGGTGATCCGCAACATCAACAGCTTCACGCTGGGTGCGCAGTCGGTCAATCCCAAGATCAAGACCAAGGTGGTGTGGGTGAATGAATGGTTCAGCCCACCGAAGGAAACCGAAGCTGCGACCAGCCTGATCAACGGTGGCGCCGACATCCTGTTCCAGAACACCGACTCTCCCGCCGTGCTCAAGACCGCCCAGGAAAAGGGCAAGCGCGCCTTCGGCTGGGACAGCGACATGACCGCCTACGGCCCCAAGGCCCACCTGGCATCGGCGGTGATCAACTGGGGTCCGTACTACGTCAAGGCCACCAAGGACGTGCTGGACGGCACCTGGGCTTCGGGCCAAAGCTGGTGGGGTGTGAAGGAAGGCGCTATCGACATCGTCTCCATCGCCGAAGACGTGCCTGCTGACACCAAGGCCAAGGTCGAAGCCGTGAAGAAGGGCCTGGCCGACGGCAGCTTCAGCATCTGGAAGGGCCCCATCGTGGGTCAGGACGGTAAGCCCGTGCTGGAAAAGGACGCTGTGGCCGACGACAAGTTCCTGGGCGGCATCAACTTTTACGTCAAGGGCGTGGAAGGCAAGATCCCTGGCGGCGACAAGAAGTAATTCGCGCCGCGCGCATCAGCAGTTCTTGCGAGCTGCTGTGACAAAGGGCCGCCCTGGGGTGGCCCTTTTGTTTTGCAGGGGCATTTTGTGACCTGCAGCATTAAGAACCTGTTCAAAGTCTTTTTGGAGTCGCACAAGTACCTTGCCGGGATGGGATGCAAGGCGCGGTGCGCTGCCAATAGCCCGTGCTATTGGCAAGCGCCGCAACGCCGCAGACCGCCCGGCAAGGCACTTGCCCGAAGGGTTGGAGTGAAATCGGGCCGATGAACTCGGAGTTTTGGCGCCCCGGCTGCTTGCATGGGCACGAGCCCATGCGGCGCATCCGAAGCATCCACCCATCCCGATTGCACTCCAATGCAATCTCCAAAAAGACTTTGAACAGGTTCTAAGGAGCAAGGACGATGGTGGAATCAACTTTGTGGCATCCTGTGGCCCTGTCAGGGGCCGTGGCTGGGCAGGCACCGCTGGCGGTGCAATTGCTGGAGCAACCCGTGGTGTTGTGGCGCGACAGCGAAGGCGCCGTGCTCGCGCTGGCCGACCAGTGCCCGCACCGGGGCGCCCGCTTGTCGCTGGGCCGCGTGACGCCCCAGGGCCAGTTGGAGTGCCCCTACCATGGCTGGCAGTTTGCGGCCGGTGGGCAATGCACGCACGTGCCTGCACTACCCACCTTTGTGCCCCCGGCCACGCACTGCGCCCGCCATTTCGAGGTGCAGGAGGCCTATGGCCTTGTGTGGGTGCGCATCGCACCAGGCGAGCAGGGACTGCCCGTGTTTGCGGCGGAGGGGGATGCTCGCCTGCGCAAGCTCAACTGCGGTCCCTACGACGTGGCGGCCAGCGCGCCGCGCATCGTCGAGAACTTTCTGGACATGTCGCATTTCGGCTTTTTGCACGAAGGCTGGCTCGGCAGCCGTGAGGCGACGGCCATCGACGATTACCGCGTGGAGCCCACGCCCACGGGCCTCCTGGCCACGGGCTGCAAGGCCTGGCAACCGCAATCCAACCTGCATTCCACGGCGGCCGCCCAGGTCGAATACACCTACGAAGTCACCGCGCCCTATGCGGCCGTGCTGACCAAGGTGCCCGAGGCGGGCACCACGGCGGTCGATGGCTGGCGCGAGTCCATTGCGCTGTTCATCTGTCCGGTGACGCCGGTGCGCAGCCGGGTGTGGTTTCGGCTGGCCGTGGCGGATTTCGATTCGCCGGACGAGAAACTGCAGGCCTTCCAGCACACCATCTTCACGCAGGACCAGCCCGTGCTGGAGTCGCAGACGCCACAGTGCCTGCCGCTTGACCTGCGCGCGGAGTTGCATACCGCTGCCGACAAGGCATCATCTGCGTATCGCCGCTTTCTGCGCCAGAGTGGCATCACCTTTGGAGTCTGCTGATGTTCAAGATCCCCCCCATCTCCGCCGAGCGCCTTCCCAGCCTGCTGCGTGCCATGCCCAAGGCCGAGCTGCATATCCACATCGAGGGCTCGCTGGAGCCCGAGCTGATCTTTGCGCTGGCGCAGCGCAATGGTCTGACGCTGAGCTATGCCAGCGTGGACGCCTTGCGCAGCGCCTATGCATTCACCAATCTGCAGAGTTTTCTGGACATCTACTACGCCGGTGCGAGTGTGCTGCTGCATGAACAGGATTTTTACGACATGGCGCGCGCTTACCTGGGTCGTGCGGCGCGCGACAACGTGCTGCACACCGAACTCTTCTTCGACCCGCAAACCCATACCGCACGCGGCGTGGCGATGGAGACCGTCATCAACGGTCTGCACCGTGCCTGCCAGGATGCCCGCGCCGAACTCGGAATCAGCGCCACGCTGATCCTGTGCTTCCTGCGCCATCTGAGCGAGGAGTCGGCGTTCGAAACGCTGGAGCAGGCCATGCCGCTGCTCGACAAGATGGTGGGTGTGGGTCTGGACTCCAGCGAACTGGGGCACCCGCCCGAGAAGTTTGCCCGCGTGTTCGCCCGCTGCCGCGAGCTGGGCCTGCACCTGGTGGCCCATGCGGGGGAGGAGGGTCCTCCCGCCTACATCTGGAGTGCGCTGGATGTGCTCAAGGTCGAGCGCATCGACCATGGCGTGCAGGCGGTACACGACGCTGCCCTGATGCAGCGCCTGGCGCAAGACCGCATTGCGCTCACGGTGTGCCCGCTGTCCAACCAGAAACTGTGCGTCTTCCCCAACCTTGCGGACCACAACCTCGGCAAGCTGCTCGATGCCGGGCTGGCTGCCACCGTGAATTCGGACGACCCTGCCTACTTTGGTGGCTACATCAACGAGAACTTCACCCAGGTGTTTGCGGCCACGGGGCTCACGGCCAAACATGCTTACCAGTTGGCTTTCAATAGTTTTGAAGCCAGCTTTGCAGGCAATGCTGACAAGCGGGTGTGGGAGCACAAGCTCAAGGAAGCGTTCGAGCGGTGCGTGGAGCACGACTACTGAGCTTCGGGTAGCGCACGCAGTGGGCTGGGGAAATGGCGCCAGAGGGACTGTCGCCAGTGCGGCAGGGGCATGATCTGGGTAAACCCTTAAAATAGTAAGTATTCGTTCGAATTGCGTCCGGCCCAGGCCCAAGGGGTGATCCACCACCATGGCCCTTACCCTGCGCTCCCTTGTGGAGTGCACGGGTGCCGTGTTGCCCCCTTTTTTGGAGCCTTCCATGTTTCTCAGTCAAATCTCCATTGGCAAGCGCCTGACCCTGGTGCTTGGCCTCATCCTGGCGCTGTTTTTTGCCAGCAGCGTGGTGGCCGTGGTCAAGCTCAGCCAGCTGGGCAGGGAGATCGACGCCATGGTCAACGACAACATCAAGACCGAGCGCGCGGGCTCGGACTGGCTGCGCCACACCACATCGGGCGTGCAGCGCGCGGCAGCTATTGCCAAGAGCAGCGACGCGAGCCTGATCCCATACTTTGCGCCCGCCACGGCCGCGTCGATCCGTGATACCAACGAGCTGCAGAAATTCATCGAGTCCAAGATGGACACGGCGGAGAAGAAGCAGCTTTTTGCCAAGGTGGGAGACCTGCGCAAGGACTACCTGGCGGCCCGCGAGGAAGTGAGCAAGTTCAAGCAGGCGGGCGATGCCGAGAACGCCAACAAGGTTTTCACCGAGCGGTTTGAGCCCACCTCCCGCAGCTATCTGGCGGGTGTGCAGCAGATGGTGGATGGCCAGCGCGCCGAGCTCGATGCGGCCGGCAAGCGCAGCGAAGAGCTGCGTGCCCAGACCACGCTGCTGCTGCAGATCTGCACCGGCGTGTCGCTGCTGCTAGGCGCCTTGCTGGCCTGGCTGCTGACCACCAGCATCACGCGCCCGCTGCGCAAGGCAGAGGCCATTGCAGAGACCATCGCCAACATGGACCTGACGGGTGCCCCCCAGGCGAGCTACGCCAATGACGAAACCGGCCACCTGCTGCGCGCGCTGGATGCCATGCGCAGCGCGCTGCACCGTTCGCTGCAGCAAGTGCGGGGCGTGGTGGACAGCATCTCTACCGCCAGCACCCAGATCGCGATTGGCAACCAGGACCTGAGCGCGCGCACTGAGCAGACAGCCAGCAGCCTGCAGGAGACCGCCAGCTCGATGGAAGAGCTGACCAGCACCGTGCGCCAGAGCGCCGATTCGGCCGTGCAGGCCAACCAGCTGGCCGTGTCGGCGGCGCAGGTGGCCCAGCGCGGTGGCGATGTGGTGGCACAGGTGGTGACCACCATGGACGAGATCAACACCAGCAGCAAGAAGATTGCCGACATCATCGGCACCATCGACGGTATCGCGTTCCAGACCAACATCCTGGCCCTCAACGCCGCCGTGGAAGCCGCCCGTGCGGGCGAGCAGGGCCGTGGCTTTGCCGTGGTGGCCAGCGAAGTGCGCTCACTGGCCCAGCGCTCGGCCCAGGCGGCCAAGGAAATCAAGACGCTGATCGGCGTGTCCGTGGAAAAGGTTGAGTCGGGTGCTGCCCTGGTGCAGAACGCCGGCACCACCATGGGCGAGATCGTGAGTTCCGTGCGCCGCGTGACCGACATCATTGGCGAGATCAGCGCAGCCGCTTCGGAGCAGAGCCAGGGCATTGGCCAGGTGAATGTGGCGGTGACCCAGCTGGACCAGATGACCCAGCAAAATGCAGCCCTGGTGGAAGAGTCCACCGCTGCCGCCGAAAGCCTGAAGGATCAGGCGTCGCGCCTGGCCGAAGTCGTCGGTGCTTTCCGCCTGGGCGCGGGCCCGCAGGCGCTGCGGCTGAATTGAAATTGATGGCGGGGCTCTGTGCGCTGCTGCAGCGCTCCGCCCGTGCTTGAAAGCGCTTTTTTTCCGACAATCTTTGCAACATCGCTTCATGTAGTTTTCGCACAGTCTGACCTTCCCGGTGGCACCGTCGTCCTGCGGTGCTTCCGGTCCATTCCATCAGGGCCATGTAGAGGAACACCATGTACAAAAACCTCGCTGCCACGCTCGTGGCCGCCTGTTTTTTCTCCCCCGTTTTTTCCCAGACCACGTCCGCCAAGGGCAGCGTCGCCGAGCCCGTCAAAGCCGGTTTTGTCTATGTCTCACCCATCACCGAGGCAGGCTGGACGCGCCAGCATGACGAAGGCCGCAAGGCCGTCGAGGCCGCGCTGGGCAGCCAGGTGAAGACCACGTTGGTCGAGAACGTGGCCGAAGGCGCCGATGCAGAACGCGTGATCCGCGACCTGGCCGCCACCGGCCATCAGATCATCTTCACCCCCAGCTTTGGCTACATGGAGCCCACGCTCAAGGTGGCGCAGGACTATCCGCAGGTGAAGTTCGAGTCCATCACCGGCTACAAGACCACCCCCAATGTGGCCGCCGCCAATGCGCGCTACTACGAGGGGCGTTACCTGGCTGGCATCGCTGCGGGCCGCATGAGCAAGACCGGCGTGGCAGGGTTCGTGGCCGGGTTTCCCATCCCCGAAGTGCTGCAGGGCATCAACGCCTTCACGCTGGGCATGCGCTCGGTCAACCCCAAGGCCACTGTCAAGGTGGTGTGGCTCAACGTATGGTTCGACCCGCCCAAGGAGCGGGATGCCGCCATGGCACTGTTCAACCAGGACGTGGATGTGATTGCTTTCCATACTGGCTCCACTGCCGTGATGGCGGCTGCGCAAGAGCGCGGCAAGATGGCCGTGGCCTATCACTCGGACATGCGCAAGACGGGCCCGGACGCGCAGATCGTGGCCGTGACGCACCAGTGGGGCAGCTACTACACCGAGCGCGTGCGCGCCGTGCAAAACGGCACCTGGAAAAGTGCCAATGTGTGGGGCGGCGTGCGCGAGGGCATGATCCGCGTCGGTGACTTTGGCACCCGGGTGCCAGCGGCCGTCCAGCAGGAGGTGCTGAATGCCCAAAAGGCTGTGGGCGCGGGCAAGCTCCAGCCCTTCCGTGCGGGCAAAGTGCCGGTGCGCGACAACGAAGGGCAGGAGCGCATTGCTGCTGGCCAGGCACTGCCGGATGCCCAGATATTGCAGATGAACTGGCTGGTGGAAGGCGTGGTGGGCAAGGTGTCCCGCTGATCCTGCAGGGCATATCGCCCATCGTTTTCACTGGTCGGCGCTCCCCGAACCCCATAGCCACTATGGGGTGCTGCATATACAAACGGCGCCCCCTGCCGCTAAGCTTGGCGCCATGCCTGTTTACCGTTCCGCTCTTTTGCGTTTTGCCGACGACGGCAGCGCCCTCTATGACGAAGATGGCCTGCTGGCCGTTGGCCCTGACGCTCAGGGCTGCCAGCGTGTGCTGGCGGCGGGCGCTTGGCAGACTCTCGCGCCACAATTTGCCGGGGAGCCTGTGGTGCATCTGCCGGGGCGCATCCTGGCGCCGGGGTTTGTGGACATGCACATCCACTTCCCGCAGACGGACGTGATCGGCTCGCCAGCCGATGGCCTGCTGCCCTGGCTGGAGAACTACACCTTTCCCCACGAATCCCGATTTGTAGACCCCGGCTACAGCGCACAGGTGGCCGAATTTTTTGTGGCCGAGCTGCTGCGCAACGGCGTGACCACAGCCCTGGCGTTTTCGACCTCACACCCCGCGTCGGTGGATGCCCTGTTCACCGAGGCCCAGCGCCAGCGGATGCGCCTCATCACCGGCAAGGTGCTGCAGGACCGTCACTCGCCCGATGGCGTTCGCGACGACACCGAGCAGAGCCTCCTCGACACCGAGGCGCTGATCCAGTGCTGGCACGGCGTGGACCGCCTGGGGTATGCCATCACCCCGCGTTTTGCGCCCACCAGCACGCATGAACAATTGCGCGGCGCGGGTGAGCTGGCTGCGCGCTACCCCGATGTGTGGATCCAGTCCCACGTGGCCGAGAACCGCGACGAGATCCGTTGGGCGCGCGAGCTGTTCCCCGCCGCGCGCAGCTACCTGGGCGTGTACGACGACTTTGGCCTGATGCGCGAACGTGCGGTGTATGCGCACTGCATCCACTTCGATGACGACGACCGCGCGCTGATGCGCGACACCGGCGCGGTGGCGGCGGTCAGCCCCACCAGCAACCTCTTTCTGGGCAGCGGGTTCTTCGACTACGCCGGTGCCGACCGCGTGGGGTTTGGTTATGGCTTGGCCAGCGATGTGGGCGGAGGCACCAGCTTCAGCCCGTTCCACACCATGCTGGCGGCGTACTACGTGGGGCGTGAGGGCCAGACCAAGCAGGGCCTGAGTCTGTCACCCCAGCAACTGTGGTGGCAACACACGGCGGGCGCGGCCAGGGCGCTGGGCCTGGCGGGTGTGGTCGGCAATCTGCAGCCGGGCTGCGAGGCCGATTTTGTGGTGCTGAACCCCGCAGCCACGCCGCTTTTGGCGCGCAAGACCCGCCAGGCGCGCAACCTCGATGAGCTTTTGTTTGCGCTGATCGTGCTCGGCGACGACCGTGTGGTGCAGCAAACGGTGATTTCTCAAGCAAAATACGGCTCTAGCGCTTGATATTCATGCGCTAACAGCTACGTATTTAATAGCGCCCGGCAGTCCACCACTGAGCGGGCCACAGCGCAGGGAGTTCTGCTATGAGCATCAAGAGCGACAAATGGATCCGCCGCATGGCGGCCGAGCACGGAATGATCGAGCCCTTCGAGCCCGGCCAGGTTCGCGAGGTCGAAGGCCGCAAGATCATCAGCTACGGCACCAGCAGCTACGGCTACGACATCCGCTGTGCGCCCGAATTCAAGGTGTTCACCAACATCCACAGCACGGTGGTGGACCCGAAGAACTTCGATGAAAAGAGCTTTGTCGATTTCGAGGGTGACAGCTGCATCATCCCGCCCAACAGCTTCGCGCTGGCCCGCACGGTCGAATACTTCCGCATCCCGCGCAATGTGCTCACCATCTGCCTGGGCAAGAGCACCTATGCCCGCTGCGGCATCATCGTCAACGTGACGCCGTTCGAGCCCGAGTGGGAAGGCTATGTGACGCTGGAGTTCAGCAACACCACGCCGCTGCCAGCGCGCATCTACGCAGGCGAGGGCTGCGCACAAGTGCTGTTCTTCGAGAGCGACAAGGACGACGTGTGCGAGGTCAGCTACCGAGACCGGGGCGGCAAGTACCAGGGCCAGGTGGGCGTGACACTGCCCAAGGCCTGACCACGCGCACATGGCGGGCGGTGGCAGGGGTTGTGTCCTACACGCGCCATGCGCCTTGGCTGAAATGCAAGCATCGGTAAGTTTTCTAGCATCGGTGACACGCCTCCCGGGAGATGGAGGCTGATGGAGTTTCACCATGCTGATGTCCGCTGCCGCCTCAACCTTGTTCTTTGCGCCCATCCGCGCTCTGGCGCCAGCGCTGGCCGATCCCGCTCCTGCCCCTGCGCCTTCTGACATCCCGCCGCCCCGGCGCCCAGACGCTGCGCCGCATTCCGCCGACGCCGACTGCCAGGCACACCACACCTACTGGCCCTGTGAGTTGCTCAATGCCTTTGTGCTGCGCATGGCAGCACACGGCCACTGCGTGAACATGTCGATGATGCTGGGCCACCGGCCCTATGCCCTGGAGCGATTGGCGTTGGCGGCTGGCGCTCCGGACGCTGGCCTGCAAGAGCTGTCGGCCCAGCTGCAGCCGTATTTTGAGGCACCCGTGCTGCAAGCCGAAAGCCCGGAGCCACGGCCCGCAACACCGGGGGACGGCGCCACTGCGGGCTCGGGCAGCCCTCACGCCTCCACACAGACCCTGTTGCGTCCCTGGCCCTTGGCCTCGTAGAGCGCGGCATCGCCCCGACGCAGCATGGCGGCGCCGTTGTCGTCTGCGCTGCGCATGGTTGCGACACCTGCGCTGACGGTGATGGTGCCCACGACCGGGTTCTGTTGCTCTGCCATGGCGGTGACCAGGGCCTGCGCAATGGACTGGGCGCCGTCCAGGTCGGTGTCGGGCAGCAACGCCACGAACTCTTCTCCCCCCAGTCGCGCCACCACATCGGAGCCACGCAGGCGGGACTCCAGCGTGCGTGCCAGTCGCCGCAGGACCTCGTCTCCGGCTTCATGCCCGTAGGTGTCGTTCACCCGCTTGAAGTGGTCCACGTCCACGGTGATCAGGCTCAGCGGACGGCTGCTGCGCCGAGCCAGCGCCACCGCAAAGGCCATTTGTGTCTCGAAGCCGCGCCGGTTCAGCAACCCGGTGAGGGCGTCGGTGCGCGCCTGCAGGTCCAGCGCGCGGTTCGCGGCCTCCAGCTCCAGCGTACGCAGGCGCACTTTTTCTTCCATCGCCTCGCGGGCGGCCAGCAGGCGGTGCGTCATGCGGCCCAGAGACTGAGACAGCTGTTGTACTTCGCGGCTGCTTTGCATGGTCGGAATGTCGCTGCCGGGGAGCCCGGCCTCCACCGCACTGGCCGCGTCGGCCAGTGCATACAGGTCCACGCTCAGGCGCCGGGCGGCCAGCCAGGCCAGGGCCGATGCCAGCAGCGCGGCCGTCAGGCCAATCACCAGTGCCAGTTGTACGGTGTTGTCTGCCTCCGCGAAAGCCAATTCCACAGGCTGGCGTGCCACGATGCGCCAGCCCAGATCGCTGGCCGCGTTGCGCGGCTGCAGCTGCGTGGCTGCGGTCAGGTAGCGCTTGCCATCCCTCCACCGCACCACGGTGGTCTGCGTGCGGTCGCCATCACGGTTGTTGTTGACACTGATGTCCTCGGGCAGTCGCTGCCCGGCAGACCGCATCACCTCGGTCTGTCCGCCAGGCGCAAAAATCAACTGGCCTTCGCGGTCAAAGATGAACAGTTCCAGCGCGCTTTCATCGGATGACGCAGGGGTCAGACTCTCCAGTACCTCGCGTGTCCACTGCCAGCTGCCGTGGATGCCCAGCACGCCCACCGTGGTGGGGCCGACGCGAATGGGCGCTGCAAAGTCCACAAACCGGTGTGGTTCGCCAGTGGCGGTGGGGGGCAGCAGGGACTCCAGCAGCTTGGCGGGGTGGACGTCGCCCACATGCACCCCTTCGAGTCCGTGTTGAAACCAGGGCCGCTGGGCCACGCTCTGGCCCACCAGCAGGCCGCGTGTGGCATTGCGCACCACGCCTTGCGCATCGGCCACACCGATCCAGATGTTGGTGGGCTGCATGGCCTGGCTGCGGGCCAGCATGTGCTGGGCCTCGGCAGAGTCGAGCCCCTTGGACCACACCACTTCGGCACTGGCCATCACCTCGGCCTCCAGGCTGCGCTGCATGAGGCCCAGGGCCAGGAGCTTGCCTGCGTTTTCGGCGACCACCTGCAAGGAACTGCCTGCATCGCGCTGAATGCGGTGCTTGAGCAACTCGCCAAACCCCAGCGACAGCAGCACTGACAGGGTCACGACCAGCGTGCCAAACACCAGCGCGATCTGCATGCGCAGGCTGTGGTCTGAAAAACGTGTGATGAGCATCATGCGGATGGGTCTGCCCAGTGTGCCGTCGCGGCCGGTGCCGTGCTGGCGCGGCGCAGGGCCAGCCGGGCTGCTGCCAAGTCCCAGCCGGCCCAGCCGCAACTCTTGAACAGCACCGGGCCCGAACGCCGCTCGGGGTCTGCGGCACCGAGGCTCCGGACCATCTCACCCAGCGTCGGCAGCGCCGCCACATCCAGGCCCGCCTGCAGCAGGTCGCCCGCTTCATGGAGTGCATCGCTGGTGTCCACCAGGATGCGTCCGTGCCGCGCCACATGCTGGCAAAGGGCTGGGGCCAGCTCTGCCATGGCGGGCGTGAAAGCGCCCACGGCCGCCAAAAATGCGTCGGGCCGGGGCGGGGCGCTCAGCACCAGTGCGCTGGCCGTGGTGCAGGTCGCTATCAGCGGGCAGTGGGGCACGGCGGCATCGGCATCGGCCACCACCCGCACGTGGGCGCCCAGGCCGCGCACCTGCGCTGCCAGGGCCTGGGCGCTGGCGCTGCTGCGCGAGGCAATCCACACCTCGCGCACGCCCAGGCCGTGGATGAATGCCTCGGCATGTGCCAGACCCTGCACCCCTGCGCCGACGATGAGCAAAGGGCCCTGTGGCACCTGCGCCAGATGCCTGGCGGCCAGCAGAGAGACCGCGGCGGTACGCCGTGCGGTGACAGTGGGCCCGTCCAGCACCAGCCGACGCTCGCCCGTGGCGATGTCAAACACCACCACATCGCCCTGGATCGACGGGCGTCCTGTGCCCGCGTTGCCCGCGGTGAAGGTGATGAGCTTGGTCATGGCCACCGATTGATCCGTGGCGGGCATCACAAACAAGCTGCCGCCTTGCGCCAGCGGCAGCACGGCGCGTTGCGGCACCACGACTGTGGGGTCTTTGAGCAAGGCCGCTATTTCATCAGCCAGATCGGACCAGGGCAACCGCGCAGCGGTGGCTGCTGCATCCAGCACGCCCGAGGGGGCTGAAGAGGGGGCAAAAAGCATAGGCGGACTGTACACAGCATGCCGCTCTCGTGGGAGCGGAGAAGCCCTCACCTGTGCAGTGCCCAAGGTAGCCCAGCGTGTGCTGGGCGGGGGGCAGGTTCGCCATGGCTGCCATGCCCATCAATGCGTGGCCCCCGCCTGCAGCGCGATGTCCTGCGGCGTCAGCACCGCAGCCCACAGGGCGGCATGCATGCCGCGCACCATGTCGCGAAGGGGCAGATGGGGGTCCCCCTGGCCACTGAGCCAGGGCACATGCACAAAACCGCCCCGTGCGCCCTCTGGGCCTATGCCTTGTGCCAGCAGATGCATGAGGCCGTACAGCACATGGTTGCAGACAAAGGTGCCAGCGGTTTGCGACACCTCGCAGGACACGCCAGCGCGTTGCACGGCGCGCAGCATGGCCTTGATGGGCAGGCTGGCGAAGTAGGCGGCAGGTCCGCCGGGCTGCACCGGGGTGTCTATGGGCTGTGCGCCACCGTTGTCTGGAATGCGCGCATCGTTGATGTTGATGCCGATGCGCTCGATGGACAGCGCTGCCCGACCACCTGCCAGGCCCAGGCACAGCGTGACGGTGGGCCGGTGTTCTAGCAACAGCGACTGCAGCCGCTGCAACGACTGCCCGAACACCGTGGGCAATTGCGCAGCCACCACCTGGTGTCCTGCGATGCGTTGCCCGTGCAGCGCTTGCGCAATGAGCCAGCTGGGGTTGTGCGCGCCACCACCAAACGGATCAAAACCGGTCAGAAGAATGGTGGGCCCGGCATGGGGCGCGCTATGGTGTGCGGCAGATGTCATGAAAGGCAGGCAAAAGCGGGGTGGAACACATCGTAAATCGTCCGCGCCAGGGCGGTCCCGCGCGTAACATGCAGGCTTGGCCGCCCCACCTGGAGGGCGCTGGAGAGACGCAATGAAATGGGAAGGCAATCGCGAGTCCGACAACGTGGAAGACCGCCGTGACGAGGGCGGCGGCGGTGGATCGCCGGTGTTTGGTGGGCGCAGCATCGGCATTGGCACCATCGTGATCGCGCTGGTGGGGGGCTGGGTGCTGGGCATCAACCCCTTGACCATCCTGGGGCTGCTCAGCGGCGGCGGCCCAGCGCCCCAGGTGCAGACGCAACCCCATGCTCCGGCCCACCGCCCACCAGCCGATGACACCATGGCACGTTTTGTGTCCACGGTGCTTGCCGACACGGAGGACGTGTGGGGCGAGGTGTTCCGCCAGGGCGGCGGGCGCTACCAGGACCCGCGGCTGGTGTTGTTCCGGGGCGCTACGCCCACCGCATGTGGTACGGGACAGGCAGCCATGGGGCCGTTTTACTGCCCCGCTGACCAGAAGGTCTACATCGACCTGGGTTTCTACGAGACTCTCAAGACCCGGCTGGGTGCCCCGGGCGACTTTGCCCAGGCCTACGTGATTGCCCATGAGGTGGGCCACCACGTGCAGAACCAGCTGGGCATCAGCGCCAAGGTGGACCAGATGCGGGGCCGTGTGAGCAAGGTGGAATACAACGCGCTGTCGGTGCGGCTGGAGCTGCAGGCCGACTGCTTTGCGGGGGTGTGGGCCCACCACGCCCAGAAGTCCCGTCAGATCCTGGAGCAGGGCGATGTGGAAGAAGCCATGAACGCCGCCGCCAAGATTGGTGACGATGCGCTGCAGCGGGCCAATGGCGGCGCGGTGGTGCCCGAGAGCTTCACGCATGGCACGAGCGCCCAGCGGCAGCGATGGTTCAACAGCGGCCTGCAAAGTGGCAGTGTCAAGACCTGCGACACCTTTGCGGCGCGCAGCCTGTAGGCGCGCAATGCCCAGGGATTATTAGACCTTCTCCATGCCGCCGACCGCACCCGTGACTGCCTCGCTGCATCGCCGTGCCGGGCCTTCGGCGGGGGCTGAGGTCGGGCCGTCGGCGCCGCAGCCCTCGGGCGCAGCAGCGGCGTGGTCTGCGACAGCGGTCACCGTGCCCCACGCCGTGGGGCTGGGGCTGCTGGCATTTGCGCCGCTGGCGGGCGAACATTCGCTGGCCGCGCTGGCTTTGTGGTCGGCTGCATTGCCCGGCCTGCTGCTGACCCTGGCGACACCCCGTGCCGGGGTGGTGTATGCACCGACCACGGTGGTGGCCCTGCTGTTTGCCGCCGTGCTGGCGACTGCCCACGGTGCGGCCCCGAGCCTGGGCCTGAGCGCCCGCCAGGTGCTGGCGGTCAGCGGTGCCACGGTGGCTTTGGCCTTTGTGTTCCAGTGGCTGCTGGGGGTGTTGCGGCTGGCGTCGGTGGCGCGGTTTCTTCCCATCTCGGTCACCCACGGGTTTGCAGCCGGTGTGGGCTTGTCGATGGTGGTGGGACAGGTGCGCAATGGCTTTGGTGCGGGTGCTGATGCGCTGTGGGACGCACGCACCGGCTGGCACCTGCTTGCTGCGCTGGCCGTGGTGGGGCTGGCCTGGGGGCTGCGCTGGCGCTGGCCCCGCATGCCGGGGCTGCTGTCGGCCGTGGCCCTGGTGGCACTGGCCGTGGCGCTGGCGGGGGTATGGGGTGTGGGGCTGGGCAGTGTGTTTGTGCCGGCCGTGCCGCCCAGCGTGTTTGCCTGGCCCATGCTGCCCGACTGGACGAGCATTCCCTGGATGGCCCTGGCCCGGCAGCAGGGCTCTGCTCTGGTGGTGCTGGCAGTACTGATGGCGCTGGTCAACAGCCTGGAGATTCTGGTATTCAACCAGGAGCTGGAGCTGGACCATGGCCTGCGTGGCAACGCCAACCTGGCGCTGCGCCGCGAGAGTTTGCTGGGTGCGCTGTGTGGGCTGATGGGCATGATTCCCGCATCCACCAGCGCGTCGCGTTCGCGCATTGTGCTGGCGCAGGCGGGGGCCTCGCGCGATGCCCCGCGCTGGCACGCAGCCATCATGCTGGGTGTGGCGCTCACCGGGGCTTGGTGGCTGCACTGGGTGCCCATGGCCTGTCTTGCCGGGGGGCTGGTGCTGGCGGGGCTGATGCAGGTGCCGGGCCTCATGTGGTCGCTGGGCTATGCCCGCCGGTCCCGGGTGACCTGGGCGCAAAGCTGGCTGGTGGCGCTGGTGTTTGCCGTGATGGGGGGCGTGGGGGCGCTGGTGGCTGGCCTGGTGGTGGCCACGTTTGTGCTGCTGCACGACTCTGCCGCCACGGTGCTGCGCCATGTGCGTCTGGATGGCGAGCTGCGCTCGCGGCGCTTGCGCCGTGCCGGGTCGGACAGCTGGCTGACGCCGCGCATGAACCAGGTGGCGGTGTTTGAACTGCAAGGCGTGATGTCTTTTGGCGTGGCTGCCCACCTGGCCGAGCAGGTGCGCATGCTGCTGCTGCCGCGCCATCGCTGGGTCATTCTGGACGCGGGCCGCGTGCCCGCGTGGGACAGCACGGCAATGGCCCAACTGCGAGCGCTGGTGCGCGATCTGGACCAGCAGGGCATCGCCGCGGCCGTGGCAGCCCTGGACCCCATGGCCGCCGAGCATGCGGGGGAGCATGTGCGCGCCTTTGCCGATCTGGACCGGGCGCTGGAATGGGCCGAGGTGGGCATCCTGTCGCAGCGGCCCATCGAGCAACGCCCCGTGCACCCCGAGCGCGATGTGCTGGGCGAGGTGGGCGAGGGCGTGCCCAAGGCCGCTGCCGAGGCCTTGCAGGCGCTGCTGGTGTCCCAGGCCGTCCCGCCCCATAGCGTGGTGTTTCATGCGGGGGATACAGACCATGACCTCCTCGTGGTCAAGTCCGGCCACATCACGCTGGTCACCCAATGGCCGCCCGACAAGGGCTTGCGCCTGGCCACCGTAGGCCCCGGCATGGCGTTTGGCGAAATGGCCTTCCTCAATGGTGCGGCCCGCAGTGCCTGCGCGGGCGCCGAACGTGGCCCGGCGCATCTGGTGCGTTTGTCGCGCGCGCATTTTGATGCCTGGGCAAGGCAGTACCCCGAGGCGGCCCTCACGGTGATGAACAACCTGGCCCAGATCGGCGCCCGGCGCCTGGCGGTGACCACGCGGCAGCTGCGGGCGGTGCTGGAGTAGCAGGGCAGGGCATCGGGTGTGGGAGTGCGGCTGTCCCAAGGTCCCACAAGGCGAATGAAAGGCCCTTGATTTCTATAATCAAAGGCTTCCCGACACCGCCTGGCAACCTCTCCTTGCCAACCCCATGGAATCCACCCCCTCGTCCTCCGCCGCAGATGCCCCCGTGGCCACCACCCCTTTTGAATGGATCGGCGGCGAAGAACGCGTGCGCGCCTTGACTGAGCGCTTCTATGACCTGATGGACCTGGAGCCCGGCTACACCGAGCTGCGTGCCGCCCATGGCAGCGACCTGGGCCAGGCGCGGCAAAAGCTGTTCATGTTTCTGTGCGGATGGCTGGGTGGCCCCTCGTACTACACCGACCAGTTTGGCCACCCGCGCCTGCGCGCGCGCCACATGCCGTTTGCCATCGGCATCAAGGAGCGCGACCAATGGGTGGCCTGCATGGACCAGGCCATGGGCGAGACCGGCGTGCCCGCCGACCTGCGCGTGCGGCTGAAAGAAAGCTTCATGGGCACGGCGGACTGGATGCGCAACAAAGGGGTGTAGCCCGCCAGTGAGGTGGCGCCAGGCAACAGACCGTTGACTGAAGCGTGAATACTCAGGCCGTCTTGCCGTTGTCCTCATCCCCGCGCTGGGCAAAGTAGCGGGCGGGTGACGTACCAAACACGCGACGGAACATGGCGATGAAGTTGCTGGGCGTGGCGTAGCCCAGGGTGTCGCCCACCTGGGCCACCGTCTCTCCGCGTGCCAGGGCCTCCAGCGCATGCACCAGCCCCGCCTGCTGGCGCCACTGCGCAAAGCTGGAGCCCAGTTCGGCCTGGCACAGGCGGCTGAGTGTGCGCGGTGACATACCGCCCCATGCGGCCCAGTCGGCCAAGGTGCGCGTGTCGCCCGGCGCCGCTAGCACGGCCTGGGCCACACGCAGCAGGCGTCGGTCGGTGGGCATGGGCAGGTGCAGCGGCTCGTGGGGTGCCGCCTGGATTTCGTCGAGAAGAACCTTCACCAGTCGGCGCTGTGCGGGTGTCGGTGTGTCATGTGCGTCCCAGTCCGTGGCACGGCGCACCAGCGCACGCAGGAGTTCGCTCACTCCAAAAACGCAAGGTTGCGACGGCAGGCTGCGCGATGCCTCGGGGGTGATTACCACATTCCACCCGCGCGTCACGCCACTGATGCTGGCGGTGTGGGGCATGCCGGGTGGGATCCAGCCCGCGCGGTGCGGGGGAAGCAGCCACGAGCCCTGGTGCGTGCGTACATGGATCAGCCCGTTTTCGATGCAGAACATCTGGCCACGCAGGTGGCTGTGCCAGTCGGTCTCGCGTGTTCCGAGCTGAAAGTCGCTAGAAGGCCGATGGTCGCCCCAGACTGCATACAGCGGCGGTCCGTCCCCCCGCTCGCTGAGTTCACGCAGAGCCGCGTTCACCGGACTGGATGGATTGCGCGATGGGGGTTCTGGCATTGTGGCCCAAATGCATTGTTTTTGGTCTGGACAACGTTATCACGATACCGCGTGCTGGCGGGAGACTGCAGGCTTCTTCTGTTTGACTTCTGGAGCAACTGCCATGTCTTCCGTTTCCCCTCCCGTTCCCGCCGCGCTGCTGCGCCCGGGGCTTCCTGCCTGGCTCATCGTCGCCATGGCCTGCATTGCCTCGTTCATGGTGGTGATGGACGGTTCCATCGTCAACGTGGCCCTGCCCGCCATGCAGCGTGACCTGGGCCTGGCGCATGGCACGCAGCAATGGGTGATCGACGCCTACTTGCTCACCCTGGGCGGCTGCATGCTTCTGGCAGCCCGCGCGGGCGACCTCTATGGCCGCCGGCCCGTGCTGCAGTGGGGGCTGGCGCTGTTCATTGTGGCCAGTTTGGCTGCCGGGTGGGCTCAGGGTGCTCCCATGCTGCTGGCTGCGCGCGCTGTGCAGGGTATGGGCGCCGCCGTATTGGCCACTTCTTCCATGACACTGGTGATGGCGGCGACCCATCACGACCCGCAGGCACGCGCCCGCGCGCTGTCGCTGTGGGCGGCGCTGAACTCTGCTGGGTTTGCGTTGGGCGTGGTGACTGGGGGCCTGCTGACCGAAGCCTTGGGCTGGCGTTGGGTCATGTTCGTCAACGTGCCCGTAGGGTTTGCCTTGATGGCGGGTGTCGCCTGGGGGCTGCTGCCGCCCCTGCGCGCTGGCCAGGTCCAGCGGCTGGATCTGCCGGGCGCGTTGTTCTCTACGTTGGGTTGTGCAGCTCTGGTATGGGGCATCACGCAGTCGGCGCAGCGGGGCTGGGGCAACCCGTGGGTGTTGGGTAGCCTGGGGGCTGCGGTGCTGTTGTGTGCATGTTTCGTGGTGGTGGAGCGGCGCAGCGCCCACCCGCTGGTGCGCCTGTCGGTGTTTGATCTGCCCGGGCTGCGCGTTGGCAACGTGCTCATGCTGGTGCTGGGGGCCACGCTGGCGGCGTCCGTCTATCTGCTATCGGCAGCGCTACAGCATGGGGTGGGGTACGGCCCGCTGGATACGGGCCTGGCCCTGCTGCCCATGGCGCTGGCCCTGGCGGCCATGCGCCAGTGTTTTGCGGGGCCCATGGCGGCTGGCAAGGCCGGGCGACTGCCGCTGTGGGGCTCCTTGGTGGCTGCAGCCGGGCTGGTGTGGCTGTGTGCGTTGCCGCCGCAGCCCGACTACCTGGCGGACGTGCTGGGCCCTGTGCTGTTGGTGGGCTGTGGTCTGGGCGCGCTGATTCTGTCGGCCACCCTGGCTGTGACGCGGGGCGTGCCGCCGCAGGATGCGGGCCTGGCATCGGGGCTGGCCAATACCGCCAGGCAACTGGGGGGTGCGTTGGGAGTGGCCTGTGTGGCCACACTGGCCGGGTCCGTGGGGCAAGGGGTAGAAGCGGTGGTGCCGCAGGCCGCCCTGCTGGCGGGTTACCATGTGGCGTTTGGCTTGACGGCCGTTCTCAGCCTCTTGTGTGGATGGGTGTCCATGGGTTTGCACAGGGGGTAGGGGTGTGGCGTGCTGGTGCCTGCCTATGATGGAGGTTGCTCGTGTTCCGCCCGTCGTTCGGCTGGTATCGCGTCCCCACTTCGCCACCCATTTTCAGGAGAACTTCCGCCATGTCACGCGATGCCCGTTTTCAGGAACAAGCCCAGGCGCTGGGCTACCGCTTTGATGGCGAGATCAAGATTGGTGGAAACTACGTTCCGCTCGTGCGGGACGGCCACCACATCTACCTGAGCGGGCAGATCCCGCGCGTGGGCGACACCGTGGTGGTCACGGGCGCTGCCGGGGCGGTCGCCACGCTGGCCGATGCGCAAAAAGCCGCGAAGGTGTGTGTGATGCGGGCGCTGGCCTTGTTGCAGCGCTCGCTGGGTTCGCTCGATGCCGTGCAATCCATTTTGCGCATTACCGTATACGTGCAGTCGGCGCCTGCCTTCACGCAGCAAAGCGAGGTGGCCGATGGTGCCTCCGAGGTGCTGTTTGCCGTGCTGGGCGAGGCTGGTGCCCACACCCGCACCTCGGTGGGTGTGCTGCAGCTGCCCAAGAACGCGACGGTGGAGGTGGACTTGATCGCGTCGGTGGCGCCATGACGACGCCTGCTGCTGTGCAGCGAGGCAGCTGCCTGTGTGGAGGCGTGCGTTACGAAACCACGGCGCCATTGCAGGGTGCATCGCACTGCCACTGTTCGATGTGCCGCAAGGCGCATGGTGCGGCGTTTGGCAGCTATGGCAGCGTGTTGCGTGTGCACCATCGCTTCGTGTCTGGGCAAGGGCTGACGCGCACCTACCGGTCTTCGCCCCTGGTCACGCGCACGTTTTGCTCGGTGTGTGGCTCGCCCTTGCTGTGGCACAGCGAAGGCCCCTATAGCGAGTGGGTGGCCGTGCCGCTGGGTACCTTGGACACCGCCTACGAGACCCCGCCCCAAAAGCACATCCATGTGGCCTCCAAAGCCGCATGGGTAGTGATCTGTGATGGTTTTCGGCAAGAGGCCGAAGGATAGATCGGTACCCCATGGCAGCACCGTTGAACGCTCACCCCCGTTTTAATGTTTTCGGTCGCATCGTCGAAGTGCGCCGCGAAGGTGCGCTGTGGCAGGCCTACCGCGTGGGCGCAGATGGCAAGCGCTCGCCGTCGGGCTTTGTGATCCCCGACTTTGTCCAAGAGCATGAGCTGGCACAGTTTCTGGAAGACCTGTTCCACGAAAGCGCCTCGCCGCACAACGGCGACGTGTACCGTATCGATTGAGTCGCAGCAAGGCGCACTGACCGCAGCACGAGGCACAAGTGTTGCGGCCACGTTGCCACGTCACACCGCTGTCAAACCCGGCCCAGACACTCGGTCCCTTGTTTCAATTCGGGACTGTTCATGTCTGAACGCACTCTGGGCTTTCTGATTTCTCCTTCGCATGTTTCACGCCGCATGGCTGCATGGGGCATGGTGGCGCTGGCCGCGTCGCTGGCTGCCTGCGGCGGCAGCAGCGACAACGCCAGCAGCAACGCGGGCGCCACGGCCACGCTGGCCGTGCTGGAGACCACCGACCTGCACTTCAACGTGCGCAGCTACGACTACTTCAAGCTGGCCGAAGACAAAAGCTACGGCTTTGAGCGCACGGCCACGCTGGTGCGCGCGGCCCGCAAGGAGTTTGCCAACACGCTGCTGGTGGACAACGGCGACACCATCCAGGGCACTGCGCTGGCCGACTACGAGGCCAGCATCAGCCCTATCCCGTGCACGCAGCAGCTGTCCATGTACAAGGCTATGGGCGCGCTGGGCTTTGATGCGGGCACGCTGGGCAACCACGAGTTCAACTACGGCCTGCCCTTCCTGAACCAGGTGCTGGGCGGCGGGCTGGATGTGGACGGCGTGGACCACTCCAAGAAATGCGCAGGCGCTGGCTACCCCGCCGTGCTGGCCAACGTGTACAGCAATAAGACCAAGAAGCCGCTGGTGCAGCCCTACACGCTGCTGGAGCGCACGCTGGTGGCCAAGGGTACGGATGGCAAGGAAGTGAAGCTGCCGATCAAGATCGGCGTGATCGGCTTTACCACCCCCGGCATCATGAACTGGGACAAGCGCTACCTGGAAGGCAAGGTCTACACCGAAGGCGCCGTTGAGTCCGCCAACAAGTACGTGCCCGAGCTGCGCGCCAAGGGGGCTGACATCGTGGTGGCTTTGTTGCACGGCGGGCTCGACAGTGCCGCCTACTCGGCCACCATGGAGAACCCGGGCCTGTACCTGTCGAAGGTGGCGGGTATCGACGCGATGGTGATGGGCCACCAGCATGGCGTGTTCCCCGACACGGCCGCCACGCCCAGCTTCAACCTGGCCGGTGTGGACCACAAGGCGGGCACCATCAACGGCGTGCCTGCCGTCATGGCCAGCTCCTGGGGCAAGGCCCTGGGTGTGGTGCAACTGGCGCTGCAATGGGACGGCAGCAAGTGGGTGGTCAACAAGTCCGCCAGCAAGAGCGAGCTGCGCAACATCCAGAACAAGAATGCCGCAGGCGCCACGGTGACCGTGGACGCCGACCCCGCCATCGCCCCGCTGATCGAGACCCAGCACCAGGCCGCGATCCAGTACGTGAAGACACCCATCGGCCAGACCGACTTCCGCATGAGCACGTTGTTTGCCGACGTGGGCGACCCCGGCGCGATCCAGATCGTGAACCAGGCGCAGCAGGCTTATGTGGCGGCCTACATCAAGGCCAGCCTGCCGCAGTATGCGCAGCTGCCGGTGTTGTCGGTGAGCGCACCGTTCAAGAGCGGCTTTCAGGGCGGGGCCGATTACACCGACGTGGCCGTGGGCCCGCTGGCCATCAACAACGCGGCCGACCTGTACCTGTACCCCAACACCGTCTACGCGGTGAAGGTCAACGGTGGCGACATCAAGAACTGGCTCGAAGCCGCCGCCAAGCGCTTCAACCAGATCGACCCGGCCAAGACCACCGAGCAACAGCTCATCAGCACCTTCCCTGGGTACAACTTCGACATGTTCACCACGGCGGACATGCAGTACGAGATCGACGTGACCCAGCCCGTGGGCAGCCGCATCAAGAACCTGACGTACCTGGGCAAGCCCATCGATGTGGCGCATGAGTTCGTGATCGCCACCAACAACTACCGCGCCACCAGCGGCAAGAGCTTCATCGACAAGCTCGACGGCTCGGGCACCATCTGGGCCTCGCCCGACGCCAACCGCGACGTGGTGATCGACTACATCCGCAAGAACCCGGCAGTGACGCGCGCGGCCAACGGCGCTGCCAAGAGCTGGCGCTTTGCCAAGGCCACGGTGGCGGGTCCGGTGGTGTTCAGCTCAGGCGCCAATGCCCTCAGCGTGGCGCAGGCGGCCGGGCTGGGCAATGTGTCGCTGCTGGCGGCCGATGACGGCTCGGGCAAGGGCACGTCTAAGTACGGGATCGACCTCTCGAAGTAATGCGGGAGTGAAGGGGCGGGCGCTCTCCCCAGTTCCCGCTTTCCGGTTTGGCCGAGGGCGGGGCTGTTCTGCGACTGCCTATGGGTGGCCGAACGGCAGTTTCGGTGCACGGAATCTCCTTGACGGTGTTGTCAGCGGCGGCTGATGATGGGCACAAACACCGTCTCTTGGAGACAAAGTGTTACGTGTTAGAGTGACCGTCATGGGCGAACCATGGCTCCCCATCGGGGCCCATCTCCCGCAATTCTCTTTTGGAGTCACTATGAACCAAATCGCCATCCGCCAATCGGCCTGCGCAGGGTTGGGGCTGTTTTCCTCGTTTGCGGTGCTGGCCCAGCCGGCTTCCGGCGGAGTCATCAGCTTCGGATTGGGTTCCTCCATTCCCACCTTGTCGGATTGGGGGATGATGGCTTTGGTCGGTGCCTTGGGACTGTTTGCCTGGAATGCCTTCCGCCGTGCGGGGCACGGAGCCAAGTTCTACTCTCTGTTGGCTGCGGCGGTGGCGGTGACCCTGGTATTGGGTAGTGTCTTTGGCGCACGCAATGCCTACTCTAATGGCAGCATCAATGCTGCCAACTACATTGGGTCTTCGTACAACTTCCCGGCCAATATTGACGAGGTGGTCTACAACGCCGGGGATAAAGATGTGTTTATCCTGAGCATTCAGGCGACTCCCGGTTATACGGTCGTGACGCCCAATACCCTGCCCCAATGCCAGGTAGGAATGAAGATCCCAGCCCATAGCGCCATTCCCTTTTGCTACGTCCGGGTTCAGGGTGGTCCGGTTTGAGCGGAAGCTTTACGGTCAAATCTTAGAAGAGTATCGTGCGGGTGATGCCGTACGGTTGCTCTGAAATATATAGCGATCAGTGCTTTTCTGGCAAGCGCTAGGGCCTATTTCGCAGCATCTTCCGCGCTGAGCGTAGCAGCACCACCAACGCACCTGCTCCACCTTCATCCCCCCGGGCTTGCACAAAGGCCAGGACTTCGTTTTTCTGCACCAGCCAGCTGTGTACCCGACCTTTGAGCACCGGACTTTTCCCCGGTGAACCCAGGCCTTTGCCGTGCACCACGCGCACGCAGCGCTTGCCTTGCTTTTGCGCGTCGCGCAGGAACTGGCCCAGGGCCTCGCGGGCTTCGTCGGTGCGCAGGCCGTGCAGGTCCAGTTGTGCCTGCAGTGTCCACTCTCCCTTGCGCAGTCGCCGCGTGATGTCCGGCCCCACGCCGGGGCGGCGAAAGCTCAGGGCCTCGTCAGTTTCGAGCAGAGAGCTCACATCAAAGTCGTCGCTGATGGATTCGAGCAGCACGCGCTGTTCGTCCAACTGGTGTTGCACGGGGATGGGAGGGGGCAACTTGGGCTCATGCTCCACGGTGCCGGGGGGGCGCATGCGGTGCACCGGGCCCACAGCCAGTTCGAAAAAGCGGTGGGCATCGCGGGCGCGGCGATCGGCCTCCTGACGGGCCTTCTCGTGTGCGGCGGCCTCGGCGCGGTCTTGTTCCAGTTGCTTGCGGATCTGCTTCAGGTCTTGCAGCGAATGTATGACATTGGCAGCATTGGCCACCGAGGTGTCAGCGATGGAGGAACGAGATGGCCGAGGGCTCATACCAGGCCCTTTTCTGCCATCGACAGCGCCTGGCCCGGCGCCACGATCACATGGTCGAGCACGCGCACATCCACCAGGGCCAGCGTGGTCTTCAGGGTCTGGGTCAGCGCCTCGTCGGCGCGGCTGGGTTGCACGCTGCCGCTGGGGTGGTTGTGGGCAAGCACCACAGCGGCGGCCTGGTGGTGCAGGGCGCGCAGCACCACCTCGCGCGGGTACACACTGGTCTGCGTGAGCGTGCCGCGAAACAGCTCCTCCAGCGCCAACAGGCGGTTTTGTGCGTCCAGAAACAGCACCGCAAACACCTCGTGTCCCTTGGCGGCCAGGTGCAGTTGCAAATAGTGCTTGACGGTATCGGGCGAGTCGAACACCTCGCGTTCGCGCAGCTGCTGGGCCAGGGCGCGGCGGGCCAGCTCCAGCACGGCCACCAGCTCGGCGCGTTTGGCGGGGCCCAGGCCCTTGATGCGTTCCAGGTCGGCCGCGCTGGTGTGCAACAGCCCGGCAATGCCGCCAAAGCCGCCGGTGACGGCGCCCGTGTCCGGGTCAATGCCGGGCGGGTCCAGCAGCTCCTGCGCCATCTGCAGCACGCCCTTGCCCACGATGCCCGTGCGCAGCAGGATGGCCAGCAGCTCGGCATCGGCCAGCGCGGCGGGGCCGCGCGCCAGCAGTTTTTCGCGGGGCTGGGCGTCGGCGGGCAGGTCTTTGATGGCCATGGAAGAGGAGGTGGGACGCGCCAGCAGCGGTGGCTGCGCTAGGGGTTTGCCCGGTTTTCTACAATCGCGGCAGTTTATCGGGACTCTCATGACCTCTATTTCCACCTCCCTTCCCACTGTTCAGCCGGGCTCCTTCCTCACGCTGCACTACCGCCTGGCCGGCCCGGCGGGGGATGTGATCAACACTTTTACCGACAAACCCGCCACCCTGTCGCTGGGCACGGGCGAGCTGTCGCCCGCCATGGAACAGCGCCTGCTAGGCCTGGCCGAGGGCACGCGCACCACGTTCGAGCTGCCTGCGGGCGAGGCCTTTGGCGAGCGCAACCCCGACATGCAGCAGTGGGTGGCGCGCAAGCTGATGAACGAGCTGGGTGACCCCGACGAAAAATACAACGTGGGCGACGTGGTCCAGTTCCCCACGCCCGACGGCCAGGGCAGCTACGCCGGGGCCGTGATGCAGGTGCGTGACGACGGCGCCGTGCTGTTCGACTTCAACCACCCGCTGGCGGGCCAGCCCGTGACTTTTGAAGTGCAGCTGATCGGGATCCTGTGATGCTGGCGCCGAAAGAAATCCTGCTGGCCGAGCCGCGTGGCTTTTGCGCCGGTGTGGACCGCGCCATCGAGATCGTGGAGCGCGCCATCCAGAAGTTTGGCGCCCCCATCTATGTGCGCCACGAAATCGTGCACAACACCTACGTGGTGAACGACCTCAAGGCCAAGGGCGCGATCTTTATCGAAGAGCTGTCGGACGTGCCGCCTGGCGCCACGCTGGTCTTCAGCGCCCACGGCGTGAGCAAGGCCGTGCAGCAAGAGGCCGAGGCGCGTGGCTTCAGCATCTTCGATGCCACCTGCCCGCTGGTG
The DNA here is from genome assembly GCF_014851475.1 of Acidovorax sp. ACV02. NCBI lineage: Bacteria > Pseudomonadati > Pseudomonadota > Betaproteobacteria > Burkholderiales > Comamonadaceae > Acidovorax > Acidovorax sp. ACV02. The sequence goes on from NZ_JACUZU010000001.1 coordinate 311,129, forward strand.
ACCAAGGTACACGTCGAAGTAGCCAAGCTCGCCAAAGAGGGCTACGAGTTCATCATGATCGGCCACAAGGGCCACCCCGAGGTGGAGGGCACGATGGGCCAGCTCGACCACGGCATCCACCTGGTGGAAGATGTGGAAGACGTGGCGCGCGTGCAGCCCGCGCAGACCGAAAAGCTGGCCGTGGTCACACAGACCACGCTGAGTGTGGACGATGCGGCCGAGATATCTGCCGCCGTGCGCGCGCGCTTCCCCAGCGTGCGCGAGCCCAAGCAGCAGGACATCTGCTACGCCACCCAGAACCGGCAGGACGCCGTGAAGGTGCTGAGCCCGCAGGTGGACGTGGTGATCGTGGTGGGCAGCCCCACCAGCTCCAACAGCAACCGCCTGCGCGAGTTGGCGGCCAAGCTGGGCACCACCGCCTACATGGTGGACAGTGCTGACGAGCTGCAGGGCGATTGGTTCAAGGGCCGTTCGCGCGTGGGGCTCACGGCGGGCGCATCGGCGCCTGAAATCCTGGTGCAGCAGGTCATCGACCGCATCAAGGCGCTGGGCGCTGTGTCGGTCCGCACCATGGCGGGCATCGAGGAAACCATCAAGTTCCCGCTGCCCAAGGGGCTCAAGATCGACGCGGCCACGGGGCTGGAGATTCGTGAGCGCACGCCAGAGACAGGTCCATCGGCCCACTGACGGTGGCGTGAAGGGCCGCCGGTGATCGTGCAAGGGCGCCAACAGGCGCACTTTTTATTAACTCCTGAATTGATAGCGGCTGGCGCATATTCTTCTAGCGCCAGCGGCCATTTTTATTCAAATATCCCCTTACAAGGGCACGGCGGGCCCGCTCCACAGGTCCAGCGGCGGGTCGGCCGCCACGGCGCGCAGGATGTCGGTGCGCGAGATAAAGCCCGACAGCACGCCCGCCTCGTCCGTCACCGGCAGGCCGGGCAGGCCCGTGTCCAGCAGCACGGCAGCCACGCGGCGCAGCTCGGTGTCGGGGGAGACCGTGGGCACCGGGCTCACCATCACCTCGGCCACCGGGCGGCGGGCCAGGTCGATGGCCTGTTTGACGGCGCCGGGCTCGGGCAGCAAGTCCAGTGGCGCCATGTCGGCCCTCAGCAGCAGTCCGATCACGCGGCCCAGCACATCGACGACGGGCGCCTGCGCCACTTTGTGCTCGGCCAGGGTCTGCCAGGCATCGTTCACACGCACGTCGGGCGCCACACTCACGCCGCCGGTGGTCATCACATCGCTCACCTTGGTCAACGGCTGGCGGGTGCTGGCCTGGGGGCCTTGCTCGGTCTGTGCGTAGGCGCTCACCGCGTCGTGCATGCGCAGGTTGACGATAGCCGCAGGCGCAGCAGCGTTGGTGTCGGCCGCAGTGGGGCGGGGCGGGGCCGTGAAGACGGGGCCTGGCTGGCCATCTTGTGCGTCCATGGCCCGCGTGCGCAGGGCCTGCGGGCGCTGCACGCTGCGCACCGCAGAAATACGTGCCAGGTTTTCGGGGCCACCCCGGTACATCTGGCCTGACGGGCCGAACACAAAGAACATGATTTTTCTCCTGCGCGCAGGCCGGCCAGCGCGGTGGGGTGGGGACTGCTCTGCCCATGTTATCGGCAGTTGTGCGGCGCGCGTGCAGTCAGCGTTGTGTCTGCATGTTGCGGGCAGCCCCTACACTGCCCCCTTCTTTTGACACCATCTGCCATTCGGAGCCCCTGCATGATCGACCGCGCCGCCATTGCCGCTGCCCGCCGCCAACTGGCCACCCAGCCCGACTTTCTGCGCACCACGCCGCTGATGCGCCTGTCCGGCAAGTCCTTGGGCGTGGACTGTGCAGAGGTCTGGCTCAAGCTGGAGCATTTGCAGGTGGGCGGCAGCTTCAAGGCGCGCGGCATGTTGTACCGCCTGCTGGCCAACCCGGTGCCCGAGAGCGGCGTGATCATTGCCTCCGGCGGCAACGCCGGCATTGCTGTGGCGGCGGCCGCCCAGGCCCTGGGGGTGCGCTGCGAGGTCTTTGTGCCCGAGGTCTCGCCCGAGGCCAAACGTGCCCGCCTGCGCGCGCTGGGGGCCGAGGTGGTCGTCACTGGCGCCGCATATTCCGAAGCCTTTGAAGCCTGCGTGGCCCGTCAGAAGGCCACGGGTGCGCTGCAGGCCCATGCCTATGACCAGCCCGAAGTGGTGGCAGGCGCGGGCACGCTGGCGCTGGAGATCGAAGAGCAGGGTGGCCGCCTGCCCGACTCGGTGCTGGTCAGCGTGGGTGGTGGCGGCCTCATTGGCGGTGTGGCCGCGTGGGTGGAGAGTCGCGCCCATGTGGTGGCACTGGAGCCCGAACGCGCGCCCACGCTGTACGCCGCGCGGGCTGCGGGCCAGCCGGTGGATGTGGACGTGGGTGGCGTGGCCGCTGACTCGCTGGGTGCCAAGCGCATCGGCGCCATTGGCTGGAAAGTGAGCCAGCGCCATGTGCACGATGCGTTGCTGCTGCCCGATGACGCCATCCGCGCGGCCCAGCTGTGGCTGTGGAAGGAGTTGAAACTGGCTGTGGAACCCGCCGCCGCGCTGGGCCTGGCCGCACTGCAAACCGGCGCCTACAAGCCCCAGCCACAAGAAATGGTGGCCCTGATTCTCTGCGGCGCCAACTTTGATCCGGCAAATCTATAGCCCCCTGAGCCGCTGCGCGTCTTCCCCCTCAAGGGGGTCGCCCCCAGCGCGGCGGGGCGGCCCTTGTGCGGGGGCACTGATCTAGTGCGTGCCAGTGGCCAGGGCTCTGCACGACAGCTGTGCCGTTGCTTTGAACTTGGCTTTTCTGCCAGCCCTCTAAAATCGACCCCATGCTTGACATTCTTCTCCTCCGCAAAGACCTCGACACCGCCATCGCGCGGCTGGAAACCCGAAAAAAGCCCCAGGCCTTCCTGGACGTCTCCGCTTTCCAGGCCCTGGAGTCCGAGCGCAAGACGCTGCAGACCCGCACCGAAGAGCTGCAGGCCCAGCGCAACCAGCTGTCCAAGCAGGTCGGCATGCTGATGAGCCGGGGTGACAAGGACGGCGCCGAAGCCGTCAAGGCCCAGGTGGCCGCAGGCAAGGTGGAGCTGGAGCAATCCGCCGCACGCCTGGAGCAGATCCAATCCGAACTGTTGGCCATGTTGGTGGCCGTGCCCAACTTGCCGCACGAGTCCGTGCCGGTGGGCAGCGACGAAGCTGGCAACGTGGAAGTGCGCCGCTGGGGCACGCCTGCCAAGTTCGATTTCGAAGTGAAGGACCATGTCGATGTCGGCACCCCGCTGGGCCTCGATTTCGACATGGGCGTCAAGTTGTCGGGCTCGCGCTTCACCGTGATGAAGGGCCCCATCGCCCGCCTGCACCGCGCATTGAGCCAGTTCATGCTGGATGTGCAGACAGAGGAGCACGGCTACACCGAATGCTATGTGCCCTACGCCGTGAATGCCGACTCCCTCAAGGGCACCGGCCAGTTGCCCAAGTTCGAGGGCGATCTGTTTGCCGCCAAGAAGGGCGGCCAGGACGGCGAGCCCGTGCCCGACAACGCGGCCCTCTACCTCATCCCCACCAGCGAAGTACCACTGACCAACTTTGTGCGCGACGTGGTGGTGGCCGAGTCCGATCTGCCCATCAAGCTCACGGCCCACACGCCGTGCTTCCGCTCCGAAGCCGGCAGCTACGGCCGTGACACGCGCGGCATGATCCGCCAGCACCAGTTCGACAAGGTCGAGATGGTGCAGATCGTGCACCCCGACAAGAGCTACGAAGCGCTGGAGGAAATGACCCGCCACGCAGAAGCCGTGCTGCAAAAACTGGGCCTGCCCTACCGCGTGATGAGCCTGTGCACCGGCGACATGGGCTTTGGCGCCGCCAAGACCTACGACCTGGAAGTGTGGCTGCCCGCGCAGAACACCTACCGCGAGATCAGCTCGGTGAGCAACTGCGAAGCCTTCCAGGCCCGCCGCCTGCAAGCCCGCTTCAAGAATGCCCAAGGCAAGAACGAGCTGCTGCACACCCTGAACGGCTCGGGCCTGGCCGTGGGTCGCACGCTGGTGGCAGTGCTCGAAAACTACCAGCAGGCGGATGGCAGTGTGATGGTGCCCGAGGTGCTGCGCCCCTACCTGGGCGGCGCCGCGGTGCTCAAGCCTTGAAAATCTGGCTATAATCTAAGGCTTCGACACATAGGAGAGGTGGCAGAGTGGTCGAATGTACCTGACTCGAAATCAGGCGTAGTGGCAACACTACCGTGGGTTCGAATCCCACCCTCTCCGCCAGTACAAAGGAAACCCCGCTAGCAATTTGGTAGCGGGGTTTTTCTTTTGGTGTGGCCGTGTAGCCACCATGTAGCCAGTGGTGCGCAGTTTCGTACCGTGTAGCCAGCATGTAGCCACCGGATAAAGCAACAAAAAAGCCCCACAGCGGGGGCTCTTTAGGGTCTGACATAACAGGGGGCTCGCGCACGCGCGCGGAACGTTCCGGGTTTACCTCCGTACTTCGCGGTACTTTAGGTCGGCTCTCCCGGAACCTTGGGCTTTCAGGCGGTTTCTTTAAGCCCCATTCCCCGGCCCTTTGCGCAGGTCGTCCGGCAGCTTCCAGGCATCGCGGTCGCGGCCATACAGCGGCGGCGGCCTCCAGTGGCCTTGCACCAGCGCAGACAGCCCCGTGATGATCAGCCGGTCTATCAGTGCCTGTGTGTTGCTGTTCGGGTAAAGCCCCTGCGCGGCCTGTAGCGCCTGCACGGCAGCCGCGCCCGGCATGTAGTCCACCCGCATCCGGCCAGCCCTTGCGGTCGTTTGATTCGCTTTGATTGCTTTCATTGTTTTTCAGAGCAACGAACCTTGCACGGCGGTCGCATCAGCCCCCATGCCCGGCGCAGCCTCCTCGCTTGTGAAGTCTGCGCACCACTCGCGTGCAATGTCTTGCAGGGCCTGTAGCTGCGTGATTTCATAGGTCAGGTCTGCGTGTCGCTGGTCGCTGTGCTGCATCATCCAATCGGCAAGGGCCTCTATCCGCTCATGCAGGCCCTGAATCCTCCTTTGCAGGGTAGCGATGCTCTTTGCCGCTTGCGGGTCGCTGGCGATGATTCCGAACTGCTCGCAGACTGCGCGAAGCTGGAACGGATGCACCAGCACATGGTGTGGCTCGTCGATGCCGTCTTGTTGCGTCAGCAGGATGGCCCGCCCGTGTTGGTCGTTCACAGCTTCGGCGGTCAGGTGGTGGTGGGTGAGTTTGTTTTGCATGGTCGTGGCTTGTTTGGTTGCGGTCGATTGCATGGGCGTCAGTCCCACGCGCTCAGGTCGTGGCTGTACTCGTCGCGCTCTCGGGTCAGGCCGTCGTCACCAATGCGCAGGGCGGGCGCCGGTCCTTGCCTGGGCGACTTGTGCGAGTGCCGTGCAATGGCCTGTTGCTGCGCAGCGCGGGCAACACGCAGGCGGTCTTGATGTGGTGCCGTCCATTGCGAACGGCGGCCCACGATGTTCCAAAGCTTCCCCGGCGATGTGATGGCAGGCAGGGGCTCATTTGAGGATGGGGAATGGGCGAACCCTACACAGGATAGGGTTTGATATTTCTCCCCCTCGTTTTGAAACCCTATGGGGATTGATTCAATCCCTATGGGGCTTCGCGGGGGTTCGCTGTGCGGCGGCTTGTCCGATGGGCGGATGGTGTTCGCGTCGATTCCCAATGCCAACATTGCTGCGGTCGGGTCACGCTCGATGCAGGCCACCACATAGGGCCACAGCAGCCCGTTCGCGGCGGGCAGCCCCAGCACCTCACAGCGCCGATGCACGGCGGCAATGGCCCATTGCTTCGCAACTCCGCGCAGCTTTGCACCCGTGTGTTTCAGGCCAGCAGGCCCGGCCACCTTTGCGAAGAACCTCTCACGCAGGCGCTTCAAGGCTGCGCGGTCGATAGGTGCGCTGCCTACGTGTGCGCCATCCTTCACAGGCAGCAGCAGTACATGCAGGTGCATCGCGGCCTCGTCGCGGTGGACTACCGCACTCAGCACTGGCAGGGCCAGCGCACCAGCCAGCCAGGCAAGGCACCTTGCGAAGTAGTCGGCAGGGTCGGGAACTGCGGCCAGTTGCGGCAGGCTAAAGACCGCCTCTATGGCTTGGCAATGGTCACGGCGCAGACTGCCGCGCACGATTCCCGCACCGGCCTTTAATGCCTCCGCCTGGGCGCATACCTCGGCAGCCGTAGCAGGCCCATGCAAAACGGTGTTGCCGTGGCTGCGCGCCGGGTCTATGTGGCCCGTAGCGCCTTGCTCTGCCTGTATCTCGCGCAGGTTGTGCCGGGCGGCTTCCATCAGGGTGCAGGGCTTGCGGCCATTCACGCGGGACAGGCCGATGCTCTTCACGGCAAAGTGGGCGATGCTTTCAGCCATGTGCGCCCCCTTGCTCGCGCTTGGCGAGCCACTGGAGAACTGCGCGACGGCCTTGCGGCGTCAGCCAGTAAATGCCAGGGCGTGCAATGCAGCCGTCACGGTCGATGACCTCGATGCGTGTGCAAGGCAAGTGCGCTTTACCCAAACCATATTCACGCAGTCGCCGGATCAGGTCGGGGCCGTTTGCGCAACCCACCTCCCGATCAAAAGCCTCACGGGGTACGGATGGACGGCGCAAAAGGAAGTCCAGCGCGCGCAACTCGCGCGGGTTATCCGTGCCCCGGAACGTTGCGGGGTGCTCACTGGAATCGTGGGCTGCGGCCTCGGGGAAAAAGCCCACTTGAATCTTTGACGGAACGGCAGGCTTTTTCATTTGCGCCCCCCTTTCCGAAACCAGCGGGAAGGGGTAGCGCACCACAGCGCCAGCAGCAGGCGGTTGATTGCGGTGATCATTACAGCACCCCCAACGCTGATTTGATCCCAGCCACAGGCCAGCCCAGGCGGCCATTGATGCGCACAGGCCGCAAGCCTTCGGGGAAAGTCTCAGAGCAGGCCCAGCCCCTCAGTGTCTGCGGGCGACGCAGGAGGTAATAGGCGGCTTGCTCAGTCGGAACCGTGGGGCGGTTGACTTGTTCCAACGGTGGGAACTGCTTTTGAATGGGTGCGGCGGTTTGGGTAGTGCCGCTGTGCTCTGGTGCGTCCAGTACATGCGGCTGTCGCGTGGTCGTAGATTGCATTGCTAATCTCCTGCGCCATCTCGGCGTTAGGGTTGCCCCGGCCACCATGGCGCGGGGTACGGTTGGCGCATCGCTGCGTTGAACCGTTGTCTTAAATGTAGATTCGCATCTGTCCCGAAAAATGGGCTATTTTTCAGGAAGTTTTCTGCCCCACTTCTGGGGCTTCTGGTCGCTAATCACGTTCCTCATTGTTTTGAGCTTTTGTTGGTACTCCTTCGACGTAACTTTTAAGGGATTAAGTCCAAGCTCCCGGAAGAGTTGTTGAAAGTGCCATGTAAGAACTTTTTGTACCCCAGGCGAGCGGCCTTGATTGCGTTCCTTGAATTTCGGTAGGCACTCGCGCTCGTACCATTCCGCCAAATTGAATTCCCCGTGCTTTTTCGGGCGACCTCTCCCGCGCTTTATGGTCGGCTGCGTGGGAATCATGGTCAACGCGTTATGCAAAAGGTCGATGTGGTTGCGCAGCATTGCGTTGCTCTCGCGCAGTTCTGCAACCAGCTTTGAGTGCGCTTCAAGTTCAGCAACCGTGGTGCCCCATCCATCCAGCGCGTGTTGGTGTGCATCCCGGACGGCCAGCGCGAATGTTTTCCAATCGCTGAGGCTCCATCCTTCTTTATCAATGTCCAATGGGCACCCCCTCAGTGCAACCCTGAATAGGAGCCCCAGCAGGCGGGCAGGGAAACCCGCTTTTCGGTTCGCGGGCCTAGCTGGGGCAAACTGATCTACGCGGCGGCGACTACACGCAGCCCACCGGGTTGGGCTTGGACATCGAAATGGATGCCCGCCTGTTCCAGAATCCACGTCTCGATGCGCTCATGGTGTACGCGCAGAAGGTCCAGCGGACGCACCGTGTAGTGCTTTTCAGCGGTCGCGCTGGGCTTGTGGCCCATGATTTGAGCCACGACACCAGCGGGGATTTCTAGCCACTCGGTCAGGCTCTTGAACGACCGGCGCAAGCCGTGGATGGTCAGCCCTTCAATACCGGCTACAGCACAGGCGTCATGGTGGTTATTTCGGGCGATGACAATGCGGCCACCTTTGGCGCTGGCGCTTGAGAAAACCCATTCATTGCGGCGCGGCAGGGCTTGCAGCAGATGCCAAACGTAAGACGTCAAGGGAATGACGCGCACGCCGTCCACACCTCCTTTGCTGGCGTCCTTATCGCGGATGGTCAAGCCGCGCCATTTGGTGTTCACATCCTCCCAGCGCAGGCCCAGCACTTCACCAGCGCGGGCACCCGTCAAAAGCAGCGTTTGCAGATATGCGGCCACTACTGGGTTTTGTTGCTGTCGAACGGCGTCAAACCATGCGGGCAATTGCTCTTTGAGCAATGCGTCTTGCTTCACTCCTGCCTTACCCAGTGACTCGCGGGCCTTCTTTGTTTTGGCAGGGTTTGAGCTGGGCAGCACTGGCGCATATTCCGGCTGTTCCGCGCACCAGCTTAGAAATGCTTTCAGACATCGCCACGCAAGGCGGGCAGCCGCCGGGCGGGTTTGTGTCTCGCGCGCGGCCCAGGCCTCAATAACGGGCGCGGTCAAGTCACGGAGCGCAAGCCCCACCAGCGGATGCAGGATGCCGGGTGCAGTCACGCCACCAGCAGCCCGCTTAGATGCAACTCCGCCGGGCTTCACCAGCAAAAGGTGCTCGCTGTAGTGGCGCTCTCCCCAGCGCAGGCGGCGGGCGTCCAAGTAAATGGCCCATACCTCGCCAACGGTCACAGCCTTGGCAGCGGCGGCGGCCTTGGCTGCGTCCTTATCGGCGCGTTGCTTGCGCTCTATCTCTCGGGGGTCTTGTCCGTTATCCAGCACCACGGCAAGGCGGCGGGCTTCGATGCGTGCCTCTTCAATGCTCCACAGCTTTACATCCCCAAGGGTGCGGCGAATTGTTTGGCGGTTCAGCTTCGCCTCATAGACAAACGACTTGGCACCTGCCGCAGTCACACGCACGCGCAGGCCCGGCGCTTCGGTGTCGCGCATGAAGGCCTGTTGCTTGCCGTTGGGGCAGGTCAGGCGCTCGATTGCCCCGGCGGTCAAGTTCACCCGTTCGGACAGGTCGGGCGTGTCGGCTTTTTTAGGGCGGGCCATGCTGATGTCTCCGGCATTTCTGGCTACACGGATCACTCATGTAGCCACCATGTAGCCAAAAAATCCCAATTTTGGGGAATTTCAATCAACACAGTCACTGTGATTTTTTCCAGTGATTATTTGGTAAGATGTTGATTTGTAATGATTCTATCAGCGCCAATCAACACTGCTAAATGATTCGAAGGCCTGACTCGAAATCAGGCGTAGTGGCAACACTACCGTGGGTTCGAATCCCACCCTCTCCGCCAGCATCAAGGCCCTGTAGCTATCTAATTAATAGCACAGGGCCTTTTTCTTTGGGTCCGTTGGAACAACTCAGGCGGCTCGCTGGCCCGCTTCGGATGTCCCAGGTGAAGCGGCTCGCAGATTCGCCATGGTGTTCATATCGCTGTGCGGGCGCAGGAGGGGTAGGGTATTCGTTGCAATGCATGGCCGCGTTCCGCGCAGCGCCAGAATACGGGTAGCGCGCCCCGCGCGTGACGCCACGAAAGAACCTCGCATGCTTCCTGAGACCCTGACAACATCCCCCATCCGCCTGACCCAGTACAGCCACGGCGCGGGCTGTGGCTGCAAGATTAGCCCCAAGGTGCTGGACGTGATCCTGGCGGGCAGTGGAGCGCAGCACCTGGACCCCCGGCTCTGGGTGGGCAACACCTCGCGGGACGATGCGGCGGTGTATGCCCTGGATGCCGAGCGCGGCGTGGTGTCCACCACCGATTTCTTCATGCCCATCGTGGATGACCCGTACGACTTCGGGCGCATTGCTGCCACCAATGCGATCAGCGACATCTACGCCATGGGTGCCGATCCGCTGATGGCCATTGCCATCCTGGGGTGGCCGGTGAATGTGCTGCCGCCCGAGGTGGCGCGTGAGGTGGTGCGCGGGGGGCGTGCGGTGTGCGACGCAGCAGGCATTCCCCTGGCAGGCGGTCACTCCATCGATGCGCCGGAGCCCATTTTCGGTCTGGCGGTGACGGGCATCGTCGAAAAGCGCCATCTCAAACGCAACGACACGGCCACGGCGGGTTGCCGGCTGTATCTGACCAAGCCCCTCGGAATCGGCATCCTGACCACCGCAGAAAAAAAGGCCAAGCTGCGGCCCGAGGATGTGGGCGTGGCGCGCGACCTGATGTGCACGCTCAACCGGCCAGGGAGCCGATTCGGCCGGCTGGCCGGCGTGCAAGCGATGACGGATGTGACCGGCTTCGGCCTGTTGGGGCACCTGGTCGAGATGGCCGAGGGCAGCGGCTTGAGCGCCGTGATTGACTACGCAGCCGTGCCCCGCCTGGAGGGGGTGGACTACTACATGGATCAGGGCTGTGTGCCCGGCGGCACGGTGCGCAACTTTGACAGTTATGGCGCCAAGATTGCGCCCCTGACGGAGGTGCAAAAGCACCTGCTGTGCGACCCCCAGACCAGTGGGGGGCTGCTGGTGGCCGTGAGTCCGGAGGGCGAGGCCGAGTTCCTGCAGGTGGCCGCGGAACTGGGCCTGGCGCTGCAGCCCATCGGCCAGCTCACCCCGCGACAGGCCTTTGCCGTCGAGTTGCGCTCATGCCCGACAACCTGACGGACTACCGGCACATCTTCCTGAACGATGTGCCCATGATGGATGTGCGCGCGCCGGTGGAATTTGGGCAGGGCGCGTTTCCTGGGGTTGCCAACCTTCCCCTGATGGACGATGGCGAGCGTCAGCAGGTGGGCACCTGCTACAAGCACAAGGGCCAGGAGGCCGCGATTGCGCTGGGGCACCAGCTGGTGTCTGGCGGCATCAAGCGCCAGCGCATTGAGGCGTGGGCGCAGTTTGCGCAAGCGCATCCACAAGGCGTGCTGTATTGCTTTCGTGGCGGGCTGCGCTCGCAGATCGTGCAGCAATGGTTGCTGAACGAAGCGGGCATGGACTACCCCCGCGTGGTGGGGGGCTACAAGGCCATGCGGGGTTTCCTCATCGGCACCACGCAGGCTGCGGCGGCGGAGTGTGGGTTTGTGGTGCTCAGTGGCCTGACCGGCACCGGCAAGACCGAGGTGATTGCGCAGCTGGCCAACGGCTTGGACCTGGAAGGCCATGCCAACCACCGTGGCTCCAGTTTTGGCCAGCGCGTGAGCGGCCAGCCGACGCAGATCGATTTTGAGAACCGGCTGGCCATCGACGTGCTGAAGAAACGAGCACAGGGCCATGCGACTTTTGTGCTGGAGGACGAGGGGCGCCATGTGGGCAGCTGCTCGGTGCCCCTGGAGCTGCGGCAGCGGCTGGAGCAGGTGCCCATCGTCTGCCTGGAGGACGCTTTCGATGCCCGTGTGGAGCGCATCTTGCGCGACTATGTGTGGCAGCAGTGCGCAGATTTTGTGGCCTTCCATGGCGAGGTAGCGGGTCTCAACCTGTTTGCAGCGCGGCTGCTCGACAGCCTGGGCAAACTCGCCAAGCGCCTTGGGGGCGACCGCTACCAGGCGCTTCGTGGGTCGATGCAGGCAGCGCTGGTACAGCAACGCAATCAGGGTGACCTGTCGCTGCACCGCGGCTGGATTGCTGCACTCATGCGCGACTATTACGACCCGATGTATGCCTACCAGCGGCAAAGCCGGGCTGATCGCATCGTTTTCCAGGGCGACCACCGGGCGGTGCTCGATTTTCTGCAGTCGCAGTCAGCCCCTCGCCGCTAGCTATTGCTCGTCGTCGTCCGGCGGCGCATCCAGCCGCTGCGGCAGCACCAGCCGGAACTCGGCCCCCCGCCCTACGTCGCTGTCCACCTCCAGCGCCCCGCCGTGGCGCAGCACGACGGTCTGCACCAGTGCCAGGCCCAGGCCGACCCCTGCTATGGCCGGGTGGCTGTGGTCGTGCAACCGCTGGTAGGGCGTGAACAGGCGGCCTTGCTGCTCGGGGGCAATGCCCGGGCCCTGGTCCCGTACCGACACCACCCAGTGCGTACCCCGCGCCACGATGGCGCACTGCACCGTGCCGCCATCGGGGCTGAACTTGATGGCGTTGTGGATCACGTTGGTCAGCGCGCGGGACAGCAGGGCGCGGTCGCCCAGGCAGGGCGCAGTGTCTGGGGTGGACACCGTGCGCACGTCCACGTTGCGGTCGCGGGCCAGGGTCCAGAGGTCGTCGGTGGTTTCAGAGAGCAGGGCAGCCAGGTCCAGCGGCGCCATGCGGTATTCCTGCGTCTGCGCGCTGGCCAGTTGCACAAAACTTTCGGCCATGCCCAGCGAAGCCTGTGCATAACGTTCGATGCGCTCCAGCAACTCCTGGTCCGACAGGCGGCCGGGGTAGGCACGCTGCATCTCCAGCAGCGTCAGGATGGACGCGTTGGGCGCGCGGATGTCGTGCGAGATGAAGTGCATCGCCTGGTCGCGTTGTTGCAGCGCACGGCGCATCTCGGTCAGGTCCACCAGGGTCAGCAGCCAGCCTGCATTGGCCAGGTTGGTGAAAGGCTTGCACTGCACCAGCAGACTGCGGCCCCGGGCGTCGGTGCCCTCGGTCTGTTCTGGCAAGACAGCATGGTGCAAGGCTGCCTGGGTAACGATCGGCTCTTGAGTCCCTGTCTGCACCAGGTCGGCCAGCAGGTCCACCACGGACAGGCCCTGCAAGGAGGGCTGGGCGGGCCCACCCAGGTGTTGGCGGGCCGCCTGGTTGGCCAGCAGGATTTCACCGTCGGGGGCGCAGACGATGGTGGGTGAGGGCAACTGCTGCAGGCTCTCGCTCACGAACTGGTGCAGGTCACGCAGCTGGCGGGATGCGCGCTCCACGGCGTTGATGCGGCGTTCCAGAAAGTCGGCGGAGTCTCCGGGCCGTCTACGCAACCGCATGGCCAGGCCTTGGCGCTGCAGGTTCTCCATCTCCAGCCGCAGAAAGTGCGCAGCCGCGCTCAGGCGCCGCCAGCTCCACAGCGGGTAGGCCAGCGCCAGGCCCAGCAAGGCGGCGGCCGGAGCGAACTGCAGACCTGCCCACCAGGGCAGGGCCATGCTCAGCAGCAAGGTGGCCAGGGCCAGCCCGGCGCTGGTCAGCAAGGCGGCCAGGGGGCCGATGAGCAGCAAGGCCACCAGCGCACAGGCCACAGGCACCAGGTTGAAGGCGATGTTCAAGGCCTGCGGTGCGCGCACGATGTGTTCGCCGGCCAGGCGGGCATCCAGCACATGGGCAACCACCTCCACGCCCGGCATCAGGCGCGACTGCTGGCTGACGGGCGTGGCAAACATGTCGCCCAGACCCGAGGCTGCAGCGCCGACCAGCACGTACTTGCCCTCCAGTGCTCCGGCTGGCACCTGGCCACGCAGCACATCAATGTAGGAGTAGGTGGTGAAGGGCGATGGCCCGGCGGCGTAGGCGATGAGCGTGGGGTCATTGCGTTGCCAGGGGCTGGTATCCGATGCGCTGGCAGGCGAGGGCGCGCAGGCGGCCACAGATTGACGGTCTGCCACGCACTGCAGCGCCATGCTGAAGTGGTGCCAGGGGGCGGCTGCCGGGCCTTCCTGCAGGTACAGGCTGCGCACCACGCCATCGCTGTCGGGCGCCACATGCACATGGCCCAGGCCTGCGGCGGCCTCGGCAAAGGCGGGCCAGGGCAGGTCGGTCTGGTTGCTGACCGGGCCATAGCCGCGTCGCAGCACGGGCAGCACCACACGGGCGCTGCGCCGGATGGCGTCGGTGAGCAGCACGTCGTCCTCGGGATAGTCCAGGTCGGCTTCGTTGAACAGCACGTCCATGCCGATGGCACGGGGGTTCTGGGCGGTGAGGCGCGAGATCAGCTCGGCATGCAGCGCCCGGCGCCAGGGCCAGCGGCCGATGGCGGCAATGCTGGCGTCGTCGATGGCCACGATCACGATGTCGGGGTGTGCGGGCCGCGAGACCAGTCGCATGCCTGCATCCTGCACCAGGTGGTTGACGCGGCTCAGACTATCCGCGGTGCTGAGCCAGGCCACCAGCGCCATCAGCGCGCAGGCCAGCAGCGCCCATTCCAGGCGGCGTCGGCGGCGGCGCAGGTGGGCGATGGTCAGCATGAAAGGGGTGGTGGGATGCGGGGCGTCTGCTCAGCGCATGCCAGGGCCGCTGCGCGTGCTGGTGCGACCCGCACGGCTGGGCTGGACGGGCTCCATGCCCCGCTCAAGGGCGCCCCACGGGCGTGCCGCTGCTGGTGGACACCGGCAAACCCGCACCGGTGCGGATGCCAGTGCCCACGCGGATCTTGCGCGGGGGGGAGAAATCGCTCTCCAGCCCGCTGGCGTCCAGCACCTGGATGCGCACCAGGTACTCGCCGGCAGCGAGGTTGCTGGCCGTCCAGGTCGGGGCGTCGAGCACGGTGTCCTCTGCGACCTTGGCAAAGTCCAGATCGGTAGCCACAGTGCGCTGCAGCCGGAAGCGCTGGCCGGCCTGGGCGGGCCAGTGCAGGCGCACCGTCGGGTCTCCGTCCTCCGCCTGCAGGGCTTGCAGGGACAAGGCGGTCGGCCGGTCGGCCACCGTGAACGGCTGTGGCGGTGCAAACGGCCCCTGGTCTGCCTGCCCGTCGGACAGTGCCAGCAGGCTGGCGATGCGCCAGAAGTAGCTGCCTGCGGGCAGCGCCCCCAGGGGCAGGCGGCATTCGGTCAGGCGCTGCTCGTCGCGCAGGGGCTGGGTGAACTGGGCGTCGGCGGCCACCTGCACGCGGTACCAGCGCACGCCGGGGACTTCCGTGCAGCGCAGCTCGGCCGCGCCACTGGGTACGACGGCGCCGGGCGCAGGGTGCTGGTACAGCGGTGCGACCGGGCGTGTCTTGACGGTGAACGGCTGCACGGCAGGCAGGCCCGCGATGCCTGCATCGTCCAGCGCCCGCACGGCCAGGTAGTAGCGGCCATCGTCCAGCGCCTTCCAGCGCAGGCGGCCGTCGGGGAAGCTGCCATGGCGCAGCACCTGGGTGAACGCCGGGTCCTGCGCCACCTGCGCCACATACCGGGTGGCCCCGGAGGCCATGGGCAGGTCGATGGCCAGCAGTCCCGCATCGCCCAGTGTGGTGGGCATGCCGGAGGTATCGGGGGCGGGCAGCAAAGGACGGGGGGCGCCCACCGTGCCATCCGTGGCCACTGCCAGACCCTGGCCCGGAGCCAGCAGCGCGGTCGGTGCCTTGAGTGCAGCGCCGGGCTCGCTGTCAGTGTCACGCCGCGATTGCACCGCGACAGAGCCATGCTCTACCGACGCCGTGGTCTGGCCCGAATCGGCCAGTGCCACGCTGAACTGCGTGCCCCGCACGCTGGTCACCGCCAGCGGTGTGCGGATCTCCATGCGGCGCAGGGGCTCGGCGCTGGGGGGCACGGTCGATTCCACGCCGCCCTTGTGCATCTCCAGCACTGACTGCACGCTGCCAGCGCGCCCCCGCCGACGCAGCTGGCGCAGCTGCAGCTCGGACTGCGCCTGCACCCGCACCACGGTGCCATCGGCCAGCTGCACTGCCACGAACGACTCGGGGCCCACCTTCAGCTCGGTGCCTTCTTCCAGCTTGCTGCCGGTCGCAATGGGGGCGGGCGTGCCGCTGCCCCGCGCCTGCGCCGTGACCTCGCCCTGCACAAACTGTACGGTGGCCGATTCGCTGGGCTGCAGCCGCACGGGGATGAAGATCAACGAGCCTGGCTGCAGACGCTTGGGGTCGGCCACCTTGTTGCGAGCTTGCAGCAACGGCCACTGGCGTGGGTTGGCGAGGTAGCTGCGGGCCAGTCCTTCCAGGGTGTCGCCCTCTTTCACGGCGTGGGCAATTTCATCGCCTTGTTGGGGGGCTGCCGGGGTAGCGACCGGCTGGGCCGAGAAGGCCGTGCTCGCCGCCAGGCACAACAGGGCTGCAGCAAGCGAGTGCATGCGAAACGGCAGGGGGGTGATCAAGTCATGTCTCCTTCATGGGGCACGGTACGGGCAGGCGTGCTGGTGGCAGAGCCCGCCGGACTCTATCGCGGCCTTCAGCCTTTGTGCAGGGCTTCGACGGCTTCAAAACGGTAGCCCACGCCATACACCGCTGTCACGATGAAACCGTTGGCGGGGCGCAGGTCGAGCAGGGTGCGCAGGCGCGAGATGTGGGTGTCCAGCGAGCGCGACATCACATCGGCTACCTGGCCCCAGACGACTTCCTTGAGGTGGTCGCGCGACAGCAGTCGCCCCATGTTCTGGAACAGGAACAATGCGAGGTCGTATTCGCGGTTCTTCAGCTCCACCGCCACTCCGTCCATTTCGATGGACCGGGTTTCGGGCAGGAAGCGGTAGCGGCCAAACTCCATCACGCCGCCGGTGTTGTCGGGGTAGGCGCGGCGCAGCAGGGCGGCCACGCGGGCATTGAGTTCGCCGATGCGCACGGGCTTGACCATGAAGTCATCCGCCCCGCTGCCCAGGCCTTCCACAATATCGCGCTCCTCCTGGCGGTGCGTGACGAACAGGATGGGCACGCGGGCTGCAACGTTCTGGCGCACCCAGCGCACCACCTCGGGCCCGGTGGTGTCGGGCAGGTGCCAGTCCACGATCAGCAGGTCAAAGGTTTCGCGGCGCAGCGTGCGCATCAGCTCCGCACCCGTCAGGTGGGTATGGCACACATGGCCCATCGCCTCCGTGGCCTGCATGATCAGATCCAGCTGAAGCGCATCGTCGTCCAAAGCGGCTATGCGCATGGTTCTCCCCATCCAAAATCGAACTGCGGATTATTGGCCATAACTACCACGGCGCGGGCTCGCGCCGAGCGGAGCGCGAGGGGATTTGACATTTGTTAACCCTCCCGGCCTGTGGTGGTCACTGCGCGGGGGGCTCTGCCGTAGTCTCACGCACCAGCCGCATGCCGACCAGCGTGTAGCGGGTCTCCGGGCTGTTCCAGTTGCGGTAGCCGCAGCGTGCATAGAGCGCCCAGGTGTGCCACGAGCCGCCCCGGCGCACACGCACACTGCCCTCGGCCGGACCGGTGGGGTCATTGCGTGGAGACTCGGCGTAGTAGGTGTCGCCATGCCAGTCGCCCGTCCACTCCCAGGCGTTGCCCAGCATGTCGTACAGCCCGAAGGCATTGGGGGCAAAGCGGCCTACCGGCGCGGTAAACGCGTATCCGTCGTTGCCCGCCAGCGCATGCTGGCGCCAGCGTGACCACTGAGGTGCCGCGGCCTGGTCGAAGGTGTTGCCTGCGGAGACCAGTTCTTGCGGGTTGTCACCATGCGGGTACAGGCTGCGGCCGCCCGCGCGGCAGGCGTATTCCCACTCCGCCTCGGTGGGCAGCCGGTAGCGGTGGCCCTCGGTGCGGCTGAGCCACTGGGCCATGGCCTGCGCGTCGTTCCAGGTCACGTTCACCACCGGATGATCCGGCCCTTGCGCAAATCCCGGGTTGCGCCACGAGTAGCGCGGGTCGCGCCCCTCGAACGCATCGCCGCGCCGCGTGGTGGCCGGGTCGTAGGCGGGGTTGTAGCCATAACCCCCAGTGCCGTCAGCCTCAGACTCTGGCCGGTAGCCGGACGCCTCCAGGAAGCGCTGGAACTGCCCCACCGTGACCTCGTGCTGGCCAAGGTAGAAATCGCGGGTGATCCGCACCTCGTGCGCTGGCGATTCATCTGCCAGGTCGGTCAGGCGCTTGCGCTCCAGCAGCGGGAAGTTCTTTTCCAGCGTTTCGACGGGGGGCACGCCCCCCATCCAGAAGGTGCCCGCAGGCACACGGACAAAGGCCATGCCCAGGCTGTTGACCCAGGGCGACGTCACCGTGCCCGCCTGGGTGGACGGTGTGTGCTGGCAGCCTGCCAGCAGCGCGGACAGCGCCAGCAAGGCCGCACCGCTCGCCCAGCTGCGGCACGCTGGTGGGGCGGCTGGCCTCAAGGCTTGTCCTGCAACTCGCTCACGCATTCAAACACCAGACGCGAGCCATCGTTGCGCAACAGTTTGGCGTGCAAGGCCATGCGCTGGCATTCGCGGCTGGCCGCCGCATACGCCTGGGAAGTGTCGGGCCCGTAGACCGGCACGCTGAAGGTGCGGTCGCGGCCCGAGGCCATGGGGCCCGATGGGCCGTAGGGGTTGGTGGCATTGCAGCCGGCCAGCAGGGCCAGCACTGACATCGAGGCACACAGCAGTTTCATGGGAGTCTCCCGAGCAGATCAGGGAACCCAGTTTACGCACATGCCCTGCACGCCGGGCATGCTGCGCGCCCTTCAGAGTCGATGTACGACGCGATTTTTGCCATTTCAGGCCAAAGGCGCAATCAGTATATGTCTTCTTTGCTATCGAAAAATGAGCGTGTGCGTGCAGGGCGCTGGCGCGGGCCACCTGCCTGGTTTATGCCGCTGCCTCGGCCAGCGCCTGCAGGGCGGCCGTCACTTCGGCAGCTTCCACGCCGTCCACGGGCGCCAAACGCGGGGCCAGGGTCTGCAGGGCTGCGCTGTCCTTCTGCAACTGGGCAATCGCCTGGCCAGCCTCCTTGGGGGCGTCAAAGCCCGTGCTCTGCAGCAGCAGGCGGCCGTCGGCGGCCACGAGCTTGAAGTAGAACTTGCCGTCGGCCTCGCGGTACTGCTTGAAAGCGGGCAGGGCGGCCTTGGCGGCCTTGGCCGGTTTGGCGGCTGTGCTGGCCTGCACCAGGCTGCGCAGGCCCACGGCGCTGCGCAGTTCGCGGATGAACGGCGTGGCCAGCGCGCGGGCGCGCTCGGCACCGGCCAGCAGGGTCTGTTCGATGCGGGCGGGGTTGTGGATGAGTTCTTCGTACTGCGCGCGCATGGGGGCGATCACCTGGTCCACGCGCTCCAGCAGCAGGTGCTTGGCGTCGCCCCAGGCAATGCCGTCGGCATAGGCCTTGCGCAGGGCCTCGGTCTCTTCGGGCGTGGCAAAGGCCTGGTAGATCTGGAACAGGGCCGAGCCTTCGACCTCTTTGGCCTCGCCGGGCGCCCGCGAGTCGGTCAGGATGCCGCCGATGAGCTTTTGCAGCTGGGCGCGCGAGCTGAACAGCGGGATGGTGTTGTCGTAGCTCTTGCTCATCTTGCGGCCGTCCAGCCCGGGCAGTGTGGCCACGTGGTCGTCGATGGCCGCCTCGGGCAGCACAAAGTGCTCGCCGTACAGGTGGTTGAAGCTGGCCGCCATGTCGCGGGCCATCTCGATGTGCTGGATCTGGTCGCGGCCCACCGGTACCTTGTGGGCCTTGAACATCAGAATGTCCGCGCCCATCAGCACTGGGTACATGAACAGGCCTGCGGTGACACCATCGTCGTGCTCGCGCCCGGCGGCGGTGTTCTTGTCCACGCTGGCCTTGTAGGCGTGGGCACGGTTCAGCACGCCCTTGCCGGTCACGCAGGTCAGCAGCCAGGTCAGCTCGGGGATCTCGGGGATGTCGGACTGGCGGTAGAAGGTGACCTTTTCAGGGTTGAGCCCTGCAGCCAGCCAGCTGGCCGCGATCTCCAGCGTGGAGCGCTGGATGCGCACCGGATCTTCGCATTTGATGAGCGCGTGGTAGTCGGCCAGAAAATAAAAGCTCTGCACGCCGGGCGTGAGGCTGGCCGCCACCGACGGGCGGATGGAGCCGACGAAGTTGCCCAGGTGGGGGGTGCCGGTGGTGGTGATGCCGGTGAGAAAACGGGTGGTGCTCATGGGAAACAAAAACTCAGCAGATCAAATGAACAGGTAGTGGCGGGCTCACAAGCTGTGCTGCGCTCAGCGCAGCAAGGCCGTCAGCGGGGTGAGCAACAGGTTGATGGCGGTGTAACCCACGGCCATCAGGGGACGCAGCCACAGCGTGCCCACCACCCCGGCGATCACCAGGCCCATCACGATGAAAAAGCCCCAGGGCTCGATGCGCGACACCATATGGGCCTGTTTCCAGGGCAGCAGGCCCACCAGAATGCGCCCGCCATCGAGCGGCGGCAGCGGAAACAGGTTGAAGGCCCACATCACCAGGTTGACCATGACCCCGGCGCGTGCCATTTCCAGGAAGAAGCGCTCCTCGATCCCCGTGCCCACCAGCACCACCAGCAGCACGGCCCAGGCGATGGCCTGGATGAAGTTGGACGCGGGCCCCGCCAGGGCCACCCACACCATGTGCTTCTTGGGGTTGCGCAGATTGCCGAAGTTGACCGGCACCGGCTTGGCGTAGCCAAACAGGAAGGCGCCCGAGGTCGCAAAGTACAGCAGCAGCGGCATCAGGATGGTGCCGACCGGGTCAATGTGCTTGAAAGGGTTGAGCGTGATGCGCCCCATCATGTACGCGGTGTTGTCGCCAAAGTGGCGCGCCGCGTAGCCATGGGCCGCCTCGTGCACGGTGATGGCAAACAGCACCGGCAGGGCGTAGATCAGAACGGTTTGGATGAGATTGGAGGTGTCCACGCCGGGATTGTCTCAGACGCTCCGCTGTCCCCGGCGTTGCCAGGGTGACCCGGCGGGTGTTCATGCGCCCAGGGGTTGGCGGGTGTTGTGGGTTATACGTATGCCGATGGGCCTCCATGCGGGGGTGTTCGTTGCTAGCATCGGCCTCTTGCCTGCGGCCCGTGCCAGTTCGTGCCCTTTGGCGCGCAGTGCTGCGCGGCGGCCCCTCCCACAACGACATACAACAGGCCTGGAGACATTGAAGCCATGTGGAACAACTTGAAGATCGGAACGCGCCTGTTGCTGGCGTTTGGTGGCCTCGCACTCGTCGTGCTGCTGCTGATGGTGATGGCACTGTCCGGCATCGGCGGTGCCGAGCAGGCGCTGCAGGGCACCACACCCCCGGCCCAGGCGGCGCTGGCGCAGTTGCAAAGCGCGCGCACCTGGGTGATCGGTTGCAGTGTGGTTGTGTTTTTGCTGGCTGTGGTGGCCACGCTCAGCCTGCGCGCCAGCGTCGTGGCGCCGCTCAACCAGGCCATCCTGATTGCCGAAACCGTGGCGTCCGGCGACCTGAGCCAGGAGTTCAACTCCGACCTGGAGGGCGACTTTGGCCGCCTGCTGGGCGCGCTGGGCACCATGGAGGACACGCTGACCGACCTGGTGTCCCGCATCAAGCAAAGCACCGATTCGATCACCGCCTCTGCGGCAGACATTGACCATGGCAACACCGACCTGTCGCGCAGGGCGGAAGACCAGGTGTCGTCCCTGACCGAGACGGCAGCCAGCATGGAGCAGCTGACAGCCACCGTGCGCCAGAACGCCGAGCGCGCCCATTCGGCCAGCGGCCTGGCCGTGCAGGCGTCGGCGATTGCCGAGCAGGGCGGGTCGGTGGTGGGCGAGGTGGTGCAGACCATGCAGGCCATCAGCGGCAGCTCGCGCAAGATCGTGGACATCATCCAGGTGATCGAGGGCATCGCCTTCCAGACCAATATCCTGGCACTCAATGCTGCCGTGGAGGCCGCGCGTGCCGGCGAACAGGGCCGGGGTTTTGCCGTGGTGGCCAGCGAGGTGCGCAACCTGGCCCAGCGCAGCGCGGTGGCGGCGCGCGAGATCAAGGCACTGATCAGCGCGTCGGTCGAACAGGTGGAAAGCGGCGCCGGTCAGGTGGGCAAGGCGGGCAAGACCATGGAAGAGATCGTCGGCGCCGTGGGCCAGGTGAGCGCGCTGCTGGGCGAAATCTCCACTGCCCTGCGCGAGCAGAGCGAAGCCATCAGCCATGTCAACGTGGCCGTGTCGCACATGGACGGCAGCACGCAGGAGACGGCCTCGCTGGTGCAGCATGCGGTGAGCACGGCGTCGGCATTGTCGGCACAAGCCCGCGACCTGGAGCAGGCGGTGGGGGCGTTCAAGCTCTGACGAATTCCTGAGCCGCTGCGCGGCTCTCCCCTCCAAGGTGCGCTACCGGCGGCTGAGCGAAGCCCGCTGCACCGCAGCGAATGTATTGGGGGTGGCGCCGCTTCGGCGGGCTCTTACAGCCCCAGCGCCTGCAGGCTGCCCCGGCCTTCGCGCACCACCACCGGGTCGCCGCCGGTGCCCATGGGGGTCAGGTCCACCACCGTGGTGGGCTCCAGCGGGCAGGCCCCGGCATCGACGATGGCATCCACCAGCTTTTCATAACGTTCGCGGATTTCCTGCGGGTCGTTCAGGGGCTCGGTCTCACCCGCAGGGATCAGCGTGGTCGCCAGCAGCGGGGCGCCGTGCAGCTCCAGCAGCAGCTGCAGGCCTTTGCGGTCGGGCACCCGCAGCCCAATGGTCTTGCGCGAGGGGTGGCTCACGCGGCGGGGCACTTCCTTGGTGGCTTCGAGGATGAAGGTGTACGGGCCTGGCGTGCCCAGCTTGAGCAGGCGGTACTGCCGGTTGTCCACCCGTGCGTAGTTGGCCAGCTCCGACAGGTCGCGGCACAGCAGCGTGAGGTGGTGCTTTTCGTCCACCTGGCGGATGCGGCGCAGGCGGTCCACCGCGTCCTTGTCGTCCAGGTGGCAGACCAGCGCGTAGCTCGAATCCGTGGGCACGGCCACGATGCCGCCCTTTTGCAGCAGCAGTGCGGCTTGCTTGAGCAGCCGGGGCTGCGGGTTGTCGGGATGGGCTTCGAAATACTGGGCCATGGGGCAGGTTCTCAGTGATGCGTGGCGCTGCGCTTGGGTGCCTTGCCTGGTGGCAGATCGTCCAGGGGGCGGCTGGCGCGGCTGCGGCAGCGCGGGGTCAGCGCAAAATTCGGTCGGACAGCAGTTCCCACACGGGGGTCAATGCGCCGGGCAGCAGGGGCAGCGTGCCCAGGTCGGTGTGCGACTCGTCGGGGCTGTGGAAGTCGCTGCCACGCGATGCGGCCAGGCCAAACTCCTGCGCCATGTCGGCGTAGGTCACGTACTCGGCTGCGCTGTGGCTGCCCGTGACGACCTCGACCGCCCGGCCACCGTGCTGCTTGAATTCGGAGAACAGCGCGAATTCTTCATTGGCGCTGAACTTGTAGCGCGCCGGGTGGGCGATCACCGCCATGCCCCCGGCCTGTGTGATCCAGCGCACGGCATCCCCCAGGCTGGCCCACCGGTGGGGCACGTAGCCCGGTTTGCCTTCGGTCAGGAATTTGCGAAACACCTCGGAGGTGTCCTTGCACACGCCGGTTTCCACCAGAAAACGCGCGAAATGGGTGCGCGAGATGAGTGCCGGGTTGCCCACAAACTGCAGCGCCCCTTCGTAGGCGCCCTTGATGCCGACCTGGGCCAGCTGGGCCGCCATCTCCTGCGCCCGCTCGCCGCGCCCGCCGCGTGTGGCGGCCAGGCCCTGGGCCAGCTGGGTGTCGTCAGGGTCAAAGCCCAGACCCACGATGTGGACAGTGGTGTCGGCAAAGGTGACCGAAATCTCAGTGCCGGTGAGGTAGGCCATGCCTTGGGCGCGGGCGGCAGCGGCCGCACGGTGCTGGCCGCCGATCTCATCATGGTCCGTCAACGCCCACAGCTCCACCCCGTTGGCCTTGGCCCGCGCGGCCAGGTCTTCGGGCGTCAGGGTTCCGTCGGAAACGACGGAATGGCAGTGCAGGTCGGCGTTGAGTATGGAGGTCACCGATTCATTTTAGGGCTTGTACTGATAACGCGCCCCACGGAATCCATTAACACTTGTTACATGCACACTTCGCCTGGCTGGCGGGTGTTCAGCCGGGTCGAACGCCGGCAGTGTGGTGGTTTTCCTTGGGCAAGATACAACAACGCGGAACCTTGGGGTTTTTGCAGAGCATCAGGAGCAACCATGAAATTCAATGACCTGCGCGTCGCCCACAAGATGTGGAGCGTGATTCTTGGCCTGCTGGCGCTGATGCTGGTGGCCGCCGTCTGGACTCAGTGGTATGGGCGGCAGGTCACTGCTGCGACCGAAGAGTCCGTCAACAAATACGAGTCCGCCATCACCACGGCGGTCAGCTGGCGTGGCCTGGCGGAAGTGGCGGTCACCATGTCGATGGCCGGGTTTGTGACCACCGACCAGGCGCTCAAGGCAGATTTTGATACCCGGGTGGCTGCGCTCACCGCACGCATCACCCCGGTGCAGGAAAAGATCAACAAGGCGGCGGTGTCCCCCGAGGACAAGGCGGCATTGGCCGCGGTGGCCGCTGCGCGTGCCGATGTCCGGGGCCAGACCGACAAGCTCAAGGAGCTGACCGATGCGGGCGATGCCGCCGCCAAGCAGGCCTATGTGGACAAGGTTTACCGGCCCAAGGTGTTGGCTTATCTGGAGTCGATCGACAAGTTCGTGGCCGTGCAGGAGCGCCAGCGTGACGATGCGGTGCAGGCCGCACGTGCCACGCGCGGCAACCTGGTGCTGATCGGGGCTGCCGCAGCCATCGCGGTGGTGGCCCTGGGCATGCTGCTGGCGGCCCTGCTGGTGCGCTCCATCACGCGGCCGCTGGATCGGGCCGTGGTGCTGGCCGAAGCCATTTCGGCCGGGGACCTCACCCAAGACATTCAAGATGACCGCAAGGATGAGTTGGGCGTGCTCACCCGGGCGCTGTCGGCCATGTCGTCACGGCTGCGTGGTGTGGTGAGCGAAGTGCGCCAGGGGGTGGATTCGGTCTCGTCGGCGTCGGTGGAGATTGCCAACGGCAACCACGACCTGTCGGCGCGCACCGAGCAGACGGCCTCCAACCTGGAAGAGACGGCAGCGAGCATGGAACAGCTCACGGCCACCGTGAGCCAGTCGGCCGACACGGCCCGCCAGGCCAACCAGCTCGCCGGCACGGCAGCCCAGGCCGCAGCGCGGGGTGGCGAAGTGGTGGGCCAGGTGGTCACCAGCATGCAGCAGATCACCGACAGCAGCCGCAAGATCAGCGACATCATCGGCACCATCGACGGCATCGCCTTCCAGACCAACATCCTGGCGCTGAACGCAGCGGTGGAAGCCGCCCGGGCCGGCGAGCAAGGCCGTGGGTTTGCGGTGGTGGCCAGCGAAGTGCGCAGCCTGGCGCAGCGCAGCGCCGAGGCGGCCAAAGAGATCAAGACCCTGATCAGCGCCAGCGTGGAGAACGTGGAATCGGGCTCGGCCCAGGTGGCGCAGGCAGGGCAAAGCATGCAAGAGATCGTTGCCAGCGTACAGCGGGTGAGCGACCTCATCGGCGAGATCACGGCCTCCTCGACAGAACAGCGCGACGGCATCGCGCAGGTCAACCAGGCCGTCACACACCTCGATCAGATGACGCAACAGAACGCGGCGCTGGTGGAGGAGTCCACGGCCGCAGCCGCCTCGATGCGTGACCAGGCACAGCACCTGGCGCAGGTGGTGTCGGTATTCAACGTGGGAGCGGTGGCCACCCGGGCGCCGGCAGCGGCACCCCGCGCTGCAGCACCGGCGCCTGCGCCACGGCCTGCGCCGGCCGCCAAGGCCCCACTGGGCAACAAGCCTGCCACCGCCAGTAAGGCGGCCGCCAGCGCGCCCAAGGCCCCATCGCGGCTGGCGCCGCCAGTTGCACCCGCAGTCACACAGTCGGCAGCCCCTGCGCCCAAGGCTGCGGCCAAGGGCGGGGACGACGACTGGGAAAGCTTCTGATTCCTGGCCCTTGCGTGCCCTGAAGGCTCAGGGGCGTAGGCCTGTCAGGGCCCGCAATACTGGGACCAGAGGCTTGGGTGTGGCGGGCTGGGACTTGTGTGCCGGTCTGGCCCCGTCAGGCCGTGGGTTCTAGCGCCTGTTCGATCTGTCTTCGTTCGCGCATTCCTGGCGGATTTTGGATGCGGGTTTTTCCCGGTGGGGCATGAGTCCGCCGGTGCCTTGGGCTGGCGTAGGCTATGGCCTGTTGTTGATGTAATCGAATGTGTCTTGCACGCCATGCGCAGACCATGGAGACATCACCGATCCACGAGGAAAAACCAACCATGCAATTTGACAATATCCGCGTCTCCCGCAAGCTGTGGGGCGCCTTTCTGGGGCTCATGATTGCCATGTTGCTGCTGTCTGCGTTTGCGCAGAACCGGGGCAACTCTTCGATGTCGGCGGCCATGGACGCCGTGGTCGAGATCGAGGCCCGCATCTCGGCTGCTGTGCGCTGGCGGGGCGCCACCGAAACGGCTGTCACCATGGTCATGGGCGGCGCGGTGACCACCGATTCTGTGCTGGCCGAGCAATACGGCGCCAAGGTCAAGGAGATCATTGGCAACATCAACAAGGTGCAGGAAGGCATCGTGGCCTCGGCCACCGCGCCCGAGGAGAAAGCCTCGCTCGACAAGGTGCTGGAGGCGCGCAAGGCCGTGCTGGCGGCCACCGCCAAGACCTGGGAGCTCAAGGGCGCAGGCGATGCCGTCGCCACCCAACGCTATGCGGACGACGAGTTTGCCCCCCTGGTCACCAAGTACCTCAAGGCGCAGGATGAGTTTGTGGCCACGCTCGAAAAGCGCCGCGACGTGATCCGTGCCGAAGCCACCCAGCGCCGCATCGAATACGCCATCACCGGCATCATCAGCTCCATGGTGCTGATGGCGGCGGGCCTGTTCCTGGCCTGGAAGCTGGTGCGCTCCATCACCCTGCCGCTGAACGAAGCGGTCGAGACCATCGATGCCATTGCAGCAGGCGATCTGACGCGCGAGCTGCAATCCACCCGCAAGGACGAGTTTGGCCACATGCTGCGTTCGCTGTCGGCCATGTCGTCACGGCTGCGTGGTGTGGTGAGCGAAGTGCGCCAGGGGGTGGATTCGGTCTCGTCGGCGTCGGTGGAGATTGCCAACGGCAACCACGACCTGTCGGCGCGCACCGAGCAGACGGCCTCCAACCTGGAAGAGACGGCAGCGAGCATGGAACAGCTCACGGCCACCGTGAGCCAGTCGGCCGACACGGCCCGCCAGGCCAACCAGCTCGCCGGCACGGCAGCCCAGGCCGCAGCGCGGGGTGGCGAAGTGGTGGGCCAGGTGGTCACCAGCATGCAGCAGATCACCGACAGCAGCCGCAAGATCAGCGACATCATCGGCACCATCGACGGCATCGCCTTCCAGACCAACATCCTGGCGCTGAACGCAGCGGTGGAAGCCGCCCGGGCCGGCGAGCAAGGCCGTGGGTTTGCGGTGGTGGCCAGCGAAGTGCGCAGCCTGGCGCAGCGCAGCGCCGAGGCGGCCAAAGAGATCAAGACCCTGATCAGCGCCAGCGTGGAGAACGTGGAATCGGGCTCGGCCCAGGTGGCGCAGGCAGGGCAAAGCATGCAAGAGATCGTTGCCAGCGTACAGCGGGTGAGCGACCTCATCGGCGAGATCACGGCCTCCTCGACAGAACAGCGCGACGGCATCGCGCAGGTCAACCAGGCCGTCACACACCTCGATCAGATGACGCAACAGAACGCGGCGCTGGTGGAGGAGTCCACGGCGGCAGCTGCCTCGATGCGTGACCAGGCACAGCACCTGGCGCAGGTGGTGTCGGTGTTCAACGTGGGAGCGGTGGCCACCCGGGCGCCGGCAGCGGCGCCCCGCGCCGCAGCATCTGCCCCCGCACCACGGCCCGCCGTGGCCAAGGCAACGGCCAGCGCGCCCCGTGTGGCGTCGGCCGCCGCGCCGAAGGCCCCTGCGCCCGCCCCGGCGCGCCTGCCTGCGGCCAAGGCCCCCGCCCCAGCAGCCAAGGCAGCGGCGCAGGGTGGCGATGACGATTGGGAGAGCTTCTAAATCGATAGCGGCCAGCGCATGACCATCAAGCGCTAGCGGCTATTTTTTGTGGTCGGTATTCCGTCCGAATTGACAGCAAGGCAGCGTGAGCTGCCTTTTGTTTTGGTGCACCTTGAAAGGATTCTCCGATGCCCTTGGTCAACATCCGCCTTGCGCGCCGCGACCTGCCGACTACCGCAGCCCAGAAAGCCGCCCTGATTGCGGGCGTGACCCAGCTCATGCAGCAGGTGCTGGACAAGCGGCCGGAAAGTGTCACCGTCATCATCGACGAGGTGGACCCCGAGAACTGGGGGCAAGGCGGAGAGCCGGTGACCGTGATCCGCCAGCGAAGCAAGGGGCCGACGCAGGCTTGAGCGGTGGCGCACTACACCTGCGCGCCTTCGACTAGGAACTGTACCTTGCGCTCGCCCTTCCACTCGTTCACATCCAGGCGGAAGGCCAGCAGCACCCGAGCAGGCAACTGCTCGGTGTGGCCGAACCAGATGGCATCCACGGGGTTGCCCTGGTGGATGAGCTTGAGCGACAGGTGGTTCTTGGCCTCGCCCACCAGGCGCTGGCTCACGATCTGCACCTCTTCGCTGAAGGTGGGGGGCGCAAAGCCCTGGCCCCAGACCTCGCGGTGCAGCGTGTCCACGATGTCGGCGCGGCAGTATTCGGGGGCCAGCGGGCCGTCGGTCTCGATGCGGCGGGTGAGGGTGGCGGCGTCCAGCCATTCCTGCGCCACCTGGGCAAAGGCCTGCTCGAACACGTCGAACGATTCCTCCGCCACCGTGCAGCCCGCCGCCATGGCGTGGCCGCCGAACTTGAGGATCACGCCCGGGTGGCGTTTGGCCACCAGATCCAGCGCGTCGCGCAGGTGAAAGCCGGGGATGGAGCGGCCCGAGCCTTTGAGCTCATGCTCCTTGCCCGGCGCGCTGCTGGCCGCAAACACGAAGGTCGGGCGGTGCAGCTTGTCCTTGATGCGGCTGGCCACGATACCCACCACGCCTTCGTGGAAGTCGGGGTCGAACACGCTGATGGCGGGGGGCGGCTCTTCGCTCTCGTCGAACAGGCTCTCGGCCATCAGCATGGCCTGCTCGCGCATGCCTCCTTCGATCTCGCGGCGCTCGCGGTTGATGCCGTCCAGCGTGGCGGCCAGTTCGGCAGCGCGGCCTGCGTCGTCCGTCAGCAGGCATTCGATGCCCAGCGTCATGTCCGCCAAGCGGCCGGCAGCGTTGATGCGTGGGCCTAAAGCAAAGCCAAAGTCGAAGGTGGTGGCCACGGGTGCCTTGCGGCCGGCGGCGTGGAACAGGGCGGCGATGCCTGCGGGCATCTGCCCCGCGCGGATGCGCTTCAAGCCCTGGGCGACCAGGCGGCGGTTGTTGGCATCCAGCTTGACCACGTCAGCCACGGTGCCCAGCGCCACCAGGGTGAGCAAGGGGTCGAGCTTGGGTTGCGTGGCGGCGTCAAACACGCCACGCGCACGCAGCTCGGCGCGCAAGGCCAGCAGCACATAAAACATCACGCCCACCCCGGCCATGGACTTGCTTTCGAACGGGCAGCCGGGCTGGTTGGGGTTGACGATGGCGTCCGCCGCAGGCAGCTCGGGGCCAGGCAGGTGGTGGTCGGTCACCAGCACCTGCAGGCCCAGCGCCTTGGCCTCGGCCACGCCGTCCACGCTGGCGATGCCGTTGTCCACGGTGATGAGCATGTCAGCGCCCCGCTCGGCCACGCGGCGGGCGATCGAGGCGGTGAGGCCGTAGCCGTCGGTCACGCGGTCGGGCACCAGGTAGTCCACGCTCTGGGCGCCCAGCAGCCGCAGGCCGCGCACACCCACGGCGCAGGCGGTGGCGCCGTCGCAGTCGTAGTCGGCCACGATGATGAGCCGTTGGTTCTGCGCCATGGCATCGGCCAGCAGGCGGGCTGCGGCGTCAATGCCCTTCAAGCCATGGTCGCCACTGGGCGGCAGCAGGCGGCCCAGGCCATCGTCCAGCTCGTCCTTGGCCCGCACGCCACGCGCGGCGTACAGGCGCGCCAGCAGCGGGTGCACGCCGGCCTGCTCCAGCGCCCAGGCGGCGCGGGGCGGAATGTCTCTTGCTATTATTTTCATAGCTGCACCAGCATATTCGACCAGCGCATGGGGCGAAAAAGACCTTGAAACCGCTGTGCAAGGCTGCGTGGAGCGGTGTGGAAGCCCAGCGCATTGCGTTCGCCGCACAGGGTCAGCTGCACGGGCGTGCCGCTTTCGGCCCGGCGCAGCAGGTCGGCCACGGGGCCTGCGTCCAGCGCGGCCCAGGCGCTGGCCCAGGTGCGCCAGTCGTCGTGCAAGGCGGCGTCCCGCAGGGTGGTGGGCATATGGGGTGGCACTGTGCCACGCGGTGGGCCAGCCAGTGCGCCCGTGCCGTGCACCCAGAACGAGTTGACGATGGGCAGCCCGCGCGCTGAGCGCTCGTCGTTGAAGGCATGGGTGTACAGCAGCATCTGTATCTCGCTGTGCAGGCGGTGCAGGGTGCGGGCTTGTTTGACGTCGGGCATCCAGGCGCGCACGTCGCGCAGCAACACACGCTCCAGCGACGCGGTGGCCAGGTCGGCAAACAGCGGCCCGCTGGCCAGCCAGCGCGTGGGCTGGTCGTAGTGCAGGGTGATGCCGTCCTCGGCAAACCAGGGCGCCACGATGGCCAGCAGCGCGCGGGACGCGGCTTCGTCCAGCCCCAGCTGTTCGGGGTCGCGCAGGGTGACGTGGTCGGTGCTGACCTGCCACTGGCAGGGCGTGACGAAGGCCCAGGCCTCGCCGTGGGTGGCCAGACCTTGCTGGTGGCGGTGCCAGGCCGCCCAGGGGATGCGGCCGTCTTGTGCGGGCAGGCCCAGGGCGCGGGCCAGGGCGCGTTCATGGGGGACAGAGAAGCTGGTTTCTTCGCCGGTGTCGCTCTGGGCGGGATGGGGGCTGAGCCGGGCCAGCAGCCGGTCCAGGTGGGGCAGGGCCAGGCCCTGTTGGGCTTGCTGGCATCCCGGCGAGGCGCTGGCGGCGTAGGGAATGAGCAAATGGGTGGTGTCCGACATGGCTAGAGCGAGTGAAACACTTTTACGTGCCCACGAAAGCCGGGGAAAGGCCCGGCAACAAGGCGCAGGACGCGCAGCGGTTGGGATACCGCAAGCGGGCTGCAACGCAGTGGCCGGGCCTTTCCCCGGCTTTCCCGAAGGGTTGGGCCTCCAGGCCAGCGCTCGCGGCGTTGCGGACCTTGCCAAGGCGCCTAGCCTTGGCGGCGGCCCGCGCCTTGCGATCACTGGCCTGGAGGCCCAACGTGGGTATGTAAAAGTGTTTCACTCGCTCTATTGTCCGGGATGCCACAATCGGCCCGGCCCGTAGCGTGCATTCCGCACCGTACAGGTCCTTCTTTCCTAATCCATGCAAATTCCCTACGAACTGGCCCTGGGCTGGCGCTACACGCGCGCGGGCCGCGCCACGCGGCGCAATGGCTTCATCTCGTTCATCTCGGGCGTGTCCATGCTGGGCATTGCGCTGGGGGTGGCGGCGCTGATCATCGTGCTGTCGGTGATGAACGGCTTTCAGAAGGACGTGCGCGACCGCATGCTCAGCGTGGTCTCGCACATCGAGATCTTTGCGCCCCTGGGGGCCGCATTGCCCGACCCGGCACTCACCCTGGCCGAGGCCAAGAAGAACCCGAATGTGATCGGGGCTGCACCTTTTGTGGCGGCCCAGGCCCTGCTGGCGCGTGGCGAAGATATGAAAGGTGCTCTGGTGCGTGGCATCGATCCGGCCCTGGAAGGCGCGGTGACCGACCTGGCCGCCACCAATGAGAAGACGCTGAACCTGCTGGTGCCCGGCGAGTTCCGCGTGGTGCTGGGGGGCGAGCTGGCCCGTGCCCTGGGCGTGCGGGTGGGCGACCCGGTGACGCTGATTGCGCCCGCCGGCCAGGTGACGCCGGCTGGTGTGGTGCCGCGCCTCAAGCAGATGACGGTGGCCGGCACGTTTGACTCCGGCCACTACGAATACGACTCGGCCCTGGTGCTGCTGCACCATGAAGACGCGCAGCGCATCTTCCGTCTGGAAGGCCCCACGGGCGTGCGCCTCAAGCTCAAGGACCTGCACCAGGCCCGCGAGGTGGCGCAGCAGCTGGCGCAGTCCCTGAGCGGCCAGCTGCTGATCCGCGACTGGACGCAGCAAAACCGCACCTGGTTCGCCGCGGTGCAGCTGGAAAAACGTATGATGTTCATCATCCTCACGCTCATCGTGGCGGTGGCCGCGTTCAACCTGGTCTCCACGCTGGTGATGACGGTGACCGACAAGCGCGCCGACATCGCCATCCTGCGCACGCTGGGTGCCAGCCCCAAAAGCATCATGGGCATCTTTGTGGTGCAGGGCGCGATGGTGGGCGTGATTGGCACGCTGGTTGGCCTGCTGCTGGGCCTTGGCATCGCGTTCAACATCGACGTGATCGTGCCGGCCATCGAGCGCGCTCTGAACGCGAGCTTTTTGCCCAAGGACATCTACCTCATCAGCAAGATGCCCAGCGAGCCGCAGAGCAGCGACATCGTGCCCATTGCGGTCATCTCGCTGGTGCTGGCCTTTGTGGCCACCCTGTATCCCAGCTGGCGCGCCAGCCGTGTGAACCCTGCCGAGGCGCTGCGTTATGAATAAGAAACACCCCCCTGAGACGCTTCGCGCCTTCCCCCCGCTCTCGCATTGCTGCGCAATGCGGGCAGGGGGACGCAGCCAGCGCGGCGGGGCGGCCCTTGCGCGGCTGCCCTGGCCTGGCGAGCGCCAGTTTCATGCCATGGATAACTGAGATGAACGCCATAAAAAACGCCGTGGTGCTGGAAGCCAAGGGCCTGACCAAACGCTTTACCGAAGGCCGCCTGGATGTGACCGTGCTCAAGGGCGTGGACCTGCGGATCCATGCGGGTGAAACGCTGGCGATCGTGGGCGCCTCGGGGTCGGGCAAGAGCA
The DNA here is from genome assembly GCF_014851475.1 of Acidovorax sp. ACV02. NCBI lineage: Bacteria > Pseudomonadati > Pseudomonadota > Betaproteobacteria > Burkholderiales > Comamonadaceae > Acidovorax > Acidovorax sp. ACV02. The sequence continues at coordinate 343,706 of NZ_JACUZU010000001.1, forward strand.
CCTTGCTGCACCTGCTGGGCGGGCTGGATGCACCCACGGCGGGCACGGTGCGCCTGAAGGGCGAAGAGATGTCGTCGCTGTCGGCCGAGCGCCAGGGGCAGCTGCGCAACCAGCACCTGGGGTTTATCTACCAGTTCCACCACCTGCTGCCGGAGTTCAGTGCGCTGGACAACGTGGCCATGCCGCTGCGCATCCGTCGCCTGCCGTTGGCCCAGTGCCATGCGGAGGCGGAGCGCGTGCTGGCGTCAGTCGGTTTGAAGGAGCGGCTGATGCACCGGCCGGCCGAGCTGTCGGGCGGTGAGCGTCAGCGGGTGGCGATTGCGCGGGCGTTGGTGACCCGGCCTGCGTGTGTGCTGGCGGACGAGCCTACGGGCAATCTGGACCGGAGTACGGCTGATGGCGTTTTTGACTTGATGCTGCAATTGGCGCGGGACCAGGGCACCGCATTTGTGATGGTGACGCACGATGAGTCGCTGGCGGCCCGGTGTGACCGGGTGGTGAGGCTGGTGTCTGGGGTTTTGGGGTGATTTTGGCTGGATGCGTCAGTGGAATATGCGCTAGCGGCTATGCTTTTTGAAGCGCTCTACCTCCGCGCAAAGGGCCGTGTGCCTGGTTAACGGCATGCCTTGATGGAGGGCGGAGGCCGGGAGTCGCCCCGGCGGGCGAGGTACTTTTCTTTGCTTCGCCAAAGAAAAGTACCCAAAAGAAAAGCGACCCCCAGTCTGCGACCCCTGCGCTTCGCTACGGGGCAAACCTGCGTCGGGACGGTTGCGGGGTGCGCCGTGGAACTCGCTTTGCGCTGGCGCGCGCCGCTCAGACATCCACGGCGAGTCAGTTCACGAAGCACGCGCGCTCCGACGCGCGTGCCACCCCACAACCGCCCCGCCGCAGGCGCAGCCAGCAGGGGGGGACAGCCGAACATCCAAACATCCAAACATCCAAACAACCGAACAGCCTGACATCCATTCGGGCCATTGCTGCGCTCGGCCCAGGCTGCGCAGCGCGTGGCGCTTGCGCCCGCGAGATGGGGCCGAGCGCAGCAAAGGCCCGTGTGGATGTTCTGTACCCCGGTGCCCCTGTGGATGCGCCGAGGAGCGCAGGGTTTGGCGGATCAGGGCTCGCGTGTGTCTGAGCGACGCGCAGCGGCGCGAGTTGAGCGAGACCCCGCCAAACCCGAGCACCGCAGGTTGCCCCGTAGCGTCAGCGCAGGGGACGCAGACAGTGGGGTCGCCTTTCTTTTGGGTACTTTTCTTTGGCGAAGCAAAGAAAAGTACCTCGCCTGCCGGGCGACTCCCGGCCTCCGCCCTTCATCAAGGCATGCCGTTAATCAGGCAAACAGCCCTTTGCACGGAGGGAGAGTGCTTCAAAAAGCATAGCTGCCAGCGCATATCCCACTAGCGCATCCAGCCAAAATCACCAGAAAAAGTCACATCACCCGCCCATACCACCACACCGACAACCCCGCCGCCACCAACGCCAGCACCGCCCCCAACAACGCCAGCAAAGAAGAAATCTCCGTCTCCTTCTTCTCCACCGTCAGCCGCGAGCTCAGCGTCTCGTACACCTTCTTCAAGTCTGCCGCCGTCGCCGCATGAAAGTATTCGGCATTGGTCCGCGCAGCCACGGCCTTCAGGGTTTCTTCGTCCAGCCGTACCCGCATCGACCAGCCCTCAAAGCCAATGGTCTCGCCCTGCACCGTGCCCACCCCCACCGTGTACACCCGCACCCCCCGGTCGGCCGCCCACTTGGCGGCTTCCAGTGGGTCCACGCCCGTCGTGCGCTGGCCGTCCGTCAGCATGATGATGGCGGCCGAGTTGTACGAGCCTGGGGCCACGGGCGTGAAGGTCTTGGCGGGGTCCTGTTGCTTGCCCAGCTCTTCGATGGGCTTCGGGCGCATGGCCTGGCGGCCGCCCAGGGCGGCGATGTCGATGCCCGCATCGGGAAAGATGGTGGCCAGCGACAGCATGATGCCGTTGCCCGTGGCCGTGCCGCGCTGCAGCTGGAAGCTGTCGATGGCTTTCACCAGGTCTTCACGGCTCTGGGTGGGCAGCTGGGCCAGCTGGGCGCTGCCCGCAAAGGCCACGATGCCCACGCGCACATGGCGCGGCAGGTCGGCGATGAAGGCCTTGGCGGCGTTCTGGGCGGCGGTGATGCGGTCGGGCTCCACATCGGCGGCGCGCATGCTGCCCGACACGTCCATGGCCAGCATGATGGTCTGGTCTTGCGAGGGCAGGGTGATGACGGCCAGCGGGCGCGCGGCGGCCAGCAGCAGTGCCACCAGGGCCAGCAGAAACAGCGCGGGCGGGATGTGGCGGCGCAGATGCTGGCCGGGGCCCATGGCCTCGCGCACCAGGGACAGGCTGGAGTAGGTCAGCGCTGTTTTCTTGCGCCGGTGCAGCAGCCACCAGTACAGCAGTACCAAGAGGGGCACAGCCAGCAGCAGCCAGAGCAGGGTGGGCCAGAGAAAAACCATGGTGTGTGTCCTTGGTGGCGAGTACAGCGTGTGCGGCGGGTGATTAATGAATCAATCCATTGATCGGTCAGGCGGCGGCAGCCGTTGCGGCAGGGCCTGCGGATGCCGATGCGGGGACGAGGGGGTGGCTGTGCGCTCGCACCCGGCGCTGGCGCAGGTCCATGAAGCGCAGCAGGGCGTCAACTAGGTCGTCGTTGGTGCACAGCTCCAGCGTGTCGGCGCCCGCGTGGGTCAGGCCCTCGCGCAGCGCCGCCTCGCGGTCGGCGGCCAACTGGGCAAAGCGGCGGCGAAAGCCTGCGTCGTGCGTGTCCACCTGCAGTTGCTCGCCGCTTTCGGCATCGCGCAGCGTGACCAGGCCCACGTCGGGCAGCTCCAGCTCCAGCGGGTCGAGCAGGCGCACGGCCACCACGTCATGCCGCTGGGCCAGTTGGGCCAGGGGCTTTTCCCAGCCGGGCGCGCTGATGAAGTCGGACACCACAAATACGGTGGACCGGCGCTTGAGCGTGGCCAGGCCGGTCTGCAGCAGCCGGTGCAGTTCGGTGGCGCCGCCACCCGTCTTGTGCGGTGGCACCGGGGTTTTGGACGGCAGCAGTTTGTGCACCAGGTGCAGCACATGGGCGCGGCTGCTGCGCGGGGGCAGTACGGCATCCACTGCGCGTTCGGCCTTCGGACTGGCACCGCCGTAGAGCACGGCGCCCACACGGTTGCCGTGGCGGGTAAGCAGGCGCGAAAGCACGGCCACAAAGCCGGTCAGGATGTCGCGCTTGGCGTGGCCTGTGGGGCCGAAGCTGATGGACGGGCTCAGGTCCAGCAGGAACCAGGCCGACATTTCGCGGTCTTCGGTGAACACGCGCACATGGGGGGTGTTCAGCCGCGCGGTCACGTTCCAGTCGATGTGGCGTACGTCGTCGTGCGGCTGGTATTCGCGCAGGTCGGTCAGGTCCAGGCCGCTGCCGCGCATCAGCGTGCGGTAGTCGCCCTGCAGCAGGCCGTCCAGGCGGCGGATCACCTTCCACTCCAGCTCGCGCAGCAGCCGGTCGGCCTGCCCGGGCAGTGTGGGCAGGGTGTGGACCGTGGCGGATGGGACGGATGTGGCGGGCGGCTTGCTGTTCATGGCGATGACACCTCAAGCAGCTTTTTGCTCGTGATGCAAGGGACGTGCTGGTGCCGGGATCTTGGCCATGATGCGCTGGATGAGTGCGTCGGCATCCAGCCCGTCGGACAGCGCTTCGTACGACAGCGCCACGCGATGGCGCAGCACATCGGCGGCCAGATCGGTCATGTCTTCGGGCAGCACGTAGTTGCGCCCGCGCAGCATGGCCAGGGCCTGAGCCCCCTCGGCCAGGGCAATGGTGGCGCGCGGGCTGGCGCCGCAGCTGATGTAGCCGGCCAGGTCCTTCAGGCCATGTCGTGCGGGCTCGCGGGTGGCTGCCACCAGCTTCACGGCGTATTGCAGCATCGACGGGTCCACATACACGGTGCGGCATTCGGCCTGCAATGCCGCCAGCTGCGCCGTGGTGGCCACGGGTAGCACCTGCACGGGCACATCGAGCGCGCGCTGGGCGATCACGAATTCTTCTTCCTCGGTGGGGTAGCCCAGCAGCACCTTCATCATGAAACGGTCCACCTGCGCCTCGGGCAGCGCGTAGGTGCCTTCGGTCTCGATGGGGTTCTGGGTGGCCATCACCAGGAAGGGCTCAGGCACCTTGTGGGTTTCGCCTGCAATGGTCACCTGGCGCTCCTGCATCACCTCCAGCAGCGCGCTCTGCACCTTGGCGGGCGCGCGGTTGATTTCGTCGGCCAGCAGCAGGTGGGTGAAAACGGGCCCCAACGTGGTGCTGAACTCGCCGGTTTTCTGGTTGTACATGCGCGTGCCCACCAGGTCGGCGGGCACCAGGTCGGGTGTGAACTGGATGCGCTTGAAGCTGCCCTGAATGGTGCTGGCGAGTGTTTTCACCGTCAGCGTCTTGGCCAGGCCCGGCACGCCCTCGACCAGCAGGTGGCCCTGGGCCAGCATGGCGACCATGACACGCTCCAGAAAGCGGTCTTGCCCGACCACCACGCGTTTGACCTCGTAGAGCACCTGTTCCATCAGCGTGGCGGTGGCAGCGTTCGATGCATTGGGCGACGTGCTGGATGACATGGGGCTCCTTGCGATGACGAGTGAAGTGGTGGGGCGGCGTACGGTCAGAACGGGGGCATGCCGACGGCGGACGCCGCGTTTTCGATGGGCACCGCAAAACCGATGCCGATGAAGGTGCGCGCCTGCGTGGGGTTGAGGATGGCGGTGACGATGCCCACCACCTCGCCGTCCATCGTCACCAGCGGGCCGCCAGAGTTGCCAGGGTTGGCCGCTGCGTCGAACTGGATCAGATTGCTGAGCTGGCGCTTGCCCTCGGGCGACGTGAACTCGCGCTGCAGGCCCGATACCACGCCCGCCGAGGCCGACGGGCCGATGCCAAAAGGAAAGCCGACGGCCACCACATGGTCGCCCGGGCGCAGGTTCTGGGTGGACCGCAGGGTGGCGGCCTCCAGGTCGTCGGGCACCTTGTGGGCCTGCAGCACGGCCAGGTCGTTTTCGGGTTGTACGCCGGTGATGCTGGCCGTGGTTTCCAGTCCGTCGTGGAAGGTGATGCCGATGCGGTCTGAGCCCGCAACCACATGCAGGTTGGTCAGGATGACGCCTTTGTCCACGATGACCACGCCCGTGCCGATGCCGCGCTCGACCTCTTCCTTGCCGTTCTTGCTGCGCCCGTAGCCCACCACGCGCACCACCGAGGGGCCGATGCTCTCCACAGCCCGCGCGGCGGCAGAGGGCGGGGTGGTGGTCTCCAGCGTGCGCAGCACCGCGGCGTCGATGTCGTCCTGGGTGATCTTGCGGGCGGGGCTGCGGGTGTTGTGCCAGGCGCTGGCTACCAGCAAGGCGGCCAACAGCACCACGATGGTCCACAGGGCAACCAGCTGGCGTTTGAATGCCCGGGAATTCGGGGGCGTGGCGGCTGCGGTGGCGGCGTTCTTCGCTGGCGAATCATCTGCGGGCGGCGCTGTGGAGGCCACGGCTTCGGTGGCATCCACCGCCGCAGGCGTGCGGCTGCGGGCGGGGCGGGAGCTGCTGTAGAGGGCGGGCCGGGGCATCCTGTCACCTTTGCTCGTACACGCCAGGGCCTGGCGCACGCAAATGACAGTAGCACGGTTTGCGGGCAAATGCACATGCAGGGCTACACGGGCCCACCGTCCCCTGCGACCGCAGCCTTTGCAGGCTGCATCGGGCATCATCGGCGCATGACCGCCTGGATCGATACCCACTGCCACCTCGACGCCCCCGAGTTCGATGCCGACCGCAGTGCGGTCCGCGCACAGGCTGCGGCGCAAGGCGTTTGCCATTGCGTGATTCCGGCCGTGGAGCGCAGCAACTGGGACACCGTGCGGGCACTGGCGCACCAGCATGGGGATAGCTACGCGCTGGGCATTCATCCCCTCTACACAGGGCGCGCCGAGGAGGAGGACCTGCAGCATCTGGCCGGGTATCTGGAGCAGCACCACGCCGACCCGCGCCTGGTGGCGATTGGCGAGATCGGCCTCGATTATTTTGTGCCGGGCCTCGACCCGGCGCGCCAGGAGCGGTTCTACCGCGCACAGCTGCAGCTGGCCCGGCGGTTTGACCTGCCGGTGATCCTGCATGTGCGCCGTTCTGCCGACAAGCTGCTCAAGGGCCTGCGGGATTTGCCGGTGCGCGGCGGCATTGCGCATGCCTTCAACGGCAGCCTGCAGCAGGCGCAGGCGTTCATCGGCCTGGGCTTCAAGCTGGGATTTGGCGGTGCGGTGACCTATGACCGCGCCCTGCAGCTGCGCCGTCTGGCCACCGAGCTGCCCGGCGATGCCCTGGTGCTGGAGACCGACGCGCCTGACATTCCGCCCCACTGGCTGTACACCACCGCCGCAGAGCGCGCCGCAGGACAAGCCCAGGGCCGCAACAGCCCGGCAGAGCTGCCTGGCATTGCGGCGGCGGTGGCCCAGCTGCGCGGCCAGCCTGTGCAGGCGCTGGCCGGCAGCACCTGGGCCAATGCTTTGGCCGCGTTGCCCCGGCTGGAAAGGCTGCTGGCAGACGGGCGGCCGTCGTAGGGGGATAGAGAGACCGGCAAGGACGATCAAATGGGAGAAATTGGGGAGTTTGACGCCCTGTGGCAAAGGGCCGACAGCTATCTTTTTTGTGCTGCCAGACGTGGCTGACGGCCCTTTGGGGCCAAAATTGCCCCATGCTTCCAGCCCCTGTTGCAGCCGACCCGTCGCCGGCCTCCACGCCTGACGCCTCCGGCCCGTCCGCGCGCTGGCTGGGCCTGCCGCCGGTGGCAGGTGTGCGCACCGTGGTGCTGGTGCTGGGCAGTTTTCCGGGGGCTGCGTCATTGCAAGCCCGCCAGTACTACGCGCACCCCCAGAACCACTTCTGGAAGATCCTGCAGGCCTTGTGGCCCCAGCATCCCTTGCCCCCGGCGGGGCCGGATGGTTATGCAGACCGCTGTGCCTGGCTGCTGGATCGCGGCCTGGGCCTGTGGGACGTGTACCAGAGCTGCGAGCGCGAGGGCAGCCTGGACACCAGTATCCGTAACGCCCGGCTCAACGACTTTGCGGCGCTGCGCAGTGTGTGCCCCCGGCTGGCCGCGCTGGCGCACAACGGTGCGGAGAGTTTTCGGCACGCGCCGGCGGCGCTTGCCGCGCTGGGAGCTGCCGGGCAGCCGACGCTCTTGCCGCATGATGTGGGCACGTCAGGCGCACGTGCCATCGAGGCCTTGCGGCTGCCATCGACCAGCCCGGCCAACGCCTCCTGGAGTTTTGAACGTAAATTGACCGCCTGGGCCGATGTGATGGCCCGGCACGGATTGCTGTGAATGGCCCGTAAAAAAGAAACCTTGCAAGAACTGCCCGAAGTCAGCGTGTCTGACGACGGCGAAGTGCGCCACCTGCATCTGGGCACACCCTGGATCCAAGGCTCCATGCGCATCGACGAGCCCTTCGCCCTGGAGCTGGAGTACGTGCAGCGCATGATGGCCTGGCTGCTGTTTGCCGACCTGGCGCAGGTGTCCAAGGGCCATGCCATGCAGTTGGGGCTGGGGGCGGGTGCCATCACCAAGTTCTGCCACAAAAAGCTGCGCATCTGCACCACCGCCATCGAGCTGAACCCGCAGGTGCTGGCCGTGTGCCGCCAGTGGTTCAAGCTGCCGCCCGACGGCGCCAAGCTGCGCGTGGTGCTGGCCGACGCGTCCAAGGAGATCCAGAACCCCATGTGGCTGGGCACGGTGGATGCGCTGGCTGTGGACCTGTATGACCACGAGGCTGCGGCCCCCGTGCTCGATAGCCCCGATTTTTATGCCGACTGCCGCGCACTGCTCACGGAGACGGGCTGCATGACTGTGAACCTGTTCGGCCGCGCGTCGAGCTTTGACCGCAGCCTGCAGAGCATGTCCCAGGCGTTTGGCAGCGATGCGCTGTGGGCGTTCAAGCCCACGCGTGAAGGCAACACGGTGGTGCTGGCCCAGCGCACCCCCACGCGGCCCAAGCGCGCGGAACTGGCCGAGCGGGCCGAGGCGATTCAGGCGCGGTGGGACCTGCCCACCACCAAATGGCTGCGGGTGTTCAAGCCTGTGAACCCCTGAGAGGAATCTTGCAATGAATGCTCCTGTCGTGACCCCTGACCGGCTGAAGTCGGCTTCATACATTGGCCCGGTGGACTGGCGCCGCATGGTGCAGTGGCTCAGCGATGACAAGGTGATCTCGCGCGAGGAAGCGCAACGCACCATCGCCCGCTGTTCGCAGGCCGAGAGCTCCCAGCATGCCCTGGTACGCCTGGCCAGTGTGGCCATGGAGCGGGTCAGCGACAGCAAGCCGCTCGACATCGAGGCGCTGTCCGAGTATCTGGCGCAACGTGCGGGCCTCGCCTACCTGCGCATCGACCCCCTCAAGGTGGATGTGGGGCGCGTAGCAGACACCATGAGCGCCACTTATGCGGAACGCCACAAGGTGCTGCCTGTGCAGGTGACCAGCAAAGAAGTGGTGGTGGCCACGGCCGAGCCTTTCATTGATGACTGGGTGGCCGAGGTGGAGCGCCAGTCGCGCCGCTCGGTGCGCCGGGTGGTGGCGAACCCCCAAGACATCCACCGCTTCACGGCTGAATTTTTTGCGCTGGCCAAGTCGGTGCGCGCCGCGCAGAAGGCTGGCGGCAACTCGGGTGGCAGCAGCTTTGAGCAGTTGGTGGAGCTGGGCAAGAGCAACAAGCAGCTCGATGCCAACGACCAGGGCGTGGTCAAGGTGGTGGACTGGCTCTGGCAGTACGCGTTTGACCAGCGCGCGAGCGACATTCACCTGGAGCCGCGCCGCGACCAGGGCGTGATCCGTTTTCGCATCGACGGTGTGCTGCACCCGGTCTACCAGATGCCCATGGGCGTACACAACGCGATGGTAGCGCGCATCAAGTTGCTGGGTCGCATCGATGTGGTGGAAAAACGCCGCCCACAGGACGGCCGCATCAAGACCCGCAACCAGCGGGGCGAAGAGGTGGAAATGCGCCTGTCCACCTTGCCCACTGCGTTTGGCGAAAAGATGGTCATGCGCATTTTTGACCCGGACAACGCGGTCAAGGACCTTGATGCCCTGGGCTTTGCGCAGCACGATGCGCAGCGCTGGGAGGCGTTGGTCAAGCGGCCGCACGGCATCATCCTGGTGACTGGCCCCACGGGCTCGGGCAAGACCACCACGCTGTACTCGACCCTGAAGCGCGTGGCCACTGAAGAGGTCAACGTGAGCACGGTGGAAGACCCCATCGAAATGATCGAGCCCAGCTTCAACCAGACCCAGGTGCAGCCGCAGCTCGACTTCAACTTTGCCGAAGGCCTGCGCGCCCTGATGCGGCAGGACCCTGACATCATCATGGTGGGTGAGATCCGCGACCTGGAGACCGCCGAGATGGCCATCCAGGCGGCGCTGACAGGCCACCTGGTGTTCTCTACCCTGCACACCAACGATGCCCCCAGCGCCATCACCCGCATGATGGAGCTGGGTGTTCCGTCGTACCTCCTCAATGCCACCTTGCTGGGCGTGCTGGCCCAACGGCTGGTGCGCACGCTGTGCAAGCAGTGCAAACAAAAGGATGAGGCCGCGAGCCGCGAAGCCCTGACCGAGGTGGTCAAGCCCTGGAAGATCAGTGGTAGCTACCACCCGTACAAGCCGGTCGGCTGCGTGGATTGCCGCATGGGCGGTTTCAGGGGCCGCATGGGGCTCTATGAATTGCTCACCGTCAGCGAGGCGCTCAAGGACAAAATCACCCAGGCGCCTTCCATTGATGTACTGCGCCGCCAGGCCGTGCAAGACGGCATGCGTCCCTTGCGCCTGGCGGGTGCGTTGCGCGTGGCGGAGGGGCTGACCACCATGGAAGAGGTGATTGCGGCCACACCGCCCCTGGAGTGAGAAACGGGGCGGGCGAGATTGCGTTCTGGGCAATCTTCTCCGCTGGCCCTTCTTTTCTGGTCTCTGAGAGGGGCTGCGGGGTGAGGGTGCTGTTGTCAGTGTGGGCAGAGCGTTACCGGATGTAGGTGGAATCCACATCGCGCCGCCCGCTCCTTGCCAGCACAATCGCGCAGTCGAGAATTCCGTCAAGGAGACAATTCGTGAAAATCAAGAGTAATAAAGACTTTGCGTCCGGGCTCATGTTCATGGGCGTAGGGATCGCATTTGCGTGGGGTGCCACCACTTACAACGTGGGCACGGGCGCGCGCATGGGCCCTGGCTACTTCCCGTTGTTGCTGGGTATCTTGCTGGCCCTCATCGGCAGCGTGATCACCTTCAAGGCGCTGACCGTGGAAACCGCCGACGGCGACAAGATCGGCAAATGGGCCTGGAAGCCGCTGTTCTTCATTTTGGCTGCCAACTTTGCCTTCGGCATTCTGCTGGGTGGCCTGCCCAGCATGGGCATCCCGGCCATGGGCCTCATCGTGGGCATCTATGCACTGACCTTCATCTCCAGCCTGGCTGGCAATGAGTTCAATGCCAAGGGTGTGTTTGTTCTGGCCACCGTGCTTGCCATCGGCAGCTACGTGGCTTTTGTGTGGGCGCTCAAGCTGCAGTTTCCTGTGTGGCCGAGTTTCATCGCAGGTTAAGCAGGAGCACCGACCATGGAATTATTCAATAACCTCGCGCTGGGTTTTGGCGTTGCTTTCACGTTCCAGAACCTGATTTACTGCTTCGTGGGCTGCTTGCTCGGCACGCTCATTGGCGTGCTGCCAGGCATTGGCCCGGTGGCGACCATCGCCATGCTGCTGCCCGCCACCTATGCGCTGCCCCCGGTGGCGGCGCTGATCATGCTGGCTGGTATTTACTACGGTGCCCAGTATGGTGGTTCCACCACCGCCATTCTGGTGAACCTGCCAGGCGAGTCCTCGTCGGTGGTGACCGTGATTGACGGTTACCAGATGGCGCGCAAGGGTCGAGCGGGGCCGGCGCTGGCGGCTGCAGGTCTGGGTTCGTTCTTCGCGGGCTGCGTGGGTACGCTGATCCTGGCAGCCTTTGCGCCTCCGCTGACCGAAGTCGCGTTCAAGTTCGGTCCTGCCGAGTACTTCTCGCTGATGGTGCTGGGTCTCATCGGTGCTGTGGTGCTGGCCTCAGGCTCGTTGCTCAAGGCAGTGGCCATGATCGTGCTGGGCCTGCTGATGGGTCTGGTGGGTACCGACGTGAACTCGGGCGTGGCCCGCTTCAGCTTCGATATCCCTGAGCTGACCGACGGCATCGGTTTTGTGACCATCGCCATGGGCGTGTTCGGTTACGGCGAAATCATTGCCAACCTCTCGCGTCCTGATGACGAACGCGAAGTGTTCACCGCCAAGGTCGAGGGTCTGTTCCCCACCAAGGACGATTTCAAGCGCATGATTCCCGCCGTGCTGCGTGGTACCGCGCTGGGTTCTGCACTGGGTATCCTGCCTGGTGGCGGTGCGCTGCTGGCTGCTTTTGCTGCCTACACGCTGGAAAAGAAGACCAAGCTGCAACCCGGTGAAGTGCCTTTCGGCCAGGGCAATATCCGTGGCGTGGCTTCTCCGGAAGCTGCCAACAACGCCGGTGCACAAACCTCGTTCATCCCGCTGCTGACGCTGGGCATTCCTCCCAACGCCGTGATGGCGCTGATGGTGGGTGCCATGACCATTCACAACATTCAGCCTGGTCCCCAGGTGATGACCAGCAACCCCGAACTGTTCTGGGGCCTGATTGCTTCGATGTGGATCGGCAATGCGATGCTGATCATCCTGAACCTGCCGCTGATCGGCATCTGGATCAAGCTGCTGACGGTGCCTTACCGCTGGCTGTATCCGTCCATCGTGCTGTTCTGCGCGGTGGGTGTGTACTCCACCAACAACAACACCTTCGACATCTGGATGGTGGGTGCGTTCGGTCTGATTGGCTACATCTTCTACAAGCTGGGTACCGAACCGGCACCGCTGCTGCTCGGCTTCATTCTGGGCCCCATGATGGAAGAGAACCTGCGCCGTGCGCTGCTGCTGTCGCGTGGTGACTGGAGCGTGTTTGTGACGCGTCCGCTGTCGGCTGGCCTGTTGGCGGCTGCGGCACTGCTGCTCATCATCGTGCTGCTGCCTTCAGTCAAGAACAAGCGCGAAGAAGCGTTTGTGGAAGACTGATCGGGTCCGATTCTTTTCTCACCCTGATCAACGGCACCTTCGGGTGCCGTTGTTTTTTGGGCAGTGGCGTCCACGTGGTACGGCTGTCGCCAGTACACAATTGCGGGCAGAGGTCCGCATGTCTACACCGTTTCATCCCACGCAGCACCCGCACCGGGCGATGCTGCACAACGAAATCCACGCCCGCCCGCCCGAGGCGATGAATGCCCCGCTGGCCATCGCGCACATCGTGATGCTGGCCGATGCGGCAGGGCGCGAGGCCAGCCGGGCCCATGTGGCCGCGCTCCTGCGGGACCACCACATGGCGCTGCCCGACGCCCAGACCACCCACTTGCGTATGGACTTGGGCGCTTTTCGGATGCGCTGGGAGATGCACACCGAATTCGTCACCTGGACCTTCATGGTCCCGGCGCCGGTGGAGGCTTTTGGAGAGCGGGAGCCGGTCAGTGCCGTGGATTCCGTTCCGCACGACTGGCTTGCAGCTTTGCCCGGCCAGTGCCTGTGCAGCCTGAACCTGTGGGTGCTGCCCACACACACCTTTGGATCGGGCTCTCTGGTCAAGCATGTTCTGCACGAAGACACATTGGTAGCCTCTACCGTGGCCGACGGGCATGGTGAGGTGTACACCGACTTTGCGATCCACGCCGACGGCTTTTCGCGCATGGTGCTGCTCGCAGGGGGCATGACACCACGGCGCCTGGGGCGTTTGGTGCAGCGCCTGCTGGAAATCGAGACCTACCGCATGGCGGCCTTGCTCGGCCTGCCTGCCGCTCGCGAGGCTGCCAGCGTGCTGGCCTTTGCTGAGCGCGAACTGGCGGCGCTGGCTGAAGCCATCCGCACGGCCAACCGTGATGACGAGCCCGCCTTGCTCGATCGGCTGACGCGCCTGGCCGGGCAGGTGGAAAGTCAGTACGCAGCCACGCACTCGCGCTTCTCGGCCAGCAGTGCCTACTTTGAATTGCTGGACCGCCGTATCCAGGACATTGCCGAGTCCCGCCTGGCGGGCATGCAGACCATCCGGGAGTTCATGGACCGGCGCCTGACCCCCGCTCGGAGTACCTGTGAGTGGGCAACCCGTCGGCAGGATGCGCTGTCGCAGCGCGTATCGCGCATGAGCAACCTGCTGCGCACCCGGGTAGAGATCGAACAGCAGCAAAGCAGCCAGGCGCTGCTGACCACCATGAACCACCGGCAGGATCTGCAGTTGCAGATGCAGTCCACCGTGGAGGGGTTGTCTGTGGCGGCCATTACCTATTACATCGTCGGGCTCGTCAGCTATCTGGCCAAGGGCGCGCAAAAACTGGGCTGGCCGTTGTCGCCGGAGACTACGGCAGCCCTCGCGATTCCGGTGGTGGCGGCAGGGGTGTGGTGGTCACTGCGGCGGCTGCACCAGCGGGTGTTCCACAAACACCGCTAAGGCGGTTGGCCCACCGATCTGTCGAGCGGCACGGGGTGCACTTTGGCTTGTCAGCCATCGTTGATGAAGGGGGCGCCCGCGCAGAGGTTCGATGGCCTGCACCAGCCTTGCCGTGTCACACTGGGCGCAACGCTCCGGCGACCACTGTCCGGCAGATACTTCAGCAGGCGCTTTGCGTCCCTTCGTACCCGTGACCACTGAAAAGAAGAGCATTGCCTCCGGCCTTGTGCTGGCGTTCCTGGGCTCCATCGCCTTCAGCGGCAAGGCCATCATCGTCAAGCTGGCCTACCGCCATGGGGTGGATGCGGTCACGCTCATCATGTACCGCATGCTATTTGCGCTGCCCATCTTTGCCGTGATGGCCTGGTGGGCCAGCCGGGGTAAACCGCCGCTCACCCGCAAGGACTGGCTGGGCGTGCTGGGCCTGGGTGTCACCGGCTACTATCTGGCGAGTTTTCTCGACTTTGCAGGGCTTGCCTACATCAGTGCCAGCCTGGAGCGCCTCATCCTGTACCTCAACCCCACGCTGGTCGTGTTGCTGGGCTGGGTGTTGTACGGGCGTGGTATCCGCTGGGCCCAGGCGGCAGGCATGCTGGTGAGCTACAGCGGCGTGGTTCTGGTGTTTGGCCACGAGGCCAACCTGCAGGGTGCCAATGCTGCCTGGGGCACCTTGCTGGTGTTCCTGAGCGCAGTCAGCTATGCCATCTATCTGGTTTACAGCGGCGAGATGGTGCAGCGCCTGGGCGCGCTGCGGTTGGTGGGGCTTGCCACGACCGTGGCTTGCCTGTGCTGCCTGTTGCAGTTTGTGGTGCTGCGGCCGCTGAGTGCGGCAGTCGTTGCGCCTGAGGTGATCTGGCTGTCGGTACTCAACGCCACCTTGTGCACGGCCGCGCCCGTGCTGATGGTGATGATGGCCATTGAGCGCATCGGCGCAGGCATGGCCGCGCAGACGGGCATGGTGGGCCCGTTGTCCACCATCCTCATGGGCGTGTGGATTCTGGGCGAACCGTTCACGGTGTGGGTCGCTGCCGGGACGGTGCTTGTGGTCGCGGGTATCTTCATTTTTACCCGCATGGCGCGCAGGGCCTGACAGCCCACATCCCGCAGCCCTTTGGGGCGCCGTGACAAGGGCCGCCCTGCTTGCTTTTATGACGTCTTCTTTTTGGGAGCTGCCTTGCTGCGGGCTGGAGCCTCGGCCGGTGCTGCAGGCGACGGCACCGCTGCTGCTGCGGGTGCCGCTTTGGGATTCATGCGCTGGGCCACCGTCACGGGGGCCGTGCCGGTGAATCCATCGAGGTTCTTGCCCATGGCCAGCTCCAGTTGCTCCAGGCGCGCCTGTGCAGGCGGGTGCGTGGCCAGTGCCAGCGTGAAGGCCGGGTTGTCAGGCGTGGCGGTGCGCAGGTGCTGCAGCACCGACACCAGTCCATAGGGATCAAACCCCGCGCGGGTGGCCAGTGCCACGCCAGTGCGGTCGGCATCGTACTCATCGGTCTGGTCCAGGCCGCGTGCGTACAGGTTGCGCCCCAGTGCCAAAAATTGCGAGGCCACCACGTTGCCCACGGCGTTGGTCTTGATCTGCGAAGCCACCAACTGGGTCAGCATGCCCGACTGTGCCGTCTTGCGAATGGCCAGCAGGTGGTGTTTGGCGGTGACGTGGGTGATTTCGTGGGCGAGGATGCCAGCCAGCTCGGCCTCGTCGGCGCAGCGGTCGATCAGGCCCTTGGTCACGAACACATACCCCCCCGGGGCCGCAAAGGCGTTGTACCCCGAGTCGTCCAGCACCACAAAGGTCCACGGCAGGTTGGGGCGGGGCGATTGCAGGCTGATCCAGCGCCCGAGCTGATTCACATACCGCTGCAGTGCCATGTCCGGGTGCAGGGGTTTGCTGCCCAGCAGCACGGCCGAGAGTTGGCGGCCGATTTCGATCTCGCGGGGCTCGTCGATGCTCTCAACCGAACGGGTGAGCATGCTGATGAGGTCATCCCCCTGGCCTGCGGGGCTGCCTCCACCGGTGATGGCGCCCAGCAGGCCTCCGCCGGTGTTGCTGGTGGAGCTGCCACCACCCAGGGCGTTGAGCAGATTCATGACCCCCTGGCTCTGCCCCTGGCTGGGGAGCAGGGTCAGGGCCAGGGCGGTACACGCCGCCGCGAGCAATCGGGTGCGGGAGAGGGATGGGGGCAGACGCATGGCAGCTCTCGCTCAGTTGGGGCTGAAATTGGGGTCGGACGGATTGTTGGACGAGCCTGTCGCCCCCGATCCGCTGCTGGAGGAGGGCCGGGGCGGCTCCGCCAGGGGTGCCACGTTGCGTGGCTGCAGCGACGCATTGCTGGCGAACTGGCGGGCTTGGTCGGCGTTGACCCGCAGCCCCTCGGCCTGGGTCACGGCTGCCGGGTTGGGTTGCGCCTTGGCGATGTCTTCGGCTCCCAGACCCCGGATGCCCACGGTGGAGGTGGCTGTCGTCGTGCTGCCGCTGTTGCTGCCAAACAGGCCGCCCAGGCCGCGCATGCCGCTGGTGGCTGCATTTCCACTGGTAGGAGCAGCGCCAGACTGCGGGCCCAGGTCAAACATATGCACCCAGCCCGTGGCGCCTTGTGGCGTACTGACCTTGGTCCAGGGGCCCTTGCGCTCACTGGTGCGCGTGACCACCGCGTTGGCTTCCAGGGGCGCCACACTGGCGCCGTTTTCTGTGGGGCTGTCGCGCAGCTGGGTGGCGCGTTTGACGACGGCTGCCTCCTGGGCATGTGCTGTGCCTGTCAGAAGAGGCGCGAGAGCCATCACGCCCGATGCCAGCCAGGGAGTCAGGGCTCTGCAGTGCAGCCGGATCATTTTTGTAACTCTCCACTTATGATTTGTTGTGGCTGCGGCATGCAGCGTGAAACCGGAGATTGTTATGGATTTGGGTATTGCAGGCAAATGGGCGCTGGTGTGTGGCGCGAGCAAGGGGCTGGGCTATGGCTGCGCGCAGGCTTTGGTGCGCGAGGGTGTCAATGTGGTCATCAACGCCCGCAGTGCCGAGGCGCTCGAACAGGCTGCTACTCGTTTGATAGCTGAAAGTGCAAACAAAACCGGCGCCAGCGGCCAAAAGGGTGCCTCACCCCAGGTGCTGGCTGTGGCGGCCGACATCACCACACCCGAAGGGCGTGCGGCGGTGTTCTCGGTGGCCGGAGGACCGGACCGTGACTTCGACATCGTGGTCACCAACGCAGGCGGCCCACCCACCGGCGACTTCCGCGACTGGAACCGCGACGCCTGGATCAAGGCTGTGGACGCCAACATGCTGACCCCTATCGAGTTGATTCAGGCCACGGTGGATGGCATGGCTGCACGCGGGTTTGGCCGCATCGTCAACATCACTTCCAGCGCCGTGAAGGCGCCCATCGACATCCTGGGCCTGTCCAACGGCGCGCGCAGTGGTCTCACGGGGTTTGTGGCGGGTGTGTCGCGCAGCAAGATTGCAGCGAGCGGGGTGACCATCAACAACCTGCTGCCTGGCAAGTTCGACACCGACCGGCTCGCAGCCACCGTCACGGCAGCCGCCAGCAAGGCGGGCAAGAGCGTCCAGGATGTGCGCTCCGCGCAGCAGGCGCAGATTCCGGCAGGGCGGTATGGCACTGCCGAAGAGTTTGGTGCCATTTGCGCCTTCCTGTGCAGCATGCACGCGGGCTACATGACGGGACAGAACGTGCTGGCCGACGGTGGTGCCTACCCCGGTACGTTCTGACGCAGGCCGGGCCCGACGAGGCCCGGCTGGTGGGCTGTGTGGCGCAGTGCTCCCGCAGAACGGAAGCTGGCGTGGTGTTTTGCCGACAGCTTTACCGGAGCGCTGAATAATTGGTGGAATACTGCGGGCCAGCGCCTGCCACTGTCCGCCGCCATGCAATCTGTCCACACTCCCTTTCTGCTGCGCCTGAAACGCCCCTGCACCCTGCTGTGTCTGGCGCTGTGCGTTGTGGCAGCTGTGCAGGCCGCCGATGCGGCCAGCGCGGCGGGTGCGGGCACTGCAGCGGCAGCTCCGTACCGGTTGCGCATCGTGGGCGGTCTGGCCGGTATCAGCCAGTACGTCCGGCAGGAAGAGCCCTTCTGGACCAAGGAGCTTTCTCGCCTGAGCGCCGGGCGCTTCCAGGCAGAGATCGTGCCCTTTGACCGGGCCGGCGTGCCTGGGGCCGAGATGCTGCGTTTGTTGCAGCTGGGCGTGGTTCCTTTTGGCACCACCCTGATGAGTTCTTTCACCGCGCAATACCCCGAATACACAGCGCCTGACCTGGCCGGACTGAACCCCGACCTTGCCACGCTCAAGACCACGCTGGCGGCGTTTCGCCCCTACCTCGAAAAGGCGTTGCGTGAGCAGCATGGCGTCGAGGCACTCGCCATCTATGTGTACCCTGCGCAGGTGGTGTTCTGCAAGAAGCCACTGCGTACGCTGGCCGAACTCACTGGCCGCCGCGTGCGTGTGTCGTCAGCCAGCCAGGCCGACTTTGTGGGCGCCTTGGGCGGGGTGCCCGTGCTGACCAGTTTTTCGCAGATCGTGCCGAGCTTGACCGCGGGCAATACCGAATGCGCCATTACCGGCACCATGTCGGGCAACATGCTTGGCCTGCCGTCGCTCACCACCCACGTGCACACCCTGCCGGTGACCTGGGGGCTTGCCGTGTTCGGTGCCAACCAGGCCGCCTGGGCGGCGCTGCCGGCCGACCTGCGCACGCTGCTCAAGCGCGAACTGCCCCGCCTGGAAGCTGCCATCTGGGCCGAGTCCGAGCGTGAAACTGCCGACGGGCTGGCTTGCAACCGGGGTGCCCCCACTTGCAGCGCTGGCACCAAGGGCAGCATGGTGGTGGTGCCCGTGTCGCCCCAGGATGAGCGCAGCCGCCAGGAGATCCTTGAATCCACCGTGTTGCCGCGCTGGGTGCAGCGTTGCGGCGCTCGCTGCGCGCAGGTCTGGAACCAGACCATCGGGCCAGCGCGTGGGCTGCAGGCAGCGCCTGCGAAATGACAGAGTCCGCCGCACCTTCGCGCATCAAGGCCTATGTCTGGGCGGGCGCTGCAGTGTTTGTGGCGGCCGTGGTGGCGGTGGCCGGTACCCTGGCGTGGAATGCCCGCCAGGCCGCGCTGGCCGATAGCGAGGCCCAGGCCACGCGCTTCGTGGCGGGCGCAGAGGCGGCACTCAACCGCTCGCTGCTGGCCGTGGACGTGCTGCTGGCCAGCATGGACGAGCTGCTGGGACTGTCCAATGCCATGCCCAAGTGGCTGGATGCCGATACGGCCAGCCAGCGGCTGCGGGGGTCGGCGCGGCAGAACCTCATGGTGCGCTACGTGGCGGTGCTCGACAGCACGGGCAAGGCGTTGGCGTCGTCCGACCCCGCAGGCGCCAGCCTGTTGGTGCAACTGCCGGCCGGTTTTCTGGAGAGCGTGCTGGAGCAACCTGTATCCACCCTGATGGTCAGCGCGCCGGTGGTGAGCTTTGCCAGTTCCGAGAAAGTGTTGTACTTCGCTCGCCACCTGCGCATGGCCGACAGCTCGCGGGTGGTGGCTGTGGCCGAGCTGCCGGTGTCGGCCCTCAGCTCGGTGCTGGTACAGGGCGTGGACATCAGCGGCCTGCAGGTCACGCTGGAGCGCGCCACCGGGCAACTGCTGCTGAGCGTGCCCAACCGCGAAGACGTGACCGCGCCCACCCTCACGCCGCCCATCGGAGATTTGGTCGACCGGGGAATGGCTTGGCAGGCCCCTGCGCGATTGACCGGCGAGCCATCGCTGGTGGTGTTCCGGCCCATCCTGTACCAGGACTTGCGCATCGCGGCCAGCATTCCGCTGGATGCGGCGCTCGCCGGCTGGCGCGACCAGCGCGATGCCATTGCGCTGACCACCGCGCTGTTCATCGCCATGATCTTTGCGGCGGGAGTGTTGGCGCTGCGCTATGTGGACCGGATGTCCCAGGCCCGCCTGGCCATCGCGCAGTCCAAGGCCACGCTGGACCAGGCGCTGGAGTCCATGGTGAGCGGCTTCTTGCTATTGGACAGCCAGCATCGGGTGGTGCAGTGGAACCGCCAGCTGGAGACGATTCTCCCGTGGCTGCAGGGCGTGATCACGCCCCTCATTCCGTTCCGAACGGTGCTGGAGGCCACGGTGGAGCACCATGTGCCCCGCCTGTCCGACGATGAGCGCAAGCGGTGGGTGAGCCAGCGCCTGGAGCGGCAAAAGCACCAGCCCGAGCCGCGTGAACAGTCGTACGCCAACGGCAGCACCATCCAGATCACCGAACGCGCCACGCCCGATGGCGGCCTCGTCATCAGCTACCACGACGTGACTGCGCTGCGCAAGGCCAGCACGGAGATCGAGAGCCTGGCCTTTTACGATCCGCTGACCAACCTGCCCAACCGCCGTCTGTTGATGGACCGCATGCAGCAAGCCATTGCCGCCAGCGTGCGCAGCGGGCAGTACGGCGCCTTGTTGTTCCTGGACCTGGACCACTTCAAGACCCTGAACGACACGCGGGGCCATGAGGTGGGCGACATGCTGTTGCGCCAGGTGGCTCAGCGCCTGAAGACCTGCGTGCGGCGCGAGGACACGGTGGCGCGCCTGGGGGGCGACGAATTTGTGGTCATGCTCAGCGACCTGTCGGTGCACCGTGATGAGGCCGCCGCCCAGGCGCGCCGGGTGGGTGAGAAGATCCTGCGCAAACTCAACGTGCCATACACGCTGGGGGGGAACGCGCACCACAGCACGCCCAGCATTGGCGCCACGCTGATGGGCGGCAGCCTGCAGTCGTCGGTGGACCTGCTGAAAGAGGCGGACATCGCCATGTACCAAGTCAAATCGCAAGGGCGCAACGCGCTGTGCTTTTTTGACCCGCAGATGCAGATCGTCATCAGCATGCGCGCGCAGCTGGAGACTGACCTGCAGATGGCCCTCACGGCGCGGCAATTTGTGCTGCACTACCAGCCGCAGTTCCACCTGGATGGCCGCATGGTGGGTGCCGAGGCCCTGATCCGCTGGCAGCACCCGGAGCGCGGGCTGGTCGCCCCGGGCGAATTCATTGGTGTGGCCGAGGAGAGTGAACTCATCGTGCCCATGGGGCACTGGGTGCTGCGCACCGCCTGCGAGCAGCTGGCGGCCTGGCAGGGGGACGAGCGGTACCGTCACCTGCAGGTGTCGGTCAACGTGAGCGCGCGGCAGTTCCGGCAGCGCGACTTTGTGGCCCGGGTGGTCGAGGTGCTGCGCGAGACGGGTGCCAAGCCGCATTTGCTCAAGTTGGAACTTACTGAGTCGCTGGTGCTGGACAACGTGGACGACACCATCGCCAAGATCGGCATGCTCAAGACCAAGGGCGTGCGCTTTTCGGTGGACGACTTTGGCACCGGCTATTCATCGCTCGCGTACCTCACGCGGCTGCCGCTGGACCAGCTCAAGATCGACCAGTCCTTCGTCCGCAACCTGGGGGTACGGCACACCGACGATGTGATCGTCCAGACCATTCTGGGCATGGCGCGCAACCTGGAGCTGGATGTGATTGCCGAAGGGGTGGAAACCGAGGCGCAGAAGGACTTCCTGGCCCGGCACGGGTGTGTGTACTTCCAGGGCTATCTGCTGGGGCGGCCTACCCCGGTGGCCGACCTGGAGGCGTTGATCGAGTCCGCCGCCACGGTCACTGCCCCGGGTTGATCGGATCAGACTCAGGGAATTAGCGCTTTTTGCTACTTTTTATGTAGCGCTTCAGGCAATCAATACCTGCGCTACCGGCAGTTTGGATCAAAAATTGAATCCTTCAGCGCCGTGAAGACACCACGATGCCGCCCACAATCAGCGCAAACGCCACGCCGTGAAAGGCCTTGGGCGTGTCGCCCAGGAACGCCGCCGACAGCACCCCGGCAAACAGGGGCGTGAGGTTGATGAAAAACCCGGCGGCTGCAGGCCCGGCGCGTTGCACGCCCACCCCCCAGCAGCGGTAGGCCAGCACCGCAGGCCCCACGGCAATGAAGGCCAGGGCGGCAATCAGCGGCCAGCCCCATTCGATATGCGTGCGCCCGCTGGCCCATTCGGCCCCCGCAAAGCTGCCCGACCAGGCCAGCCCAAACACCATCTGTGCCATCAAGAACGCAGCCCAGTCGCCCCGGATGCTGGTGGGCTCGCTGGTGCGCGACAGCAGCCAGCTGTAGAACGCCCAGGAGATGGTCGCCAGCAGCATGAACAAATCGCCCGGCACCAGGCGGAAGGCCAGCAGCTGCGACCACTCGCCCCGGCTCAGCACCAGCAGCACCCCACATACCGACAGCAGCGCGCCCAGCACCTGGCGCCGCGTGACGGCCGCGCCGAAGAACAGCGCGCCCACTGCCAGCATCCACACCGGCATGCTCGACCCCACCAGCGTCACATTGATGGGGGTGGAGGTCTGCAGCGCCATGTACTGCAGCGCGTTGTAGGCCCCGATGCCCAGCAGGCCCAGCAGCGCGTAGCGGCGCCAGTGGGGCCACAGCGGGCTGTCGGCGCGCAGCACGCCGTGGGCCAGGGGCAGCAGGATGGCAAAGGCCAAAACCCAGCGGATGAAGTTCAGGGTGATGGGGGGAATCAGTTCGTGGACCAGCCGCCCTACCACCGCGTTGCCGGCCCACAGCAGGGGCGGGATCACCAGCAGCACGGCCGTGCCGGGTGTGATTTTTTGAGTCATGGGGCTGCACTGTAACGGTGCAGGCAGGGCCCTGCTGCGGCGGGGCCTCATGTCCCCAAGGCAAATCGGTGCGGGCCATGCCTCCGGCACGGTCGTGAGATTCATGGCAGGATGGCCGCCGTTGTCAGCATCCCACCCCTTTTGAGGAGACTTATTGCCATGAGCCTTGCAGTCCAGATCCGCCAGCACGGTGGTCCCGAAGAACTCCACATCGTTGACGTCCCCGTGGGCGAGCCCGGCCCCGGCGAAGTCCGCATCCGCCACCACGCCATCGGCCTGAACTTCATCGACGTCTACCACCGCACGGGCCTGTACCCGCTGAACATGCCTGCCACCATCGGCATGGAAGGTGCCGGTGTGATCGAGGCTGTGGGCGAGGGCGTCACACACCTCAAGGTGGGCGACCGCGCCGCCTATGCCAGCAACCCCCCCGGCGCTTACTGTGAAGTGCGCGTGATGCCCGCCAAGTGCGTGTGCAAGCTGCCCGACGCCATCAGCTTCGAGACCGGCGCGGCCATGATGCTCAAGGGCCTGACGGCGCAATACCTGCTCAAGAAAACCCGGCCTGTGGAAGGCCTGCAGCCCGGTGACCATGTGCTGTTCCATGCCGCAGCGGGTGGTGTGGGCCTGATCGCCTGCCAATGGGCCAAGGCGCTCGGCCTGCAGCTCATCGGCACGGCGGGGTCCGATGCCAAGTGCCAGCTGGCGCTGGCCAATGGGGCTGCGCACGCCATCAACTACAGCACCGAGGATTTCGCAGCCCGTGTGAAGGCGATCACCGGCGGCAAGGGCGTGAAGGTGGTGTACGACTCGGTGGGCAAGGACACCTGGGACAAGTCGCTCGAATGCCTGCGCCCCTTCGGCTTGATGGCCAGCTTCGGTAACGCGTCCGGCCCGGTGGCACCGTTTGCGCCGGGCAGCCTGGGCGCCAAAGGCTCGCTGTACGTCACGCGCCAGACGCTGTTCACCCACATCGCCACGCGCGAAGCCACGCAAGCCATGGCGGACGACCTGTTTGCCGTGGTCGCCAGCGGGCAGGTCAAGATCCATATCGACCAGCGCTACCCGCTGGCCGATGTGCAGCAGGCCCACCGCGACCTGGAAGCACGCAAGACCACCGGCTGCACCATCCTCACGCTGTGAACGCGGCTGCACAGGCGCCCACCTTCGACCAGTGGCTGGCAGGGGCACGCCAGGCGGCGCAGCAGCCACCGGCCCAGCCGCGCCAGCCCCTGGTGGTGGCGGGGCAGGTGGTGGGCTCGGTAGCGCCCGGGTTTTTCAGCCAAATCAGCCAGAAGCGCTTGATGAACAAGCGCTACCAGCTATCAGAAGCAGAGCATTCTGAGGGCCGTGCGTGGTATTTGCAGGCATTACCCGCTGACACCACGGATGCCCTCAACACCCTGGCCGCCGCGCTGCGCGATGCGGGCCTGTGTGGCCCCTGGCGTGATGAGCAGTTGGCGGTCACCAACCCGGCGGGCGAGGTCATCGGCACCGTGGAGCGCGGGGTGGTGCGTGTGCTGGGTGTGGCCACCCGCGCCGTGCACCTGGTGGGCGTGGCGCCTGACGGACGCATGTGGGTGCAAAAGCGCTCCCTGACCAAACCCAACAACCCCGGGCTGTGGGACACGCTGATGGGTGGCATGGTCTCCGCTGCCGACTCTCTGCCGCAGGCCCTGGCCCGCGAAACCTGGGAAGAGGCCGGTTTGCGGGTGGAGGCATTGGCCAACGTGGCGCACGGGGGCCAGGTGCTGTTCAGCCGCCCCAGCCGGGAGGGCGGTGGCGCGGGCTTCATGGTCGAGCGCATCGACTGGTTCCGCGCCCAGGTGCCTCAGGGCATGGAGCCCGACAACCAGGACGGCGAGGTCGAGCGTTTTGACCTGCTGCCTCTGGAGGTGGTCCGGGAGCGCGTCGCCCAAGGGGCGTTCACGCTGGAAGCCGGGCTGGTGATTGCGGGGTTTCTGGGGGTGTAGTTGCCGGTGCGGCCTGGGCGCGCCCGCTCCCGCTGCTACCGGAGCAGGCTGGCAGGCAGCCCAGGCCCTGCAAGGTGGCCTGCACCGCCTCGTCCAGCGGGGTGTGTGGCTCTTCGCCCAGCACCGTCCGCAGCCGGTCGTTGGCCATGCGCACCGGCTGCTGCCACAGGTAGCGCATCTCGCGCATTTCACGCAAGGTGGTCACGAACGGCGAGACCAGCGTGACCAGCCACCACGGAAAAGCCTGCACGCGCGGCGCCTGGCCGCCCCGCGCCACCACCACACGGCCAATGGCAGCCGCCATCTGCGTGCCATCGGCATCCCAATGCCCAGCCATGTGGAAGCGGGCAAATGCGGGCAGCTCGGCGCGCCGCTCCAGCAGCAACACCATGGCGCGCGCCACGTCCGGCAAGTACGACCACTGGTGCCCGACGCCGGGCGCGCCTGGCTGCTTTACCGTGGTCACCGGTCGGCCCGGCTGGACCAGGCCCTGCGCAAACCAGCTGTTGCCCGCCTGCGGGCCAAAGAAGTCGCCCGCGCGCACGATGATCACACGGCATGCTGCCTCCAGTGGGTGTGGCTCGGTGGCTTGCTGCAGGCGGCGCTCCAGCTCCACCCGCAGGGCGCCTTTGCGTGTGCGGGGGTGTTGGGGGGCGTCTTCGTGCAGCACCGGGAAGGCGTCAGGCCCGTAGTTGTAGACGGTGCCTGGCAGCACCACCGTGGCCCCGTGCGCCCGGGCCGCTGCAATCGTGTTGTCGATCATTGGCAGCACCAGCTCGCTCCAGCGCCGGTAGCCGGGCGGGTTGACCGCATGCACGATCACCTGGCAGCCCGTGGCGGCGGCCATCACATCGGCGAGGGTCATCGCGTCGCCCCGAACCCAGGTGAACCCGTCGCGCTGTTCTCTGGCCTGCGCTGCGTTGCGGTGAATTGCCACCACCTCCCACCCCCGGTCACGCAGCTGGCGCGCCACCTCGCCGCCAATGCCGCCGGTGGCGCCCAGAACCAGTACCTTGGGGCGGCTGCCCGTGGGGTTGTTGCTCATCTCGATACTCCTTCAAAACCTATGGATGGAGGCAGTGTCTGCGCCAGGGCGATCCAATGGAATTGCTGAAAATGAGTGCTTGGCTATACATTTATGTATGGACCAACCGGATCGCCATGACATTGGCTGGGAGCTGTACCGTTCGTACCTCGGTGTGCTGCGAGAGGGCTCCTTGTCGGGCGCCGCGCGGGCGCTGGGGGTGACACAGCCCACAGTGGGCCGCCACATTGCCGCCCTGGAGCAGGCCCTGGGGCTGGTGCTCTTCACGCGCTCTCAGCAGGGCCTGCTGCCGACCGAGGCCGCGTTGGCCCTGCGCAGCTACGCGGAAGCCATGGGCCACTCTGCGGCGGCCCTGGTGCGCGCGGCTGACAGCCAGGGCGACGGCGTACGCGGCACGGTGCGAGTGAGCGCCAGCGAGGTGATGGGGGTTGAGGTGCTGCCGCCCCTCCTTGCGCAGTTGCAGGCCGAGCACCCCGCGCTGACGGTGGAGCTGGTGCTGAGCAACCGCGTGCACGACCTGCTGCAGCGCGAGGCCGACATCGCCATCCGCATGACCGAACCCCGGCAGGACGCGCTCATCGCCCGCCGCGTGGGCACCATCCCGCTGGGCCTGTATGCCCATCCGCGCTACATCGCCGCCCAGGGCATGCCCGCCACCCTGGCCGAGCTGGCGCAGCACCGCCTGATCGGCTTTGATGCAGAAACCCCTTTTTTGCGTGCGGCCCAAAAGGCCCTGCCTGTGTGGCGGCGAGATCGGTTTACCGTGCGCAGCGACAGCGATGTGGCGCAGCTGGCCTTTGTCCGCGCAGGCGCCGGCATCGGCATTTGCCAGGAAGCACTGGCCCGGCGCAGCGCCCCCGCACTCGTGCGGGTGCTGCCGCAGCAGCTTCAATACGGGCTGGAGACCTGGGTGGTGATGCATGAGGACCTGCGCACCAGTCCGCGCTGCAGGCGCACGTTTGATGCGCTGGTGGTGGGGCTGGAGCGGTACCTTGTCGAGGGACCAGGCAGCGACGAATCGGGCGACTAGTCCGCTGAATCGGATGGGCATGGAAGGCTGCGATTTATCAAGCAGCTGAAGATGCCCATGCAGATACGTTGGAAGTTTTTTCAACGGCCTTTGTTGCTAAGAACCTGCGTGCCATTGCGCTGCACCGCCACCGCCTTCACCAGATCCCAGGCCGCCTGCGCCATGGGCGAGAGCGCGCGGTGCCTCCGGTGTACCAGCATGATCTCGCGGTCCACGCGCGGCACCAGGGGGCGCACCGCCAGCCGTGCCAGGCCTTCGGGCGGAAGCGCCAGGGTGGGGATCACCGAGATGCCCAGGCCTGCGTCCAGCATGCGGAAGATGGTGGTGGGGTGGCCCACCTCCTGAGCCACCGTGCAGGTCACGCCGTGCTCGGCCAGGGCGCGATCGATCAGGCGGCGGCTGCCGGATTCGTGATCCAGCAGCACCAGCGCTTCGCCCTGCAGGTCGGTCCAGCGCACCTTGCGCTTGCCCGCCAGCCGGTGGTCGGGCGGGCAGGCCAGGCAAAAGGGTTCGGTGAGGATGGTCTCGCAGTGCAGCGCCTCGCGCTCGCTGGGGTCGATGACCACGCCAAAGTCCACCTCGCCCGACAGCACGCTGGCCAGTACTGCGCTCTGGATGCGGTCCAGCAGCACCAGCTCCAGCCCGGGCAGGGTGCGCTGGCAGTCGGCTATGCAGTCGGGCATGAGGTTGGCCGACAGCGTGGGGCTGCTGGCCACACGCACGCGGCCGCGCCGCTCGGTGGCCAGTTCCCGCACGTCCAGCAGCGTGTTCTCCAGCTCCTCCAGCACACGTGGCAGGCGTGCCGACAGGCGCTGGCCCGCATCGGTCAGCGTCACTTCGCGCGTGGTGCGGTTGAGCAGCTTCAGGCCCAGCTGGGCTTCCAGCTCGGTGATGCAGCGGCTCACGGCCGGTTGGGTCAGTCCCACCGCATCGCCGGTGCGGCTGAAGTTGCGGGTGGCGGCCACCGACTGAAACACGTGCAGCTGGCGCAGGGTGATATTCATGCGCTCGAATCATAAATCCATCAGAGAAATCCATTTCTCTTTGGAATCAGGCTGCGGTCCAATGCGTGTCTTGGGGGTTTGTATGCCCCATGTCCCTTTGCATTTTTTGCGCTGCCGCTGCGCTGTCACCCATGGCCCGTTCCCGTTTTCTCCCCGACAACTTCACCCTGGCACTGCTGGGCACCGTCACCCTCGCCAGCGTGTTGCCCGCATCGGGCGTGGCGGCCCAGGCGCTGGAGGGGATCACCGTGGCTGCGGTGGCGCTGCTGTTCTTCTTGCACGGGGCCAAGCTCTCGCGGGATGCCATCGTGGCGGGGCTCTCGCACTGGCGGCTGCACCTGGTGGTCGTGGGCACCACGTTTGTGCTGTTCCCGCTGCTGGGCTGGGCGCTGCGGCCGGTGCTGCTGCCGCTGGTCACGCCCGGGCTTTACACCGGCATCCTGTACCTGTGCGTGCTGCCAGCCACGGTGCAGTCGGCCATTGCGTTCACGGCCATGGCGCGCGGCAACATGCCGGCGGCCATCTGCAGCGCGTCGGCATCGACCCTGCTGGGCATTGTGATCACACCGCTGCTAGTGGGCCTGTTGCTGCCCGAGGCGCGGCAGCAGGCAGGCACTGCGCAGCATGACACGCTGGCCAACATCGGCCGCATCACCTTGCAGTTGCTGGTGCCCTTTGTGGCGGGCCACCTGCTGCGTCCGTGGATTGGCGGTTTTGTGCAGCGCCGTGCGGCAGCGCTCAAGCTGGTGGACCAGGGCTCCATCCTGCTGGTGGTGTTCACCGCCTTCAGCGCAGCGGTGGTCGAGGGGCTGTGGCGGCAGTTGCCAGCGTCTGCACTGCTGGGCCTGGTGGTGGTGTGCGCCGTGCTGCTGACCCTGGCGCTGGTGACCACCACCTGGGTCGCGCAGCGCATGGGGTTCTCCAAGGAGGACGAAATCACCCTGGTGTTCTGCGGCTCCAAGAAGAGCCTGGCCAGCGGTGTGCCCATGGCCAAGGTGCTGTTTGCGTCGCACGCGGTGGGCGCCATCGTGCTGCCCATCATGGTGTTCCACCAGATGCAGCTGATGGTGTGTGCGGTGCTGGCGCAACGCTATGCGCGGCGCAGTGCGTAGATTTATGTAGCTGTAGGCGCATAGGGAATATGCGCCTGCAGCCCAAAAGGCTTCAACTTTGTTCGTTGAGCGCGCGCAGGCGGCTGGGCGCCAGGGCGCCGGCCGATTCCAGAATGGGGTAGGCCACCGAGCACAGCAGCGAGTTGATGCGCTTGAGCTCGCTGATCAGGTCAATGTGCAGTGAGCTGGTCTCAATGCTCTGCACGGTGTTGTCTGACAGGCGTGCCAGGTGGGTGGCCGAATAGGCGTGTTCCAGGTCGCGAAAGCGCGCTTTTTCTTCGAGCAGCTTTTGTGCGTCGCGCACGCTGCCGTTCAAGAACACGCTCATGGCCAGCCGCAGGTTGTCGATCAGGCGGGCGTGCAGCTCGTTGATCTCTTCCATGCCTGCCTCGGAGAACTGGCGGCCCTTCTTGATCTTCTTGTCCTCGATGTCGATCAGCACCCGCTCGATGATGTCGCCGATCTGCTCCATGTTGATGGTGAAGCTGATGATGTCGGCCCAGCGGCGGCCCTCGCGTTCGTCCAGGGCCTCGCGCGAGATCTTGGTCATGTAGTACTTGATGGCCGAATACAGGCCGTCCACCTCGTCGTCGAGCTTGCGCAGGTCTTCCGCCAATTGCAGGTCGTCCGTGCGGATCACCTTGTGCAGGCCCAGCAGCATTGATTCGACCACGTCGGCCTGGTGCAGGGCTTCGCGCGCCGCGCATGAGATGGCGAGCGATGGCGTGGCCAGGGCGGAGGGGTCCAGATGCTGGGGACGGGTGCCTGCGGCAGCCTGCGCCTTTTCAACCGGCAGCAGGCGCTGCACGGCCCGCGCCACCGTACCTGTCAGGCCAATGCAGACGATGCCCACCACGATATTGAAGGCCAGGTGGAACAGCACCACCAGGGCGGCGGTTTCGGGCACATAGGGCCGCACATGTTGAAGCCACAGGCCGGTGAGCGGCGTCATGATGAGCACGCCAATGATCTTGAAGAACAGATTGCCCAGTGGCACCTGGCGTGTCTGCACGTTGGACTTCATGGTGGTCAACACCGCCAGCACACCGCTGCCCAGGTTGGCGCCCAGCACCAGACCCAGCGCCACGTCTGCCGGAATACCGCCCGAGCCCGCCAGCGCTGCTGTGAGCAGCACGGTGGCGAGGCTGGAGTACGCCACGATGGCCAGAATGGCGCCGGTAAAAATCTCCAGCAGCAGATCGCTGGTGAGCGCGCCCAGCAGCGTGCGCACGGTGGGCGACTGGGTGAGCACCGTGGTCGATTCGGTGATGAGGCGCAACGCCAGCAGCATCAGCCCCAGGCCGATCAGCACCCGGCCCACGCGGCCCACGGCGGTGTCCTTGCGCGAGATGAACAGCACCACGCCCACAAAGATGAACAGGGGCGACAGCCACGACAGGTCCATGGAGAACACCACGGCCATCACGCTGGTGCCCACGTCGGCGCCCAGCATCACGGCCAGCGCCGCAGGCAGGCCCACCAGGCCCTGGCCCACAAAGGACGACACGATGAGCGCGGTGGCGGTGCTGGACTGCACCACGGCCGTCACGCCAATGCCGGAGAGCACAGCGGTGAAGCGGCTGCTGACGCTGTGCGCAATGAGCTGGCGCAGGTTCGCGCCGAACACACGCAGAATGCCGGTGCGCACCAGGTGGGTGCCCCAGATCAGCAGCGCCACGGCTGCCAGGAGATTGAGGAGATGCTTCATGAAAACCGTTGTTTCTTCTTCTTGTGATGGGCGCAAACCGTGCGATGACCAGACCCAGGGGCCAATGCAAGAACCGCGCACACCGGGCTGTCATAAAACTGACACATAAGCATACTCCTGATTCCATAGCGCTGGAGCAGATGCCCATGTCGGCGCTGGGTGCGTTGCTGCGCACAAACAGCGCGGCCCGCATGGAGCGGGCCGTTCAGGGGGAACAAAGCCAGCGTGGCCTCAACGCTCGCGCCGCACCCGCAGCAGCTCATCCAGGATCAGGCAGGCCGCACCCACCGTGATGGCCGAGTCCGCCAGATTGAACGACGGGAAGTACCAGCCCGCGTAGTGGAACTGCAAGAAGTCCACCACATAGCCGTGCATGAGCCGGTCCACCACGTTACCCACCGCTCCGCCGAGGATGCTGGACAGCGCAAAGCTGAACAGCTTCTGGCCCGGGTGCGCGCGCAGCTGCCACACGATGAAGATCGTGGCCGCCACGCCGATGCCGGTGAACAGCCAGCGCTGCCAGCCGCCCGCGTCCGACAGGAACGAGAACGCTGCGCCAGTGTTGTGCGCGCGCACGATGTTGAAGAAGCTGGTGATGAACGTGGAGTCACCCAGCTGGTAGTGGTTGAGGATCAGCGTCTTGGTGATCTGGTCGGCGCCCACCAGCAACACCGCCCACGCCAGCCACGGCCACATGCCCGCGCCGGTGCGTCCGGCCTGTGCTGTGCGCGCCATCACGCGTGCGCCCGGCTTTCGCCGTCGCCGTGGAGGTTGCTGGTGCAGCGGCCGCAGATGGTGGGATGGGCGGCATCGCTGCCCACATCACTGCGGTAGTGCCAGCAGCGCTCGCACTTTGCGTCAGAGCTGGGCTTGACGCTGATCTGCAAAGCGCTACCAGCTACCAAATCGATAGCGGATGTGATGAACACGAATTTCAGGTCATCGCCCAGGCTGGCCAGCAGTGC
Source organism: Acidovorax sp. ACV02 (assembly GCF_014851475.1). Lineage (NCBI taxonomy): Bacteria > Pseudomonadati > Pseudomonadota > Betaproteobacteria > Burkholderiales > Comamonadaceae > Acidovorax > Acidovorax sp. ACV02. Next base: position 374,766 of record NZ_JACUZU010000001.1, read on the forward strand.
GTGGTCCTCCGGCGCAGCCGTGAGGGTGACGGTGGCCTGCAGCGACGAGCCCACCTGGCCGGCGGCGCGCAGCGCTTCGATCTCCTTGTTCACCGCATCGCGGATCTCGCGGATGCGCGCCCACTTGGCCAACAGGCCTTCGTCGGCACCGGCACCCACGCCCGCCACGTTGCCATAGGTCTCCAGGAAGATGGAGTCGGAGTTGCCAAACACCTTCCACGCCTCTTCGGCCGTGAACGACAGGAACGGCGCCATCCAGCGCAGCATGGCGTGCGTGATGTTGTAGAGCGCGGTCTGGGCACTGCGGCGGGCCAGGCTCTTGGGCGCCGTGGTGTACAGGCGGTCCTTGAGCACGTCGAGGTAAAAGCCGCCCAGGTCTTCCGAGCAGTACAGCTGCAGCTTGGCCACCACGGGGTGGAATTCGTAGACCTTGTAGTGCGCCAGCACCTCGGCCTGGAACTCGGATGCGCGGGTGAGGGCGTAACGGTCGATCTCCAGCATCTGGTCGAACGGCACGGCGTCCTTGGCCGGGTCGAAATCGCTCACGTTGGCCAGCAGGAAGCGCAGTGTGTTGCGGATGCGGCGGTAGGCGTCCACCACGCGGGCCAGGATCTTCTCGTCGCCCGCGATGTCGCCGGAGTAGTCGCTGGCGGCCACCCACAGACGGATGATCTCGGCGCCCAGCTTCTTGTTGATTTCCTGCGGGTCGATGCCGTTGCCCAGCGACTTGCTCATCTTGCGGCCCTGGCTGTCCACGGTGAAGCCATGGGTCAGCAGGCCGCGATAGGGCGCGCGGCCTTCCAGCGCGGAGGCCAGCAGCAGCGAGCTATGGAACCAGCCGCGGTGCTGGTCATGGCCTTCGAGGTACAGGTCGGCCTCAGGGCCGGTGTCGTGGTGCACCTCGGGGTGCGTGCCGCGCAGCACATGGCTGAAGGTGGAGCCGGAGTCAAACCACACCTCCAGGATGTCGGTGCTCTTGGTGTAGTGCGGCGCGTCTTCGGCGCCCAGGATTTCCTCGGTCGTCACGCGGCTCCAGGCCTCGATGCCGCCCTTTTCAACGATGTCAGCCGCCTGGTCCATGATTTCCATGGTGCGCGGGTGCAGCTCGCCCGAATCCTTGTGCAGGAAGAACGGGATGGGAACGCCCCAGCTGCGCTGGCGCGAGATGCACCAGTCGGGCCGCCCGGCGATCATGTCGTGCAGGCGGGCCTTGCCGTTCTCGGGGTAGAAACTGGTGTGCTCGATGGCATCCAGCGCGATCTGGCGCAGCGTCTTGGCGGGCTTCATGCCGGGCTTCGTGAACACGCCTTCGCCCTCGTCCATGCGCACGAACCACTGGGCGGCCGCGCGGTAGATCACCGGCGTCTTGTGGCGCCAGCAGTGCGGGTAGCTGTGTGTGATGTCCTTGGTGGTCATCAGGCGGCCTGCGTTGCGCATGGCTTCGATGATCACAGGCACGGCCTTCCAGATGTGCTGGCCGCCGAACAGCGGGAAGTCGGCCGCGTAGGTGCCGTTGCCCTGCACGGGGTTCAGGATGTCGTCGAGCGCCATGCCATGCGCGCGGCAGGAGTTAAAGTCTTCCAGACCGTAGGCGGGCGAGGAGTGCACGATACCCGTGCCGTCGTCGGCCGTGGCGTAGTCTGCCAGGTACACGGGCGACAGGCGGCGGTAGCCAAAGCTGCCGTCCTCGCTGGCCACGTCGTACAGCGGGTGTTCGAATTCCAGGCCGCCCAGGTTCTTGCCCAGGGTGGAGGCCAGCACGCTGCCGGTGAGGCCATAGCGCTCCAGGCACGAGGCCACCAGCGGCTCGGCCACGAGCAGGATGCGCTCGCCCGTGTCCACCAGCGCGTAGCTGATCTCGGGGTTGAGGTTCAGCGCCTGGTTGGCAGGGATGGTCCAGGCAGTGGTGGTCCAGATGACCACAAACGCATCCTTGACCAATGCGGGCAGGCCAAAGGCGGCTGCCAGCTTGGCGGGGTCGTGCGACTTGAAGGCCACGTCCAGCGTGGTGCTCTTCTTGTCCTGGTATTCGATCTCGAACTCGGCCAGCGAAGAGCCGCAGTCAAAACACCAGTACACGGGCTTGAGGCCCCGGTACACAAAGCCGCGCTCCATCACGCGCTTGAAGGCGCGGATCTCGCCCGCTTCGTTCGCGGGGTTCATGGTCTTGTAGGGGTTGTCCCATTCGCCCAGCACGCCCAGGCGCTTGAAGTCCACCATCTGCTGCGCGATCTGCTCGGTGGCAAACGCGCGGCTCTTGGCCTGCATGTCATCGCGGCTCAGGTTGCGGCCGTGTTTCTTCTCGATGGCGTTCTCGATCGGCAGACCGTGGCAGTCCCAGCCAGGCACGTACAGCGCGTCAAAGCCTTCGAGCTGGCGCGCTTTGGTGATCATGTCCTTGAGGATCTTGTTGACCGCGTGGCCCATGTGGATCTGGCCGTTGGCGTAGGGCGGGCCGTCGTGCAGGATGAACTTGGGGGCTCCCCGGCGGGCGTCGCGCAGGCGCTTGTAGACGCCCTGGTCTTCCCAGTCCTTCACCCAGCCCGGCTCGCGCTTCGGCAGGTCGCCGCGCATGGGGAAGGGGGTGTCGGGCAGGTTCAGCGTGCTGCGGTAGTCCGTGGCGGTGGATGCGGGGGTACTGGCGTTGTCGGACATGAAGGAGCCTTAAAACGGGGCATTCCGGGGCAGGCCCGGAGCAATGCGGGGGAACGGGGGGCGAAACGCGGGAGGTGTAGTGCCTGCAGGGCAGGCGCTGCGCAGGCAGCCCCCTAAATTCGGTCGCGCGTGGTTTGGCGCCGGGTCTCGGTGTGGTTGGGAGCGGCGTGGGCCGATGCAAAGTAGGCGCGCGCATCCGCACAGTCTTTCGCGATACCCGTCGTCAGGGCGTCCAGACTGTCGTACTTCAGTTCGTCGTGCAGTTTGTGCAGTAGTTCCACACGCACGATTTTACCGTACGCCCCTTCGGCACCCAGTTCGGCAGGCCAGTGCAGGCAATGGGTTTCCAGCAGCACGCGGCCGCCGTTCACGTCATTGGGGTCCAGGGAGGGGCGCACGCCCAGGTTGGCCACACCCGGCAAGGGCTCGCCACCGAGACCATGGACCAGTACGGCAAAGATGCCGCTGGCGGCGGGTTTCCAGTGCGCAAACCGCAGGTTGAGGGTGCGAAAACCGTCGCCCGCGCCTTCCGCCGTAGCGCCCAGTTCGCGCCCCAGCTTGCGGCCATGCACCACATGGCCGCTGATGGTGTAGGGCCTCCCCAGCAGGCGTGCCGCCGCCTCCATGTCGCCCGCCGCGAGGGCTTGGCGCACGGCGGAACTGGACACGCGCAGGCCGTGCACCTCGTAGCTGTTCATGCGCGCTACGTCGAAGCCCTTGGTTTGCCCGGCCGAGTCCAGCATGGCGTAGTGGCCCGCTCGCTGGCGGCCAAAGCGGAAATCGTCGCCCACCAGGACGTAGCGGGCGCCCAGGCCGCGCACCAACACCTCGTCGATGAAGGCCTCGGGCGACTGTGCGGCCAGTCGCGCGTCAAACGGTAGCACCACAGTCTGCTGCACACCGCAGCGTGCCAGCTCGGTGAGCTTGTCTCGCAGGGTGCCGATCCGGGCTGGTGCGAGTTCCGGCTTGTGGTGTGCACCGGCAAAGTAGTCGCGTGGGTGGGGCTCGAAAGTGAGCACACAGCTCTCCACCCCCCGGTGTGCGGCCTCGCTGTTCAACAGGGCCAACATGGCCTGGTGACCTCGGTGTACGCCATCGAAATTACCGATGGTCAGCGCGCAGGCGTCAGCGATGCCAGGGTGGTGGAATCCGCGAAAGATCTTCATCGGTTTGTTATCTTTTTGATAGCGGTCTGTGCAAGCGCAATAAGCGCAGGACGCCAATTTGTCATGAAAACGGAGTATATTGTGACCCACGGCTGGCCCCGCGCAGGGCTGCCCGCGAGACATCTGCGTTCCGATCCTTGTGTACTTTGTGTTCCAGGAGGCGTGTTTTGAAGGTCTTGAAGCTGTCAGCCCAAGGGCTGCCCCAATCGTGGATTTCGCTGGAGCAGGCGGTCATTCATTACGCCGCCGGGGAAGTGCGCTGGGAGTCTGGTGCCCAGATTGCCCGGTTCCGGGGCGGGCACAACGCCATCTCGGGTGAGCAATCGGTGATCGCCATCAACAGCATCATCGGCACCAAGGGCGTGCCCAGCATCAATCCGTTCGAGCTCAAGCCCAGCCTGACCAACAGCAAGCTCTTTGCCCGCGACCGCAATGTGTGTGCCTACTGCGGCGGGCACTTTCACGAAGAAGACCTGACGCGCGAACACATCGTGCCCTTCGCCCGCAACGGCCAGGACCACTGGATGAACGTGGTCACGGCCTGCCGCCCCTGCAACCACCGCAAGGGCCCCCGCACGCCAGAGCAGGCGCACATGCCGCTGCTGTATGCGCCCTATGTACCCAGTCTGTGGGAAGACTTCATCTTGCGCAACCGGCGCATCCTGGCCGATCAGATGGAGTTCCTGATGGCCCACGTCCCCAAGTCCTCGCGTCTTTTGGCGTAGAGCGGCTGATACGACCCCGCTGGCGTCGTTGCTCCGTCCTGCCGTACTTTCAGTACTGTCTGCGACGGAGCGCCTAGCCATCGGGGCAGTCTTGACCGCTCTTGGGGGCGTGCTACACGGTGCAAAGACACGGTGCAGCGCCTATTCCTTTAGTAAGTCAGTTCGAGGAACACCAGGTGGCCGCTGGCAGCGGGCCAGGTCTGTCCCACCACGCGTTCGCCATTGAATTCACCCGCAATACTGCGTACGCCCCCCGCAGGCTTGAACTTGGCAGATGCCACGCCAGCGCCGGCGCCAGCGGGCACGCCCGCAGGCACTGCACCATCAAGCAGCATCTTGTCGCGCGCCGGGTCCAGGTAGCCGCGCGGGCGGGTCAAGGTCACGACGCTCTCGGCGCCCTTGTCGGCATCGGCCATGCGTTCTGCGCGCAGATGGATGAGGTCACTACTGCGCGGAAAGCCGCTGCGGTAGATGTGGGTGGTGGCATATCCAGGTGCGGTGATTACGAACTCGATGGGTGCGCCGGGTGCAACCACCAACGGACCCCATTGGCCATCTGCACCCACTGTCTTTCGCAGCAGCGGGTTGCCCGTGCGAGCACCAGTGGCGGAGTCGGTGGCGTACACCTCCAGCTGGGCACCCGCCAGGGGCAGGTTGTTGCTGAAGTTGCCGGTCTTGGGGTCGGCAGAGTCCACCCCCAGGCCCGTGACCTTGCCGTTGAGCACTACGGATTTTTCCGCGGCGATCTCGGTGCGTGCGGGGGCCTTGCCGGTGATGAAGCGGTAGGTGGCTTCAAACGCAGCGGGGGAGTACGAAGTCTCGCGGTGGTCGATGCGCGGGATCACCACGTTGGTAGCGCCCTTGAGCTCGGGCCCTGCGGCGGTCACGTTGGTGGGCGTGCCTTTCTGGCCGATCCACAGGCCGTCGGGCTGGGCGAACTTGTCGTTGTTGTCCGAGCGGATGGTCAGCCATTTCACCGGGCCGCTCACTTCGTCGCCCGCAGCGTTCTTGGGGGCATTCAGCGCTTTGAGGAAGGGGCCTGTGCCCGAGAACTCGTTGCCTTCTCGGAACCCCGGTATCGCCCACACGCCGTGGTTGGGTGTGCCGCCGAGGATTGCGTGGCTCACCGTCTTGTCGCCGCCCCCGTTGTAGATGTAGTTGCGGATGGCATTGCCGCCGCGCGAGTTGCCGACCAGCACGACCTGGCGGGCGCCTGTGGCTTTGAGCACCTTGTCCACTTCGGCCTTGAGGTAGGCCATGTGCTCTGCGGCCGAGGTGCGGCCCGGCTGGGGCTTGGCGTCCTCATCGCGCGATAGGGGGTAAGGCACGTCAATGGCGTGCAGGCGCTCGCGGGGCCAGCCGTTGGATTCGAACCGCCACACGGTGGTTTGCCACAGCGCAGCGGTATCGCCGTTGCCGTGCACAAAGACGATGGGCGGGGCATCGGCCAAGCTGGGGCTCTGGGTGGCGCAACCAGCCAGGGCCAGGGTGACTGCCGCAGCGGAGGCCAGCAGGAGAGATCGGCGTTGCAGCCAGAGTGTGTTGTTCATGAAGCTGTCTCCAGAAAGAAAAAATGCCCGTGGACCTGTGAATCCACGAGCATCGTTGATGGCTGTGACGCGCCTGCGTCAGCGACCGTCAGGCGAACACGCCTGCGGTGTCCTGCATGCGGGCAGACACTTCACCCAGATGGTGCAGCGTGTCGCCAAAAGTCACTTCCAGCTGCGTGAGCTTCTTGAAATAGTGGCTCACGATGTATTCGTCCGTCACGCCGATGCCGCCATGCAGTTGCACAGCCTGCTGGCCCACAAAACGCATCGATTGGCCCAGTTGCACCTTGGCACGCGCCATGGCGGCGCGGCGTTCGGCAGCGGGGGCGCCGAGCTTGAGGCTGGCGTAGTAGCTCATTGATCGGGCCAGCTCCAGCTGCATCTTCATGTCGGCCACGCGGTGGCGCAGTGCCTGGAAGCTGGCAATGAACACGCCAAACTGCTTGCGCTGGTTCATGTATTCGACCGTGATGGCCACGGTCTTGTCCATCACGCCCACGGCTTCGGCGCAGGCGGCGGCAATGCCGGTGTCCACGGCCAGTTCCAGCGCGGCCAGGCCGTCGGTGGTAATGAGCGTGGCGGGGGCGTTGGCCAGCTGCACTTCGGCGGCGCGGCTGCCATCTTGCGTGACGTAGCCCTGCGTGGTCACGCCGCTCGCCGTGCGCTCGACCAGGAAGAGGGCGATCTTGCCGTCGAGTTGCGCAGGCACGATGAAGGCGTCGGCCTTGTCGCCAGCGGGCACTACGCTTTTGATAGCTGTTACCGCATATCCTGATTGCGCTTTGACCGCTTTTGCATCGCAAACGTCCAGGCGGTAGCGCGCCTTGCGCTCCTGCTGGGCCAGCACCACCAGGGCTTCGCCGCTGGCCACGCGGGGCAGCCAGGCGCCTTGTACGTCGGCCGGTGCGTAGTGCGACAGCACGCTGCTGGCAATGAAGGCTTGGGCAATCGGCTCCAGCACAATGCCGCGGCCCAGTTCTTCGGCCACGACCATCGCATCAATGGCGCCCTGGCCCATGCCGTCGTGCGCTTCGGGCACGGTGAGGGCGGTCAGGCCCAGCTCGGCCAGTTCGCCCCAGGCGGCGCGGTCAAAACCGCCTGCGGCCACGGCAGCGCGGCGGCGCTCAAACGTGTAGCCCTTGTCCACCCACTTGCGCACGGCGTCGCGCAGTTGTTCCTGGTCGTCAGAAAAATCGAAATCCATTTGTCTCTCCTTGTGCCGGTTGTGGCGCCATGGCGCCCTCAACAACCAGCGAAGCTCTATCGGGAACCCCCTCCCGGAGGGGGCACGGGGGAGCAGTCCTGTCGCGCAAGGCGCGGACCGTACTGGGCGTCAGCCCAGAACGGTCTGCGCGACGATGTTGCGCTGCACTTCGTTGGAGCCACCGTAGATGGTCGTCTTGCGCAGGTTGAAGTAGGTGGACGCCAGCGGCGCGTTGGCGGTGACGCCGCCGGGGAAGTTGCCCTGCCAGCCCGCCTCCATGGCCTCTTCGATGAAGGGCATGGCAAAGGGGCCGGCGGCCAGCATCATCAGCTCGGCGTAGCGCTGCTGGATCTCGCTGCCCTTGATCTTGAGCAGACCCGCGATGTCGAGCGAGTTCTTGCCCGACTTCTCGGCGGACAGCACGCGCAGCACCAGCATTTCCAGCGCGACGATGTCCACTTCAAGCAGTGCGATCTGGTCCCGGAAGCGCAGGTCATCCCACACGCCTTCGGTCTTGGCGATGCGCTTCAAGCGCTCAAGTTCGCGCTTGCTGCGGTTCACGTCGGCGATGTTGGTGCGTTCGTGGCTCAGCAGGTGCTTGGCGTAGGTCCAGCCCTTGTTCTCTTCGCCGATCAGGTTTTCGGCGGGCACTTCGACGTTGTCGAAGAACACTTCGTTCACCTCGCATTCGCCGTCCAGCAGCTTGATGGGGCGCACGGTCACGCCCTTGGACTTCATGTCCAGCAGCAGGAAGGAGATGCCGGTCTGGGGCTTGCCCTCGGTGCTGGTGCGCACCAGGTTGAACATCCAGTCGCCATGCTGGCCCAGGGTGGTCCAGGTCTTTTGGCCGTTGACGATGTATTTGTCGCCCACGCGCTCGGCGCGGGTCTTGACGCTGGCCAGGTCCGAGCCCGAACCGGGTTCGCTGTAGCCCTGGCTCCACCACACTTCGCCGCTGGCGATCCCGGGCAAAAAGCGCTTTTGCTGCTCGGCGTTGCCAAACGCCATGATCACCGGGGCCACCATCACGGGGCCGAAGGGGATGATGCGGGGCGCACCGGCCAGCGCACACTCTTCTTCAAACAGGTGCTTTTGCACGGCCGTCCAGCCCGGGCCGCCAAACTCTTTGGGCCAGCCAAAGCCCAGCCAGCCTTTTTTGCCCAGAATCTTGGCCCAGCCCTGCATGTCCTCGCGGGTCAGGCGCAAGGCGTTGTGGACCTTGTGGGAGATTTCTTTGGGCAGATTGGCGTGAACCCAAGCGCGAATCTCTTCGCGAAAGGCCTGCTCTTCGGGGGTGAATGCGAGATCCATGCGGTGCGTCTCCTAGTGATACTGCATTTGTAGCACGGTCGTTCGTTTTATTCCTGTCCGGGTGGCGACATTGGACTGAAGTCAGGGGAAATGCCCAGCTCGGCGCACAGGCGCTGCACGGTGTTGCGCAGGCTTGCCACTTCGGCCTCCAGGGCGTCCACGCGGGCCTGCAGCGCAGGCGATGGGCTGGCGCCCGCACTGCCTGCGGGCGCATGGCTGGCGGTGGTGTCCACCGGCCCGCACATCAAATGCGCCCAGCGTTGCTCGCGCGCGCCGGGAGCGCGGGGCAGCTGCACGACCAGCGGGCCACCCTTTTCGGCACTGCGCTCCTGCAACTCGTCCAGAAAGGCCTCGACCGACGAAATGTCCGCAAACCGGTACCAGCGCTCAGCGTTGATGCGCAGCTCACCCGCCGTCTGTGGGCCGCGTAGCATGAGCAGGCCCAGCAGCACGGCCGACTGCTCGGGCACGCCCACGCCACGTTGAAAGTTGTGCTCCCAGCGTGTGGTGCGGTTGCCGCTGCTCTCAAACGCCAGCGTCAGCAGTTTGAGCGAATCCAGCGCCTCCTGCGCCTCGGCGTCGCTGAGGTTCATCACCGGGTCGCGGCTGGTTTTCTGGTTGCAGCCGGTGACCAGGCCGTTGAGCGACATGGGGTAGCTGTCGGGCACGGTGCGCGCCTTTTCCATCAGGGTGGCGAGCACGCGGGCTTCGTTGGGGGTAAGGGGGCGGGTCGCAGGATCAAAAGGCATGGCTGGGATAATCCGGGGCAATTTATGAAGAACATCGTCATTCTGATCTCTGGCGGCGGCTCCAACATGGCCACCATCGTCCGCACGGCACAGCAGGAGCGCTGGGAGCAGCGCTACGGCGCCCGCGTGGCGGCCGTCATCAGCAACAAGCCGGACGCCGCCGGGCTGGTGTTTGCGCGCGAGCAGGGCATCGCCGCCGAGGCGCTGGACCACAAGGCCTTTGCCAGCCGCGAGGCTTTTGATGCCGAGCTGGCGGCCACCATCGACCGCCACCAGCCTGCCCTGGTGGTGCTGGCGGGGTTCATGCGCATCCTGACGCCAGGGTTTGTGGCGCACTACGCCGGGCGGCTCATCAATATCCACCCTTCGCTGTTGCCGGCCTTTACCGGGCTGCACACGCACCAGCGCGCCATCGACGCGGGCTGCAAGTTTGCGGGCGTGACGGTGCACCAGGTGACGGCCGAGCTGGATGTGGGCCCCATCCTGGACCAGGCCGTGGTGCCGGTGCTGCCGGGCGACACCGCCGAGACGCTGGCCGCCCGGGTGCTGACCCAGGAGCATGTGATCTACCCCCGCGCCGTGCGGGCGCTGGTGCGCTCCCTGTAGGGGGGTGAGGTCGGGGCGAGGCAGGCCGGGCGCGTGGGGTGCCCACCGCTCCCACGTTGACAGGGTTGGCGCTACTAAATTTATAGCTATCAAGGCATGATGCACTAGCGCATCTGGCCGATTTGGATCAGATTTCGTGTCCCAGGACCCACCCACCAGCCCCGGGGCCGGTTTCTGGCTCGCACAGCTCGTCAACTGACGGGCGAATCGCACTGTGCGGCCAGAAATCAGGGGTGCCCGGAGGGCGCCGCCGGATCGTTCACACCTTGTCAGGCCACGGCGCTCAGACTGCTGGTGTTCGACGCCGTGCGCCAGTCGCTGGCGGTGCGTTCGTACTGCTGCCGCGCAAAGTCGGCCAGCCGCGCCAGGTCGTTGCGGCCGGTGGACTCGGTGCTGGTGCTGGTGGTGGACTGCACCTGACTGGTCAGCTGGTCGATGAACGCCTGCGACTCGCTGGCGCTGATGCTGGCATCGCCGTCGGTGTCGATGGCGTTGAACAGCGAGGTGATGGCGTCCTGCTCGGCTGTACTGGTTCCGCCCGCCAGGCGCTCGGCGGCCGAGACCACGCCATCCTCGTTGGTGTCCAGGGGGTCGTAGCTGGTCGCCGAGCTGCTGTCGGATGCGGCGCCAGCGCCACCTGCACCCCTCGGACCACCCGGAGGCGGCGGCATGCCGCCCATGGCCTGCATGCCATCGGCACCCGCGCCGGGGCCCGAGGGGCGACCCGCATCGAACTCGGCCTGCGTCAGGCTGCCATCACCATCGGTATCCAGCTGGCTGAACACGTCGTCGCTGCTCACGCCGGTCTGGCTGGCGGTGCCGCCGGACATGGCCTTCAGCAGGGCCTGCAGCTCGGTCTTGCTCACGGCGCCATCGCCGTCGCTGTCCACTTTGCCAAACAGGTCGTCACCCGCCTGGCCGGTGGCGCTGGTGGCCGAACTGCTGCCTTCGCCACCGCGCGATTGGGCAAACGCCATGGTGGAAGGAGGCGGTGGCAGCACGCTTTGCAGAGTCTTGCCCAGCTCGTCGGCGTTCAGGCTGCCGTCGCCGTTGGCGTCGTATTGCTTCACCAGGTCGGCCGCGCTGGTCTGGCTGCTGACGCCGGTTTTCTTCGCCACGTCGTCCAGCAGGCCCTGCAATTCGGTGTCGCTCACGCCGCCGCTACCGTCGGTATCGATCTTGGACAGCAGCCGCTCCGGCGAAGGCCCCGGGCGCGATGCCCGCTGCACGCTCGCACTGGACCAGGCACTGCTGACGCTACTGATGGTCGTCATCGTTGTTCCTTTCGTTCCAAAGGTGGACCGGTGCCGGGCCCTCCACTGCGGAAGCCCTCAGCCATGGCCCGATCCCATTCTTGGGTGCGCGTGTCTCCAGGGTTTGTCCGCTTTGTACCAAGGCCGATACAAAGAGCAGATGCAAGGCATGAACAGGGGGGCAAAGGCCCGCCAGATTGCCCCGCGCAGGGTGCGCAGCCTCCCTAAACTTGGTGCGTTCTTTTGTGCCTGTGCCTGCCCATGCAACACATCCTGGTGGTGGACGACGATGTCGAGATCACCACACTCCTCACCGACTACCTGACCCGCTTTGGCTATGTCGCCCACGCGGCCTGTGACGCGCAGACGATGCGCGCCCAGATGGCCGCCCAGCCCATCGGCCTGGTGGTGCTGGATGTGATGCTGCCCGGCACCGACGGGATCACGCTGGCAAGGGAGCTGCGTGAGCGCTCGCGGGTGCCCATCATCATGCTCACTGCGCGCGCCAACCCGTATGACTGCGTGCTGGGGCTGGAGATGGGCGCGGACGATTACATGGGCAAACCCTTCGAGCCGCGTGAGCTGGTAGCCCGCATCCAGACCGTGCTGCGCCGCACGCGCGGCGCCGAGGCACCTGTGCGGCAAGGGCCTGATGAAGTGGTGCGGTTTGATGGCTGGACGCTGCACAGCCTGGAGCGGCATCTGGTGTCGCCCGGGGGCATGGTGGTGCCCTTGTCGAATGCCGAGTTCCGTTTGCTGTGCACCTTTTTGCGCATGCCGCGCCGCGTTTTCAGCCGCGACCAGCTCATGGAGCAGGCCCGCGGCCGGGCCATGGATGCATTCGAGCGAAGCATCGACCTGCTGGTGTCACGCCTGCGCAGCAAGCTTGCGGACGACCCGCGGTCGCCTTCCATGATCCGCACCGTGCGCGGTGCCGGGTATCTGTTCAACGTGCAGTCGCTGCAAGGGCAGGTAGGGTGGCCCCACTGACGCCCACACAATCGCAGCTGCGCGCTGCAGTCCAGCGCTGCATGCCTGACACCCTGTTTGGCCGGCTCGCCCTGCTGCTCATCGCCGCCGTCATCGTGAGCCATGTGCTGGCGCTGACGCTGATGTTCGAGCTGCGCCCTGCCCATCCAGGCCACCCGCCCGGCCCGCCGCCGCACGCATTGGCGGCCGATGGGCGCCAATTGCCGCCGCCGGGGCCCGCACCGGGCTTGTGGAACGCACCTCCCTCGCTGCAGCTGGGCCTGCTGCTGGACATCAGTGTGCGCCTGGCCGCATTGGTTGCTGCAGCTTGGTGGGCTGCGCGCTGGCTGTCGCGCCCCATGCGCCGGCTGGCCACGGCCGCACAGGAGCTGGGGCGCGACATCCACCGCACCCCGTTGCCCGAGGACGGCACGCTGGAATGCCGCGACGCCAGCCGTGTGTTCAACCAGATGCAGGCGCGCATCCGTCAGCAACTGGCCGAGCGCGACCGCTTTGTGGCGGCCGTGTCGCACGATTTGCGCACGCCCCTGACGCGGCTGCGGCTGCGCACCGAAAGCCTGGGCGACGCCCAGGCGCAGCAGCTGTTTCGGCGCGACATTGCCGAAATGGACGCCATGATTGCCTCCACGCTGGATTACCTGCGCGGCGTGGCGGGTGCGGAGGCTTGGGTGCATCTGGATGTGCAGGCCCTGGTGGACAGCATGGCGGACGACCAGGTGGCGATGGGCCACGCCGTCACCGTGGCGGGGCAGGCTGCCCCTTTGCGCGTGCAGGCCGTGGCAATGCGGCGTTGCCTGGACAACCTGGTGGGAAATGCCGTGCGCTACGGCGGCAGCGCCGAGGTCACGCTGCACGACGCGGCAGACGCCCTGACCATCGAGGTGCGTGACCACGGCCCGGGCCTGCCGCCCGAGGAGCTGGACCGGGTCTTGGAGCCCTTCTACCGTGTGGAGGCCTCGCGCAATCGCCAGAGCGGCGGGGCGGGGCTGGGGCTCACCATCGCCAGCGACATCGTGCGGCGCCACGGTGGCCAACTGGCCCTTCGCAATGCACCGGGCGGTGGGCTGGTGGTGGCCGCAGTGTTTCCGCGCGCTGTCGCCGGATATCAGTAGGGCTCAGGCGGCGGGAGCTTCGCCCTCCCATTTTTCAAACCGGGGGCGCAGCACGCCATCGATGAGCACTTGCTCCTCAAACATGGCGGCTGGTCGCACCCACAGGCCGCGCTGGCCATACAGCGCGCGGTACAGCGTCATGGGCTCCAGCGTCTCGCTGTGGCGCACGGTGTCGATCACTTCATAGAGCATGCCCTTGTAGTGGCGGTACAGGCCGGGTGGCGTGCGGATGAGCTCGGGCAGGTCGTCGTCGGTCATGGTGTTGCGGTGGCGTGAATGGTTAGGATGGCGGCTGAAAAAAATCAACCAGAGTGAGGGACGCCCGTGGATCAGGCAGATTTTGTGCACATGGTGCGCATGAGCGAGCATGCCAGCGCCGAGAACAGTCGCGCATACCGCCGCAGTGTGGCTGCGTTTGCCGCCCTGGGTTATGCATGGGTGCTGGGGTGTATGGCACTGGCCGTGGGTATTTTGCTGTGGGTGGTGCCCCAGTTGCTGCAGGGGCGCTTTCGTTTCGCGATGCTGTGGGCCCTGCTGGGTGCCGGAGGTCTGCTGTGGGTGAGCCTGCGTGCGCTGTGGGTGCGGTTTGATGAGCCCCAGGGCGTGGAGATCACAGCGCTGGATGCCCCCGACCTGTTTGAAGCGCTGGCGCGCATCCGCCGCAAGATCAAGGGCCCCCCCATCCACAAGGTCACGCTGACCGACGAGTTCAATGCCAGCATCCAGCAACTGCCGCGTTTTGGGCTGCTGGGCGGCGCCGTCAATCACCTGAGCATTGGCCTGCCCCTGTTGATGGCACTTGACCGGCCGCGGTTCCTGGCGGTGCTGGCGCACGAGTATGGCCACCTGCGGGGCGACCATGGCCGCTTTGCGGCTTGGATCTACCGCACGCGCCTGTCGTGGATGCGCCTGAACCACAGCCTGGCCGACGATGAAGGCCCGGTCGCTGCCGCCACCCAGCTGTTCATGCGCTGGTACTTTCCTCGTTTCTCTGCCAAGACCTTTGCGCTGGCCCGCCAGGATGAATACGAAGCCGACCGGATCGCTGGCAAGCTGCTGGGCCGCGACGTGACCGCTGCGGCCCTCGCCGAGATCGAGATCCGGGGCGCGTGGCTGCAGGCAGAGTTCTGGGGCAGCCACTGGTGTGCAGCGGCGGGCAATCCATTGCCGGTGGGCCCCTATCGCAGCATGCGCCGTGCCCTGGCCAAGGCCCCCGACGCAGCCTTTGCCAACGACGCCTTGCGCCAGGCGCTCAAGCGCCTGAGCAATCTGGACGACACCCACCCCGGCCTGCGCGACCGCATTGAGGCACTGGATGCCACGCCCACGCTGCCCGACTGGTCGCGCGGCAACGCTTTGGCCCTGTTGGGGCCGGATGCCAAGCGCTGGGTGGCCCATTTCGACAAGCAGTGGTGCCGCGACAATGCCAGCGAATGGAAGCAGCACCACGCCTGGCTGGGGCGCGTGCGCGCACGCGCCGAGGCCCTGGGGGCATCGACGGCACAGAGCAGTGCGGCCGACCTGGTGGAACTGGCCCGCCTCAAGCGCCACCTGGATCCGCATGCCGATGTGCGCGCCCTGTACGAGCTGGCATTGCAGCGCAGCCCCGAATACCCCGCTGCGCTGCGTGGACTGGTGCCTTGCCTGGCGGACGATGATCGGGAGGGCAAGCTCCAGCTGCTGCACCGGTTGTGGGAAACAGGCAGCAGCGACCGCTACTGGGCCGCGCGCACGGCATTGGCCGAGCTGGAGACCCCACGCCTGGGGCTGGACCACGATGCAGCCGCCTTCAAGCAGTGGCGCAAGCGGCTGGAACGCGCGCAAGAATCCGAAGAGCGGGCCTGGGAAGAGCTGTCGGGCACCTCGTTCTTCAGCCAGATCGTGCGGCACGACCTCAGCTCCTTCGAGCTGGCCGAGCTGCAGTCCGAACTGGCCCGCTGCGCTCCTCTGGCCCGCTGCTGGCTGGTGCGCAAGAACCTGCGCGAGTACCCCCAGCGCAGGGCCTACCTGGTGTTTGTCGAGCTGCCGGGCATGGACGATGAAAGCCGCTATCACCTGTGCCGCGCGCTGGAGCGCAACCTGAGTCTGCCGGGGCCGGCGCTGGTGCTGTGGGCGGGCGAGTCACCGACGCTGCAGCAGATCGAGCGCTCAGCGTTCGAGCCGATCTATACCCGTTGACGCCCAAGCCGTGCATGGAGCGACTTGGCCGTTGAGGTTTGGCTCCCGCACTGGGCGGGTGGGGGCGATGTCGCCAGGTTGGCAGGGAATGGGACAATCGCAGGATGCATCCCAAAGTTCTTCTCGACGCCTGCGCCGAACTGGTCAGGCTCACCCTCACGTTTGAACACCCCGCCGACGCGGTGGTGTCGCGTTTCTTCCGCGACAACCGGGGCCTGGGGCCGCGCGAGCGCGCCACGCTGGCTGAAACGGTTTACACCGTTCTGCGCAAGAAGCTCCTGTTTGACCACATGGCCCCGTCAGGCTCGGGTCCCAAGGAGCGCCGCCTGGCCATCCTGGGTTTCTATGGCCCGCGCGATTTCCTCAAGAGTGCGTTGACCGACCAGGAGAAAAACTGGCTGGACCAGTGCGATGCGGTCACGGTCGATGACCTGATGGAGCGCCATCGCCACAACCTGCCCGAATGGATGGTCAAGCCCCTGAAGGACCAGCTGGGCGATGGCTTCTGGCCGCTGGTGGAAAGTCTGGCCCAGAGCGCCCCCCTGGATTTGCGCGTCAATACCCTCAAGGACAAGCGCGCCGATGTGCAAAAGGAGTTGGCCAAAGCTGGCATCAAGGCGCATCCCACACCGTATTCACCCTGGGGCCTGCGCATTGACGACAAGCCCGCGCTGACCAAGCTCGATGCCTTCACGCGGGGCGCCATCGAGGTACAGGACGAGGGCTCACAGTTGCTGGCCCTGCTGCTCGACGCCAAGCGTGGCGAGATGGTGGTGGACTTCTGCGCTGGCGCGGGGGGCAAGACGCTGGCCATTGGCGCGAGCATGCGCAGCACTGGGCGGCTGTACGCCTTTGACGTGTCAGCTCACCGCCTGGATGCGCTCAAACCGCGCCTGGCCCGCAGCGGCCTGTCGAACGTGCACCCCGCCGCCATCGCCCACGAGCGCGACGACCGCGTCAAGCGCCTGGCAGGCAAGATCGACCGCGTCCTCGTGGACGCGCCTTGCTCGGGCCTGGGCACCCTGCGGCGCAACCCCGACCTCAAATGGCGCCAGTCGCCCAAGGCCATCGAGGAGCTGGTGGCCAAGCAGACGGCCATCCTGGACAGCGCAGCCCGCCTGCTCAAGCCGGGCGGCCGTCTGGTGTATGCCACCTGCAGCATCCTGCCGCAAGAAAACGAGGCCATTGCCGAGGCCTTCAGCGCAACACACCCCGACTTCCAGCTGCTGGATGCTGGTGAACTGCTGGAGCAGCTCAAGGTCGAGGGGGCCAAGGGTTTGTGCAGCGGGGGTGCATCGGGCAGTGGTTATTTGCGCTTATGGCCCCATCTGCATCAGACCGACGGGTTTTTTGCCGCCATCTGGGCCAAAAAGGACTGAAACGCTGGAGGCAGGGCTCTAAACTCCCTAAACCAGCGTAAATACTGTGGATTCCCCTGATCCGTTCAGAAACGGGCCCTCTAAAATTAATGACCTGTTTCGTTGGTGAGCGGGTTCTCTGTAGTAAGGTTTTTGTGAATATGCTGTTACCCGACTGGGCTGTACTGAACGCCGCCATCGACTGGCTGGGAAATGGGTTGTGGAACCTGTCCTGGTGGCAGATCGTGTTGTACACCCTTGCCACGACCCACATCACGATCGCGGCGGTCACGATCTTCCTGCACCGCGCGCAGGCACACCGCGCGCTGGACCTGCATGCCATCCCCTCGCATTTCTTCCGCTTCTGGCTGTGGATTGGTACCGGCATGGTGACCAAGGAATGGGTGGCCATCCACCGCAAGCACCACGCCAAGTGTGAAACCGTGGATGACCCCCACAGCCCCCAGACCCGCGGGCTGGACACGGTGATGTGGCGCGGCGCCGAGCTGTACCGCGCCGAGTCCAAGAACATGGAAACCATCAAGAAGTTCGGTCACGGCACGCCCGATGACTGGATGGAGCGCAATGTGTACACCCGCTACGGCTGGCAGGGCGTGGGCCTCATGCTCATCCTGAACCTGGCCCTGTTCGGCGCCCTGGGCGCTGCGGTGTGGGCGGTGCAGATGCTTTGGATTCCCTTCTGGGCAGCAGGGGTGGTCAATGGTGTGGGCCACTACTGGGGCTACCGCAACTTTGAGGCGCAGGATGCCAGCACCAACCTGTCGCCCTGGGGCATCATCATTGGCGGCGAAGAGCTGCACAACAACCACCACACCTACCCCACGTCGGCCAAGTTCTCGGTCAAGCCGTATGAATTTGACATTGGCTGGGTGTACATCAGCCTCATGAAGAAAATCGGCTGGGCTACCGTGAAGAAGGTGCCACCCAAGTTGCAACTGGGCGATGTCAAGCCGGTGGCTGATGAAAAGACGCTGGAGGCCTTGATCGCCAACCGCTATGAAGTGATGGCGGGCTATGCGCGCGGTGTGCGCAAGGCGTGCAAGGATGAGATTGCCGCGCTGCAGGCCCGTCAGGCCGATGTATCGGTGCTCAAGGCCGCCAAGCGCTGGCTGCATCGCGATGCCGAGAAGGTGCCGGCGGGGGCCTTGCCCCAGCTGGCCCAGGCCCGCGCTGCGCATCCGGCCCTGGACAAGATGGTGACCATGCGCGAAGAACTGCGTCAGCTGTGGCTCAACACCTCGCAATCCCGTGAGCAACTCACTGCCGACTTGCAGGCCTGGTGCCGCCGCGCCGAGGAGAGCGGTATTGCCACTCTGCGCGAGTTCTCCATCAGTCTGCGCGCTGCACGGGCCTGATGTAATGCCTTGGTGGCGCTGTCGGTCGGGCCACTGACCCCGGCGCACCTCCCCATAAACCGCTGCAGGGCTTTGTGCCCTCAGCGGTTTTTTGTTGGCTGTGGACCTGCTGGCTCTCGAAGTTGGTGGGGAACAAGTCGTCGATGGCGGGAGGCGGTGCTGTAGTCATCGGGCTGCGTGGATTGCAGCCATGAAAAAAGCCGCCGGGCTGAATGCCGGGCGGCCTTTGGGATGGCAAGAAAGAGACTGAATTACTTCAGCTTCATTTCCTTGTATTCCACATGCTTGCGAGCCTTGGGATCAAATTTCATGATCAGCATCTTCTCGGGCATGGTCTTCTTGTTCTTGGTCGTGGTGTAGAAGTGACCGGTACCCGCAGTGGATTCCAGCTTGATCTTGTCGCGTCCGCCTTTGCTTGCCATGGTGCTACTCCTTAAGCCTGGCCACGGGCACGCAGGTCTGCGAGCACCGAGTCGATACCGTTCTTGTCGATCAAACGCAGGGCAGCGCTCGAAACACGCAGGCGCACCCAACGGTTTTCGGTCTCGACCCAGAAACGGCGGTATTGCAGGTTCGGCAGGAACCGGCGCTTGGTTTTGTTGTTGGCGTGGGAAACATTGTTCCCCGTCATGGGCTTCTTGCCCGTTACGTCGCAGACGCGTGCCATGAGGACACTCCGATACTGATTAACGGCCGTTCGCTGAGCCCTGGGCTGTGTGCCCAGGTTGGCTTGCGGCCTCACCTCGCCAGAAAGGGTGGCGGTAACCCGATTTGCCTGTTTCGGAGGACCGCAAAAACGGGCCGAATTCAGCAAAGCCCCAGATTATAACCTGCAGCTCATTTTTTCATCAAGACTCTTGTTCGAGGAAGCGCTGGGCGTCCAGCGCGGCCATGCAGCCGGTGCCCGCGCTGGTGATGGCCTGACGGTACACATGGTCCTGCACATCGCCTGCGGCAAACACGCCGGGCACGCTGGTCTGTGTGGCAAAGCCCTTCAGCCCACCCTGGGTGATGATGTAGCCGTTTTCCATCTCCAGCTGGCCCTGGAAGATCTCGGTGTTGGGCGCGTGGCCGATGGCGATGAAGCAACCTTGCAGCTTGATGTCTTCCGTGCTGCCGTCTTTCGTGCTCTTGATGCGGATACCGGTCACGCCCGTGTTGTCGCCCAGCACCTCGTCCAGAGTGTGGAACAGCTTGAGCTCGATTTTGCCCGCTGCCACTTTCTCGTTGAGCTTGTCCACCAGAATGGGTTCGGCCTTGAACTTGTCGCGGCGGTGCACCAGGGTGACCTTGCGGGCGATGTTCGACAGGTACAGCGCTTCCTCCACCGCCGTATTGCCGCCACCGACCACGCAGACATCCTGCTCGCGGTAGAAGAAGCCGTCACAGGTCGCGCAGCCGGACACGCCCTTGCCCATGAAGGCTTCTTCCGAAGGCAGGCCCAGGTATTTGGCCGATGCGCCAGTGGCCAGAATCAATGCGTCGCAGGTGTAGGTACCGCTGTCGCCGGTGAGTGTGAAGGGCCGCTTGCTGAAATCGACCTTGTTGATGTGGTCGAAGATGATCTGGGTCTTGAAGCGCTCTGCGTGTTCCAGAAAACGCTGCATCAGCTCCGGTCCCTGCACGCCGTGCACGTCGGCAGGCCAGTTGTCCACCTCGGTGGTGGTCATCAGCTGGCCACCCTGGGCCATGCCGGTGATCAGCACCGGGTTCAGGTTGGCACGGGCGGCATAAACCGCTGCGGTGTAGCCCGCAGGGCCCGAGCCGAGGATCAGAACTTTCGCGTGTTGGGTGGTGGACATGGTAAAAGCCTGTGTTTTGCGCCCGCTACATGGGGCGCTGTTGGGAAAGCTGGGGGTTGAGCCGCCGAGTATCAACCGGCGTCCGCTCGCGAGAGTGGCCCCGTTTTCAATCACGGTGATTGTAAGAACCCATTGATAACCCGTTGCGGCTCCGGTTGGGTCGCACCCCTGAAAGGAGATGTTTGCATGTCCACGATGTTGTCCAACCTCGACCTGCTGCGCCGGGTACCTTTGTTTTCGCTGCTGACGGTGGCGCAGGCCGAGGTGATCAGCGGCGCAGTGATCAAACGCCGCTTCAAGCGGGGCGAGGCGCTGGTGGAGCAGGGGCAAAAGTCCAATGCCCTGTTCATCTTGCTCACAGGGCGCGCTCGGGTCATGACCTCGGACAGCCGGGGGCGTGAGGTGATTCTGGCCACCCTCGCCCAGGGCGACTACCTGGGCGAGATGAGCATCATCGACAACGAACCCCACTCGGCCACGGTGCGTGCCGAGGTGCAGACCGACGTGCTGATGCTGGGGCGCGCGGAGTTTGCACGTTGCCTGACCGAGAACGCGTCCATGTCGCTGGTGGTGATGCGCGGGCTGGTCAAGCGGCTGCGCCATGCAGATCGCAAGATTGAGTCACTCGCGTTACTGGATGTGTACGGCCGTGTGGCCCATGCCTTGCTGGACTTTGCGGTGCCCGATGCGCAGGGGCAGCTGCTGATCAAGGACAAAATCTCCCGCCAGGACCTGGCCAAGATGGTGGGAGCTTCCCGCGAAATGGTCAGCCGCGTGATGAAAGACCTGGAGGAGCGCGGCTTCATCGAGGCGCTGCCCAGCGGGGCTACCCTGCTCAAGGACCGGCTGAACGCGCTGGGCTGAAATCCGGGGGGCGGACCCTGCGCCGGGTGGTGCGCCCAGCGCAACGCATGGGGTAAGCTCACCCCGCACGTTTATGACCTATTCCCTCAATACCCTGAATGCATCGGCGGCGGCCAAGTCGCCGCCCCGCACGGGCGCCGCCCGTTTTGGCCACGAAATTGCCCTGGTGGTGGGCTTGCTGGCCCTGGTTTTCTGGCTGCTGGCGCTGGTCAGCTATTCGGCACAGGATGCGGCCTGGTCCACCTCGGGTGCCCGCGACGCGCGCTCCGTTGCTAACTGGGCGGGGCGCTTTGGCGCCTGGCTGGCCGATGGCAGCTACTTTGCGCTGGGGTTTTCAGTGTGGTGGTGCGTGGCGGCTGGCGTGCGGGCCTGGCTGTCGTCGCTGGCGCGCTGGATGCGCGGAGGCGAAGTGGTGGCAGGCGCCGCCAGCCCTCTGGTGCGCCGGGCCACGTTCTGGGGTGGACTGGTGGTGCTGATGTGTTCCAGCACGGCGCTGGAATGGTCGCGTTTGTACCGGTTTGAATCGTTCCTGCCTGGGCATGCGGGTGGCGTGCTGGGGTACCTGGTGGGGCCAGCTGGCGTGAAGTGGCTGGGATTTACGGGCTCCGGCTTGTTGGCGATCGTGCTGGCGGTGGCGGGGGCGGCGCTGGTGTTCCGCTTCTCGTGGGGCCATGTGGCGGAGTTTCTCGGAGGGCGCCTTGATGCGCTGGTACAGGCGCGCCTGGCAAAACGCGAGGTGGCCAAGGACGTCGCCGTGGGCCGCAAGGCGGCCCGCGAGCGCGAAGTGGTGGTATTGGAGGAGCGCACCGAAAGCGAGGTGCACCACCCCGAGCCCGTGCAAATCATCGAGCCGATTCTGGTGGATGTGCCGCAGAGCACCCGTGTGGTGAAAGAGCGCCAGAAGCCCCTGTTCACCGAGATGCCGGACAGCAAGCTGCCGCTGGTGGACCTGCTTGACGGCCCTCTGCAGCGCCAGGAAACCGTGGCCCCCGAGACGCTGGAGATGACCAGCCGGCTCATCGAGAAAAAACTCAAGGACTTTGGGGTGGAAGTGCGCGTGGTCGCGGCCATGCCCGGCCCGGTGATCACACGCTACGAGATCGAACCCGCCACGGGCGTGAAGGGTTCGCAGATCGTGGGACTGGCCAAGGACCTGGCGCGCTCGCTCAGCCTCGTATCGATCCGCGTGGTGGAGACCATCCCCGGCAAGAACTACATGGCGCTGGAACTGCCCAACGCCAAGCGGCAGTCCATCCGCCTGTCCGAAATCCTGGGATCGCAGGTTTACCACGAGGCCAAGAGCATGCTCACCATGGGCCTGGGCAAGGACATCGTGGGCAACCCGGTGGTGGCCGACCTGGCCAAGATGCCGCACGTGCTGGTGGCAGGTACCACGGGCTCGGGCAAGTCGGTGGGGATCAACGCGATGATCCTCTCGCTGCTGTACAAGGCCGAGGCGCGCGATGTGCGTCTGTTGATGATCGACCCCAAGATGCTGGAAATGTCGGTCTACGAAGGCATTCCGCACCTGCTGGCGCCCGTGGTCACCGACATGAAGCAGGCGGCGCATGGCCTGAACTGGTGCGTGGCCGAGATGGAACGCCGCTACAAGCTCATGTCCAAGCTGGGCGTTCGCAACCTGGCGGGCTACAACACCAAGATCGACGAGGCCAAGGCCAAGGAAGAGTTCATCTACAACCCCTTCAGCCTCACACCCGAGGAGCCCGAGCCGCTGCAGCGCCTGCCGCACATCGTGGTCATCATCGACGAGCTGGCCGACCTGATGATGGTCGTGGGCAAGAAGATCGAAGAACTGATCGCCCGCCTGGCGCAAAAGGCGCGCGCGGCCGGCATCCACCTGATCCTGGCCACCCAGCGCCCCAGCGTGGATGTGATCACCGGCCTGATCAAGGCCAACATCCCCACCCGCATCGCGTTCTCAGTGGGCTCCAAGATCGACAGCCGCACCATTCTTGACCAGATGGGCGCCGAGGCGCTGTTGGGCATGGGCGACATGCTCTACATGGCCAGCGGCACCGGCCTGCCGATCCGGGTGCATGGCGCCTTCGTGTCGGACGAAGAAGTACACCGTGTCGTCAGTTACCTCAAGGAACAAGGGGAGCCGGACTACATAGAAGGCGTGCTCGAAGGTGGAACTGTGGATGGCGAGGGTGATCTGTCAGGAGAGGGCGGTGGTGGCGAAGGGGGCGAGAAGGACCCCATGTACGACCAGGCCGTCGAAGTGGTGCTCAAAGACCGCAAGGCCAGCATCTCTTACGTGCAGCGCAAGCTGCGCATTGGCTACAACCGCTCGGCGCGGCTGCTGGAAGACATGGAGAAGGCTGGACTCGTCAGTGGCCTGACCACCAGCGGCCAGCGTGAAGTGCTGGTACCCAACCGCAGCGAATGATCGGCCGGACCACAAGGCCGGACCCTACCCCACAGGAGTTTCTGTTGAAAAAGATCGCTACTGCAATTTTGATAGCTGCTGCGGCAAGCATGGCTAGCGCTGACGGGCTGAAAAGCCTGGAATCCTTCATGAAGGGCACGCAGACGGGCAAGGCCGACTTCACCCAGACTGTGACCTCGCCCCCCAAGGACGGCCAGACCGCGCGCACCAAGACATCGAGCGGCAGCTTTGAGTTCCAGCGCCCCGGGCGCTTCAAGTTCGTCTACAAAAAACCTTTTGAGCAGACCATCGTGGCTGACGGCCAGACTTTGTGGCTGTACGACCTGGACCTGAACCAGGTCACGCAGCGCTCGCAGTCCCAGGCGCTGGGCAGCACGCCCGCTGCGCTGCTGGCGTCCGCGCCGGACCTGTCGGCGCTGAAGGCCGAGTTCACGCTGGAGGCCTCGCCGGATGCGGATGGCCTGCAGTGGGTGCTGGCCAGCCCCAGGACCAAGGACGGCCAGCTCAAGAGCGTGCGTGTGGGCTTTGCGGGCGAGCAGCTGGCGGCCCTGGACATTCTGGACAGCTTTGGCCAGCGCTCGCTGATTCGCTTTACCGGTATGCAGGCCAATGCGGCGCTGCCTGCCAGCACGTTCCAGTTCAAGCCTCCGGCAGGGGCTGATGTGGTGAAGCAGTAGGTTCTGCTCTCGAAACAATAGCTGCCAACGCATGATTTTTGGGCGCTAGAAGCCAAATTGGCTTGAAAATCAGCGTACTGTAGACAGGATACGAACATGGCAGCACGCGGTGCCTCCGCCCCTTCTCCGGCACACCCCTCCACCCACCAGCCCCTGGCAGAACGTCTGCGGCCCCGCACGCTGGGCGAGGTGATTGGGCAGCAGCACGTGCTGGGCCCGGGCATGCCGCTGCGCCTGGCCTTCGAGTCAGGCCGGCCGCACAGCTGCATCCTGTGGGGCCCACCTGGAGTGGGCAAGACCACCATTGCGCGCCTGATGGCTGATGCGTTCGATGCGCAGTTCATCAGCATCAGCGCCGTGTTGGGCGGGGTCAAGGATATTCGCGAGGCGGTGGACCAGGCCCAGGCCGCGCGCGATGGGTTGATGCAGCAGCGCACCATCGTGTTTGTGGACGAGGTGCACCGCTTCAACAAGAGTCAGCAAGACGCGTTCTTGCCACACGTTGAATCAGGTCTGTTCACCTTCATTGGCGCCACCACCGAGAACCCTTCGTTTGAGGTGAATTCCGCGCTGCTGTCGCGAGCGGCGGTCTACGTGCTGCAGCCGCTGTCTGAGCAAGATTTGAAGCAGATTGTGGCCCTGGCGCAGGAGGAAGATGCGTTGCCCGCTATCGAAGATGTAGCAATCGACCGCCTGGTGGCCTATGCCGATGGCGACGCGCGCCGCCTGCTCAACACGCTCGAAACCCTGGCCATGGCGGCTGCGCAGGAGAAGCTTTCCGAGATCACCGATGCCTGGCTGCTCAAGGTGCTTGGCGAGCGCATGCGCCGCTACGACAAGGGCGGCGAGCAGTTCTACGACACCATCAGCGCTTTGCACAAATCGGTGCGGGGCTCTGACCCCGACGCTGCGTTGTACTGGCTGGTGCGCATGCTCGACGGCGGTGCTGACCCCCGCTACATGGCGCGCCGGCTGGTGCGCATGGCAGCCGAGGACGTGGGCCTGGCCGACCCGCGCGCATTGCGCCTGGCACTGGACGCGAGCGAGGTGTACGAGCGCCTGGGCAGCCCTGAGGGCGAGCTGGCGCTGGCCGAATGCGTGGTGTACCTGGCGGTGGCGCCCAAGTCCAACGCGGTCTACAAGGCCTACAACGCGGCGCGGGCCTGGGTCAAGCAGGATGGCACACGCCCGGTGCCCATGCACCTGCGCAATGCGCCCACCAAGTTGATGAAAGAGCTCGACTACGGCAAGGGCTACCGCTACGCCCACGACGAAGAGGGTGGCTTTGCGGCAGGGGAGAGCTACCTGCCCGAAGGCATGCCAGAGCCCGGCTTCTACCAGCCCGTGGAGCGGGGTCTCGAAATCAAGATTGCCCTGAAGCTGCGTGAGCTGCGCGAACGCAATGCCGCAGCAGCCACGCCAGGCCTTCAGGATTCAGATACCGCCTCCTGATCCGAGACCTGATCGTCGGGGCGAGGTGGCCGCGCATGTCCTGCGGCAGTCCTAAGGTGCTGCACAGCCTGCTTTATGCCGATTCTGCATGATCAAGGTAATAAGTTTGCACATCAATTATCTTGCGTGCATCAAAATTCCTTATGCAGTGCGTGGCGCGCTGATGTGACCAAAACCCGAGGGAAAACCCCGCCCGGCTTGGATTGGGGCGGTTGTGACTACTCGCTACAATCCCGTCCACAAACCCGCACAGCTGCATTCCTGGCGGGTTTTTTGCTAGATGGCAGTCGGGCCCACAAGGCTGTACCGATTCCGGTGCCAAAGCGGTGGGTACGTCACAAACGAAGGACTTCTCTTATGGACATTTTGCTGCAACAGATCATCAACGGTCTGGTACTCGGCAGCATGTACGCCTTGATAGCCTTGGGCTACACGATGGTGTACGGCATTATTCAACTCATCAATTTCGCCCACGGCGAGGTGCTCATGATCGGAGCCCTCACCAGCTGGAGCTGTATTGGAATGATGCAGGCTGCCATGCCCGGCGCGCCGGGTTGGGTCATCCTGCTGCTGGCCACGCTCATCGCCTGCGTGGTCGCTGCCACGCTCAACTTCGTGATTGAAAAGGTGGCCTACAAGCCACTGCGCACCAGCCCCCGTCTTGCCCCCCTGATCACTGCCATCGGCATGTCGATCCTGCTGCAGACGCTGGCCATGATCATCTGGAAGCCCAACTACAAGCCCTATCCCACGCTGCTGCCCAGCACGCCGTTCCAGTTGGGTGGTGCGTACATCACTCCCACCCAGATCCTGATCCTGGGGGTGACCGCGGTGGCCCTGGCTTCGCTGGTCTATCTGGTCAACCACACCAACCTGGGCCGCGCCATGCGCGCCACGGCGGAGAACCCCCGCGTCGCCTCCCTGATGGGCGTGAAGCCCGACATGGTGATCTCGGCCACCTTCATCATCGGCGCCATCCTGGCGGCCATCGCCGGCATCATGTATGCCTCCAACTACGGCACGGCGCAGCACACCATGGGCTTCCTGCCGGGGCTCAAGGCCTTCACGGCGGCGGTGTTCGGCGGTATCGGCAACCTGGCCGGTGCGGTGGTGGGCGGCATCCTGCTGGGCCTCATCGAAGCCATCGGCTCCGGCTACATCGGCACGCTCACTGGCGGTTTGCTGGGCAGCCACTACACCGACATCTTTGCGTTCATCGTGCTCATCATCATCCTGACGCTGCGCCCCTCGGGCCTGCTGGGTGAGCGTGTGGCCGATCGCGCCTGAGGAGCCTCACACCATGAAGAACACCAAAACCAACTGGATCATCGGCGCCGTCGCGCTGCTGGTGCTGCCGCTGATCCTGCAATCCTTCGGCAACGCCTGGGTGCGTATCGCCGACCTGGCCCTGCTGTACGTGCTGCTGGCCCTGGGCCTGAACATCGTGGTGGGCTACGCCGGCCTGCTGGACCTGGGCTACGTGGCGTTCTACGCCGTGGGCGCCTACCTGTTTGCCTTGATGGCTTCGCCGCACCTGGCGGACAACTTTGTGGCGTTTGCCGCCATGTTCCCCAACGGGCTGCACACCTCGCTGTGGATCGTGATACCGGTGGCGGCGTTGTTAGCGGCGTTCTTTGGCGCCATGCTGGGGGCGCCCACGCTGAAGCTGCGCGGTGACTACCTGGCCATCGTGACGCTGGGCTTCGGCGAAATCATCCGCATCTTCCTGAACAACCTGGACCACCCGGTCAACCTGACCAACGGCCCCAAGGGCCTGGGCCAGATCGACTCGGTCAAGATCTTTGGCCTGGACCTGGGCAAGCGACTGGAGGTGTTCGGTTTCGACATCAATTCCGTCACGCTGTACTACTACCTGTTCCTGACCCTGGTGGTGGTGTCCATCATCATCTGCTACCGCCTGCAGGACTCGCGCATCGGCCGCGCCTGGATGGCCATCCGTGAAGATGAAATCGCTGCCAAGGCGATGGGCATCAACACCCGCAACATGAAGCTGCTGGCCTTCGGCATGGGGGCTTCGTTCGGCGGCGTGTCGGGTGCGATGTTCGGTGCGTTCCAGGGCTTTGTGTCGCCCGAGTCGTTCAGCCTGATGGAGTCGGTCATGATCGTCGCCATGGTGGTGCTGGGCGGTATCGGCCACATTCCTGGCGTGATCCTGGGCGCCGTGCTGCTGTCGGCCCTGCCCGAAGTGCTGCGCTATGTGGCAGGCCCTCTGCAGGCCATGACGGACGGTCGCCTGGACTCCGCCATCCTGCGCCAGCTGCTGATCGCGCTGGCCATGATCATCATCATGCTGATGCGTCCCCGTGGTCTGTGGCCTGCGCCCGACCATGGCAAGAGCCTCACGCAGAAGACCTGAACACCGCAGAAAGTTAGAACATGGCAGAGAACATTCAGAAATCAGCCAGCGACGTGGTGCTGCGGGTTGCGGGCATTTCCAAGCGCTTCGGCGGCCTGCAAGCCCTCTCCGACGTGGGCATCACCATTGAGCGAGGCCAGGTGTATGGCCTGATTGGCCCGAACGGCGCAGGCAAGACCACGTTCTTCAACGTGATTACCGGCCTGTACACCCCCGACAGCGGTACCTTTGAACTGGCTGGCAAGCCCTATGAGCCGACAGCCGTGCATGAAGTGGCCAAGGCGGGCATCGCGCGCACCTTCCAGAACATCCGTCTGTTTGCAGAAATGACGGCACTGGAAAACGTGATGGTGGGCCGCCACATCCGTACCAAGTCCGGCCTGCTGGGCGCTGTGCTGCGTACCAAGGGCTTCAAGGAAGAAGAGCTGGCCATCGCCAAGCGCGCACAGGAACTGCTCGAGTACGTGGGCATTGGCAAGTTTGCCGACTACAAGGCGCGCACCCTGAGCTACGGCGACCAGCGCCGCCTGGAGATCGCCCGGGCCCTGGCCACCGATCCGCAACTGATTGCGCTGGACGAGCCCGCCGCCGGCATGAACGCCACCGAGAAGGTGCTGCTGCGCGAGCTGATCGACCGCATCCGCAAAGACAACCGCACCATCTTGCTCATCGAGCACGACGTGAAGCTGGTGATGGGCCTGTGCGACCGTGTGACGGTGCTCGACTATGGCAAGCAGATCGCCGAAGGCAACCCTGCCGAAGTGCAGAAGAACGAAAAAGTGATTGAGGCCTATCTGGGCACCGGAGGACATTGAGAATGGCCGAAAAATCCAACAAGGTACTGCTGCAGGTCAAGGGCCTGAAAGTGGCCTACGGCGGTATCCAGGCCGTGAAGGGCGTGGACTTCGAAGTGCGTGAAGGCGAGCTGGTCTCGCTGATCGGCTCCAACGGTGCGGGCAAGACCACCACCATGAAGGCCATCACTGGCACCCTGGCCATGAACGACGGCGACATCGAGTACCTGGGCGAAAGCATCAAGGGCAAGGGCGCCTGGGACCTGGTGAAGAAGGGCCTGGTGATGGTGCCGGAAGGCCGTGGCGTGTTTGCGCGCATGACCATCACCGAAAACCTGCAAATGGGCGCCTACACGCGCTCCGACAAGGCCGGCATCCTGGCTGACATCGAGAAGATGTTCACCATTTTCCCGCGTCTGCGCGAGCGCAAGGACCAGCTGGCCGGCACCATGTCGGGCGGTGAGCAGCAGATGCTGGCGATGGGCCGCGCGCTGATGAGCCAACCCAAGGTGCTGCTGCTGGACGAGCCTTCCATGGGCCTGTCCCCCATCATGGTGGACAAGATCTTTGAGGTGGTGCGCGACGTGTACGCGCTGGGAGTGACCATCGTGCTGGTCGAGCAGAACGCCAGCCGCGCGCTGGCGATTGCCGACCGCGGCTACGTGATGGAGTCCGGCCTGATCACCATGTCGGGCCCTGGCCAGCAGTTGCTCAACGACCCCAAGGTGCGCGCTGCCTACCTGGGCGAATAAGCGACCGCAAGCCTGCGCACCGCTGGTGTGGTGCGGCGGCTGTCCAGCAAGGCACTCCCTCGGGAGTGCCTTTTTTTATGTCTGTTGGTGGGGGTGGTGTTGCAGTAAATTGCTATTAAATATATAGCTGACAAGGTATGTAACACCAGCACAATCGATTGGTTTTGTTCATAATCGGCCGCTTCGTTCACTTCCCCAGCCTGCCGCTCCACCATGAACGCGCTCCAATCCCTGCCTATTTCTTTGCAAACGGTATTGCTGCTCACTGCCAGCAATATCTTCATGACCTTTGCGTGGTACGGCCACCTGAAGAACCTGGCGTCTTCGCCGTGGTATGTCGCGGCCCTCGTCAGCTGGGGTATCGCACTGTTTGAATACCTGTTGCAGGTGCCGGCCAACCGCATTGGCTTCACCCAGTTCAACGTGGGGCAGCTCAAGATCATGCAAGAGGTCATCACGCTGGGTGTGTTTGTGCCGTTCGCCGTGTTCTACATGGGGCAACCCCTGAAGTGGGACTACCTTTGGGCGGGGTTGTGCCTGGTGGGGGCGGTGTATTTCATCTTCCGGGGCGCCTGAAGGCACAGGGCCTGAACGGCCAGTGTGTCGTCGCCCACGGCGCCGTGCGCATGACTGCATGAGGCGGCGGCATCAGTCCCTGCAGGGCGCACGGTTAAACTCGCCGGGTCACGAAAGCGTCATGGTTCTGTCATGGCGCGGCCTTTTCTCACCATTCGTTCCCGATCCAGGAGTCTCCATGCTGTTTGCCAAGCTGTTGCCACGCGAAGGCAATTTTTTCGAAATGTTCAACCAGCATGCGGACCGCATCGTCGAGGCGGCCCGGGCCTTCTCGCAACTGGTGGCCAACTACAGCGACCCGCACCTGCGCGACAAGTACAACCAGGATGTGGACAACGCCGAGCGTGCCGCCGACCGAGTGACGCACGAGGTGAACAAGGCCATCCACAAGACCTTCATCACCCCCATCGACCGTGAGCAGATCCACACGCTGATCAACACCATGGACGATGTGGCCGACCTGATCCAGGACTCGGCTGAAACCATGGCGCTGTACGACGTGCGCCACATGACGGAAGAAATCACCCGCCTCACGGACCTGAGCCTCAAGTGCTGCGAGCGCCTGCGCGATGCCGTCAAGCTGCTCGACAAGATCGCCGACCCGGCCGTTGCCGAGGCCGCGCTCAAGACCTGCGAGGAGATCGACAAGCTCGAATCCGACGCCGACCGCGTGATGCGCAGCGCCATGAGCAAGCTGTTCCGCGAGGAGCCCGATGTCCGCGAGGTGATCAAGCTCAAGGCCATCTACGAACTGCTGGAGACGATCACCGACAAGTGCGAGGACGTGGCCAACTGCATCGAGGGCATCGTCCTCGAGAACTCCTGATCCGCGCAGGCTGACCAGTATGGAAACCGTACAGACGGCCCTCTGGGTTGTGGTTCTGCTTGTGGCCCTGGCAATCCTGTTCGACTTCATGAACGGGTTCCATGACGCGGCCAATTCGATCGCCACGGTGGTCTCCACCGGCGTGCTCAAGCCCGCGCAGGCGGTGCTGTTTGCCGCCTTCTTCAACTTTGTGGCGATTTTTGTCTTTCACCTGAGCGTGGCAGCGACGGTGGGCAAGGGCATCGTGCAGCCCGGCATTGTGGACACGCACGTGGTGTTTGGCGCCCTGGTGGGCGCGATCACCTGGAACGTGATCACCTGGTACTACGGCATCCCCAGCAGCTCCTCGCACGCCCTCATCGGCGGCATTGTGGGCGCTGTGATTGCCAAGGCTGGTGCGGGCGCGCTGATCTCGGCGGGCATCCTCAAGACCGTGGCGTTCATCTTTGTCTCGCCGCTGCTGGGTTTTGCGCTGGGCTCGCTCATGATGGTGGCCGTGGCCTGGATCTTCCGGCGCACGCGCCCGAGCAAGGTGGACAAGTGGTTCCGCCGGTTGCAGCTGTTGTCTGCGGGTGCCTACAGCCTGGGCCACGGCGGCAACGATGCGCAAAAAACCATCGGCATCATCTGGCTGCTGCTGATTGCCACCGGGTATGCGTCGGCGTCTGACGCCTCGCCACCCACCTGGGCCATCATCAGCTGCTACGTGGCCATCGGCCTGGGCACCATGTTTGGCGGCTGGCGCATCGTCAAAACCATGGGCCAGAAGATCACCAAGCTCAAGCCGGTGGGCGGCTTCTGCGCCGAAACGGGTGGGGCGCTGACCTTGTTCCTGGCCACCACACTGGGCATTCCGGTGTCCACCACGCACACCATCACGGGCGCCATCGTCGGTGTGGGCTCCACGCAGCGCGCCAGCGCCGTGCGCTGGGGCGTGGCCGGCAACATCATCTGGGCGTGGATTCTGACCATCCCAGCAAGCGCCTTTGTGGCCGCCGTCGCCTACTGGATCAGCCTGCAGCTGTTCTGATGGCGGAGTTATCGCGAATGCTATTGAATAGATAGCATTCAAGGCAATCAACACTAGCGCATACGCCCCATTGAGTGTGAATTCGATGGGGCGTTTGCATTGGCGCCTGCCAGCGGATCACTGCGAGATCTTGCGCGCTTCCTCGATCTGGTACTCAAAGTACCGCTGGAAACTGAACGCCAGGCTGGCCATCAGTACCGTGGTCCCAATCAGCAGGGACACCACGATGGCGCCCACGGTGATCCATTGCGTCCTGCCCGGCGCGGCGTCCGGTGCGGCGCTGGGGTTGTAGCGCGCATTCCATGCCTCGGGTGTCATCAGCGCGAACAGGATGGCACGCAGCGCACAGGCGGCAATCGTGAAGCCCAGCAGCGGTATCAGCACCCAGCTGTAGTGGTCGTCCTGGCCGAGTTGTTGCACCCGCTGAATGCCATAGATGCCCAGCGCCGTGGGGATGGGCAACAACCAGCCGAGCATGTCGGACAGGCCATGAAGGTAAAAGCGGTGCAGGCCCAGGGGTCCGCCGACAAAGGCGAGCCAGGCGGCTACGGTTTTGTTTTTCATGGGTGCCGCGCTATTCGGGTGAAGTGGTGTCGCCCGCGCCCAGGGTCTTTTCCATGAGCACGATGTCGCGCCAGGCGCCGAACTTCCAGCCCACCGAGCGCATGATGCCCACATCGGTGAAGCCCAGGGCCCGGTGCACGCCGATCGAGCCTGCGTTGGCAGAGTCTCCAATCACCGCCAGCAGCTTGCGCACGCCAGCCACTTCGGCCTGTACCGCCAGCTCGGCCAGCAGCTTGCGGCCCAGGCCCATGCCGCGGGCCTGATCGGCCACGTAGATCGAGTCTTCGGCCGAGAAGCGGTAGGCCGGGCGGGGCTTGAACCAGTTGGCATAGGCAAAGCCCAGCACTTGACCGTCTTTCTCAGCAACCAGCCAGGGCAGGCCACGCGCCAGCACGTCAGCGCGGCGGCTCGCCATGTCGGCTTCGGAGGGAGGATCTATCTCGAAGGTGCCCGTGCCGTGGAGCACATGGTGTTGGTAAATGGCCGTGATGGCAGGAATATCGCTGTCAGTGCTGGGGCGGATAGAGGGCATTTTGGGGAAATGGATATAATCGCAGGCTTTGCAGCGTGTCGCTGGCCGGGTGGCCATGTCGCGTGTCTCAAGCGTTGCGAATATGGTTGCGAACACTGTGGCTTACGGCAAATGTTGCCGGAGTTCACCACCCGAAGGATAAATCATGGTCGTCATTCGACTCTCCCGCGGCGGCTCCAAGGGCCGTCCTTTCTTCAACATCGTCGTTGCTGACAAGCGCGTGCGCCGTGATGGCCGCTTCATCGAGCGCATCGGCTTCTACAACCCCACCGCCAAGGAATCTGAAGAAGGCCTGCGCATCGTGCAAGACCGTCTGGCTTACTGGGTGGGCGTTGGCGCCCAGTCCTCCCCCACGGTGGACCGCCTGATCAAGCAAGCCGCCAAGAAGGCTGC
Source organism: Acidovorax sp. ACV02 (assembly GCF_014851475.1). NCBI lineage: Bacteria > Pseudomonadati > Pseudomonadota > Betaproteobacteria > Burkholderiales > Comamonadaceae > Acidovorax > Acidovorax sp. ACV02. The sequence goes on from NZ_JACUZU010000001.1 coordinate 408,048, forward strand.
TTAAAGCTCCCTGAAAAGGGCGGGTTCCGTCGGCTGGTCTGGCGGAACCCGCCCTTTTCTCATTCTGGATTCACTGCCATGGCCACCACACCGTTGACCCTCGAACCCGCAGAACTGCCTGCCGACGCCGTTGAAGTGGGGCGCATCGCAGATGCCTGGGGCATCAAGGGCTGGTTCAAGGTGCTGTCGCACAGCAACAATCCCGAGGCGCTTTTTTCGTCCAAACGCTGGTATTTGCAGCCCTCCGAGCGTGGTGCCAAGACCTTCAGCGGCACCGTGCTTCTGCCCATCCGCCAAGCCAAGGATCATTCGGACTCCGTGGTGGCCTGGGCGCAGGGCATTGATGACCGCAATGGTGCAGAGGCGTTGCGCGGTGCGCGGATTTTTGTGCCGCGATCCAGTTTTCCATCCACCTCCGAAGACGAGTACTACTGGGTCGATCTGATTGGTCTGTCGGTCTTCAACCGTGAAGGTGTGGCGCTGGGCGAGGTGCGCGAGTTGATGTCCACCGGTCCCCAGACCGTGCTGGTGCTGGCCTATGAGCAGGACGGCAAGGCACAGGAGCGCATGATTCCGTTTGTCTCGGCCTTCGTGGACAAGGTGGATCTGGTCGAAAAACGCATCACCGTGGACTGGCAGCCCGACTACTGACCACGCCGTCACGAGCCGCGCCCTATGCGCTTTGACATCATCACCCTCTTTCCCGAGCTGTTCGCGCCCTTCCTGGCGAGCGGTGTGACCCGGCGCGCCTATGCCAGCGGCCAGGTTGATGTGCGCCTGTGGAACCCACGCGACTACGCCGACGGCAACTACCGCCGGGTGGATGACCGCCCGTTTGGCGGTGGCCCGGGCATGGTGATAATGGCTGAGCCCTTAGCGAGGTGCCTTGCGGCCATCCGGGCAGAGCGCGGTGAGCCCGAGGGCGGCGAGGCGCCGCTGGTTCTTTTTTCCCCCATTGGCGAGTCGCTGAACCACGCCGCCGTGGAGCGCTGGTCTGCCAGCGAGGGGGCCGTGTTGCTTTGTGGACGCTATGAAGGCATAGACCAGCGGTTCATTGACACCCATGTGAATGTTCAGATGAGCCTGGGCGACTTCGTGCTCTCGGGCGGCGAGATTGCCGCCATGGCGCTGCTGGACGCCGTGGCGCGCCTGCAGCCCGGGGTGCTCAACGACGAGGGCAGCCACCAGCTCGACAGCTTCAATCCCGCGCTCGATGGCCTGCTGGACTGCCCGCATTACACGAGGCCCGAAGAGTGGGCAGGGCAGCAGGTGCCTTCGGCCCTCATGTCGGGTCACCATGCGCAGATCGAGCGCTGGCGGCGCGAGCAGCGCCTAGCCACCACGGCCCGCCACCGGCCTGATCTCATCGATGCCGCGCGCAAAGCGGGGCGTTTGGCACCCGCCGATGAAGCCGTATTGGCCAAGCTCGGCTGAATTGCTATAATCAAAGGCTTTTCGATCCTCTGGCCGGCCGTTTTGACTGGGAGTTCTCCCGCAAAACACTGAGACGTCAATCCCGACGCAGCCATTTTTGGCGCGGACAAGATCACTAGGAAACTCACATGAACCTGATCCAGACCCTGGAAGCGGAAGAAATTGCCCGCTTGAACAAGACCATCCCCGAATTCGCCCCTGGTGACACCGTCATCGTGAGCGTGAACGTGGTGGAAGGTACCCGCAAGCGTGTGCAGGCTTACGAAGGCGTGGTGATTGCCAAGCGCAATCGCGGCCTGAACAGCGGCTTCACCGTGCGCAAGATCTCCAGCGGCGAAGGCGTGGAGCGTACGTTCCAGACCTACAGCCCGCTGATCGCCAGCATCGAAGTCAAGCGCCGCGGTGATGTGCGCCGTGCCAAGCTGTACTACCTGCGTGACCGCAGCGGCAAGTCGGCACGTATCAAGGAAAAGCTGCCTTCGCGCGTCAAGGCTGCTGCTACCGCCGCTTAATTCAAGCAAGGCGAGGGCCTGTCCTGACAAGCCGCTACAGCATCTGCCTGTAGCGGCTTTTTGTTTTTTGGTCCGTGGAACCTGCTTTTTGTGAACCCTTCTTCTCCTCCTGCTGTCTCATCGGTCATTGCGCCTCTGTCGAGCCTGCCCGACTTTGACCCTCGCACGGTGCCGGTGGTCGGGGTGGATGCGCACCTGCCCGCCGTGCCCCTGGCTGTGCAGACGCCCGATGCGCTGCGTGCGCGTTTTGCACAGCCACCCCAGTGGGAGCCGGAGGTGGTGCTGGAAAAGAAGTTCATGAACCGCGAGCCAGCCCACGCGTCCGTGTTGCTGGCGATCGTGTTGCGCGAGCAACCCATGGTGCTGTTGACGGAGCGCACCGCACATCTGTCCACCCATTCCGGGCAGGTGGCCTTCCCGGGTGGGCGGGCCGATCCGGAAGACGCCAGTGCTGCTGAAACCGCCTTGCGCGAAGCGCAGGAGGAGGTGGGCCTGGACCGTGAGTTTGTCGAGGTGCTGGGGACCTTGCCCACCTACGTGACCGGCTCGTCATTCATCATCACCCCGGTGGTCGCCCTGGTGCAGCCGGACTGCGTGCTTCGGCCCAACCCGTATGAGGTGGCCGACCTGTTTGAGGTACCGCTGGCCTTTTTGCTCGACCCAGCTCATCATCGCCGCCATGTGTTTGACCGCGATGGCGTGCACCGCGAGTGGTTCTCCATGCCCTACCAGCAAGGCGACAAGACCCATTTCATCTGGGGCGCCACGGCTGGCATGCTGCGCAATTTCTACCGGTTCATGATGGCTGAATGAAGCACCCCTGAGGCGCTTTGCGCGGACGCACCCGGTGTGTGGCAGCGCGACCCTCACATGGGGCTCTGGCTTCGGCCATGTGGGCTTTGAGGGCTGCGGGTGGGGTCCCCGCTTCATTGGAGGATGTGTTGCTGAGGTTCGGCGGAATCACGTGCTCCCGTGGCTTGGCGCCAGTATCATTGCCCCCCATGAGTTTCTTTGCCATCCTGTTCGCTCTGCTGATCGAGCAGGCACGCCCTCTGGCTCGCAGCAATCCCATCCACGCGGGGCTGCGTGCATGGGCCTTGTCCGTGAGCCGCAATTTCGACGCGGGCAAATCGCACCACGGGTGGGTGGCGTGGAGCCTCGCGGTACTCGTTCCTGCACTGGTCACACTGGGCATCCACTGGCTGCTGCTGTGGGGTCTCGGCTGGCCGTTTGCGGTGCTCTGGAGCGTGGCGGTGCTGTATGTCACGCTGGGTTTTCGGCAGTTCAGCCACCACTTCACCGGCATCCGCGATGCGCTGGAAGAGGGGGACGAAGACGCGGCGCGCGAGCGCCTCGCGCACTGGCAACAGGTGGATGTGGGCGCCCTGCCGCGCAGCGAGATCGTGCGCCATGTGATCGAGTATTCGGTGCTGGCTGCGCACCGGCATGTATTTGGCGTGTTGGCGTGGTTCTCGGTGCTGGCTGCGCTGGGTCTGGGGCCGACGGGGGCGGTGCTGTATCGCCTGGCTGAATTTGTCTCTCGCTACTGGCATTACAAGCAGCGCACCGGCGCATTGCCCGCCAGCGAGTCCTTGCAGCAGGCGTCCGCCCAGGCCTGGACTGCCATCGACTGGTTGCCTGCGCGGCTCACGGCACTGAGCTTTGCGGTGGTCGGCAGTTTTGAAGAAGCGATTGAAGGCTGGCGTTTTCATGCGCAGCGGTTTCCCAACGACAACGATGGTGTGGTTCTTGCCGCCACTGCAGGGGCCATCAATGTGCGCCTGGGCGGTGAGGCGTTGAAGGCGCGCACCGAGCTGCATGCGCCACAGGGTCTGGAGATTGATGCCGACATGGGCGACAGCGACTCCACCCCCGGCCGCGAGCCTGAAGTAGGCCACCTTCGTAGCGTGGTGGGCCTGGTGTGGCGCTCGGTGGTGGTCTGGATGCTGCTGCTGGCGCTGCTGACGCTGGCCCGGTTGCTCGGCTAGCCCGTTCACCTGTCGCGCCATCTCGCGTGGCGCCGCTGGCATACGCCGGTCAATACCGGGTGTGACTCAGCTCTTCAAATAAATCGCTATATATTTTGTAGCGAGAAGGGCTTATTCCTCCAGCGCTTTGGCCCTTTTTGACTGCATCCAGCACACCGCACCCCGGCTCATGCAGGTGGGTGCAGTTGTAGAACTTGCAGGCCGTTGCATGCTCGGCGATGTCGGGCATACAGGCCGCCAGCTGCATGGGGGCGATATGGTGCAGCCCGAATTCCTGGAACCCTGGCGAGTCGATCAGTGCCGTGGTGCGCGCCGCATCCATCCAGTACCAGTGGGTGCTGGTGGTGGTGTGTTTGCCTGAATTCAGGGCCTGCGAGATTTCTCCGGTGAGCACCGAGGCGCCCGGCACCAGCAGGTTGATCAGCGTGCTCTTGCCGGACCCCGACGGGCCCAGCACCAGCGTGGTCTTGCCCTGCAAGTGTTCCATGAGCAGGGCACGGTCCACATCGCTGGACAGCGCCAGAGATAGCGGCAGCACGCCATAGTGTTTGCCTGCGCCCATGTGCCGGTACGGCAGCAGTCGCTCCCATGCGCGGGCGAAGGGTTCGACCAGATCACTCTTGTTGAGTGCAATGATGGGTTTGATGCCCTCCGCCTCTGCAGCAATCAGTGCCCGTGATAGCTGGCTTTCGGAGAACACCGGTTCCGCCGCAATCAGGATGAGTACCTGATCGAGGTTGGCGGCGAAAGATTTGGTGCGAATCTCGTCCTGTCGGTAGAACAGGTTGCGCCGTTCCTTGACCTTTTCGATGGTGCCTTCTTCGCCTTGCCCGGGCGGCGGTGCCTGCCATAGCACATGGTCGCCAACGACGGCCTGGCTTTTTTTACCGCGGGGGTGGCAGATGCGGCGCTCCCCATCCGGGGTCTCGACCATGCAGTGGCGCCCATGGCTGGCCACCACGGTACCTTCCATGAGGGCGCTGCGTTCAGCCATGGTGGGCCTGCCTCACAGTGCGACCAGTGCGTCGAACTGGGTGGCGCACTCGAAGTCGGTGCTGGAGATGCCATGCACGTCGTGCGTGTTCAGTCGCACCACGCAGCGGTTGTAGTGCACCGACAGATCGGGGTGGTGGTCTTGCGCATTGGCGATGAAAGCCAATGCGTTCACGAACGAGATCGTCTCGTAGTAGTTGGCAAAGTGGTAGGTCTTCTCGATGGCGACGTTGGCGCCGTCGCCGCTGAGGCTCCAGCCCTCCAGTTTGGCCAGATTTGCTACTATTTCTGTAGCTGTCAGGGCGCGGCGGGTCAGCGTGGACCAGTCTTTTTTCTTCAACATGGTAGTCATGGGTGAGCAGGGGTTTGCATGCGCGCCAGCCGTTCTGTGGCGGGTGGATGCGAGTAGTAAAACTTCACGTAGACCGGGTCTGGAGTGAGCGTGGAGGCATTGTCTTCGTACAGCTTGAGCAAGGCCGACGACAGGTCGGCGCCGCTGGCCTGGGCCGCGGCATACGCGTCCGCCTGGAACTCATGGCGACGCGATTGTTGCGAAAACAGCGGCGAGATGAAGAAGGTAAATACCGGAACGACCAGCATGAAAAGCAGTAGTGCCAGCGCATTATTGGGTGCGGCGGCCATGGCCGGGTCCAGCGAGAGGTTGGGCCGCACACCCAGCCCGGTGTAGAACCAGACCTGTGTGGAAAGCCAGCCCAGCAGCGCAAAGCCCGCCAGGCTGAGCGCAAAAATCATCACGATGCGCTGGATGATGTGGCGGTGCTTGAAGTGGCCCAGCTCATGGGCCAGCACAGCTTCGACCTCGCCAGGTGCCAGCTGGCGCAGCAGGGTGTCGTAGAACACCACGCGCTTGGCGGCACCAAAGCCAGTGAAATAGGCATTGGCGTGGGCGCTGCGGCGGCTGCCGTCCATCACGAACAGGCCCTTGGCCGAGAAGCCGCAACGCTGCATCAGCGCAGTCACCCGGGCCTTGAGCGACTCGTCTTCAAGCGGCTGGAATTTGTTGAACAAGGGTGCGATGAAGGTGGGGTAAATCACCATCAGCAGCAGGTTGAAACCCATCCAGAAGCACCAGGCCCACAGCCACCACAGCGGGCCTGCAGCGCCCATCAGCCAGAGGATCAGCGCGGCAATGGGCAGCCCGATGATGGCGCCCACCAGCAGGCCCTTGAGGGCGTCCGCCAGCCACAGGCGCCAGGTCATCTTGTTGAACCCAAACCGTTCTTCCACAACAAACGTCTGGTACAGCGACAGGGGCAGGTCGATCAGGCCGCTGATTGCTACAAAGGCGACCAGGAATGCCATCTGTTGCCACATGCCGCCGCCCAGCACGCCAAGCAGCGCCTGGTTCAGTGCGTCCAGGCCGCCCAGCAAGGTCCAGCCCAGCAGCACGGCCGCGCCCAACGCCATCTCCAGCATGCCCAGCCGGGCCTTGGTGATGGTGTAGTCGGCCGCCTTCTGGTGCGCCGCCAGGGCGATGCGCTCGGCAAACGGTACCGGGACCGCAGCGCGATGGCGTGCAACATGCCGGACCTGGCGCGTCGCCAGCCAGAACTTGAGGGCCAGGCCCAGTAGCAGCGCGGCTGCAAAGGCCAAGGTGAGCAGCAAAGAGGGGGAAATGTCGTCAGAGGTGGGCATGTGCGGCGAGTTTAGGCCATCGGCGACAATGCGCGCCATGTCAGAAGCCAACAACCCCACCCCTGCCACGCTTGCCAAATCCGACCAGAACCTGGTCTGGCTGGACTGTGAAATGACCGGCCTGGAGCCCGACACCGACCGCCTGCTGGAGATCGCCGTGGTCGTGACCGGTCCGAGCCTGGAACCCCGCGTCGAAGGCCCCGTGTTTGCCATTCACCAGCCGGATGAATTGCTGAACAAGATGGATGCCTGGAACAAAGGCACGCATGGCCGCAGCGGCCTGATCGACAAGGTGAAGGCGTCTACGGTGACGGAGGAGGAAGCGGAGCAGAAGATCCTTGCTTTCCTGGCCCAGTACGTGCCCAAGGGCACCGCGCCCATGTGCGGCAACAGCATCGGTCAGGACCGGCGTTTTCTGGTGCGTTACATGCCCAAGCTCGAGCGGTTCTTTCACTACCGCAATGTGGATGTGAGCACGCTCAAGGAGCTGGCCAAGCGCTGGAAGCCCGAGGCATACACCAGTTTCAAGAAAGCGCAAAAACACACGGCCCTGGCCGATGTCCATGAGTCCATCGACGAGCTGGCGCATTACCGTCAGCACCTGTTGGCCGTGGATGTGAAAACGTCTTGAGCCACTGCTTCTCATCCCTTTTGTGAGGGGCGTGGGAGCCCTTGTGAGATCCGCGCCCTTGGTGTGCGTGTTTTACGGCGGCGCGGGACTGGATTCCTGGCAGTGAAGGCATTGCCACTGGCGAAAAGCGAAGGGAGTATTGCGGGCAAACCCTTAATCGTGCAATAATCGACGGCTGCGCAGGAATCCCTCGCAGATTGTGCATCTCCCCTCACACACCGGGCTTGCCAGCCGACTGTCACTCGACAGTGCAGGACTGGCGAATAACGCCCACCCGCTCAGGCCTTCAGCGCCAGCGCAGGTTTCGTTTGATGGTTGATGTTTTTTAACCATTTGACGAAGCCAATCGTGGGCTGCGCCCGCGACCGTCTTCGTGAGAGAAAAATCATGACCGACACCTCTTTGGTGCAGGGCGAATTCGCGCCTGCAGACACTTCCTTTGCTGCCGACATTTCCGTGCAGTCTTCTCCCCTGGACGCCGTGGTATCAGCCGTCGAAGCCGATGCTGCTGTGACCGCTGAGCCCAATGGCTTCATCGAGCTGGGCCTGGCCCCTGAACTCGTGCAAGCCGTGGCTGATCTGGGTTACACCCAGCCCACCAGCGTGCAGCTCAAGGCAATCCCTCTGGCGATGGGCGGTGGCAACGACTCCACCAAGTTCATCGACCTCATGGTCTCCAGCCAGACGGGCAGCGGCAAGACCGCCGCCTTCCTCCTGCCTGTGCTGCACACACTGATCAACCAGCAAGCTGCTGCCGAAGCCGAAGAGCGCGCCGCTTTTGAACGCGCCGTGGCCGAAGCCGCTGCCCGTGGCGAACCTGCTCCCAAGCGCGCCAAACGCAAGGACCCTACCAGTTCGCGCAACTTCAAGGCTGCCACCCCTGGTGCCCTGATCCTGTGCCCGACCCGTGAACTGGCGCAGCAAGTCGCGCACGATGCCATCGACCTGGTCAAGCATTGCCGTGGCCTGCGTGTGGCCAACGTGGTGGGTGGCATGCCTTACCAGTTGCAGATCGCCAAACTGCAAAACGCTGACCTCGTGGTGGCGACCCCTGGCCGCCTGCTGGACCTGCAGCGCTCGATGCAAATCAAGCTCGACAAGGTGCAGTTCCTGGTCGTTGACGAAGCGGACCGTATGCTCGACCTGGGCTTCTCGGATGACCTGGCTGAACTGAACCAGCTGACCGCGCAGCGCAAGCAGACCATGATGTTCAGCGCCACATTTGCGCCCCGCATCCAGCAACTGGCAATGCGCGTGATGCACGACGGTGGTTCGTCTGTGCAGAAGGTGACCATCGATTCTCCGCAAGAGAAGCACGCCAACATCAAGCAAGTTCTGTACTGGGCCGACAATGCCCAGCACAAGCGCAAGATGCTGGACCACTGGCTGCGTGACACCACGATCAACCAAGCCATTGTCTTTGCCAGCACCCAGGTGGAGTGCGACGGTTTGGCCAACGACCTGCAGCAAGAAGGCTTCTCGGCCGTCGCTTTGCATGGCGCCCTGAGCCAGGGCCTGCGCAACCGCCGTTTGATGGCGCTGCGCGCTGGTCAGGTGCAGATTCTGGTGGCTACTGACGTGGCAGCACGGGGTATCGACGTGCCTACCATCACCCACGTGTTCAACTTCGGCCTGCCCATGAAGGCTGAGGATTACACCCACCGCATCGGTCGTACCGGCCGTGCGGGCCGCGATGGCCTGGCCATCACGTTTGCCGAGTTCCGCGATCGCCGCAAGATCTACGACATTGAGTCGTACAGCCGCCAGCAGTTCAAGGCCGAAGTGATTCCGGGCATGGAGCCTTCACAGCGCGCTCCGCAGGCACCTCGCGGTGGCGATTTTGGTGGTGGCCGTGGCGCCCCGGGCCGTTCGTATGACAACCGTGATAACCAGTCGCGCGGTCGCTTCGGTGGTCCCGCACGTGGTGGCAATGATCGTGGTGGATTCGGTGGTGGCTTTGGCGGCGGCTTTGCTGGTCGTGACAACCGTGGCGCCCCTGCCCGTGGTGAAGGCGGCGGTTTCGCTGGCCGTGATGACCGTGGCGGCGACCGTGGTTTTGCGCCGCGTCGTGACGGTGACGGTTATGGCCGCAAGCCTGGTTTTGGTGATACAGGCCGTGGTGGCTTTGCTCCTCGTGGCGATGCGGGTGCACCGCGCGGCGATTTCGCTCCTCGCAAGCCTGCATTTGCCAAGCCTGCCGGTGGTGGTGGCAAGCCCTTTGTGGCCCACGACGCCCGCAAGCGTCCTGCACGCCCCGCGCGCTGATTGTTGTGTGGCGCTAGCGCCGCCCTTTGTACAAAGGCCAGTACCGTAAGGTGCTGGCCTTTTTTCATTGGGGAGGCCATTTCAGCAGCGGATGCCAACGGCGCCTCGTCAATAATGGCCGCCGGAGGAATCTGCTGTGTCGTCTTCTTTATCTTCGGGTGCGGACTTTGAGCACATGTTCGGGCTGGCGCCAGTGTCGCTCTGGTTGGAGGATTACAGTGCGCTCAAGCAGCTTTTTGAGCAGTGGCGCGCCGAAGGCGTGACCGACATCCGCCAGTTCCTGGCAGAGGACCCGGCCCGCCTGCGGGCCTGCAGTGCAGCCCTCAAGGTGCTCAAGGTGAATCAGCGCACGCTGGATCTGTTTGCCGCCGAGAGCCAGCAGGTACTGGAAGCCAATCTGGATAAGGTCTTCAGGGACGACATGCACGACGCGGTGTCGCATGAGCTGTCACAGTTGTGGGACGGGCAGCTGGAGTTTTCTAACCAGACAGTCAACTATGCGCTCGACGGACGTCGGCTGGATGTGCAGATCCGTGCGCGCATCCTGCCAGGTTACGAGGACAACTGGAGCCGTGTGCTGGTGTCTCTGGAGGATGTTACGGCCACCGTGCGTGCAGGTGCCGAGCTGCGCCGCAGCGAACGGTACGCACGCGATTTGTTCGAGCACTCACCCGTGTCCTTGTGGGTCGAGGACTTCAGTGCGGTCAAGAGCCTGCTCGATGGTGTGCGTGCGCAGGGTATTGATGATTTCAAGACTTTCATCCGGGTGCATCCCGAGTTCGTGACACGCTGCATGCACGAAATCCGGGTGATCGATGTGAACCAGCAGACCCTGCGCATGTTCGGCGCAGAGAGCAAAGAAATGCTGCTGAACAACATTGGCCGGGTGTTTCGCGGTGAGATGCACGAGTCCTTTGCGGAGCAATTGCTGGACCTGTGGGAGGGCAAGACCTTTCAGCAGCGCGAAGTGGTTAACTACGCACTGTCCGGGGATGCCGTGCATATCCATATGCAGTTCTCGGTGCTGGCCGATCACATGAGCGATTGGGGCCTGGTGCTCCTGTCGCTGGTGGATATCACGGCACGCAAGAAGGCCGAGGCTTATCTGGAGTACCTGGGCAAGCACGATGTGCTCACGCAATTGCGCAACCGAGCCTTTTATGCAGAGGAGCTCAACCGCCTGACCCGCAAGGGCCCTTGGCCGCTGTCCATCATCGCCATCGACCTGAATGGTCTCAAGGTGGTGAACGATGAGCAAGGCCATGCGGCGGGGGACTCCATGCTGCGCCGCGTTGGCGAGGTCTTGGCCAAGGCCGTGGATGCTCCGGCCTGCGCAGCCCGCATTGGTGGTGACGAGTTCACGGTGTTGTTGCCGGGCACGGATGAGCGCGGAGCCATGGCTTTGCAGGAACGCATTTTGTCGATGCTCGAACTCAACAACCAGTTCTACCCTGGCCAGCATCTCAGCCTGGCGATGGGGATTGCCTGCTGCCAGTCTGGAGATGCGGTAGAAGCGGCGATTCACCGCGCAGACCAGGCGATGTATGCGGAGAAGAACCGCTATTACCAGCAAAAGAGCGTGGACCGGCGGCAGCCCAGTCCTTGATCAGTCGGGTATTGATTAGAGGTGGACCGGCGTACGTCCGATCTCGGGCCAGCGATGGTGCAGACAGATCCAGGACAGCATGCCAATGCACAACATCAGGAGTGATGACAGCGCCAGCAAAACGGTAGAGTGCATCACCAGCGGAGCGATGACGCCTGCCACCAGGCCATTGGCCGAAGAGCCGACAAACGCCTGCATGGATGAGGCCATGCCTCGGCGCTCCGGGTAGAGGTCCAGCACCAGCAGCGTCACCACCGGCACCATCAGTGCCCAGCCAAAAGAGAAGACCGCAATGGGCGCCAGAGCCCACCAGGCGTGGGGTGTGAACAGCAGATTGGCGACCAGGTTCAACACAGCCACCGAAAACATGATGACAAATCCGTGGCGGATCTGGCGCTTGGGCGGGATACGCCCTGCCAGCCGTCCACTGAGCCACGCACCGCCCATGATCCCCGAGATGGTCAGGACAAAAAACCAGAAAAACTGCGTAGGCGCCAGCGACAGGTGATCGCCAAGAAATGCTGGGGCCGAGAGAACGTACAGGAACATGCCATTGAAGGGCACGCCACTGGCCAGCGCCAGCAGCACAAAGCGCGCACTGGTGCCCAACTGCACGTAGCCGCGCATTAGATGGCGCACATGAAAGGGCTGGCGCTGCTCCACATGCAAGGTCTCTGGCAGCAACCTGAAGTTGGCGGTCCACAGGGCCACTCCCACGAAGGTCAGGAACCAGAAAATGCTGTGCCACCCGGTGTGGACAAACAGCCAGCCTCCGATGATGGGAGCAATCGCTGGAGCCACTCCAAAGTAGATGGTCACCTGGCTCATAACCTTCTGTGCTTGTGCTGGAGGGAACATGTCGCGGATCACCGCGCGGGACACCACGATCCCTGCTCCCGTGGACAGGCCTTGCAGTGCCCGGAAAAAGACCAGTTGCCCGATCGTTTGCGATAGCGCACACCCTGCGGAAGCGAGCGTGAACACGGCGATGCCCCACAAGATCACGGGCCTGCGCCCAAAGCTGTCTGCCAGCGCGCCGTGGAACAGGCTCATGAACGCAAAGCCGAACAGGTAGGCGGACAGCGTCTGCTGCATTTCCACCGGTGTGGCTCCCAGCGCCGCGGCGATGCCTGAGAACGCGGGGATGTAGGTGTCGATGGAGAACGGCCCGAGCATGCCCAGCACAGCCAGCAGGATCGCGAGCGCCCAGCGGGGTGCTTTCCAGAGCAGATGGGCTTGTGGGTTCATGGGTGGTGACAGATGGGGGTTGCGGGCACGCGAAGGACATCGCACCGCCGTGGCATCGCGGGATGACGCGGTAGTGCGGATGGATTATGCGGGACGCATGCGGCAGGGTGTGGAGAAGGGGTCTGTCGCGCAGCCCCCTCGTCACACCCCCTTGGGGCTGTAAGCCAACGCAATCAATAGTTGTAGGGAACCCATTCACCGTTCCCCGAGCGCATCACGTACTTGCCTTCCATGTTGCGCATCACGATCACATCGGCGTTCTCTGACGCAAAGGGAGTAGTGACCGGGGCCGCGAGCCGCTCCGCCAACGGGCGCGCGGAGTCGGCGTAAGGGTTGTCGCGAATCAGATCGCCTAGCAAGGTGTACAAGCCCAGGTAGCTCATCGGCTGGTTCACGATCACGGGCGCTGCTGGGGCGGATGCCTCAGATGGCTTCATGCCCACCAGCTTCACCGCAGCAGGGACCAGGGTGATGCGGGGGCCAGGAATCTCCCGCATGCCCGACATCTGGATCTTGTCGCCGCGCAGCGATGCGCCGTGCTCAGGGACCAGCATCACGACCACAGGGCGGCCTGCTGCCTCCAGTTCGGAGATGAACTTGTCGAAGTCGGCGAGCAGCTGTACCAGGCGGGGCTTGAACGTCTCCAGGCTGTTGCGCGAAGCCATGCCCGGCACGCGATTTCCGTCGTGCAGGGAGATGGTGTTGTAGTACAGCGCCACGGGCCCGGTGCTGCGGTCAGTGCTGCGCTTCTTCCACCATTGCGCCAACAAGGCGTGGTCGTTATAGATGGGCGAGCCGTCAAAATTCTGCATGTGCACGGGCGCGCCCTGATTGGACTGCAGCTTGCCAGCAAGGCCTCCGCGCTGCTCAAGCGCATGGGCAAACTCTTCGTACACCCCGTCGTGGTTGAGCAGTGCAGCGGTCTGGTAGCCCACTTTTTCCAGGTTGGGAAACACGTAGCACTGCGGATCAATGCCCTCGTACAGCTTGTTGTGTGGTGTTTGCCCACAGGTGCCGTGCAATACCCGCAGCGAGGCTGGCCCGCTGTAGCTGGCGGCACTGTTGAAGTTGGTGAACAGCACATCAAAACGCTTGAGGAATGGGTTGTCCCGCTGTCCTACAAAGTTCATGTCATCCCACGACAAGGAGCACACATGCAGCAGGATGATGTCGAATGCCGGGGGGGCATTGGGCGCGGTGAACTGGACGCGCCTTTGGCTTTCGCTGGCGTAAAAGCGTTGCAACAGAGCGTCTGGCGACGTTTCCTGATTGTCGTTGGGCGCAGCGGCCGAGTTCGATCCGCTTGCTGCGGCCATGGTGGCCTGGGGCGTAGCCGCCTGCTCCTGCAGGGCCGCTACCACCGGTACGCTCAACAACGCCAGCAATGCAAAAGTCCCCGCACGGACCCGCCGGGCCAGTGCTGCATAAAGCACGATGCCGACCAGTCCCACCAGCAGCATTTCAGGGTTGAACACCCGCTGGGCAAGTTCCAGCCAGTAGTCCGCGCTGAAGCCACTCAGCGCTTTGAGCTGCGACAGCACGCGTCCTGGGCTGGGAAGGTAAGAGTCGGCATACAGCAGTGCGATGGCAGCCGGTACGGCGACTGCAGCGCGTACACGGCGCCACCCCGTGTGCGCAATGGGGGGCAGCATGGACGCCCACAACAGCAGGTTCAGCCACCAGTTCAAGCCGATATAGCCACCAAAGTACAGGCCCACCTTGGCAAGGAAAATCAAATGCCAGAAGCTCATGCCGGCAGCCTTTCTTGCCCGCGCTGCTTGCGAAGGGGCCATCGGCTGCGTGCCGACTCCACCAGCGAAGTCCAGAACTTGCGGTAGCCCAGCACGCCCAGCTGCGCGATTTCCTGCAGGCCATGCAAAGGTCGGTCGGTATCGTGGCTGTCGTTCCATTGCCTCCAGGTGTCGGGGCGGGCAAAGGTGCACTGCACCAGGTCGATTTGTTGTTCGCGCGTCATGGGGTCAAACTGAAAACCGGTGGCACTCTGGCCTCTGTGCAACATCACCGTGGCTGGAAAGGTGCATTCCGTATCGTTGCGCCACAGTCCCACCTGCACCTTGTCTCCCACGGCCAGTGGAGTGCCTTCAGGTAATTGCAGGCCTACACCAGTCATGGAAAAGTCGAGGCAAAGGGCCCTCAGCACGGTTCCGTCGTCCTGGTACAAGGTCGCGGGCAATTGCGTGGCCACGCGGTGCATTCGCCGCACCTGGCGTGCTTCGGATGCCACACCCAACGCAGCACCCAGCATGAGGATGCTGTAAACCGTCCATAGCAGATTGAGGAGTACGGTGGCGGTTTCCTCGGTATTCCAAATGAACAGGCGCAGCAGCCCCATGCCGAAGGCTGCGAAGTTGAGCAGGACCAGCACGGTGTAGGGGCGGGAGATCACCCAGTCGAAGTACGGCTCATCCACCAGCCCGCCCTTGGCTGTCACATTGAACTTGCCAAGGCGCGGATTGATCAGAGCCACCGTGGTGGGCAGGGCCACGTACCAGGCCAACACCGTTTCGTAGACCTCAGCCCAGAACGTGTGCCGGTGCTCGCCTTGCACGTGCGCATTGGCGATGTTGGACTGCAGGATGTATGGCAGCACATACAGCGCGATCATGATGGCGCCCGCGTTGATGATGTGCCATTCAAAAAACAAGAAGGCCATGGGCGCGGTGAGGAACACCAGCCGCGGCAGCCCGAAGAAGAAGTGCACCATGGCGTTGGCATAGCAGATGCGCTGCCACAGCGTGAGGCCCTTGCCCAGGAAGGGGTTGTCCACGCGGAAGATCTGCGCCATGCCGCGCGCCCAGCGGATACGCTGGCCCACATGGGCCGACAGGCTCTCGGTGGCCAGGCCAGCGGCCTGCGTCTCGTTGATGTAAGCCGTGGTGTAGCCGCGCCGGTGCAGCTTGAGGGCGGTGTGCGCATCCTCGGTCACCGTTTCCACGGCGATGCCGCCGACCTCCAGCAGTGGGCCGCGGCGTATTACGGCGCAGGAACCGCAGAAGAACGTGGCGTTCCAGAAATCATTGCCATCCTGGATCAGACCGTAGAACAGGGCACCTTCGTTGGGCACACGGCGGAAGGTGCCCAGGTTGCGCTCAAACGGGTCGGGTGAGAAGAAGTGGTGCGGCGTTTGCAGCATGGCGCACTTCGGGTCGCGCTGGAACCAGCCCACGGCCGTGGTCAGGAAGGAGCGTGTGGGAATGTGGTCGCAGTCGAAGATGGCGACCAGCTCACCATCGGTCTTGCCCAGCGCATGGTTCAGGTTGCCAGCCTTGGCGTGGTTGTTGTCGGGCCGCACGATATAGCCCACGCCCATGGATTCGGCAAAGGCACGGAATTCCTCGCGCCGCCCATCGTCCAGGATGAAGACCTTGACCTTGTCTTTGGGCCAGTCCAGTGCCATCGACGCCAGCACCGTGGTGCGCACCACACTCAGCGGCTCGTTATAGGTGGGGATGTACACATCCACCGTGGGCCAGGACGCGGGCGCGCCTTGCAGCTCCGCCGGACTGCGGTGCAGGGGCCAGGCAGTCTGTATGAAGCCCAGCACCACCACCAACCAGGTGTAGGCCTCTGCCGCCAGCAGGCCGTAGCCCAGGAAGGACTCGATGACCGAGTCGAATTCAATCGATGAAGTCAGGCGCCACCAGGCGTAACGCCCCATCGCCAGCAGGCTGATCGCTGCAAGCGCCAGCGAAGGATAGCGGCCTGGCAGGCGCCGGAGCACCAGGGACAGCCCCCAGCAGAGCAGCATGAACAACAGTTGCCCAAACCAGTTGAATGGGGTGGTCATGACGACCAGACCGGTGACCGCCCCCACCGCCAGGATCACCCAGCGCAGGCCAGGAATCTCCAGGGCCGGTGTGAGCCACTGGTCTGCCAGTCGCATGCCCTTGCCCACGTTGACGTGGGTTGCCAGGCGGTCCATGGCACGCAGGAAAAGCCGGATGGGCCAGAAAACCAGTGTCAGCGCCAGTGCCAGGACTCGCCAGAGCCAGCGCATGGCCCAGCCGAGGCCTGCCCAAAGCCCGCGCACTGGGCGCAGCAACCAGGGGCGCAATGCGCGCTGTGGCGAGGGTGGTAGAACGAAACAGCGCCACAACCACATCCACCAGGGAGCCTCATGCCCGACCTCAAGCTGGCGCCCGAGCCACATCAGCGCCTTGCGGGTGGGCACCAGCGCGTCCGCTTGTTCGGTGGCCGGGGTGGGTGTGGTGGTGCCCGAGGGCGCCTGGTCTGTCATGGTGCAACCACTCCAGCTGCAGGCGCAGGCAGCGGCGGCAACGGAGGCACTGCCGACAGCCAATGGAAGATGCCCTGGAGATCGTGCGCAGACTGTGCATGCGGTGCCATGCCGTTCACGCATTGCGATGCGGCCAGTGCACGTGAGAGGTTCTCGTCTTCATGCACGGTATAGGGCAGCAATTGGCTTCCCCACTGCTGGCGCAATGTGCTGAGCGCCTCCCGGTGCGATGCGCGGCGCGGGTCAAAACGCGTGACTGCGATGCCCTGCACGTTGGGCGCTGCTGACGACGCCTGCAGCATGGCGCGTACGGCGTCCGTGCTGGCACATCCGCGCGCAGACGCTTCCATGACCACCAACACCGCATCTGCGCAGCGCAGCGCTGCCTGGGCCAGCGGCGAAGGCCATTGCGGTGTGTCCAGCAGTATCGTGCAATCCTCTGGCACGTCGAGCAGTTCCAACTGGTCTTGTAGCCACTGTGGGTGGGCAGCCAGCAACTGGTGGAGCGTCGTGATGGTTTCTGGCGCCGCTGGGCCAAAGGGCAGAACGCAGACGCCGTCCGTGTTGTCGAAGCTGCCGTCTGCCCACCAAGAGCCTGTGGCAGCAAGTGCTGCCCATCCCTGACTGGCGGGGCGGGGCATGCCCAGGTGTATGCCCAGCAGATTCTGGGCGCAGAGTTCTACGGCCAAGGTGTGCTGGCCTTGACGGGCACCAATGGACGCCAGGTGGGCGACCATGGTGGTGCGCCCGGACCCGCCGAGCGGCGAAACGACAGCAATCACGCGCATGCAAACTCTTTGTTCATGGGGCTTTGGTCATCCCACCTTTTGGGGTAATGGGCGATTCGCTTTGCGGAAGGTTTGGCCGATAGGGCTGCACGCAGCGTAACGGCTGGCGCGCCTTCAGCACGCGGCGCAGCAGCCAACCACACGGCCAAGCCAGCAAGACGCCCAGCAGCACGTAAACAAGCATCCATGCAGTCATGCAGACGTCCTTCCAAGGGGGCGTGGCGCGGCGCGCCGTCCGATGGGACGTGGTCGCATTTGCGGTCTTGTCACAACGAGCGGCGAGGCCGCGGACTGTTGGCTCTCTATGTGGGTGTGCTTTGGCAGTGCCAGCGCATCCTCTCTTAACTGCGCCAAAGGCGTGGCAGGAGGAGCCTCCAGGGCGGCAGGTGTGGGGGCGCTGACTGCTGCCAAGATGGCACTGTAGTCAGGTACGCCCTTGCGCAGGGATTCTTGCAACTGTTCAGTCATCGCGCGTATACCCGGCGCTGAGCAGTCCGTAGCTTGCGAAGTGAAAAGCTGGGTCAGCGGCAGCGCGAATACCCGTTGCAGTGCCAGCTCTACATCGGGCTCCCGGCAGGCGAACAGGAACACGTAGATCGCTTCGTGGTCGGCCGTGAACAAGTCGCCATCGCGCGAGGTGTGGCAGGCGCGCAAAGCATCGAGGTGCGGCATCCGGTCCAGCATGTTGAGCCGTACCAGACTGTGCGACAGGCCAATGTCATGGGTGCGGTCGAGCATGCCGCGTACTAACGTACAGAATCGTCCCGGGGCCTGGTAGCCCCGCTCGCGGGGGGGCATGAAGCTGTCGAGCGCCTGAGCGTAGTCGGGGTGGACTTTGCGGGTGTGGCTCTGAGCGTTGATGTCCTGCAGTAGTTGCAGCAGTCGCGAGAAACCCACCTCTTTGTAGACCACCGCGCTGGCGCCCAGTTGCAGCAGTGCCTGTTCGCTGTGGGTGCGCAACTTGCCGAGGTTCTCGCGCACCACAATCTTGAGCGTTGGGGGGCGCGAGAGACGCAGGTGGTGCACCAGGCGTGCGCGGGATTCAAAATCGCCCGCAGAGCCCGCGTCGATCAGCACCGTGGAGGCCACGCAGGTCGCAGCAGCCACTTCGATGTCCTCCAGCCCATCGACGATGCGCCAGTGACCAGGGATACCGCGTTGCCCCTCCACCGATGCCCGGGTTGCTAGCACGCCCCATTGGTCGGCTGCAGTGACCAGTTCGGGGGTAGCGCCTTGGGTGCGCGTGCCGTCGGCAGTCAGTCGGTGTGTGCTGGCTTCTTGCACCAGGCCAAAGCCGGTCTGAAACAGCGCCCCGGTGTCCGAACCCCAGCGGTCCAGGCTCAGGCGCCAGCGGTCAGCGTCAGCATGCAAGGTGGCGATGTGCATGGACATCTGGCACAGGTTGCGCAGCGTTGGCAAAAGGGCAGTGGCATCCAGCGGCGGGGTGAACCCCAGTACCACCGGGCGCTGCCGTTGGCGGCACAGGGCGCTGAGCTGGTCGCTGACATGTGCGAGTTGGGCGACGTTCAGTCCGGACAGCAGGTTCTGTGCGTCGCACAGATACAGTGCGTGCTGTGGCTGCAGGCCGGTCCGCTCAAGCTCCTGCACGAGTGGACTGAGTCCATGGCGCTGTACTTGCGCCTGCAACCCAGGCGATAGCACCCAGAGCTTGAGCCGACCAGCGCGGTAAGCCGCTCGCAGCTCGGGGTACTCCAGCAACTCGTCCAGCCACTGCGTGCTGGACGCCACCAGCCCCAAGGGGCCAGCGGCCAAAGCGTCTTCGATCAGCGCGGGAAACCATGCCGCAGCACTTCTGCTGTCGGCGGCAACCAGAGAGACGGGCACATGGGATGGCAACTGGCCAATGCCGTCTGGCAGGCCTGCAATGCCGATGCTTGTCGGTCGCTGGATGGCGCTGGCTGTACCCAAAGAGGGCCGAAGGCGCTGGGCGAGCGAGTGCAGCACACCTGTTGCGGGTGGGCTCTTGCGTGGGGATGAAGGGGCGGGGGACATGTCAGAAGCTGGAATAGGTTTGCACCGGCCGTGGGCGGTTGTCCAGTGGAGCGTTCCCGGGCTCAAAGCGGTAGCGGCCATACACCATGAAATTGGTGGGCGCGTAGTAGGCCGAGCGATCCAGCTCCAGCTGTGCACCCAGTGCGAGATGTGGCGTGACCTGGTATTCCAGTGCCCCCCGGAACGAACGCCCGAAACCCGAGCCCGAACTGCCCGCGTACACCGGAACGCCACCGTCGGCCGCCAGCCGGGCACGCGCCAGGGCCTGCAGGAGTGCGCTCTGCGGAAAATAGTCGCTGCCGCCACTGCTACTGCGCGATACAGAGACGGACCCGCGGGCCAGCCAGGTCAGTGCGCCGCGGCGTCCACTCCATTCCAGTGGCAAGGCGACGGATACGTAGTTGCGTGGGCTGTAATAGCCGCCGTGGCCGAAGCTGAATTCGGACAGGTCTTTGCCATAGTGCCAAGCTGAGACGGCAACACCGAGGTTGACCACGCTATCGCTATGGCGCCATACATCGCGGTCCAGTGCCCACCGCAGCTGGGCGCGGGTGTTGGTTGCCACATTTTTGCCGGTGAGGGCGGCCAGGCTCAGGCTCAGCGAGGTGCTGTAGGGCCCAATGTCGGTAGAAAGACGGCCTGCAGCGCCCGTTGCTACCACGCCGCCCCATACCTGGCCTGTGATGGGATCGCGTGCCCCTGCGTACGACAGCAGGCTGCCAGTGATGGGGCGCCGATACGCTTCGAGTTTGTAGCTGTAGCGGCCCAGATCGCCGGTTTTGGACAGGCCCCCTACGACATTGGTCACCGGAAATCCAACCCCAGTGGTTCCGATGTCCCACTGGACATCGTCTCCCACATAGCCGAAACCCAGGTTGGTGCCCTGGCCCCGTTGGCGTCGCTCGGTGGCAAAGGAGGACCCGGGTGGTAGTGCCGCCACCTGCCCGTAAGTGAGCAGGTCTGGACCATCGGCGGGGAGATCGCCCGCATCCAGCTGCACCCGATCCACGTGCAAGAAATAGTGCCCGTCGTAGCCACGCGGCATCCACGCCACCACAGGACGTTCCCAGCCGCGCAGGCTGGAGATTCCGTCCGTGGAGCGCTTGCTCAGCGCCTGGTGTCCCGCTTCGATTCGCGGCTGGCGCCGTGCCTCGATAGCGTCGATCTCGCCCTGAATCTTGGCGACGACTGCAGGGTCCGCCGGCAGGGACAGCGTGTAGCTCTGCTGGAGAACCAGCGGGCTGTCTGAATCACTCGACGACCGGGTTTGTCTGTTGGGTTCCGTTGCGGGAGGGGCTTCCCTTCCGCGCGTCTCCAGCAGGAGGGCGCTGCGGAAGAACACCATGGCCTGCGTATAGTTGCGGTTGGCCCGCTCCAGGCGCGCTGCATGCAGCAGCACGTCACTGTCTTGCGGAAAGCGGTCCAGCAAGCGGGTCGCCAATGCCCGCGCTTCGTCCATGCGGCCAATGCGTTGCCAGATGCGCAACACTGCCAGTTGCTGCCCCACATCGTCCGGTGGGATACGGTCTTTCAACCAGTCTGCCTCATTGGCCGCGGCCCGCCTGTCTCCGGTGTCCTGCAGTCGTGACAACGTGTCAGCCAGCGCCATGCGAACGGACAGATCGTCAGGTTGTGCGGATGCCAGGGGCTTGAGCAATTGGGCGGCATCGGCATATTCGGCCGCAGCCATGAGCAAGCGGGCCTGAGCCAGGCTGCGTTGGCGCGGTGTGGAGAGTGTGTCCGGCAGCCGTGTCGCCTGGCGTGCCAGCCGCGAGGCTTCGTTGGGGCGTCCAGCCTGCTGCTGCTTCTCGATGAGCCGCTCCTGGTGCGCGGTGTACAGCGCTACCAGCCGGTTTTCTTGCTCGGCGCTCCAGCCCTTGGTTTGCAGCAGGCGAGGCAATTGCTCGGCGAGGCCGGCCTCATCCTCGGCCCGGTTGAGCAGCTGTGCGTAGTCCAGTTGCGTGTCTGGCGCCAGTGTGGGAACGCGCGTTGCCAGGCGATGGAAGACTGCCACGCCCCGTGCGGGCTGTGCACGGCGAAACCAGGCATTGGCTACGCTGTAGAGCAGGTCTGCTTCATTGCCCGCTTCTTGTTCCGCTTGCTGTAGCAGCGCATCGACCTCTGCGGCAGGCAGGGGCTTCAGAGTTTGGGCGACGAGCGACTTGACCTGAGAGCGCCGCACCAGCGCGCGCATGGCGTCTGTCTGATCGGCGGAGGGTATCCGCTGCATGTCTGCGAGGGCAGCGCTGTCATCGTCCAGGGCAGAGCGTATCAGGGCGCGGGCATACAACATCTCTGCGCCGACGGTGCCGGACGGAATGCGCGCCACACCCTCATCCACGACGTGCAGTGCTTCTTGGGGACGGCCCAGGCGCAAGTAAACACGTGCGAGGCGGTGCCGTATCCACGCATCGTCGGGGGTGAGTACCACAGCCGACTCCAGTGCACGCAGCGCGGGGCCGAGGCGCTGGGCCTGAAGGTCGTCCTCGGCCTGGGCCACCAGCACATCCGCCTGGGCACTGGCGAGTTTTTCGGCAAGTGTCGTGTCACGTGCGGCAGCCTCGGCCAGCAGGGACAGCGCTTTGGTCACCCGCCCGGTGCGGGCATAGAGACTTGCCAGGCCTTTGATGGCGGAGGTGCTGTTGGGCTCCTGTTGGAGGGCTTGTTGGTAGAAATTTTCTGCCAGCGCATGGTCCCCTTGCAGGTCGCGAATGCTCGCCAGGGTGGTCAATGCGTCAGCACTTTGGGGCTGCATCTGCAGCGCGCGTTCGGCCAGGCTGGCAGCGGTGACCAGTTCGTTCTGTTCGACGGCTCTGTCGGCCTGTCGCAGCAGTCCCCAGAATCTGGCGGTGGCCTGCAGGTCCTTCCAGTGGCTCTGGCGTGTGAGCGCATAGGCCTGGCTGAAGAGGTCCTGCGCCTGTGCATGCTGGCCTTGGCGCAGGCGGATCAATCCCAGGTTTCCCAGGCTTTCTCCGTCCTGGGGGCGCAAAGCCAGCGTCGCCTGGACCTGCTCTTCCGCCAACTCCATATCGCCTTGGTCAAGGGCAGTGCGCGCTGCCTGGCGGGCGATGTTGGCGGGGTCACGGGCCGCGCGCTCTGCGCGCTCGACCGCCTGTTGCATGGCGGCCAGTCGTTCCACCATGGCGCTGTCAGCCGGGTAGCGCTGCAGAAATGCGCGCACGCGGGGCTGGTTGGCTGGGGTGTTGGCCAGCCGGTCCAGGGCGCGACGCCAGAGGTCTTGCAGCTGTTGGGCGTTGGTATCGGGCTGCTTTGCCAGGGCCTCGATCTCCTGCACCACGGCCGTCGGGTTGCCCCCCTGGTACATGCGCAGCTCCAGTTGTGCAAGCCGGTAGCGGGACTCCCCGGTCTGCTGGTACAGCTTGGCCAGCTGGCGCTGGGATTCGGTGCTCTGTTTGGCGGTGGAGCCCATGATCTGGTGGTATTCCAGCGCCAGTCCGCCGAGCGTGGGCGGGCCTTGCGGAAACAGCTCGCGTGCCAGATCGGCGGCCTCGGCCTTGCGGCCTGCGCGTGCCATCAAGCGCATCTGGGCCAGTTTTTCGCGGTCGGGGCCATACACGCGCACCAGGGTTTCCAGTTCCTGGGTCAGCACATGGCCGGGGTGGCGTGCACGCAAGGTGGCCAGCACGCGCTGGGCCTCGTCGCTTTTCTTTTCGCGCAGCGCCAGGTCGCCCAGCGTTGCCAGGCCTTCGGGAGAGTTCGGGTCCATGGCCAGCAGCTTGTCCACCAGTTGGCGGGCCATATCCGGCCGGTTTTTGCTGGCCCACAGGCGGGCGCCGCTGAGCAGCTCAGCTTCGATGGCGGGTGGGGTGCTGGCGTGCACGCCGTGCTGGCCGGGCAGGCAGGCGGCGGCGAGCAAGGTCAGGGAGGGGAGCCAGCGGTGTGTGCGGCGTTTCACGGTTTCCATCGCACAGTGAGTTGGCCGTTTGCAGTGAAGCGATATTGCCCCTCCATGGCGCCCAGCCCAAACAAGCCGAGCACCTGCTCGTAGTAGGCCGTGGGACGCAAGGGGCGGGCCTCCAGGCGCATGCGCTGCGATTGCAGGGTGCGGTCGTCGCCCACTGCCCGCAAAAATGGCAGGACTGCAGCCGAGAACCCGGAGGGGGCGGGGCCCGAGGCTTGGGTTGTCAGGATGTCGATGGACTCAGGCGGGTATCCCTGTTCGCGCACGAAGCGCGCCATCGGCTGCAGGCTATCCAGCAAGGCCTTGCGGCCGGGAGCGTTGGCGTGCAACGTGCCCGCCCACAGATAGACGCGGATGGCGTTGTAGCTGCCCTGGCCTTTTTCCTTGCCCTTGTCATCCACCAGAAAGCCCTGCTTAGGGTCGTACACGGTCCAGTCGGGCGTGAAGCCCTTGGGTGAAGCGCCCTGGATGACCTTGAGCGAGCTGTCCACCAGTTGCTTCCATTCGGGCTGCGGGTCCACTGCTGCCAGCCAGTGCATGAGGTGCATGGGCATGTAGCTGGGGTTCAGGCGCCAGCGTCCGTCCTTCTGTGCAAAGCCCTGGGGCGCTGGCAGAAGGGTCAGTCCCAGGCCGGGCAGTTGCGCGGTTTCTTCACGCAGGATGCGGGCCGCCAGCAAGGCAGAGAGTGCGCGGTAGCTGCGCACGTTCCACAGGCGGCCTGCCTCGCCCAGCGCGTAGGCCATCCAGAGGTCGGCGTCCGATGCGGCGTTGCTGTCGATGACACCCCAATTGCCATCGGGGCGTTTGCCCCATAGCCACGCCGGGAGACGGGCGGTCATGTCCCCATCACAGAGGTTGTTTTCGGTCCAGCGCAACAACTTGTCGAAGGTGGTTCGGTCATTGGCCACCAAGGCAAAGAATAAGGCGTATGCCTGACCTTCGGAGTAGGTCTGTCCTCCTCCCGCATCATCCGAGATGACGCGGCCGCCTTCGTTGATGAACTGCGCCTTGAACGCTTCCCAGGCGGGCCACCCGGGGCGTTCTGCCGTGGATTGGGGTTGCGCGCGAAGGCCTGGCAGCCAAGACAGCAGTGCAGCACCGCCGCCAGCCTGCAGGGCCGTACGCCGACGAAGGGACTCAGTCATGCTGGGATGCCAGTCGGCGGCGCGCCATGGTGCGCAAGGCGCCATAAACGATAAAGGTCAGCAGAAGGCCGGTGGCGATGCCCGCCAAGGCCAGCAGCAAGGGGTGGCTGTGCAGGTGGAACCACAGGCGTTGCCACCAAGGCAGGTCGCCCACGTAGTACACAGGCTTGATGCGGAAGCTTTCGATGGCGTCGCCGCGCATCAGGCCCAGATCTCCGCGCAGGCTCTTGATCTTGCCCGCATCGTTCAGGCTCTGGCTCAGCAGCCCCATGGCTTCCTTGTCAGTGGCGGTGAGCGCCACCACGCTGCGACCACTGTGCAAGGGCGATTCAAAGCCTGTGACTGCTGCCAGCGGCCCTGTGCCTTGCAGCACAGCTTGCCCGCCAGAGGCGGACAGACGGTGTTCGGACTCTAGGTTGAACAGTTCAATGAACGATCCCAGTGCGCGTTCCAGGGGCTGCACCGACCGGGCGCCAGCGGCCAGCAGGGCTGGCAGGTGGTTCTTCCACTGCTCCAGCAAACCATCGGCGTCGGCCTGCGACACGATCAGGATGTCCGTGTCACCCGCCTTGTTGGCGTCCGCAGCACGCAGCAGCTGAAAGCGGGTGCCCGGATAGCCGGTGGAAGCGCTCATGCGGCCTACGGAGGTCAGGAAGACCTCGACGTCTGCGGTGCTGGGCTGGTTGGGCAAGATGATGGAGGTCTGGGCCAGGTCGGGCACCCGGGTGAACGGAAAGCCGCTGTTGGCATAGGCCGCCAGATTGGGCATGGCCAGGTAGTGGCGAAACCCCGTGAGGTCGATGGTGGACTGCGGATCAATGGCCGCAAACAGTTCGGTGGGCGGCGCGGACTTGCAACGGCCCAGGTCGTTGGGCGGGATCTGGAATGCGAACTGCAACTGGTTGTCGCCGCCAATCATGAAGGCAGGAATCTTCAGGTCCGAACGGTTCTGGGCGTTCCCGTCATCGAACAGGGGCAACATCACCGTGTTCTTGCCACTGGTGCGGTCGTCTCGCGACTGCAGTGGATAGGACTGGATGAACTGGTTGTTGATGGAGATGTTCAGACTCCCATGGTCCGAAACGCTGCTGGGGGTGTAGCGATAGGCCAGGTCCAGCGGCACGCCTTTGGCGTTCCAGGTGAACAGGTCTGGGGCCATGCGGGTGTAGATGTTCACCGTGTCGTTGAGCACCGTGCCACGCAGTTGCAGGTCCGACGGACTGCCCACCAGCTCGGCCAGTTTCACGGGCCTCTGGGTGGTGATCCAGCGAGGGGCGTCATAGGGCTTGGTCAGCGCGGGATAGTCCAGCGATTTGACGGCAATGGTTTGCCCGGACAAAACCGCTTTCCCCAGGGCCAGGGCATCTGCCGCCATCTGCAGCTGAGCATCGTCTTTGCCCAGCACCAGCAGCAGTTTGGCGCCTGGCACTTCGGGGTGGTTGACCATCGAGATCGTGGGCTCGGTCACAGGTGCCATGTCCTGCAGGAACGCGGGACGGTGGCTGTTGGTGGCCAGCACCACGGCGTGCGAGCGGGGCAGCTGGTTTTCCAGCACCGGGAACTGGTTGCCTCGGTAGCCTGCCAGCATGCCAATCCAGCTGGCGATGGAGCCTGACGCCTTGAGCGTACCGGTGCTGGGTTGATTGCCGAACACAAACGGCAGCTTGACGGGGCGGTTGTCCCGGGGGTCGAAAAACGGCGCAGGCAGCAGCGCGAGGTCATTGCGCAGAGGAATCTGCCGCAACGAAAGCTCCAGCTGGCTGTCGTTGCTGATGGTGGCCCACAGGCTGGAGTGGGTGGGCGTTTCACATTCCATCGTGTAGTGGCCGATGAACTGGAAGCGGAACCGGTTGTAATCCGTGAAGTAGCGCGGGTCGATATTGAGCTCGACAGTCTGAGGGGTGCCCAGGCGCTCCTTGTCCAGCACCACGGTCTGCAGGGTTTCGTCATTGAGCATCAGCTTGAGATGCGACAGTGACGGGATCAGCGCAGGTGACAGTGTGAAGGTCAGGCGCAGCTTGGCGGCTTCGACGATCTCGTCGCGCCGCACCCCCACACCCACACTGGCCTCACTCTCCACGCCGCGCAAAGAAACAGGGCGCCCCACGCCCAGTTCCTTGAGGCTGACTTTCCACTGCCGTGCGGGCAGCGTAGGAGTGTCTGATGGGCTGGCTCCGATCGCGCTGTCATTGGCCTGCACTGCCCGGGCTGACTCGCGCTCCTGGCGGGTCAGAGCCTTCTCTTTGGCCACCGCGCTACGGGCCTTGCTGGTCTGGGCATTGGCTTGCGGGGCGGGAGCTGAGATCAGCCCGGCAGTGATCAGCGCGACAAAAAGAGGGAGCGCGCGGGTTGCAGATGTGGATTTCACAGTGTTCTTTTTTGCTGGCTCGTACCTGAAGGATGGGCGCATCGGACCCATGCCTGGGTGGTGTCACTTGTATGACAAAGTGTATCGATGGGACCGGGGCATGACGTTCCGCAGGACATTTGTTTGCAATTGCTTTGCCAGCAGTGTTGTTGCCCGACTGCAGCAGGTACGTGAAGAGTAAGTGCCTGGATTCATGGTTCGAAAAAACGGTGCGCGTCTGTAGCACTGTCTGGTCACCGTGGCATGGCGGATGGCATGTTCCATGGCGGGCCGACGGCGGACAGAACACGCGGTGGTTCTTGCAAAGACACATCCGTTGCCACCCGTGGAGGGTGGACACCGGGGCCGTGGGCCCCAGGCGGCCAGACGATGGTGCTGCCGGCGGACGACTCCGGGCCATGGGGCCGGGTTGCCGCGAGCGGAGAAACAATCGGTCTGGAAACAAAAAAGCCTGCTACTTATGGGTAGCAGGCTTTTTGTGCCTTGCGGCTTGATTTGGTGGGTCCTGAGTGACTCGAACACTCGACCTACGGATTAAGAGTCCGCTGCTCTACCAACTGAGCTAAGAACCCAAATCTTTAAAATTTGTCTGCATCGCTGCAGAGCCTCGAATTATGCACTAGTTTTTGGACACTCTGCAAGTCGTGCTCAAAAATTATTGCATTGCGTTGCGGCTGGCCAGCTCGACGAAGAGGCCGCTGTGGTCCAGCTCGCCCAGGCCGTGGTCCACACCCTCGGCATACAAGGCCTCAAACAGGGCTGTGATGGGGGCATCGAAACCTGTTTCCCGGGCGGTGGCCAACGCATTGCGCATGTCCTTCAGTTGGACCGCCATGCGGCCCCTGGGGGCGAAGTCACGTTCCACCATCCGCTGGCCATGCAGCTGCAGGATGCGGCTGTCGGCAAAACCGCCGCTAATGGCCTCGCGGACCTTGGCCATGTCGGCACCACCCTTGGCGGCAAACAGCAGCGCTTCGGCCACGGCGCCAATCGTAATGCCCACGATCATCTGGTTGGCCAGTTTGGCCAGCTGCCCGGCACCGTGTGGCCCCACATGCGTGGCGTGCCCCAGGCAAGCAAACACGGGCTGGGCGCGGACATAGTCCTCGGGCCTTCCTCCGGCCATGATGGCCAGAGTGCCGGCTTCGGCGCCAACGGTGCCCCCAGATACCGGTGCATCCAGGTGGGTCAGGCCCAGCTCGCCAAGGCGGGCTGCGTGGTCGCGGGCCTCGCTGGGCTGAATGGAGGCCATGTCAATGAAAAGAGCGCCCGGGCGCATTGCCCGCGCGGCGCCCTGTTCAAAGAGAACCTGGCCCACGACAGGACCGTTTTCGAGCAGGCTGATGACAATGTCCGCGTCCTTGACGGCATCGGCAGGGCTTCCGTGCACGGTGACACCCCATTGCGCCAGCGGTTCTGCTTTGGCGCGGGTGCGGTTCCATGCGTGCACCCTGTGGCCTGCTTCGCTGAGCCGCCTGGCCATGGGCAACCCCATCATGCCAATGCCAAGAACGGCGATGCGAAGCGGTGTGGTGGTCATGGCGTTGTTCTGCTGCAAAGAGGAATTCAAGGGTGTCTCTGTTGTCATCATGTGCCTTTTTGGCGCTCCAGTCTGTCACGGAGCTTGCAGCGTACAGCGATTGGCCAGATGATTCTGCAGCGCCAGCGCCGTTCCTGCGTCTGCCGAGCCTGTTGGCCGGGCTGCGGTATGGCACCGAAGGCAGCCCACATAACTCGGAGACCCTTGCCCATGACCTTGCCCCTGTACGACCCTGCCTGGCTGGAGCGCATGTACAACAATCGTGCCCTGGTCCCTGACCACATGGACTACTTCCAGCGTTGGGCTCAAGACTCTGCCCAGGTGCGAGCCACTGTCCCCTGTGCCCTGGATGTGGCCTATGGCACAGGTGCCGGGGAAACCCTGGACGTGTTTCCGTCCGCCCGTGCCGGGGGTGGGCCGGTGCCGGTGCTGGTGTTCATCCACGGCGGTTACTGGCGGTCACTCGACAAATCGGATCACTCGTTCATCGCGCCGCCTTTCACCCAGGCCGGGTTTTGTGTGGTGGTGGTGAACTACGCGCTGTGCCCGGGCACCCCGGACGCGCCGGTGACCATTCCCCACATCGCGCGGCAGATGGAAAAGGCGCTGGGCTGGGTGTGGCACCAGATCGCCGCCCATGGTGGCGACCCCCGGCGGATCACCGTAGCAGGGCATTCTGCTGGCGGGCAACTGGCGGCGCTGCTGCTGACCAGCGTGTGGCCGCTCATCGGAAAGGGTTTGCCAGATGGCCTGGTGCGCAATGCGCTGTCGATATCCGGGGTGCACGATCTGGAACCCGTCATGCACACACCCATGTACCAGTCGGTGTTGCACCTGACCGAGCAGCAGGTGCTGCAATGCAGCCCGGCGCGTTTGCTGGAGCCGCCCACTGGCACGTTGTATTGCGCTGTCGGGGCGGATGAAAGTCCCGAGTTCCTGCGCCAGAACCAGCTCATGCAGGATGCCTGGGGCAGCCATTTTGTACCCCGCAGCGTGGCCTTGCCGGGGTTGAACCACTTCAGCATCGTCGATGCCCTGGCCAAGCCCGGGCATGACCTGCACCACATGGCGCAGAACCTGCTGCGGGCCTGATGACCGGGCGACGATCCGCGCCCGGGTGCTGAATTACATCAGCAGGTGTTCGCCTGCGTTGTCGCCGCCCAGGATCACATAGTTCACCTTGCGCACGTCCATCAGCTTGGTGCCGCCCGCGTAGCTGATGGAGCTTTGCACGTCCTGCTCCATCTCGATGAGCGTTTCGGCTAGTTTGCCCTTGATGGGCTCCAGGATGCGCTTGCCTTCGACATGCTTGTATTCGCCCTTGTTGAAGTCACTGGCCGAGCCGTAGTACTCCTTGAACAGCGCGCCGTCCACTTCCACCGTCTTGCCGGGTGATTCCTCGTGGCCCGCAAACAGCGAGCCGATCATCACCATGCTGGCGCCAAAGCGGATGCTCTTGGCAATGTCACCGTGGCTGCGGATGCCCCCGTCGGCAATGATGGGCTTGGTGGCCACGCGGGCACACCACTTGAGGGCCGACAGCTGCCAGCCGCCCGTGCCAAAACCGGTCTTGAGCTTGGTGATGCACACCTTGCCCGGGCCCACGCCCACCTTGGTCGCGTCGGCGCCCCAGTTTTCCAGGTCGATGATGGCCTCGGGGGTCGCCACATTGCCTGCGATCACGAAGGACTTGGGCAGCTTTTCCTTGAGATAGCCAATCATGTTCTTCACGCTGTCGGCATGGCCGTGGGCGATGTCGATGGTGATGTATTCGGGCGTGATGCCCTGTGCCACCAGCTGGTCCACGGTGGCGTAGTCGGGTTGCTTCACGCCCAGCGAGATCGATGCATAGCAGCCCTTGGCATGCATATCCTTGACGAACTGGATGTTGTCCAGGTCAAAGCGGTGCATGACGTAGAAGTAACCGTTCTGCGCCATCCAGGTGCAGATGGTTTCGTCCACCACGGTCTTCATGTTGGCGGGCACCACCGGCAGGCGAAAGCGGCGACCGCCCAGCTCCACACTGGCGTCGCATTCCGAGCGGCTTTCCACGCGGCACTTGCGGGGCAGCAGCAGGATGTTGTCGTAGTCGAAGATTTCCATGAGATTCCAAGCTCCATAAAGGGACGCCGCCAAACGATTTCGACGGCGGTGGGCGCTTGGCTGTCAGACCGGCTTTGCGGGAGTGGACGTGACAGTCACTCCGAACCCTGCTGAGCGCAGGCACAAAAAACCGGGCGTCAAGAAACTTGGGCCCGGTGATTGATTCTACCCGCCTGCCAAAGGGCCGTCATAACGGCACCGGTATTACCTGCATACGGATTGGGCGGCCGCCACGATGCTGCCCG
Organism: Acidovorax sp. ACV02; assembly: GCF_014851475.1. NCBI lineage: Bacteria > Pseudomonadati > Pseudomonadota > Betaproteobacteria > Burkholderiales > Comamonadaceae > Acidovorax > Acidovorax sp. ACV02. The sequence goes on from NZ_JACUZU010000001.1 coordinate 438,763, forward strand.
AGGCATCCTGTACCCAGCCAACCAGATGCAGCCTGTCGGCCTGTGCGCCATCGGGGATGCGCATGGAGCGGGTTTCCATCCATGCCCACGGCTTGCCCCTGCTGCGTGCGTGCCGCTGGGCCTGGGGCCAGGCACCCTCGAACTGATTGCGTACGATGTAACGGGGCACAACGGTGCCGTCAGTACCTGCGGGTATGGCCTCTACCAGCAACAGGTAAAAGGCGAGGGGCGTGGCAGCCGCAGTGCGCTGTGGCGCCGCAGGGGAGGGGGTGAAGGCGATGCCTGTGCCCACATAGTCATTGAACGCCACCCCATGGGCCACGCGCAACCGGCCACGCGCTGCTAAATCGACCGGGGTGACGTACACATCGGTGGAGATGGGGGGCTTGCGCCCCAGGGCTTGCAGGCGGGGCAGCGCGTCGGTGGAGGCTGCAGCCGACAGGGGGGCGTCGTCGCCCGCCTTGCCCGGCACGATCCAGTCCAGCACCACGGCACCTGCCTTGGCTGACGGTGCCGGGGTGGCCGCATCGCCCCAGCAGGACTCGCAGTCGGCGCTGATGAAGCGCTCGAACACGGCCACAGGCCTGGGGGTGCCGTCGCTGCTGCAACTGGCCTGGGCCATCGCCTGGGGGGCGTGCGCCAGGGCCAGCCACAGGCTGGCCAGGGTGAGGGCAATGTTTTTCATGGTGCGAGGCGGCGTGGGGCAGGGTGCTTTCTACAATGGCTGGATGTTCCCACAAGACCCGTTTTCGGGTGTGCCAGATGCCCTGGTGCCCCCACACTCCGGTGCGCCCTCGGCCGCATCCCCCCTTCTGGCCCACCTGAACGATGAACAACTGGCTGCGGTGACCTTGCCCGCAGGCCATGCGCTCATCCTGGCGGGGGCGGGGTCGGGCAAGACCCGGGTGCTGACCACCCGCATTGCCTGGCTGCTGCAAAACGGCTACGCCACGCCCGGCGGCATCCTGGCCGTCACCTTCACCAACAAGGCGGCCAAGGAGATGGTGGCCCGCCTGTCGGCCATGCTGCCGGTCAACGTGCGTGGCATGTGGATTGGCACCTTCCACGGCCTGTGCAACCGGCTGCTGCGCGCGCACCACAAGGCAGCGGGGCTGCCGCAGTCGTTCCAGATCCTGGATACGCAAGATCAGCTCTCGGCCATCAAGCGCCTGTGCAAGCAGCACAACGTGGACGAGGAGCGCTTTCCTCCCAAGCAGCTGTCGTACTTCATCGCCAGCTGCAAGGAAGAGGGCATGCGTCCCGGCGACGTGCCCACGCACGACAGCGACGCCCGCAAGAAGGTCGAGGTCTACCAGCTGTACGAAGAGCAATGCCAGCGCGAAGGCGTGGTGGACTTCGGCGAGTTGATGCTGCGGTCTTACGAGCTGCTGCGCGACAACGACCCGATCCGCGAGCACTACCAGCGCCGGTTCCAGCACATCCTGGTCGATGAGTTCCAGGACACCAACAAGCTGCAGTACGCCTGGCTCAAGCAACTGGCGGGCAACGACGTGGGCGGGCGCTACGAGGCACGTGGCAGCGTGATCGCTGTGGGCGACGATGACCAGAGCATCTACGCCTTCCGTGGCGCGCGCGTGGGCAACATGACCGACTTTGTGCGCGAATTCGATGTGCAGCGCCAGATCAAGCTGGAGCAGAACTACCGCAGCTACAGCAACATCCTCGACTCGGCCAACCACCTCATCAGCCACAACAGCCGCCGCCTGGGCAAGAACCTCCGCACCACGCAGGGCGCGGGCGAGCCCGTGCGTGTGTACGAGGCCAGCTCCGACCTGGCCGAGGCGCAGTGGATGGTCGATGAGATCAAGCAACTGGTGCGCAACGACGGCTTTGAGCGCAAGGAAATCGCTGTGCTCTATCGCAGCAATGCGCAAAGCCGGGTGATCGAATCGGCATTGTTCAATGCCAGCGTGCCCTACCGTGTGTACGGCGGCCTGCGGTTTTTTGAGCGTGCCGAAATCAAGCACGCGCTGGCCTATCTGCGCCTGTTGGAGAACCCGCACGACGACACCAGCTTCACGCGGGTCGTCAACTTTCCGCCGCGTGGCATTGGCGCGCGCAGCATCGAGGTGCTGCAGGACGCGGCCCGCGCCGCAGGCTGCTCGTTGCACGACGCGGTGAGCGCCGTGCCCGGCAAGGCGGGGGCCAACCTGGGCGCGTTTGTGGCCATGGTGGATGTGCTGCGCGAGCAGACCCAGGGCCTGAACCTGCGCGGCATCATCGAGCAGATGCTCGAATCCACGGGGCTGGTGGAGCACTTTCGCACCGAGAAGGAAGGCGCCGATCGCATCGAGAACCTGGAGGAACTGGTCAACGCCGCCGAGAGCTTTGTCACGCAAGAGGGCTTTGGCCGTGACGCGGTGGCGCTGCCGCTGGACGAGCACGGCACGCCGCTCGCCCAAAGCGTGGTCAGCCAAGGGCTGGACCCGAACGCGCCCGTACTCGACGAGCCTTTGAAACCCGCTGTGCCCGGCATCGTGGACGCCGACACCGGCGAAACCCTCTCGCCCCTGGCCGCCTTCCTGACCCACGCCGCGCTCGAAGCCGGTGACAACCAGGCCCAGGCTGGGCAGGACGCTGTGCAGCTCATGACGGTGCACGCCAGCAAGGGGCTGGAGTTTGACTGCGTGTTCATCGGCGGCATGGAGGAGGGCCTGTTCCCCCACGAGAACTCCGCCAGCGACCGCGACGGCCTGGAGGAGGAGCGCCGTCTGATGTACGTGGCCATCACCCGCGCCCGCAAGCGCCTGTACCTGAGCCACTCGCAAACGCGCATGCTGCACGGGCAGACGCGCTACAACATCAAGAGCCGGTTTTTTGACGAGCTGCCCGAAGCGGCCCTCAAGTGGATCACGCCCAAGCAGCAAGGGTTTGGCTCGTATACGCCCAGTTTTGCTACTAATTCAGGAGCTGGTGGCGCATATGGATCTAGCTCTAGAGGCCAATTTGGCTTCAAATCCGAGACGTTTGCCAGCCCCCCAGTGCCTGCGCAGAAGGCGGCGCCATCGCACGGCCTGCGCGCGGGCATTGCCGTGTTCCACACCAAGTTTGGTGAGGGCAAGGTGCTGGCCATTGAAGGCACCGGCGACGACGCACGTGCACAGGTCAACTTTCCGCGCCACGGCACCAAGTGGCTGGCGCTGTCGGTGGCCAAGCTGACGGTGGTGGAGTAGTGGGCCTTGGCTGGGCTTGCACCGCAGCCCATGATGAGGCACTGAAGGATTTACGCGGTGCGAGCATGGGGTTCCAGAGCGGGAAGACCTGTGGGGACTTCTCGTGGGCGCTTCAGTGACAGGGGTTATGCCGCGGACTCGGTCGGAGCTTCATCGGCAGCCACTGCTTCAGCAGCTGTCCCTGCGAAGTAATCTTCGAGTGAGACAAATTCTCGCCGCTCGCACAGCAAATGGCCAAGATAAGCGGCTGCTCCTACGCCGGCGGCCATCGCCGCCGCTGTTTGGGCCGAGGAGCGGCGCTCGTAGGATGCATGCCGTTCGTATTTTTTGCGGCCACCCGGCGCCAGCAGGACGTAGACCACGATGGCAATGAGACCACCTATTGCCAATAACGTGTACTTGGCGAAAAAGGAGCTTGCGGTCATCCAGAACGAATGGTTCGTCCGGGCCGTATGAACCAGAACAATGCCGGCAGCACCCACGACAAGAAGCCCTCCGATCAACTTCGCAGCGGTGTCCGGGATTCCAAATACCGCCAGAAGAATCGAAATGACGAAGGCGGCGATGTTCGCCTTTGCCGACCGGCTCGAAGCCCGCCTGGCCCAGGCGCAGACCGCCGCCACGCGCCTGACCCCCGCACTGCTGGCCAAGGCGTTTCGCGGTGAGCTGGTGCCGCAAGACCCGAACGACGAACCCGCCGCCGCGCTGCTGCGCCGCCTGCAGGCCCAGCGCGCTACGGGCGCACCTGCATCCAGAACCGGCGCAGGCCGGGGCCGGGGGCGCAAGGCCGCTGCCGCAGCCGATTTGTAGCGAAAATGGCCGCAAGCGCTAGTGGGGAAAGCGCTGGTAGCTACACATTTAATAGTGAATGGGCGTTGTCATCAGAATAGGGGGCATGTGGCGTAGGCAACTACCCTGGCCGATCTGGATGCGGCACGGCGCTGCACTGCGCAGGCGCGCCAAAGGCTGGGCGGGCGCTGCGCTGTAGCCTTCGCCCCGGTCGTGCAGGGGCGTGTAGATGCGTGTGGAGGCGTGCAGACAGTGGCGCCAGCAGCAAAACCAACGGGGCCCTCGGGCCCCGTTGGTTTTTGAAGCGGGCCGCACCGGGTGCAGCCCTGTTGGCCCCTGGCTCAGGCGGGTTTCAGGCTGAGTTCAGGCCTGGTTCAGGCTGGGCTGCTTGGCCGCTGCCGTCAGGTAGCCCACGGCCGCGCCGTTCTTGTTCTTGTAGTTGGCCTTGATCATCGGGTCCAGCGTGTCCTTGACCACGCTGTGGATGGCGCCCCAGTCACCGGCGTGCTGGAAGTTGCTCATGATGTACGTCCAGCCGTTGATCTCGTCCACGGCGTGCAGGCCGGTGGACTCGCCGCCCGAGGGGATCGACATCACGCGCGACAGCTGCTTGGTGTCCACGTTGTAGGCCCACAGGAAGTTGTTGACGTGCTGGCTGCTGTCTTCGCCGATGAACAGGGTGCGCATCTTTTCGGAGAACTTGAGGTTGTCCGGGTTGGCGATGTTGTTGGGGTTGGCGGTGTTGCCCAGGGCGTCGGCGGTGATGTCTTCACCGGCCAGCAGCACCTTGGTGTCCACGGGCATCCATTCGCTGTTGATGGTGCCGCCAGCGGTGTCCTTCTGGCCACCCTTGAGGTTCAGCGCCATCACGGCGCCGGCCACCAGTTGCTTGGGCACCGAGATGCCGTTGCCCGGCACGTTGGCGGCGTTGCCTGCCACCATGGACGACTGGATGTTCTGCAGCGCAGAGTAGGCAATCTTGTCCTTGGCGTTGACCGTGGTGCCTTCCATCTTGGTGAAGCCCAGGCTGGCGCCGAGGTAGGCGGCGTAGCGGTGGGTTTCCAGGAAGGCAGCGGCCTTTTCCATGCCAGGGTTCAGCTTGATCCACTCGGTCTTGCCGTTGGCCACGATCTTGGTGTAGCTGGCATCGGCCGGGTCGGTGGTCTTCACGGTCATGATGTCCGTGGGCTTGAGCGTGTTGGCCAGGTTCTCGATCTCGGCGCTGGTGGCCGAGCCCATCTTGATCCAGGTGAGGGGCGCTGCTGTGCCGACCTTGGGGTCGATGGAGAAGCCGCTGCCCACCTTGGCAACGTACAGCGTGCCGGACGACAGGTCTTTTTCCTTGTCGGCCACGAACACGAAGTAGCCGCTGTTGGTGGCGTCGTCGCCCATCAGCGCCGTGCGGTTGTCAGGCATCACCTGCACCAGCTCGTGCGAGATGCGGCCCATGCAGAAGTGCTTCTTGATGCTGGCGGTGCCATCGGGGTTCACCGTCACTTCGGGCATGTGGCCGTAGTGGTAGGGATTGGCCTTGGTTTCGTCGCCATACAAGTTCTTGCTGTAGGCCTTGAACATGGCGTTGCTGGCGATGCTTAACGCATCGGGTTCGTATTCTTCGCTCGACAGGTGGGTGCCCCAGGGCGACAGGCTCGCGCCGCAGGTGATCCAGAGGCCGTGCACCTTGGAGGTGTCCACGTTGTGGTACTTCACCAGGCTCAGCCTGCCGGTGGTCTGGTCCTGGTCCAGCGTCAGCACGGCGATGGGCGAGGGCAGCTTGCCGTACATGTCGGTCTTGCCGTCTTGTGCCCAGGTGGTGTATTCAAACTGCACCACGGCAAACACGGCCTTGCCCTTGAGGCCGGTCACGGTGGGGTTGGCCACGGTCAGCAGCGAGGTGCCGTCGGGCGAGTCCGAGAAGTACTGGCGTTCCTTGCCAGCCACCGTGGCGTCGATGATGGGCTTGTTGTTGATGTCGTAGTAGCCACCCGACAGGATGGTGCCGCCCTTGCCGTCGGACACCATGTCGCCCGTCACGAAGAACGGCTGGTAAGCCAGCTGGTACGAGCGCACCGAGTCGTCGCTGAGCTTGATGTTGAGCGTGGAGCCCACGGTGGTGGTGGCCATGGCAGCGGCATTTGCCAGGGTGGGGGCTGCCATCGACGTGAAGCTGGCCGACACATAGCCGGGCGCGGCGGAGTCGCCGCCACCGCAGGCGGTCAGCAGTGCGGCCGAGGCGCTGGCGCTGAGCGGCAGCATGGGAACGCCGGCCAGCAGTTGCAGGGCCTTGCGGCGGGTGGGCATCGTCGGTTGGGTCATTTTCGGGGTGTTTCCAAGTGGGTATGCGAACGGGCATGCCACGCCCTGATCCGACCGGGAGCCTTGTTGGAAAAGGCGTAGGAGGCGGGTGGCATGGAGTCCAGCCCGCGATCCTAGGAACGCCCCGTGACAGTGGTTTGACGTTTGTGTGACGGTTTGACGCGGTGCCTTGCGCAGCGCGTGACGCCCGCCCAAGGCGCGCCGCGCAGGCATGGCTGCGCGTGCGCTGCGGGACAGGCCCTAGTCCCGTGAACCGGGCGGGCCGTAGGAGTTGCCGGTTCCGTAGTTGTTGGCCGGTGCAGCCGCGCCCCCGCTGCCATCCTTGACGCCCTTGCGGCCCGACACCTGCCACGCGGTGCGCTGGTTGACCAGGCCGGCCAAGAACTCCATTTCTTCGTCCGTGTGGTTGATGGCACCGGCCGGAGTCAGCAGCCGGCCATTGCGGGGCGCGGGCTCGGCCCAGAACGACTGGTGGTAGCTGGACTGGCTCACCAGGCGTTCGCCGCCCGCCGTCAGCTCTACCGTGCCATAACAGTTGCAGAGGTAGCCGCGCTGGTCCTGGTCGGCAAATACCTCGGCATACACCCCTGTGCCGCGGATGCCCGCCGTGGCGGTGGGCAGCGCAATCTGCCGGTCGGGGCCGCGCCCCCACACCGTGGCCACCGCACCGCTGAGCAGGCGCAGCAGCTTGACGGCTGTGGGGGTGTCGCTCTCCATCGCCATGCGTGAGTTCTGCCGCACCATGAAGGCGCTGTCGCCCACCGAGAACACCAGGCTGGCGCCCGGCCCGGTTTCGATGCGGTCGTTGGCGGTGATGGTGTGCTGCGCCGTCAGGGGCTCGCCATTGCGCAGTACATCGCCGCGCACCTCCACGATGTTGCTGCGCGCCTGGGCATGGGCGGCCACCCAGCCACCGCCTGCCACCCACAGCGTGGCAGCCTGCACCACGCTGCGCCGTTGGAACCAGACCAGCTCGTCGTCAGAGCGGCCCTGCAGGTGGTGCGCCAGGGGGGCTGGGGGGTGGGTTGTCATGGGGCGCCTCTTCTTGCTGGGGGGTGTAGGGGGGCTCGAAGCAGTCGCGGAAGGTGAAGACCACCGAGGTGAAGAACATGGCCGCCATCATCATGGCAGCGCCTACCATGATGCCACCGGCCATCGATCCCGCAAGCCCCGCCACGGCCAGCAGGGCCGACACGATGCTGACCACCAGCCCGCCCAGCAAAAACACCCCCAGCCAGCCCAGCCCGTAGACCAGGAACGCGCCAAAGTTGCGCACGCAGGCCACGATGGAGAAGAACAGCGCCTTGACCGGCGGCACGCCATGCCAGTGCACGAGGCCCGGTGCATGCCAGAACAGCAGCGACAGGGGCAGGTACAGCAGCATAGACAGCCACATGGCGCGCTGGAAGTCCGGGTTCTCGGCAATCTCTCGGGTCATGGGCGCGCCACCCAGGTAAACCTGCGCAAACTGGCCGCCGTCCAGCAGGGCCGACAGGCCCATGATGCCGAGAAAAGCCACCGCATACAGCACACCCAGTGTGAGCATGTCGCGCAGCCGCTCGCGCCCGGTGCGAAAGGCCACCAGCAGCACCGTGGGCATCGGAAACCGCCCTTGCGATGCCTGCGCCGCCGCCACCATCATGGCCAGCGTGGCCGACGGCAGCAGTGCAAGGGCAATGGCCGGGCCCACCAGCGGAATCATCGTGGCCAGCGACATGGCCGCCATGGTCATGAAGAACAGCGCAGCCAGCGCCATGGGCTGCCGCCAGAACGCCCGAACGCCGAGCTTGACCCAGGCCATGCCGGTGCGTGCGGGAACAATGTGGAGTTTCATGAATACGTTGGAAAGGAGGAGAGGCTCGCACCGCCAGCTGTGCCCTGGCGCCAACAGGGGGCGTCGAGCGGCATCGGATGTCGGGTGGGCGAATAAGGCCGAATTTACCCCACCGCCCCAAACCGGTGGCTGGGCCAGGGGTTAGAGGCTGCTCGCCTGTGGTGGGATCAGCCCGCGTGCACGGGCAGTGCCAGGCGCCCGCGCAGCACGCGCTCGAAGTGCGTGGGGTCGTGGGGCTTGAGCATGGAGGCCTCGCGCGGCAGGTAGAAGTCCCACAGACGCGAGATCCAGAACCGCAAGGCCCCGGCGCGCAGCATGGCAGGCAGCAGTTCGCGCTCGGCCGCCGTCAGCGGGCGCACGGCCTGGTACGCGTCGAGCATGCGCGTGGCGCGTTCGGCGTCATGAGTGCCGGTGGGCAGGTCGATGCACCAGTCGTTCAGGCACACAGCCAGGTCAAACAGCCAGGTGTCCACCCCTGCAAAGTAGAAGTCGAAGAAGCCCGTCAGCTCTTCCCCTTCAAACATCACGTTGTCGCGGAACAGGTCGGCATGCACGGGCCCGCGCGGCAGGGCGGCATACGCGGAGCTGGCCGCCACATGGTTCTGGTAGGCCAACTCAGACCGCAGCAGTGCAGCCTGCGCAGCGTCAATGTGGGGCAGCACCACCGGCACCGTCTCGTTCCACCAGGTCAGCCCACGCAGGTTGGGCTGGTGGCGGTCAAAGTCGCGGCCCGCCAGGTGCATGCGGGCCAGCATGGTGCCCACGGCCGCGCAGTGCACGCCCTGCGGGGCCAGCTGGCTCTTGCCGCGCAGCTTGTTGACCACGGCGGCGGGTTTGCCACACACGGTGTGCAGTATGTCGCCGTTCTTGTCGGCACGCGGGTCGGGCACGGGCACGCCGCCGTGCGCCAGGTGCTTCATCAGGTACAGGTAGAAAGGCAGCTGCTCGGCCGTGAGGCGCTCGAACAGTGTCAGCACGAACTCGCCCTGGTCGCTGGTCAGAAAGTAGTTGGTGTTCTCGATGCCGCCCTCAATGCCGCGCAGCTCCACCAGCTCGCCCAGTTGCAAACGGCGCAGCAACTCGCGCGCCTCGGGATTGGAGACTTCGGTAAAAACGGCCATCGCTCAGGGGGTCGAAGAAAAGAGAAGGGGAAGGGGCGGGACAACGGGCGGGGCTTAACCGGTGGCAACGCAGTGCGTGCGCGCCACCCTGCCACCCATCAGAACTTGAACACGTTCCAGACGCGGGGCGCCGTGGTGGTCTCGGCGCCATTGTTGCCACCGGTGCGGCTGCGCGCACCGTCAGGCGACTGCACTTCGTAGGCGGGCAGGTTGCCGGTCTTGGGCTGCACCGAGATGTTCTGGGTTTGCCCGCCGACCCGCAGCTCGTCCACACGGCTGCCTGCGTCTTCGATCTGGATGCGCTCCGTGCGCTGGTTGGTGCGACCAGACAGGGGCTCGGGATCGGGCAGCGCATCGCGCTGGTTACCAGCGCCTGCGGTGGTGGCAGCAGGGGATGGGGACGGGGTTTGGGCCAGGGCATTGCCGCAGGCCATGCCCAGCAGCAGGAGAAGGTGAACAGCGCGCATCGGGTGATTGTAGAGCGCCGCCCGGCGGGCGCTGCCCGTGCACAATTGCCGGATGAGCAACAAAAAGACCCTGGTGCTGGTGGACGGCTCCAGCTACCTGTACCGCGCCTTCCACGCCATGCCCGACCTGCGGGCCGTGCCGGGCGACCCCACCAGCCCTGCCACAGGCGCCATTCGCGGCATGATCAACATGATGCAGGCCCTGCGCAAAGAGGTGACGGCCGACTACGCCGTGTGCGTTTTCGACGCCTCGGGTCCCACCTTCCGCGACGTGCTGTACACCGAATACAAGGCCACGCGCTCGCCCATGCCCGACGACCTGCGCAGCCAGATCGAGCCCATCCACGAGGTGGTGGACCTGCTGGGCTGGAAGGTGGTGGCCGTGCCCGGCGTGGAGGCCGACGACGTGATCGCCACCTTGGCCCACGTGGCGGCCGCACAGGGCATTGAGGTCATTGTGTCGAGTGGCGACAAGGATTTGAGCCAGCTGGTCAACGAGCACATTACGATCATCGACACCATGAGCGGCAAGCGCCGCGATGTGGCGGGCGTGACAGCAGAGTTTGGCGTGCCACCCACGCTGATGGTGGACTACCAGGCGCTGGTGGGCGACACCGTGGACAACGTGCCCGGCGTTGCCAAGGTAGGGCCCAAGACGGCCGCCAAGTGGCTGGAAGAATACGGCTCGCTCGACAACCTGATTGCCAACGCCGACGCCATCAAGGGCGTGGCAGGCAACAACCTGCGCGAGGCGATTGCCAGCGGCCAGCTGGCCTTGAGCCGCCAGCTGGTCACCATGAAAACCGACTGCGCGCTGGCCGACCACATCCCCGGTTTGCCCGCGTTTGACGACATCACGCTGGACGCGCCGGACAACGCTGGCCTGTTGCCGTTTTACGAAAAGTACGGCTTCAAGGGCCTGGCCAGCGCGATCAAGGGTGCGACGGCCCCAGCTGCAGTGGCCCCCACCGTGGCCATGCCCGGCCAGAGTGGTGATTTGTTTGCCGACCATTCCGCCAGCACCGTGGCCGAAGAGGCCCAGCAGCGCACTGTGGTGTACGACACCATCCTGAACTGGGCGGACTTTGACCAGTGGCTTGCGCGACTGCACAAGGCCCCGCTGGTGGCGCTGGACACCGAAACCGATTCGCTGGACGAAGTGCGCGCGCAGATCGTGGGCATCTCTTTCAGCGTACAGCCCGGCGAGGCCGCGTACATCCCCCTGCGCCATGTGGGCCCCGACGCCCCTGCGCAGCTGCCGATGGACGAGGTACTCGCCCGCCTCAAACCCTGGCTGGAGGACGCGAAGCACCACAAGCTGGGCCAGCACATCAAGTACGACCGCCATGTGTTTGCCAACCACGGCATCGAGGTGCAGGGCTACGCGCACGACACCATGCTGCAAAGCTACGTGCTCGAAGTGCACAAGCCCCACAACCTCACCAGCCTGGCCGAGCGCCACACCGGCCGCAAAGGCATCAGCTACGAAGACCTGTGCGGCAAGGGCGCGCACCAGATTCCCTTTGCCCAGGTGCCGGTGGACAAGGCGGCCGCCTACTCGTGCGAAGACTCCGACCAGACCCTGGACGTGCACAACGCCCTGTGGCCGCTTCTGGAGGCCAACGAGAAACTGCGCTTCATCTACAACCTGGAGATGCAAAGCAGCGAGGCCCTGTACCGCATCGAACGCAACGGTGTGCTCATCGACGCCCCCACCCTGGCCGCCCAAAGCCACGAGCTGGGCCAGCGCATCCTGCAGCTCGAAACCGAGGCGTACGAAATTGCAGGCCAGCCCTTCAACCTGAGCAGCCCCAAGCAGCTGGGCGAAATCTTCTTCGACAAGCTGGGCATGCCCGTGGTGAAGAAGACGGCGACAGGCGCCCGCAGCACCGACGAAGAAGTGCTGGAAAAACTGGCCGAGGACTACCCCCTGCCCGCCAAGCTGCTGGAACACCGCAGCCTCGTCAAGCTCAAAGGCACCTACACCGACAAGCTGGCGCAACTGGCCCTGCCACGCACGGGCCGCGTGCACACGCACTACGCGCAGGCGGTGGCTGTGACCGGGCGCTTGTCCAGCAACGACCCCAACCTGCAGAACATCCCCATCCGCACGCCGGAAGGCCGCCGCGTGCGCGAGGCCTTCGTAGCGCCCGCAGGCCGCGTGATTGCGAGTGCCGACTACTCCCAGATCGAGCTGCGCATCATGGCCCACCTCAGCGGCGACCACTCGCTGCTGCACGCCTTCCACGCCGGGCTGGACGTGCACCGCGCCACCGCTGCCGAAGTGTTTGGGGTGGAGGTGGACCAGGTCACCAGCGAGCAACGCCGCTACGCCAAGGTCATCAACTTCGGTCTCATCTACGGCATGAGCAGCTTTGGCCTGGCTAGGAACTTAGGCATCGAGACCAGGGCCGCAGCCGCCTACATCGACCGCTACTTCCAGCGCTACCCCGGCGTGAAGCAGTACATGGACGAGACCAAGGCCGCCGCCAAATCCATGGGCTATGTGGAAACCGTGTTTGGCCGCCGCCTGTACCTGCCCGAGATCAACTCCCCCAACGGCCCCCGCCGCGCCGGGGCCGAACGCGCCGCCATCAACGCACCCATGCAGGGCACGGCGGCAGACCTCATCAAGCTGGCCATGGTGGCGGTGCAGAAAGAGCTGGACGCCCACAAGCCAGATATCAAGATGATCATGCAGGTACACGACGAACTGGTGTTTGAGCTGCCGGAGGGCGAGGTGGACTGGCTCAAGACCCACATCCCGCGCCTGATGGCGGACGTGGCGGCGCTGAAGGTGCCATTGCTGGCGGAGGTGGGGGTGGGGGCTAATTGGGATAAGGCGCATTGAGGATCGGCGTTCAGGATTGAGTAAACCGTCTTGCACGACTTCTATTCGTTACCCCACGCTTTAAAGCCGTGGACTTGCTGTGGAGGTGTGGATTGGATTCAGTTCAGTTGAAGGCCCTAGCTGTTGAGATCGCTGGTGCTTTAGGGCTACCTCCTTGGTGGGCTTATCTGCTTATGTTGAGTCTCGTTGGAGGAGCGGCTTTTCTGGGTTCCTACCTGAGCGAGAAAGGTAAAGGTCTGGCGACAAAAGAAGATGTTGAGAAGCTCACTAATAAAGTAGAGGGCATTAAGCGACAGCACCTAGAGATCCTTGAGGATTTAAAGGCTGGGCATCAACTCCGAATGGTTGCTGCTGAAAGACGTTTGCAGGCGCATCAGGACGCATTTGCTTTGATGCGTGAGCAATTCAATGCGATGCACACAAAAGAAGCTGGGGTGGTCGCAGGAAGGTGTCTTCAATGGTGGGAGCGCAACTGCGTGTATCTTGGGCCGAAGAGCGCTCAGGCTTTCTATGACGCCCTCTGGGCTGCGGCACGGCATGAAAGTTTCTTGTCCTCTAGAGCCCCTGCCGAAGCGGTCTCGGAAAACTGGAAAAAGATCACATCAGCGCCTGACGTCATACTGGCTGAAGTTGCTCTTCCTCCGTTGAACATGTCTTCAGAAGAGCGCGAAAAGGTGACTGAGCATGGTCGCCATGACGTACGTAACAGCTAAACAGGCAGCCTGCACAAATGAATCACTGTGCGTGTTCTCAGAGTCAATTCTTAAGGAAGTTTTTGTGGGGATTCGTGTATGCCCAGCCGTAAATTGTCGCCATCGCTAAACTGGCTTGGCAATCGCTAGCGACCTCGCTTGCTCTCATTCATCAGCCTGGAAACCGCATGTCCGACACCCTCTACACCCCCCCCGCCATCTGGCAATGGAACAAGGAAAACGGCGGTCAGTTCGCCAGCATCAACCGGCCCATTGCCGGTGCTACGCATGACGAGGAACTGCCCGTAGGTCGACACCCGCTGCAGCTGTATTCGCTGGGCACGCCCAATGGCGTGAAGGTGACCGTGATGCTGGAAGAGCTGCTGGCGCTGGGCCACAACGGGGCGGAGTACGACGCATGGCTGATCCGCATCAACGAGGGTGAGCAGTTTGGCAGCGGCTTCGTGTCTGTGAACCCCAACTCCAAGATCCCGGCCCTGCTGGACCGCACCGACCCGGCCAACCCGGTGCGGGTGTTCGAGTCCGGCGCCATCCTGATGTATCTGGCCGAGAAGTTCGGCAGCGCCTTCTTGCCCAAAGACGGCGCTGCGCGCGCCGAGTGCCTGTCATGGCTGTTCTGGCAGATGGGCAGTGCGCCGTTTGTGGGCGGCGGGTTTGGGCATTTTTATGCCTATGCGCCAGTGAAGATCGAGTATGCGATTGACCGCTATGCGATGGAGGCCAAGCGGCAGCTGGATGTGCTGAACCAGCGCCTGGCGGTGACTGAGTACGTGGCGGGCGATGAGTACACGGTGGCCGACATTGCGATTTGGCCCTGGTATGGCTTGCTGGTGAAAGGGCAGGCCTACAACGCAGGCGAGTTTTTGCAGGTGCAAGAATACACGCATGTGGTGCGCTGGGCCGAACAGGTGGCCAAGCGCCCGGCGGTGCAGCGCGGACGCAAGGTGAACCGCGTGCAGGGCGACCCGGCCAGCCAGTTGCGCGAGCGGCATGACGCCAGCGACTTTGACACCAAGACGCAGGACAAGATCGAGGCGGCGGCGGCAGCTTCTTCCCCCGCACGCTGAGTGTTTTTGCAAGGCGTCACCATGATTACTTTGTATGACTGCGCCACGGCGCCCAGCCCGCGCCGTGCGCGCATCCTGCTGGCAGAAAAGGGTGTGGCCCACGACACCGTGCAGGTGGACCTGCGCAATGGCGAGCAACTGGGCGAGGCCTACCGCCAGATCAACCCGCAGTGCACGGTGCCCGCGCTGCGCACTGAAGAGGGTCTGCTGCTGACCGACAACGCGGCGATCACGGCGTATGTGGAGGCGCGCTACCCGCAGCCTGCACTGCTGGGCGAGACGCCTGCAGAAAAGGCCGAGATTGCGAGCTGGAACTGGCGCATGGAGTTCGAGGGCCTGCAGGCCATTGCCGAGGCGCTGCGCAACAGCGCGCCCGCCATGGCCAACCGGGCATTGCCCGGCGCGGTGGACTACCCGCAAATCCCGGCCCTGGCTGAGCGTGGACTGGTGCGTGTGGGGCAGTTCTTTCAGCTGCTCAACGAGCGCCTCGCGGACCGCGAATTCATTGCCACTGACCGCTTCAGCGTGGCCGACATCACGGCGGTGGTGGCGGTGGACTTTGCGCGTGTGGTCAAGCACAAGCCGGGCGAGCAGCACCCGCATCTGCTGCGCTGGCGCGCGGCCATGGCGCAGCGACCGTCGATGTCGCTTTAGCTGCAAGCGCGTGCGAGGCGCGCGGTTTGAGTGCGCGATTTCGCAATGGGTACATGCAAGGATTGCGCTTGCGGCCCATTCCTTGCATCGTCAGCATATGCGCCTTCGCCACATAGAAGTCTTCAACGCGGTCATGCTCACCGGCAGCGTGAGCGCGGCGGCCCGCCTCATCAACGTCACGCAGCCTGCGGTCAGCCGCATCCTGGCGCATGCTGAATTGCAGCTGGGCTTTCCGTTGTTCCACCGGCTCAAGGGCAAGCTGGTACCCACCACCGAGGCACAGACCCTGTACCCGCACATCGAGCGCCTGTTCACCCAGCTCGATGATGTGCAGCGCCTGGCCAACAGCCTCAAGAGCGACCGGCGTGAGGGTGAGTTGCATATCCTCAGCGTGCTGGCGCTGAGCTACGAGGTGCTGCCGCGTGCGTTGCGTTTTTTCAGGAAAAAGCACCCGGATGTGCAGGTGACCATCGACGCGCTGCACTCGCCCCAGATCGTCTCGGCCTTGGTGCTGCAGGAGGCGGATGTGGGCTTTGTGTTCAGCGCCATCGCCCACCCCGCGCTCACGCAGGAGCATCTGGCCGATGGGCGCATGGTGTGTGTGGCGCCCAAGGGCATGTTGGGTGCTGAGCTGGTGATGGCCGGGGTGGTGCATCTGGCCGACCTGGCAGACACGCCCGTGGTGCGGCTGGATGTGCGCGACCCCATCGGCACAGTGGTCAACCACGCGTGCCGCGAGGCGGGTGTGGGCCTGCAGACAGCGTTCACGGTGCAGACCTACCATGCGGCGCTGGCACTGGCACACCATGGTCACGCGGTGGCGCTGGTGGATGCCTGCACGGCGGCATCGGCCGACCGCAGCAAGGTGGATGTGCTGGCGCTCGCGCCGCATATTGCCGTGCCCATCAAGTCCCTGCGCACCGTGAACCGGCCCAGTTCACTGCTGGCCAGTGCCATGACGCAATGCATGCGCCAGGCGGTGGCAGAGACGCTGGAAGCGGTGGGCCTGCAGCCTGAGGTGGAATGAACGCTCCCCCCGCCGAGGCGGGCGGCACCTTAGGTTGCTATAGAGCGCTGGAGCGCGGTTGTGAGTGCGATGGGATCAGGCGGGTGCCAGCAACTCGGCCACCTGTGCCGCCGTGCCAAACGCCAGCGTGAACCCCAGAGACCCATGGCCTGTGTTCAGCAGCAGGTTGTCGGGCGCGCCCGCCCAACGGCCCACCACCGGCAGTCCAGTCGGTGTGGCGGGGCGCATGCCGGTCCAGGCATGCGGGTCCCCGCCTTGATGGCAGTGGGGGAAGACGGCGCGTGTGGCGTCGCGCAGGCTCTGGATGCGCGCGGCAGGTATGCGGGCATCGTGCCCTACCAGTTCGGCCATGCCCGCCACCCGCAGGCGCTGGCCGATGCGCGCAAACACCACCTTGCGTGCAGCGTCGGTCACATTCACGCGAGGCACTGCCGATGGTGCAGCGCTGGTATCGAGTGTGATGCTGTAGCCCTTGAGGGGGTACACGGGCAGGCGAAAGCCTAGCGTCTGCGCCACCTGGTGGCTGCGGCTGCCCAGGGCCAGCACAAACTGCTGCGCCTCGATGGCGCCTGCACTGGTCTGCACCGCAGCAATGCGGGAGCCCTGGCGCACAAAGCCCTGAACTGTGGCACCCAGTGCAAAGCGCACGCCCCGTGCGGCCAGCACGGCCTGCAAGCCTTGGCAGACCTGAAGGCAGTCGGCCGCGCATTCGGTGGGGGTGTAGATGGCTCCGGCAATGCGCGGCTGGTAGTGCTGCAGCGCGGGCTCGATCTCTGCGCAGCGCTGGGAGGACACGGCCTGTTGCTCGCAGCCCCACTGGCGCTGCAGGTCCATCTGGCGTTGCGCAGCGGCCAGGCCGGTGGGGGTGTCGTACAGCACCAGCTTGCCGGTGCGGGAGAAGTCGCAGTCCAGAGCTTCTGCCCGCAGCATGGCCTCGAAGTGGTGGCGGCTCAGGGCGGCCAGCGCCAGCAGCTGCGCGGTGCTGCGTTCGGAGGTGGGTCGGTTGCAGGCGCGCAGAAACTCCAGCCCCCAGCGCCACTGGTGGGTGTCCCACTGCAGGCGCAGCTTGAGCGGCGAGCTGGGCGACAGCAGCAGCCGGGGCAGCTGCCGCCAGATGCTGGCGTCTGCCAGGGGCTGCACATAGCTATAGCTCAGCTGCGCGCCATTGCCACCGCTGGCGCCCGTGCCGGGCTGCGCCTGGTCGATGACGGTGACCTGCAGGCCGCGCTGTTGAAGTTCATACGCCGTGGCCAGGCCGACGATGCCTGCGCCCAATACACATACCTGCATCGGAGAGAGTGAAACGGTTGGAGGAGATGCCAACGAATGTAGGCGGCAGTGCACCTGCTGAACAATGCCAAAGCAGTGCCTTGCCATGCCAGGAAGTTATGCACTGGTCAGCACCTGGTGTTTTCAGGATGGGCCGGCGGGAGAGGGGTGGGGGCACCGCGATGCAAGGGCCGCAAAGAAGGCAGGACGATCCACGATGGTGCGCGGAGGTGCACCGAAACAGAGCCATAACTTTTCATCATGGTGGACCCGTGCAAATGAATTGTTCAAGACGGCCGCAAATTTTTACAGTGCCCCTGCATCTTGCTTTCTCGTCTGTTCGACTGTCTGTTCACCTGATTTTTTGCAAAGGGATTCCCATGAAGCTCTCCGCTGTCACCGCTGCTGTCCTCGTGGTCGCCGGTGTGCTGGCCAGTACCGTGGCCAGTGCCGACACCCTCAAGAAGATTGCCGACTCCGGCAAGATCACGCTGGCCTACCGCGAATCGTCGGTGCCCTTCAGTTATCTGGCGGGCCCGGGCAACCCGGTGGGCATGTCGGTGGACATCTCCAACGCTGTGGTCGACGCGGTGAAGAAACGGTTGAACAACCCTGCCATCAAGGTGGAGCTGCAGGCCGTGACTTCGCAAAACCGCATTCCGCTGCTGACCAACGGCACCGTGGACCTGGAGTGCGGATCGACCACCAACAACACGGCGCGCGGCAAGGATGTGCAATTTGCCATCAACTATTTCTACACCGGCACCCGGCTGCTGACCAAGAAGGCCTCGGGCGTCAAGAACTACGCCGACCTCGCCAAGAAAAAAGTGGCCAGCACCTCGGGCACCACCAACGCGCAGGTGATCCGCAAGTACAACCGCGACAACAACCTGGACATGGACATCGTGCTGGGCAAGGACCACGAGGACTCGCTTCTGCTGGTGGACACCGGCCGTGCAGAGGCCTTCGCCATGGACGACATCCTGCTGTTTGGATTGATGGGCAACACGCGCAACCCCGCCGACTGGGTGGTGGTGGGCGACTCTCTGCAGGTCGAACCCTATGCCTGCATGCTGCGCAAGGACGACCCGCAGTTCCAGACGCTGGTCAACGGCGTGATCGGCGGGATGATGAAGTCGGGCGAGTTCGACAAGCTCTACACCAAGTGGTTCATGTCGCCGGTGCCCCCGCGCGGCCAGAACCTCAACCTGCCCATGAGCAAGGAGCTGCGCGACAACTTGGTGGCCCAGAGCGACAAGCCTGCGCTGTGATGGGTGTGAGCATGTTGCCGTCCACCCCGCACCCTCCGGCCCCGCAGGTGGTGGGCATTCTGGGCGGCATGGGGCCTGCTGCGGGTGCCGACTTCGTGCGCCTGTTTGTGCAGGCCTGCACCGACCGCATGGCGGCGCTGGGCATCCCTGTGCACGACCAGGCTTACCCTGAGCATTGGCTGGCGCAGGTGCCCATTCCCGACCGCACTGCCGCCCTGCACGACACGCGGCCCGGCGCACACCAGCCTGCGGACCCGATGCTGCAGGCCACGGGCCGCCTGGCGGCCCTGGGCGCGCGCGTGGTGGCCATTGCGTGCAACACGGCGCATGCCTGGCATGGCCTGCTGCAGCAGCGCTTTCCGCAGTTGATGGTGCTGCATGGTGTGCGAGAGGTCGCTGCAGACCTGGCGCTGCACAAGGTGCATGGCGTGGGCCTGCTGGCCACGCAGGGTGCCTACGAGGCGGGCTTGTACCAGCGCGAGCTGGAGCACCGCGACATCGACTGCTTTGTGCCCGAACCCCGTGAGCGCGATCAGCTGATGCAGGGCATCTACGACGGCGTGAAGGCCGGCAACTACGCGCTGGCCCGCCAGCGGTTCGAGTCCGTGTCGCTGGTGCTGCAGCAGCGCTATGGGGTCTCCACGCTCATCATGGGCTGCACAGAAATTCCACTCGCACTGTCAGAGCACCCCCGGCTGGAGGGGCTGACGCTGGTCAACCCGTCCATGGTGCTGGCGGCTGCCTTGGCGCGGCATGCGTACGGAAACACGGGCATGGAAGCCCCGCCCCCCACTGGGTCTTCAGCTTCGCGGGCTGCGGTATAGCGCTGTAGAGCCCTGGTGCCGCTGCGCCCCGGTACGCCAGCCAGCGCACAGGCCATTGCCCAGGTGGCATCACGAAAACTTCGAAGAGGCAAGCTATGACATGTGAAGCGAATCCCGCGAGGTTTGGGATGGTGCGTGCGCTGGCTGCTGCCTGCGCTGCGTGTGCGACGGCGGGGGTCATCGCGCAGAACACGGGGACCGCTGCGGGCCTATCGACCTCTGCGAAGACGGAAGTGCCAAGCACCGCCTTGGCGCGCACAGCGGAGCCTCCGGGCCAGACGCTGCAGCGCATCCAGGCCACGGGAAGAGTGGTCATCGGCCACCGCGAATCTTCTCTGCCGATGTCCTATGTGGCCAATGGGGTGCCCGTGGGCTACAGCGTGGACGTGTGCCTGCAGATCGCACAGGCCATCGGTCGCCATCTGCAGCGGCGCGATCTGCGGGTGGACTACCGTCAGGTCACGTCGGGCAACCGCTTTGAGGCCATCGAGTGCGGCGATGTGGACCTGGAATGCGGCTCCACCACCAACACGGCTGCGCGCAGGCAGCGGGTGGCTTTCACCATTGCGCACTTCATTGCGTCATCACGCATCGTGGTGCAAAGCCAGCGCCCCTTCGAGCGTATCGAAGACCTGGACGGCAAGACCGTGGCTTCGACGGTGGGCACCACCAACATCGATTCGCTGGCGCGCGAGGCTGCCAACAAATCAGTGCGCCTGCGCATCGAGCCCGCCCGTGACCACGCCGAGGGCTTTGGCTGGGTGGTGGATGGCAGGGTGGACGGCTTTGCGATGGACGACGTGCTGCTCTATGGCCTGCGTGCCAGCCATGCCCGCCCGCAAGACCTGAAGGTGATTGGCAAGCCCATGACCATCGAGCCCTATGCGGTGGCGTTCGAGCGCAACGACCCTGCGCTCAAGGCCGTGGTCGATGCGGAGCTGCGGCGGCTCATCCAGACGCGGGAGCTGCACCGCCTGTACGACAAGTGGTTCACCCAGCCCATTCCTCCAAATGGCATCAATCTGGGCATGCGCATGTCGCACCTGCTGGTGGATTCGCTGCGGTATCCATCGGACTTCGTGCCCCAGTGATGGGGGCACAGACGGTGCGCGTCAGCGCCAGGCGGTCGCCACCAGCTGGCTGTAGTGCACCGCCTTGCGGCCCAGCAGCTGCTCGAACACCGCAGGGTTGCCCACGTTGTCGCTGCCCAGCATGGTGAGGGTTTCGGTGCACCAGGGCACGCTGGGCACTGCGTCGCCGAGGCGGGCGCTCAGCTGGGTGAGCGGGTCGGGCAGGCGCAGCACATGGGCTTTGCCATGGCCCAGTTGCTGGCGCAGGCTGGCAATGAAGTCGCCCATGGTCAGGGCCTCCGGCCCAGCGCACTCGACGATGCCCTGGGTGGAGATGGCGGGCCCCAGCAGTGCAACGATGGCGGCGGCCAGATCGTGCACCGACACGGGCTGCACCCGCGCTGTGAGCATGGGGCCGGGGAACAGCGCCACCGGCAGGCGCGCCAGGTTCATGAACAGCGCGCTGCTGTCACCGCCTTTGCCAAACACCACACTGGGGCGCAGGATGGCGGGGTGCAATGCACCTTGTTTGGCCAACGCCAGCAGGTGCGTGTCTGCAGCGCGCTTGGTGGCGGCATAGCGGGTGGCACTGCCTTCAATGCCCAGGGCCGAGACATGCACCACGCGCCGCACACCCACCTGGGCGCAGGCATCAAACAGCGCGACGGGCGTGTGCTGGTGCACGGCGTCGATGGGGCGCGCACGGCTGTCGCGCAGCACCCCCACAGCATTCACCACGGCATCGATACCCGCCAGACGCGGCAGCCAGGCCTGGGCCGAGGTGTCGCGCGCAAAGTCCATGGGCACCTGCAAGGCGCCGGGTGACCGGTGCCGGGGTGATACGCCGCCGTGCACCTGGTGTCCTGCACGGGTGAGTGCGGCAGCCACGGTGCGGCCCACAAAACCGGTGGAGCCGGTGAGCAAAATGTTCATCAGCGTCGTCCTGCAAAGAAGGTGAAGCGTGCAAAAACCGGAAGGCCCGGCGCGGACCTGCTCAGGCCGTCGCCACCCCCGCTGGCAACACCGTCACTGCGCAGGCGTGAAGACCTCGAAGCGGTTGCGGCCGCCATACTTGGCGCGGTACAGAGCCGCATCGGCCGCGTGCACGAGTGTGTCAGAACTGGCGCCGGGGCGTGGCACCAGGCTGGCAATGCCCATGCTGAGCGTGATGTAGGGCGCCGTGGGGGAGCGGGGGTGGGCCAGTGCCGCCTCGCGCAGGCTGGCCATGCAGCGCTCTGCCACCGTCACTGCCTCGGGCAGGGGCACATCGGGCAGCAGCAGCACAAACTCCTCGCCGCCGTAGCGTGCGGCCACCTCGTCGGCCCGGCGGATGGTGCCCTGCAGCAGCTGCGCCACGCGGCGCAGGCATTCGTCACCGGCCAGATGGCCGTAGTGGTCGTTGTAGAGCTTGAAGTGGTCGATATCGATCAGGATCACGGCCAGCGGCAGCTGGTGCCGCCCGCAGCGCATCCATTCGGTGGCCAGCCGCTCGTCAAAGCGCCGGCGGTTGCCAATGCCCGTCACACCGTCGGTGGTGGATAGAAGGGCCAGCTTGGCGTTGGCGGCGGCCAGTTCCTGCTCCTTGCGCACCAGTTGGGTCACGTCGGTGCGCACACCGGCGATGCCGCCCTGGGGGGTGCGCCGCTCGTCGGCCTGCAGCCAGCGGCCCTCGGGCAGGCGCTGCAGCACGGCATGGTTGGCCGTACGGTGGTCTGCCATGCGCTGGGCGAGCCAGGCCTCTTCGTTGCCAATGGCGTCGGGGTACTGGCCGCGCTCGGCGCCGTAGCGCGCGATCTGTTCAAACGTGCTGCCGGGCACGATCATGGGGGCCGAGATGGGGTACAGGCGCCGGTACTGTGCGTTGCACACCACCAGCTTGTCTTCTGCATCGAACAGGGCAAAACCTTCTGGCAGGGACTCCACGGCGTCCTGCAGCAGCTGACGCGCCTGCTGAGCTGCCTGTTGGGCGGCCTCCAGGGCCTGGCGTTGCTCGATGAGGTTGGTGATGTCCAGCCGCACGGCCACCACGTAGTTCTCGGGCGTGCGGGTTTCGTAGATGTTGATCCAGCGGCCGTCGCTCAGGCGCTGCACCAGGGTGGACGTGCTGCTGCCATGCTCCGACAGGCGCTCTGCGATCCAGGCCTCTTCGCGTCCCTTGGCCGACGGGATCAGGCCACGCGATACCGAATAGCGCAGGATGTCCACAAACCCCTTGCCCAGGTGCTCGGCATAGTCGATGTAGGGGTACATGCGGGACAGCTGCTGGTTGTAGAGCACCAGCCGGTCTTGCTCGTCGAAGATCTCGATGCCCACGGGCAGGGCCTCCACTGCGCGCTCCAGCAGCTGGCGCATGCGCTGGCTTTCCTGCCGGGCGGCTTCGACCTTCTGGCGCTGCTCGATCAGGTCGCTGATGTCCAGGCGCACGCACACCGTCATGCCGGACGGGGTGCGGCATTCGTGCATGTGCATCCACGTGCCGTTGGGGTAGTGGCGCACCTCGGGGCCGGGCCGATGGCCCCGGATGGCCAGCTCGTGGGCCAGCCACAGTTCTTCCTGGCCCTTGGCTTCCTCGGGGATGCCGTAGCGCAGGCCCTCGCGCAGCAGTTCCTCATACGTCTTGCCCAGGGACTCAGCCACGGGCAGGTGCGGACGCAGGCGCGCCATCTGGTCATTGCACAGCACCAGCCGGTCTTGCTCGTCATAGATGTCCAGCCCGGCGGGCATGGCATTGACGGCCTCGCGCAGGCTGCGTTCGGCACGTTCGGCGTCGTGCAGGGCCTGCTTGAGGGCGCGTTCCTTGTGCACTGCGTCCGTGATGTCGGCGCGCAGCACCACCATGCCGCCCCCCTCTTGCAGGCGCTCGGTGATGAGCATCCAGCGGTCGCCCTCGACCTCCTGCACCTCGGGCTGGCCGGGCGAGCGATGGCGGGCCATGCGGTCGGCCAGCCAGGCATTGGTGTCCTGCCGCGCAGCCACGATGTGGCCGGATTCGGCAGCGCGGCGCAGCACGTCTTCAAAGCCGGTGCCGTAATCGACGGCCATGGTGGTGCCGGGGCTGACTTCCCGGTACCGGGGATTGCACAGCACCAAGCGGTCGTCAGCGTCGTAGATGGCCAGCCCGTCGGGCAGGATGTCCAGCGTGGCGCACAGCTGGTTGGTGGCCCGCTGCGCAGCATCCTGGGCGGCGCTGGCGGTGGCATGCATCGCCAGCAACCGGAGGCTCAGCCACCAGCACAGCACCGCACTGGCCACCAGCGCCAGCCCGGCACCCGCGCTGGCCAGTCGCATGGCCGGGTCCATGCTTTGGCGGGCCAGCGCCCAGGTCAGCAACCCCAAGCCCCCCGCGCCGCAAATCCCGACCACCAGTCGGACCAGCAGCTGTCCGCGCAGGGGGAGTGGTGTGGGATGAGGGGGCATGCGCTCGGGCCGGTGCGGGTGGTCTGCGGGAGGTGGGCGGGTGGATGAAGAAAGAAAAAAGCAAATGTGGGCGGGCGAGCAGGCGTTTGCGCGGTAGCGGGTTGGTGGCGCATGCCCACGGCGACGGTGCTCGCGGAAAGTCTAGCAGTGCTCCCCGTTTTTCGGTATCCGAAAATGCGGAGGCGGTGCAAACCCCATAGACTCCGGGGCTGGCAGTTTCCACCCCGTGGCCCATCCCCCCTTTTTTTGGAGAAAACCGATGTTCAATGACGACCTCCATGCCGACGCCCAGGCTCTGTTGCCGGGCCGCACCACCGAAGCGGGCGCTACGCGCCGCACTGCGCTGCAGGCGGCGCTGGGCCTGGGTTATGCGGCGGCGGCCGCCCCCATCATGGCGCAGACGGCCATTGCCACGCCGGCAGACGGCCTGACGGTGGGGGAAGTGAGCTTCACGGTCAATGGCTTCAAGGTGCCGGCCTACCGCGCAGCACCGGCTGGCAAGACCGGCCTGCCCGTGGTGCTGGTGATCCAGGAAATTTTTGGCGTGCACGAATACATCGCCGACACCTGCCGCCGCTTTGCCAAGGCGGGCTACCTGGCCATTGCCCCACAGCTGTACGCGCGCCAGGGTGATGCCACCACCTATACCGACATTGCCAAGCTGATGGCTGAAGTGGTGTCCAAGGTGCCCGACGCCCAGGTGATGGCCGACCTGGACGGCGCTGTGGCATGGGCCGCAGCCAACGGGGGCGATGGCGCCCGGGTGGGGATCACCGGCTTTTGTTGGGGTGGCCGCATCACCTGGCTGTATGCCGCACACGGCCCCGTCAAGGCCGGCGTGGCATGGTACGGGCGGCTGGTGGGGCAAGCGAGCGAGCTCACCCCCAAGCACCCTGTGGACCTGGCGCCCATCCTCAAGGCGCCGGTGCTGGGCCTGTATGGCGAAAAAGACACCGGCATCCCCCTTGACACGGTTGATAAGATGAAAGCGGCCTTGTCCAGTGGCTCGCCACAGGCCAAGGCGTCGGAATTTGTGGTGTACCCCGATGCACCGCATGCCTTCCATGCCGACTACCGCGCCAGCTACCGTAAGGAAGCGGCCGAAGACGGCTGGAAGCGTGCGCTGGCCTGGTTCAAGACGCACGGTGTGGTTTGATGCACAAACCCCCGGCCTACCAGGCCACCCGCAGCCGCCCCACACCCGGGGCGGCTTTTTTCATCTTGCATCGGGCGTGCAGATTCTGAATAAAAAATGAGCCAAGGCTTAAAGATAAAGCGCAACAAGCTATGACTTTGGTAGCAATCATTCTGGCCACACTGGCCGCTGGTATCGGCAGCGTGTGGCTGGCCGCCTTGCTCATGCGGCTGGGCCTGGGTGGGCGGAGCGACAGCGTGGGGCCGCAGCACCTGCTCAGCTTGGCCGCGGGTGCCTTGCTGGCCACGGCCTTCATGCACCTGCTGCCCGAGGCGTTCGAGAGCCAGGCGGGCGCCCATGACCTGTTTGCCACCCTGCTGGTGGGTGTGGTGTTCTTCTTCCTGCTTGACAAGGCCGAGCTGTGGCACCACGGGCATGAGCACAGCCACGCAGAGACCGCTGCCCATAGCCATGCCCACCATGACCATGGCCACGAAACCGGCCATGACCACGGCCACGCGCACCACCACCACGGCCCGCGCTCGGGAGGCTGGGCGGTGCTCACGGGTGACAGCGTGCATTGTTTTGGCGACGGCATCCTGATTGCCTCGGCCTTCATGGCCGACATTCGCCTGGGGGTGATTGCCGCCGTGTCGGTGCTCGCGCATGAGGTGCCGCACCACATGGGCGACCTGGTGGTGCTGCGCCAGACCAGCCCCAACCGCCGCATGGCGCTGGTGAAGGTGTCGCTGGCGGGGGCTGTGACGGCGCTGGGCGGGGTGGTGGGCTACTTCCTGGTGGGGCAGTTGCAAGACTTTTTGCCGTACTTCCTGGCCGTGGCGTCGAGCAGTTTTGTGTACGTGGCGCTGGCCGACCTGATCCCCCAGCTGCAAAAACGCCTGACCGCGCGCGAAACCGTGTTGCAGATTGCCTGGCTGATTGCCGGCATGGCGGTGGTCACGCTGGTGAGCGGGGCGGCGCACGCGCACTGAAGCACTTGACCTGGCTCAAGGCCGTGCCGGACGGTTCTGCCATGCTGGGCCCATGACTGCCCCACACGCCACCCCCATCTCCCTCGGGCTGCTCGCCCAGCCCACGCGTTTCCTGTTCTTCACGGGCAAGGGTGGGGTGGGCAAGACATCGCTGTCCACGGCTGCGGCCATTGCCCTGGCAGATGCGGGCCGCCAGGTGCTGCTGGTCAGCACCGATGCGGCCTCCAACCTCGATGAAATGCTGGGCGTGCCGCTGTCCAACCAGCCGGTGGCCGTGCCCGGGGTGCCGGGGCTGCACATGCTCAACATCGACCCCGATACCGCCGCCGAGGCCTACCGCCAGCGTGTGCTGGCGCAGCTGGAGGCCACCGCCAGCAGCGATGAACGCGCGACAGTGCGCGAGCAACTCTCGGGCGCCTGCACCACCGAGATCGCTGCATTTGACGAATTTGCCGCGCTGCTGGCCAGCGAGGGCAATGACACCGGCCATGTGTTCGACCATGTGGTGTTCGACACGGCCCCCACCGGCCACACGCTGCGTCTGCTGAGCCTGCCCAAGGCCTGGACCGGATTCCTGGCGGGCAACGACCGGGGCGCCTCGTGCCTGGGGCCGCACTCGGGCCTCAAGATGCAGGAGGCCCGCTTCAACGCCGCCCTGGCCGCGCTGAGCGACCCGGGCCTGACCACCGTGGTGCTGGTCACCCGCCCCGACCCCCGACCCATGCAAGAGGCCGCGCGCACCGCGCTGGAGCTGCGCGCCCTGGGCCTGGCCAACCAGCGCCTGGCCATCAACGGCGTGTTCCATGCCAGCCAGCCGGGGCAGGACGCGGTGGCCGACGCCATCGAGGCTCTGGGCCGGGAAGCCATGGACCAGATGCCCGATGCGCTGGCGCATTTGCCGCGCGACGAGGTGCCGCTGCGCGCCTTTGACACCGTGGGCCTGCCTGCGCTGCGGGCCTTGCTGGGTGGCGGCGATTTGACGTTGCGCGCACCCGCTGCCGCAGCGGGTGTGCCGTTGCAGGCGGAGCCCCTCGCAGCCCTGGCCGACGCGCTGGCCGCCAAGGGCCACGGCCTCATCATGGTGATGGGCAAGGGCGGCGTGGGCAAGACCACCATCGCCGCCGCGCTGGCCGTGGGCCTGGTGCAGCGTGGGCACAGCGTGCACCTCACCACCACCGACCCGGCGGCCCATGTGCAAAGTCAGCTCGATGGCAGCCTGCCGGGGCTGAAAGTGGGGCGCATCGACCCACAGGCCGAAACCCAGGCCTACATCGACAAGATCATGGCCACGCGCGGCAAGGCGCTGGACGACGCGGGCCGCGCCCTGCTGCTGGAAGACCTGCAGTCCCCCTGTACCGAAGAGGTGGCCGTGTTCCACGCCTTCAGCCGCGTGGTGAACGAGGCGCGCAGCGCCTTTGTGGTGCTGGACACGGCACCCACCGGCCACAGCCTGCTGCTGATGGACGCCACCGGCGCCTACCACCGGCAGATGACGCAGCAGTACGAAGGCAACGTCAACGCCAAGCACATCATCACGCCGTTGATGCGCCTGCAGGACGCGGACATGACCCATGTGGTCATCGTCACGCTGCCCGAGGTCACGCCCGTGAGCCAAGCCGCCGCGCTGCAGGACGACCTGCGCCGCGCCCGCATCGAGCCTTGGGCCTGGGTCATCAACAAAAGCGTGGCGGCCACCGGCACCAGCGACCCCTTGCTGCAGGCCCGGTTGGCGGGCGAGCAACAGCAGGCCGCACGCATCGCCAGCGGCCTGGCGCAGCGTACCTACGTGCTGCCCTGGCTGGCACAGCCGCCTGTGGGCGTGGAGGCGCTGGGGCGGCTGGCGGCCGCACCGCCTGCAGTCACAGGAGATTTGCTATCTCATTGATAGCTGCTCAGGCATATGGAACTGGCGCTAGCGGCCAAAATGGCTCAAAAAATATCTGTAGGGGTGTTCCAAGGCCCTCAAAGGCCTGTGCACCTCTGCTGCTAGCGCGCCAGCTCCTCGCGCACGGCCGCCACCTGCCGCCGCGACACCGCCAGCAGCTCGGTCGATCCCTGCAGCCGCACCGCCCAGCCTTCGCCCTCCTCAGGGTCGTAGTGCTTTTCCAGCGCGCGCACGGCGCGGCGCGCCACCAGCGCATTGCGGTGGATGCGCAGGAAGCGCGGTGCAAACTTGGCTTCCAGCTCGCTCAGCGAGCCGTCCATGATGTAGCTGCGCGTGGTGGTGCGCACGGTCACGTATTTCTGCTCGGCCTTGAAGTACAGCACCTCGGTCAGCGGCAGGCGTTCGGTGCGGCCCCGGTCCTGGATCAGCAGAGTCTCGCCCTCGGGCAGGCTGGGCACGGCGCTGGGCCCTGCGGGGCGGCTGGTGCGCTGCACCTTGGCCAGGGCCTGCTGCAGGCGCTCACGGCGCACGGGTTTGGTCAGGTAGTCCACGGCATCCAGCTCGAACGCGCTCACTGCGTGGTCGGCGTGGGCTGTCACAAACACCACGGCCGGGGGCTGGGGCAGGGCCTGCAGTGCATGGGCCAGTGCCAGGCCGTCCTGGCCGGGCATGTGGATGTCCAGCAGCACCAGGTCGTACCCACGCCCCCCGGTGGGACCCAGCAGCGCCATGGTCTCGGCGGCGTTGGAGGCCTCTGCCACCGTGCAGCGCTGGATGTCCGAGCAGTCGGACAGCAGGGTGCGCAAGCGGCTGCGCGCCAGGGCTTCGTCGTCAACGATCAGGATGTTCATGGGGTTTGGAAGGGGTAGGTTCGGTCGGGGCCACCGCGCCTCGGCGGTAGCCGCCCCGCAGGTCGCCACGCCCGCGCAAGGGCGTGCGCGGGCGGGCGGCAGGGGTGGGGTCGGCGGCGGGCAATGTGATGCGCACCTGATACAGCCCGTCCTGCACGCCAGCGGTGAATTCGCCCTGCACGTCATGCAGCAAGGCCAGCCGCGCGCGCACGTTGGCCAGTGCGATGCCATGGCCCCGCGTGCTGGGCTCGTCGTGTTTGCCGGTTTTGCCCTCTTTGGGGGGCAGGGTGTTGGTGATGCGCACCACCACGCGGGTGCCGCGCAGCTCGGTCAGCACGCGCAGCTTGCCGCCCCGGGCGCTGGGCTCCACGCCATGTTTGACGGCGTTTTCCACCAGCGGCTGCAGCAGCAGCGGCGGCAGCCGGGCGCTGTCGGTGCGTGGGTCCAGGTTCCACTGCACCTGCAGGCGCTTGCCAAAGCGCACCTGCTCAATGCCCAGGTAACGGCGCGCCAGGGTGATCTCCTCGGCCAGCGTGGTCGATTCGCCCTGCTCGATGAGGGCCACGCGGAACAGGTCCGACAGGTCTTCGAGCAGCGACTCGGCCTTGGCCGGCTCCTCACGCACCAGCGCAATGGCGCTGTTGAGTGTGTTGAACAAAAAATGCGGGCGGATGCGCGACTGCAGCTCGGTCAGGCGCGCCGTGGTGGCGGCCGGGGTGCGGCCCCGGGCGCGCAGCACCAGCGCAGCCACCAGCATGGCCGCCAGCAACGCGCCTGTCGCTGCGCTGGCCAGCCAGGGCGGCGATGCCGACAGGCCCACCAGCGCCAGCATGGCGCAGGCATAGGCACCGGCCACGGCCCCCAGCAGCACCCCGGCGGCATATTGCTGCGCGGTGGACAGGCGCTGCAGCACCGTCTTGAGGCTGCAGGCCGTGATCAGCCACACCAGCGTGGCCGGCAGCGCGCCGCCGGTCAGCAGCGCCAGGCTGGCCAGCCATTCGACGGGGCTGCTGGCGCCATACATGGCACCCACGCCCACCACCACCTCCACAAACAGCACGGCCCGCAGCACCACACCGACCTGGCAGGCATCGAACACCAGGGCCCGCCCACGTGGCGGCTGCCCGCCCGGCCCGGCGCCCGCAGCGGCCCGCACGCTGCGCGCAGGCCTGTCTGGCAGGGCGGAATCCGGCGGCGGGGGCTGGGTCGATAAAATTTGGGTGTTTTGCATTGCGGCATCCGGACAGTCCGGGTGTCTGAACCACCGGATTATTGCCCTCCTTATGTCCAAAGCCCAAGCCACCAGCGCCGACTCTGCGCCGTCCCACAACCAGCTCGACACCAAGGCCCAGGCCTGGTCGGCGCTGTTTTCCGAGCCCATGAGCGACCTGGTCAAGCGCTACACCTCCAGCGTTTTCTTCGACAAGCGCCTGTGGCAGGCCGACATTGCAGGCAGCCTGGCGCACGCCGAAATGCTGGCCGCACAGGGCATCATCAGTGCCGAAGACCACGCCTCCATCCAGCGCGGCATGGCCCAGATCACGTCGGAAATCGAGTCCGGCGCCTTCGAGTGGAAGCTGGACCTGGAAGACGTGCACCTGAACATCGAGGCCCGCCTGACCCAGCTGGTGGGCGACGCTGGCAAGCGCCTGCACACCGGCCGCAGCCGCAACGACCAGGTGGCCACCGACGTGCGCCTGTGGCTGCGCGGCGAGATCGACCTGATCGGCGACCTGCTCAAAGAGCTGCAGGTGTCGCTGGTCGATGTGGCCGAGCAGAACGTCGAGGTGATCCTGCCCGGCTTCACCCACCTGCAGGTAGCGCAGCCCGTGAGCTTTGGCCACCACATGCTGGCCTACGTGGAGATGTTCAAGCGCGACGCCGAGCGTATGGCCGACGTGCGCCGCCGCACCAATGTGCTGCCGCTGGGCAGCGCGGCCCTGGCCGGCACCACCTACCCGCTGGACCGCGAGCGCGTGGCCAAGACGCTGGGCATGGTGGATGCGAACGGAACCCCCCTGGTGTGCCAGAACAGCCTGGACGCCGTGAGCGACCGCGACTTCGCCATCGAATTCACCGCTGCCGCCAGCCTGTGCATGGTGCACGTGAGCCGCCTGTCCGAAGAACTCATCATCTGGATGAGCCAGAACTTCGGCTTCATCAAGATTGCGGATCGCTTCACCACGGGTTCGTCGATCATGCCGCAGAAGAAAAACCCCGACGTGCCCGAACTCGCGCGCGGCAAGACGGGCCGCGTGGTCGGTCACCTGATGGGCCTGATCACTCTGATGAAGGGCCAGCCCCTGGCCTACAACAAGGATAACCAGGAAGACAAGGAGCCGCTGTTCGACACCGTGGACACGCTCAAGGACACGCTGCGCATCTTCGCCGAGATGGTCGGCGGCCAGTTGAACCCCGCCACGGGCAAGAAAGAGGGCGGCATCACCGTCAACGCCCAGGCCATGGAGCAGGCCGCACTCAAGGGCTATGCCACGGCCACCGACCTGGCCGACTACCTGGTCAAGAAGGGCCTGCCCTTCCGCGATGCGCACGAGACGGTGGCCCACGCCGTGAAGGCGGCCACCACCCATGCGTGTGACCTGTCAGAGCTGCCCCTGACCGTGCTGCAGGGCTTTCACCCCGCCATCGAGAAGGATGTGTACGAGTGCCTGAGCCTGCGCGGCTCGCTCAACGCCCGCAACACGCTGGGCGGCACGGCCCCGGCGCAGGTGCGTGCCCAGCTGGCGCGCCACTGCGCCCGCCTGGCCTGATCTTTGCACCGCCTGTTGACCCTCTACCCTGGAGCTTTTTCATGACAACTTCCCGCCGCAGCCTGCTGTCCCGCCTTGTGCGCACTGGTGCTTTTGTGGGCGCCGCACTGGCCGTGGGCCTGGCGTCTGCCCAGCAGGCCAAGCCCATCCGCCTGCTCGTGGGTTTTCCGCCCGGCGGCGGTACGGACGCCATTGCGCGCACGCTGTCCGAGAAGCTCAAGGATGAGCTGGGCCAGCCCGTGGTGGTCGAAAACCGCCCCGGCGCGGGCGGCCAGATTGCCGCGCAGGCACTCAAGGCCTCGGCGCCCGACGGCACCACGCTGTTCCTCACGCACGACCACACCATCTCCATCCTGCCCCAGGTGGTGAAGAACCCCGGCTACGAACCCGCGCGCGACTTTGTGGCGGTGGGCGGTTTTGCCACGTTTGTGAATGCGTTTGCCGTGTCGGGCGGTACGCCGGCCAAGTCGTTCACCGAATACGTGCAGTGGGTCAAGACGGCCGGTGGCAGCAAGGGCGCGGTGGGTATTCCTGCGCCAGCTTCCACTCCAGAGTTTCTGGTCAAGCTGGTGGGGCAAAAGTACCAGCTGGACTTGGTCTCGGCACCGTACCGGGGCAGCGCCCCGATGATGGCTGACATGCTGGGCAACCAGATCAGCGCGGGCGTGGCCTCGGTGCAGGACTTCATGGAAAACCACAAGGCCGGCAAGGTACGCGTGGTGGGCGTGCTGGGCACCAAGCGCCAGGCCTCCATGCCCGACGTGCCCACGTTCGACGAGATGGGTCTCAAGGGCTTTGAAGACCTCCCGTACTACGGCATCTACGCCCCCACCGGCACGCCGCAAAAGTTCATCACCGACTTCTCGAACGCGCTGGCCAAGGTGGTGGCCCAGCCCGATGTGCGCGAGCACCTCACCGCCATGGGCCTCACAGTGGGCTACATGTCGCCCCAGCAGCTGGCCACGCGCGAGAAGGCCTACACCGAGGCCTGGACGCGCATCATCAAGACCAGCGGGTTTGTAGCGCAATAAAGGACGGGGAGGGCTGCTGCGAAGCCGCCTGACCCCAGCCCGCGTTCGCATCAACGGCGGTTCAGGTGGTACGTGCTGTCCGTGCCGTGGGGCTGTGGCCACAAGGGACCGTCTCACCGACCGGCCTGGGTGTCTCCAAAGCGGCCAGCCCCAGCGCAGTCGGTGCTGGCCGGTCTGCACAGACCATGGCACCATCCGGCACCCATCCCGGACCTCATTCATGCCCACCAGCCGCCTTCCTTCGAACTGGATCCATCACCGGTACCTGCCCCTCGCGGTGGGCGTGTGCAGCAGCACACTGGCCGCCTTGCTGGCCTGGGTGGTCATCGATATCTCTCACACCAAGGCGCGGGCCGAGATTGCTGCGCAGGCGCAAAGCCACCTGCTGCAGATCCGCGACCGCCTGGACAGGCAATTGCAAAGCACGCTGTCGGTGCCCGAAACGGTATCCGCCTTCATTGCCGCACAAGGCAGCATGTCGCCCGACATCTTTGCCACCGTAGTGGGCCGCCTGCTGGAGCACCAGCGCAATATCCGCAACCTGGCTCTGGCGCCCGACAACGTCATCAGCGATGTGTACCCGCGCGTGGGCAATGAGCGAGCGATTGGCCTGCGGTACCTGGACAACCCGCAGCAGCGTGGTGCGGTGGAGCGGGCCATCCAGACCCGTCGCACCGTCGTTGCAGGTCCCATTCCGCTGGTGCAAGGGGGGCTCGGCATCATCAGCCGCACGCCGGTTTTCCTGGCACATCCGCCGGGGCGCGCACCTTTGGGCGGGCCCCGTTACTGGGGCATCGTGTCGCTCACCGTCAATGCCGACACCCTGTTCGCCGACGTGGGCCTGAACTCCGACCAGATGGGTTTTCAGGTGGCGGCACGTGGCCTGGACGCCATGGGTGCGCAGGGCGCGGTGTTCATCGGCCGATCCCAGTTGTTCGACGAGGACCCGGCCACGCTCGATGTGCCGTTGCCGGGCGGCGGCAGCTGGATCCTGGGCGCGGTCCCCACCGGCGGCTGGGGGGCTGCAGGCCGTGCACCCGCGCTGGTGGTGATGCTGGCCTACGCGTTCGCGCTGGTGCTGGGGCTGTTGAGCGCACGGCTGGTGCGCGCCCACCAGCAGGTGCTGGCCCTGGCCAGCCACGACCGCCTGACGGGGCTGCCCAACCGGCGCCTGTTTGAAGACCGGTTGTCGCAGGCGGTGCTGACGGCCTACCGTGACCACCGTGCGGGCGCTTTGTTGCTGGTGGACCTGGATGGTTTCAAGGCGGTCAATGACAGCCTGGGGCATGGCAGTGGCGACCAGGTGCTGGTGCGTGTGGCGCAGCGTCTGGCCGGGCTGGCCCGCGCCAATGACACCGCCGCCCGCCTGGGCGGTGACG
The DNA here is from genome assembly GCF_014851475.1 of Acidovorax sp. ACV02. Lineage (NCBI taxonomy): Bacteria > Pseudomonadati > Pseudomonadota > Betaproteobacteria > Burkholderiales > Comamonadaceae > Acidovorax > Acidovorax sp. ACV02. The sequence continues at coordinate 472,691 of NZ_JACUZU010000001.1, forward strand.
AATTTGCACTGGTGCTGAACGCTGTGGCGTCCCCGGAGGCCGCCATGGAACTGGCCCACAAGGTGCTGGCAGCGCTGGTGGCACCCATTGGACTCGACAGTGGCCAACACGTGCTGACCGGCGCAAGCGTTGGGGTCGCTTTGTTCCAGGGCCCTGCTGTGGAATCCATGCCCGCGCTCATGGACCGGGCGGACCGGGCGCTGTACACCAGCAAGCGCAGCGGCAAAGGGCTGGCCACATTGGCCGAAGCCCCCGGCGCTGCAGAGTTGCCGCAGGAGACCCCGCTGCCGTTGGCCTGAGAAGCATGTTTTGCATGGAAATCAAGCAAAAATAGCTGCAGGCGCTAGTGCATAAAGCGCTTGCAGCTATATTTTTAGGAGCGTTTGCTGCCACGGGGCCTGCCGTGCGGCCCCTCAACCCGGTCACAGCATGGCCGTGCGCTGCTGCTCGGCGCGCGATGCGCCAATGGCGGTCTCCACGTTCTTGACCTCCTCGGGCGGGGGCAGCACGGCGGGCATGCCCAGGGCCTGAATGGCCAGCTCGCGGCACCAGCCTTTGGTGTGGTACAGGTGGTGGTCCTCGTCTTTTTCCACGGCCTTGTGCGCTACCTTGAGCGTGTGGCCCACATCGCCCGTGGCCACCTTGGCGACCTGGCCCAGCAGCTCCCAGTTGGCGTGATCCTTGGTCTCCGCGTGCACCACACATTCGCAGGCCACCAGCTGTGCGGCGTCGGGGCTGCCAGACTTTTTGGCCAGCTGCATCGCCTGTACCAGGGACGTGCCAATGTGCTTGACCACGGCCCGCGTGGGCGACTGCGTATCGGGGTCCAGGCCCAGCGCATCGCAGACACCGCGCACCACGTTCTGATGCGCCAGCGTTTCTTCCAGATAACCTTGCCATTCCTTCTTCAGGTCGGGGTTGATGGCGCAGGTGAGGGCGGTGCGGTACACCTGTTCGCCGCCGAGTTCGGTCTCCATCATCTGCAGGACGAGGTCGTCGAGTTGGTGGCTGTCGTAGTGGCTTTTGGGCATGGGGGATCCTTGGGGTGGTGGGGTGAACGAAAAGGTGGGGCTTCAGGCCAGGGTGCGCACTTTGGGTTCACGCTCCCACTGGCGGGTCTGGGCAGCGGCGATGAAGCCCTGGGCGTCGGCCGGGTCCACTACGCCTGCATCGGGCTCGATGCCACCGGCCTGCAGGATGGCCCGCGTGCCCTTGCAGGCGGCAATGGCCTTGAGGTGGCCGAACGCGTCGCGGAACCAGTCGACGGCCGCCGCCTCCTTGGCCAGCTGTGCGCCCATGTCGGGCGACAGGATGGAGGCCACGGCGTCAAACACCACCGATGGCGTGCCCGCCAGCTGGCCATCGGCGGGCAGCAGCGTGCCGTCTTTCAGCACGGCACCGCCCACCTTGGGGGCCACGATCTTCACGGTGGCGCCGACTTTCTCCAGCGCCTTGCGCAGGTTGGTCACCGAGGCGCCGTTGGAGCCGTCGGCCACCAGAATGCCGATGGAGCGGCCCTGCAGCGTGGGCTTCATGCGGTCGATGATGCGCAGGGCGGGCGACAGGGGCAGGTCCTGCACCGGCTCGGTGGTGGCCGGGGCAGGGGGCAGTGCCGGCAGCCCCAGGCCGTCGGCCACGCGCTGGGCCAGGTCTGCGTCCACATGCAGCAGATGGCCCACCACCGCTTCGCGCACATGGGGTGTGCCGACCTTGGACAGCTCGAACACCAGCGCCGAGGCCATGTGGGCCTGCTCCAGCGGGCTCTGGCTGCGGTAGAACATGCGCGCTTGGCTGTAGTGGTCGGCAAAACTCTCGGCCCGCACGCGGCCCTTCACGCCATCGTCGGCCTGCGCGAAGTGGCGAAAGCCTTGCGCGAGCGAGGCGCGGGGCGTGTCAGGCTGCAGGCTGCTGGGTTCGTAGTTGACGCGGCCCTTGGGCACCTGCATCTGCATGTGCCCGTCGCGCTGCATGTTATGGAACGGGCACTTGGGGGCATTGATGGGGATCTGCGCAAAGTTGGGCCCGCCCAGGCGCGACAGCTGTGTGTCCAGGTACGAGAACAGGCGGCCCTGCAGCAGGGGGTCGTTGCTGAAGTCGATGCCAGGCGGCACGTTGGCGGGGCAGAACGCCACCTGCTCGGTCTCGGCGAAAAAGTTGTCGGGCCAGCGGTTGAGTACCATGCGGCCGATGGGCTGCAGGGGCACCAGTTCTTCGGGGATGAGCTTGGTGGGGTCGAGATGGTCAAACGGGAAGCGTTCGGCATCCTGTTCAGTGAACAGCTGCACCGACAGCTCCCACTCGGGAAAGTCGCCCGCCTCGATGGCTTCGAACAGGTCGCGCCGGTGGTAGTCGTTGTCGGCCGATTGCAGCTTGACGGCCTCGTCCCACACGGTGGACTGGATGCCCAGCTTGGGCCGCCAGTGGAACTTCACAAACGTGCTCTCGCCCGCTGCATTCAGCAGGCGGAAGCTGTGCACGCCAAAACCTTCCATCATGCGCAGGCTGCGCGGGATGGTGCGGTCGCTCATGGCCCACATGACCATGTGCAGGGTTTCGGGCATCAGCGAGACAAAGTCCCAGAAGGTGTCGTGCGCGCTGGCCGCCTGCGGAAAGCCCCGGTCGGGCTCCATCTTCACGGCGTGCACCAGGTCCGGGAACTTCATCGCGTCCTGGATGAAGAACACGGGGATGTTGTTGCCCACCAAGTCCCAGTTGCCTTCTGGCGTGTAGAACTTGACGGCAAAGCCGCGCACGTCGCGCGGCGTGTCCACCGAGCCTGCGCCCCCGGCTACGGTCGAAAAGCGGGTGAATACAGGGGTCTGTACACCGATGTCGGTCAGCACCTTGGCGGTGGTGTACTTCTTGAGCGAGTGCGTGAGTTCAAAGAAACCATGGGCTGCCGTGCCCCGCGCATGCACGATGCGCTCGGGAATGCGTTCATGGTCAAAGTGCGTGATCTTCTCGCGCAGGATGAAGTCTTCGAGTAGCGTGGGGCCGCGCGGCGCGGTGCGCAGCGAGTTCTGGTTGTCGGCAACCGGAATACCCTGCTGCGTGGTCAGCACCGGGTGTTTGCCGCCCGCCTGTTGCTGCAGCTCGCCCGCGTTGCCGCGAAAGTTATCGGACTGGGTGGAAGAAGGCAGGGCAGACGGCGATTTGTGGGCCGCGCTGCGCGAGGTGGGGGGTCGTGCCATGGGCGCTCCTGGGTGGTGCGTGGGGTAAAACGAAGCCACCATCTTTGGGCGCTTAGCGTTCCCAGCGGGTAGGACATGGCCCCATCGGCGCGTCGTCGGGCGCGGGTGATGACGGCTTGCCCGGCCGATACGTAAGTGCTTGCAACATACACCCGGGCGACATGGCACTTTGTTACGCTTGCTGGTTCCTTCGGAGGGGATAGCGTGAACGCAAAAAAATGGATGTTGGCCGCCAGCCTGTCTCTGGTGGCCTGGGGGGCCCAGGCCCTGCAGATCACCAGCTTCTCGCCCCAGGGCGAGGTGGCGCGCGTGCGCCAGGTGGTGGCCAAGTTCGACGCTGCTGCGGTCAATTTTGGGGACCCCAAGGCGGCCGCTCCCCTGAGTCTGAGCTGCAGCGACGCCAGTGTGACCAAGGGCACGGGCCGCTGGACTGGCGAGCGCGAGTGGGTGTTTGACTTCGAGCGCGACCTGCCGCCAGGCGTGCGTTGCACCGCCAGCGTCAAGCCGGGCTTCAAATCGCCCGCTGGCGCAGAACTGACGGGCGCCAAGAGCTATCAGTTCAATAGCGGTGGGCCATTTGTGCAGAATCTCCGCCCCAGCACCTACGAGCAGATCGACGAAGAGCAGTTCTTTGTGCTGTTCCTCAATGGTCCTGCCACCACGGCCAGCGTGCAGAGCAACGTGTGGTGCACGGCCGAAGGCGTGGGCGAGCGCATCCCCGTGCGTTTGATCGAGGGGGCCCAGCGCGCCGAAATCCTCAAGGGCCTGGGCCTGGAGAAAGACGCAGCACGCGAGCCCCTGTCCTTTGCCACGCTGGCCTGCAACCGCCGGTTCACCTCGGGCTCGCGCATGCAGATCGTGTTCGGCAAGGGGGTGGCCACCCCCAGCGGAGTCGCCAACACGGTGGAAAAACGCTTTGACTTCAAGGTGCGTGAGCCGTTTTCGGCCGAGTTCAGCTGCGAGCGCGAAAACGCCCAGGCGGCCTGCCTGCCGATCCGGCCGATGATGCTGTCGTTCAATGCGCCCGTGCCGCGCAAGCTGGCGGCTGCCATTCGCCTCAAGTCCGCCAAGGAAACCCTCAAGTCCCAGATCGATGGCGGCGCAGAAGGTGCCCAGGCCGATGCCCTGGTCAACAGCCTGCAGTTCAACGCGCCGCTGGCCGAGAACACCGCTTTCACCATCGAGCTGCCCAAGGACTTCAAGGACGCCTCGGGCCGCCCGCTGCGCAATGCGGACAACTTCCCACTCAAGGTGTCCACTGGCGGCATGCCGCCGCTGGCCAAGTTTGCAGCGGCGCCTTTTGGCATCGTGGAGCGTTTTGCCGAAGGCCCCGCGTCGGACAACCCGCCTGCGCTGCTGCCCGTGACGCTGCGCAACGTGGAGGCTGCCCTGCGCGTGCAGGGCCTGCAAGCAGGTGTTGCGACAGCCACCGCACCGGCGGGCAAGGTGAGCACGCTCAAGCCCCGCACCGACGCGGACATCATTGCCTGGTTTCGCAAGGTGCAGCGCTATGACAGTTACGTGGTCAACCGCAAGCAGGCGCGGCAGGACGTGACCGGCCCCCTGCCCAAGGTGCTGGATGACGACAAGGAATACGTGCAGTCGCGCATGCTGTCGCTGCTGGCAGGCAAGGGCGGCGTCAAGACGCTGGACCTGCCCAAGCCATCGAGCAACGACCCGCGCCCGTTCGAGGTGGTGGGCATTCCGCTCACACCCGGCTTCCATGTGGTGGAGATCGCGTCGCAAAAGCTCGGCGCCTCGCTGCTGGACGACCGCCATGGCGAAGGCCGCACGATGTACGTGCGCACCTCGGCGCTGGTGACCAACCTGGGCGTGCATTTCAAGCTGGGCCGCGAAAACGCCATGGCCTGGGTCACCACGCTGGACAAGGGCCAGCCCGTGCAGGGCGCCACGGTGCGCGTGTCGGACTGCCGAGGCAACGAACTGGCGCAGGCCGTGACCGACGCACAGGGTATAGCCCGTGTGGAGGGCCTTTCGTCCGAACCGCCCGGCTGCAATTCCCATTCTGAGGACGAGGTGGGCCAGTCGTACTTTGTGAGCGCGCGCCACAAGGGGGTGGATGGCGTGGAGGACATGGCCTTCACATGGAGCGACTGGCAGCGGGGCATCGAGCCCTGGCGCTTCAATGTGCCCACCAGCCGGGCACCCTCGCCGGACGAGCGCGTCCACACCATCTTTGATCGCACGCTGTTCCGCGCGGGCGAAACCGTGTCGATGAAGCACCTGCTGCGCGCCGAAACGCGCCAGGGTTTTGCCCTGTCGGCATCGCGTCCCGACACCCTTGTCATCACCCACCTGGGCAGCGGCCAGCAGTTCACCCAACCCCTGGTGTGGCGCGGCACGGCCACCGGGGGGCTCAGTGCGCAAAGCACCTTTGCGATTCCGCCCGCTGCCAAGCTGGGCGTGTACCAGGTCGAGCTGGGGGGCAACGGCACGGTGAATGGCAGCCTAGCGTCGGGCTCGTTCCGCGTGGAGGAGTTCCGCCTGCCCGTGCTGGAAGGCCGCATCGCCCCGGTCGAGAAAAAGGCACTGGTGCGCGTGCGGTCGGTGCCCACCGACGTGCAGATCAACTACGTGGCCGGTGGCGGCGCGGCCAACCTGCCGGTGCGCGTGTCGGCCCTGGTGCGCGGCAAGTCCCTGGAGTTCAGCGACTACGATACCTTCCGCTTCAACCCGCCCCGCAAGCGCGAGCAGAGCAACGCCAACAGCGACGACGAAGAGGCCACCGCCAGTCAGGATGCACGCGTGATTGCCGACAAGCTGCCGCTCACCCTCGACAAGAACGGTGCGGGCAAGGTCACCATCGACAATGTCCCCCAGGCCCGCCAGCCGCAGGAACTGCTGCTGGAGGCCACCTACGCCGACCCCAATGGCGAGGTGCAGACCCTTCGCAGCACGCAGATGCTGTGGCCCGCCGGTGTGGTGGCGGGCATCAAGACCGAAGGCTGGGTGTCTGCGCGCCAGAAGATCCGCTTCCAGGCGCTGGCGCTGCAGCACAACGGCAAGCCGGCGGCCGACACCGCGCTGCAGGTGCAGGCCCTGGCCCGCATCACCACCACCACGCGCAAGCGCATGGTGGGTGGCTTCTACAGCTACGACAACCAGACCGATACCAAGGACCTGGGCACGCTGTGCAGCGGCAAAAGCGACGCGCGAGGCCTGTTGCTCTGCGAGGCCAAGCTCGACGAGGCGGGCGAGGTGGAGCTGGTGGTCACGGCCACGGACAAGGACGGCAACACCAGCGTGGCCGCTTCGTCGGTGTGGGTCACGCGCCAGGGCGAGCTGTGGTTTGGCGGCGAAGACCATGACCGCATCGATCTGCTGGCCGAGAAGAAGAGCTACCAGCCCGGCGAGACCGCCAAGTTCCAGGTGCGCATGCCGTTCCGCTTTGCCACGGCCCTGGTGGCCGTGGAGCGTGAGGGCATCATCGACACGCAGGTGGTGCAGCTCAACGGCCAGGACCCCACGGTGAGCCTGAAGGTGCAGCCCGACTGGGGACCCAACGTGTACGTGAGCGTGCTGGCCTTGCGGGGCCGCCTGCGCGAAGTGCCGTGGTACAGCTTCTTCACCTGGGGCTTCAAGGCGCCGCGCGAGTGGTGGACCTCGTTCTGGTACGAAGGCAAGGAATACCAGGCGCCCACGGCGCTGGTGGATCTGTCCAAGCCCGCATACCGCCTGGGCGTGGCCGAAATCCGCGTGGGCACGCAGGCCCACCAGATCGATGTGAAGGTGCAGGCTGACAAGGAGAGCTACGCCGTGCGCGGCAAGGCCCAGGTCACCATCACCGCCACGCTGCCCGGCGGCAAGCCCGCCGCCAATGCCGAAGTGGCCCTGGCCGCCGTGGACCAGGCGCTGCTGGAGCTGATGCCCAACAACAGCTGGAACCTGCTGGAAGCCATGCTGCAGCGCCGCAGCTGGGGCGTGGAGACATCCACCGCGCAGATGGAAATCATCGGCCGGCGCCACTACGGCAAGAAGGCCGTGCCCGCTGGGGGTGGTGGGGGCAAGTCGCCCACGCGCGAGTTGCTGGACACCCTGCTGCTGTGGGAGCCCGCACTCAAGCTCGACGCCAACGGCCAGGCCAAGGTCACCGTGCCGCTCAACGATGCGCTGACCACCTTCAAGATCGTGGCGGTGGCCGATGCGTCCACTGGGCTGTTTGGCACCGGCAGCACCAGCATCCGCGCCACGCAGGACCTGCAGATCATCAGCGGCCTGCCGCCGCTGGTGCGTGAGGACGACCAGTTCCGCGCGCAGATCACGCTGCGCAACACCACCAAGGCCGCCATGAAGGTGGAGGTGGCACCACGCGCTACGCTGCTGGACCTGAAGCCGCAGACCATCGACATCCCGGCGGGAGAGGCGCGTGAGGTGGCCTGGGACGTGACGGCCCCAGCGCAGCTGGCGCAGACGCGCGCCGAGGCCATCCTGTGGGAGATCGAAGCCAAGGACCAGGTCAGTGGTGCCCGCGACGCCCTCAAGGCCCGCCAGCGCATCGTGCAGGCGGTGCCGCTCACGGTGCAGCAGGCCACGCTGGTGCAGGTGGACGGTAGCTACAACCTCGATGTGAACCCACCTGCCGACGCATTGCCCGGCCGGGGCGGCCTCAAGATGTCGCTGCAGCCCAAGCTGGCCGAAGGCCTGCCCGGCGTGCGCGACTGGTGGGCGCGCTACCCGTTTGCCTGCCTGGAGCAAAAGACCAGCAAGGCCGTGGGCCTGCGTGATGGCGCGCTGTGGCAGACCGTGGTGGCGCAGTTGCCCACCTACCTCGACAGCGATGGCTTGGCCAATTACTTCCCGCCGCGCGACGGCGACGCCAACCGGGGCAGCGACACCCTGACGGCCTATGTGCTGGCCGCCACGCACGAGGCCGCCAGCATCAACCCCGCGTTTGCACTGCCCGACGAGGCCCGCGCGCCCATGGAGCGTGGCCTGATCGCGTTTGTGGAAGGCCGCATCCAGCGCAACTTCTGGAGCCCGCGCAAGGACCTGGACATGCGCAAGGTGGCTGCGCTCGAAGCGCTGTCGCGCTACGGCAAGGCCCAGGGCCGCATGGTAAGCAGCATCACCATCGCGCCCAACCAGTGGCCCACCCACACGGTGATCGACTGGGTCAATGTCTTGAAGCGCGTGGCCGATGTGCCCGAGCGCGACAAGCGCCTGGCCGAGGCGATGCAGATCCTGCGCGGCCGCCTGTCGTTCCAGGGCACCAAGCTCATCTTCAGCAACGAGCAGGACGACTACTGGTGGTGGCTGATGCAGAACGGCGACGTGAACACTGCCCGCCTGATGCTGGCCGTGATGGACGACCCGGCCTGGAAGGACGACATGGGCCGCCTGGCCAACGGTTTTATCAGCCGCCAGCAGGCAGGCGCCTGGCACACCACCACCGCCAACCTGTGGGGCGGCCTGGCGCTGGAAAAATTCAGCGCCAAGTTCGAGGCCACACCCGTGTCGGGCACCACCAAGGCCAGCATGGGTGGCAACACCGCCAGCGTGGACTGGAGCAAGGTTGATCGCCTGAAGGCGTCGGACGCCACCGGCGCTCCCAACCAGATCACCTGGTTTGGTGCACCCGCATCGCCCGGCAACCTCAAGAACAACGGCATGTTCCTGCCTTGGGCAAGTGCTGCGGGCAAGGCGGGCGGCAAGGAGCAGCTGGCCGTCACGCACCAGGGCCCGGGCAAGCCCTGGCTCACGCTGCAGTCGGTGGCGGCCATTGATCTCAAGGCCCCGTTCGCGGCGGGCTATGCGATCAAGAAGACCATCACCCCGGTGGAGCAGGCCAACAAGTCGCTGCCCGCCGGCCAGTACACGCGGGGCGACGTGCTGCGGGTGACGCTGGAGGTCAACGCCACGGCCGACATGACCTGGGTGGCCATCACCGACCCCATCCCGGGTGGCGCCACCATCCTGGGCAGCGGCCTGGGCCGCGATTCCGAGATCGCCACGCAGGGCGAAAAGAAGAGCGGCGCCGGCTGGCCCGCGTTCGAGGAGCGCAGTTTTGAGTCCTTCCGCAGCTACTACGAGTACCTGCCCAAGGGCATCGTCAAGATGGAGTACACCGTGCGCCTGAACAACGCGGGCGACTTTGCGCTGCCACCGAGCCGGGTCGAGGCCATGTATGCGCCCGAGATGTTTGGCGAGTCGCCCAACGCACGGGTAAAGGTGCAGGTGGCCAAATAAGCTGCGACGCCCCAACGCCACTTCGTCATAACGCAGCCGTGCACAGCTTTGCCCATTGCCCACCCCAGGTACGCATGCCATGAGCCTCAGCGTCTTCCTGGAGCTGCGGTTCTGGCTGCTGGTGGGGTTCTCGCTGGTGCTGCCGGTGGGCATTTATGCGCTGCTGCTGGTCACGCGGTCGATCTCGCGCTGGGCGGTGCTGGGGTTTGGTGTGGCCCTGGTGCTGATCGCGGGGGTGGATGTGTACCTGCTGCAGTCCATGGCAGCACAGGCCAAGAGCACGCCGTCGCTGGCCGACGATGTGTGGTTCAGTTCCGAGCTGACGATTGCGCTGTACCTGCTGCCGGTGGTGTTCGGCGGTATCGGCGTCAACCTGATCTCGCATGTGCTGCTGCGCCACCTGACCGAGGCCGAGGGGCGGTTTGACCGGGAGCACTCCGATCGTTGAGTCGTGAGGCGCTTACGATGTTCAGATCCCTTCGTTTTCAGAAAGTCAACCCACCATGATCCTGGGTCTCGCTGCCAACCGCTTGCACCACCACACCGAAGATGCGGCGCTCTTTGCCTGGCTGCGCGCCTGCGAGGCGGGTATCCGGGAACTGCAGCTGGGGCTGCACGCCGTGGGCCGCACGCACGATGCCATCGTCGCTGCGGGCATGCTGCAGGGGTACCGGCCGCTGGTGCGCTATCCCTACGGGCGCGACGGTGGGCTGATGAAAGTGGTGGCAGAGGTGGTGGGCATGGGGGAAGGGCGCACGCTCGATGGCGCGATCTACCTCACCGACCCTGTGGAGCCTTCTTCCATCTTCCCCGAGGCGCTGGCCCTCAAGCGGCAGTGTGTGATCCACGGCAAGCCGTTTCTTTCCACCGTGGCCAGCGCGCGCGACTGGATCGAAATGGAGCGCATCCACGCCGGGCTGGCGCCCGACCCGCAGGCCGACCGGTTTCATGACCATGGCACCCAGACGCTGGCCCTGATTGCGCATGACGCGTGCAAACAGGCCATGCTCGACTTCGCGGATCGCAACTTTGATGTGCTGTCGCAGTTTCGCCACCGGGTGGCCACCGGCACCACGGGCCAGCGACTGAACGCCCTGGCGTTGAGCAAGGGCTGGCCCGAGGGGCAGCCCTGGGTGCAGCGTTTTAACAGCGGGCCGCTGGGTGGCGATGCGCAGATTGCCGACCTGGTGCTGGAGCGCCGTTGCCATCGAGCCGTTTTTTTTGAGGACCCGCATGTGGCGCGCCAGCACGAGGCCGACATCCAGTTGCTGGAGCGCGCCGTGACCACCGCCACGCACGATGCGGTGTGTGTCACCGTGCCGGGCGTGGCGCAGCGCTGGTGCGACGCCGTGCGCCTGCGCGCAGCGCGCTGATGGCGCTTTGATCTCTGCGCGTTTGTGCTCCTTCCCTTCGATTTCTTCTTCACCTTGCGCATGCGCACACAGGCCACCGCTCTGGTGCTGGCGGCCTGCGCCTCGGGCGCCTGGGCCATTCCCACGTTTGACGAGGTGCGCGCGGACTTCAAGCCCTCGGACACCCTGATCCTCTCGCGCGAAGGCGAGGTGCTGCAGCGCTTGCGCACCGACGCCACCGTGCGGCGTGGCCAGTGGGTGCCACTGGCCGATGTGTCGCCCGCGTTGCGCCAGGCGCTGGTGCTGAGCGAGGACAAGCGCTTTTTTGAACACAGCGGCGTGGACTGGCGTGCTGCGTCGGCCGCCGCCTGGGGCAACCTGTGGAACCAGCGCACACGCGGGGCCAGCACCATCACCATGCAGCTCGCGGGCCTGCTGGACGGGGACTGGCGCCAGGGCCCCGGGGGGCGCACGGTGGTGCAGAAGGTCGGCCAGACCGTGGCCGCCCAGGTATTGGACCGGCGCTGGCGCAAGGACCAGATCCTGGAGGCGTACCTCAACCTGGTGCCGTTTCGCAGCGAGCTGGTGGGCATCGATGCCCTGAGCCGCACTCTGTTTGACAAGGCGGCCCACGGCCTGGACGACCGCGAAGCCGCGGTGGCAGCGGCCCTGGTGCGCGCACCCAACGCAAGGCCTGCGCTGGTGGCACAGCGTGCCTGCGGCGTGCTGCGCGACATGCAGCAACGCCCCTCCACCCCCGCCTCGCCCGCTGCACCGGCGGTGCGCGTGGACTGCGATGCGCTGGATCTGTTCACCACGGCCGCATTACAACGCCGCGCTTTTGATGCCAGCGAGGGTGTGGCGCCGCACTTTGCACGCTACCTTCTGCGCCAGCGGGACAAGGACAGCGCTGTGCCCGAGCGGGTGGCCACCACCCTGCGCGCGCCGTTGCAGCGTTTTGCGATGCAGAGCCTGCAGCAGCACCTGCGCGAGTTGCGCGGGCGCCATGTGGAAGACGGCGCGGTACTGGTGCTGGACAACGCCACGGGCGCGGTGCTGGCCTGGGTGGGGTCATCCGGCCAGCTCAGCCAGGCCAGCGAGGTCGATGGGGTGCTGGCGCTGCGCCAGCCGGGCTCCACGCTCAAGCCGTTCTTGTACGCCCAGGCGATTGCAGAGCGGCGGCTCACGGCGGCCTCGCTGGTGGAGGACTCGCCCGCGCAGATCACCACGGCGGGCGGGCTCTACATTCCGCAAAACTACGACCGCCAGTTCAAGGGCTGGGTGTCGGTGCGCACGGCACTGGCGGCGTCGCTCAACGTGCCCGCCGTGCGCACGCTGGTCATGGTCACGCCCGATGCGTTCCACCGGCAGCTCGGGGCCATGGGATTGCCGCTGCGTGAAAGTGGCGACTACTTTGGCTACAGCCTGGCACTGGGCAGCCCCGAGGTACCGCTGCTGCACCTGACCAATGCCTATCGCACGCTCGCCAACGGCGGGCGGGCGAGTCCTGTTGCAGTCACGCTCGCCAATGGCGGGCGGGTGAGCGCCGCGGCCCCGGCCATCGACCCACGCGCTGCCTACATCGTGGGTGACATCATGTCCGACGGCAATGCACGCGCCCGCACCTTCGGCACCGACAGCGTGTTGGCCACCCGTTTCTGGACGGCGGTGAAAACCGGCACCAGCAAGGACATGCGCGACAACTGGGCGGTGGGCTGGTCCGAGCGCTACACGGTGGGTGTGTGGGTAGGCAATGCCAGTGGCGCGGCCATGCACGAGGTCAGCGGCACCAGTGGTGCGGCGCCCATCTGGGCAGCGGTGATGGGCTTTCTGCACGCCCGCGAGCCCAGCCGGGCCCCCAAGGCCCCTGGGGGTCTGGTCAGGGCGGCTGTGCGGTTTGGTCCGGGCCAGCCGCCCTCTGCAGGCGTGCTCCAGCCGCTGGAGGCTGCGCGCGACGAATGGTTTGTGCCTGGCACACAGCAGTCTTTGTTTGCTATTGATTCAATAGCTTCCGAGCCATATTCCACTAGCGCATCTGGCCAAAAAGTCTCCAAAAACGCTGCCTCGACCCCTATGGCGCTTCCTGCCGGTGCCTCTGCCCGCATCACCGCCCCGGCGTCCGGCACGGTGATCGCGCTGGACCCGGACATCCCGCCGATGCGCCAGCGCCTGCAGTTCACCGCCACCGGCGATGCCGTGCAGTGGCGGCTGGACGGCAAAACCCTGGGCCGGGGGCCTCGGGTGGCCTGGATGCCGTGGCCTGGGCGGCATGTCGTGCAGATCACCGATGCCCAGGGCAAGGTGCTGGACGAAGTCCGGCTGGAGGTGCGTGGTGCCGGTGTGGTGGCGGCGCCCCCCCGGGCAGGTGCGCATTGACGCTGACAAATCCGAGGAATACGGTGTGAATTCGGGCCAAGTCCCGGTTCAGGCGACTGTTTAAAATAGTTACAAACTATCTCTATGCCCTCGCTTCGCCAGTTTTTCTCTCACCGCCTGATCTGGCTGGCTTTGCTGGTGGCTTTGGGTATTGGGGCATTGTTCGCCCGCACCATCTGGACCATTCGCAACGACGAGTGGAGCTACGCGGTGCAAACCAACGCCAACCTGGCCCGCACCCTGGAGCAGGGCCTGGCCTGGTCGCTGGACTCGTTCGATAAATCCCTGGAGGGCGTGGCCCGCGAGGTGTCGCGCCCGGAGGTGTGGGCGTTGCCCCCCGACCTGCGCTCGCGGGTGGTGTTTGACAACTCGCTGCGCGCGCGCGGCGCGGGTGATGTGCTGGTGCTGGACGCGCAAGGCAATGTCATCCTGGACTCGGGCTCCAATGCCCCCCGCCGGGTCAACTTTGCCGACCGCGACTACTTTCTGGCTTTCCGCGATCGGGGCGAACAGGGGCTGTTCTTCGGCAAGCCTGTGCCTTCGCGGGTGACGGGCCTGAACATCCTGCCCATCTCGCGGGGCTACTACAACGCAGACGGCAGCTTTGCCGGGGTAGTGGTCGGCGCCATCCGCCTGAGCTACTTCAACGAACTGTTCGGCTCGCTGGACCTGGGCCCGAACAGCGGTATCAACATGTTCCGTCAGGACGGGGTGGTGATCTCCCGCTTCCCGTACGGTGATTCGGATGTGGGCAAAACGATTGCCGGCTCCCCCAACCTGCTGCGCTTTCAGAAGGAGGGCACGGGTTCTTTTGTGGGCAAGGCGGCGCTCGACGGCGTGGAGCGCCTCTACTCCTTCCGGCCTGTGGGCAACTACCCGCTGATCCTGAACGTGGCGCAGTCCACAGAGACCATCCTGGCCAAGTGGAGCAGCAGTGCCTGGGTGTTGGGGGGCTTCGCCGTGCTGCTGATGCTGGGAAGCCTGGGGCTGGCCCTGATGTTTGTGCGCGAGCTCCTGCTGCGCCAGCAGGTGTCCGCGCGCCTGGCCGAGGCCGAACACGACCTGCGCACGACGCTCGACAACGTGCCCTCGATGATTGCCTACTGGGATGCCAGCATGCACAACCGCTTTGCCAACCGTGCGGCGCTGGAGGAGTTCGGCACCTACCCGGCACCGGTGCGGGACCGCCATATCAGCGAGCTGCTCAGCGAGGCCCGCTACGCGGCCAGCAAGCCCAATTACGACTTGGCGTTGGCAGGAATGCCACAGCGCTTTGAGCGGACGGACGAGGACGCACGGGGTCAGCCGCGTCACAGCATCGTCTCGTACCTGCCTGACACCGATGCGCGCGGCGTGGTCACCGGGCTCTTTGTGCAAGTGACGGACATCACCGAGCGCAAGCGCATGGAGAACGAGCTGTTCGACGAGAAAGAGCGCGTACGCCTCACCCTGCAATCCATCGGCGATGCCGTGGTCTGCTCGGACGCCAAAGGCATGGTGACCTACCTCAACCCCGTGGCCGAACGCCTCACGGGCTGGCAGGCGTTTGATGCGGCCGGGCACAACGCAGACGAAGTGGTCAGCCTGCGTTGCCCCGACAACGACGAACCCTTGCCCAACACCTTGCGCACCGCGATTCAGCAAGGCGCGGCCACAGAGCCCGTGCGGGGCGTGCTGGTACACCGCACCAGCGGCCAGCGCTTCCAGGTGGAGGAGACGGCCAGTGCCATCACCGACCGCCATGGCGCGGTGACGGGCGCGGTGGCGGTGCTGCGCGATGTGACCGAGGCCGTGGCCATGGCCGAGCGCATGTCCCACCTCGCGCAATATGACGCGCTCACCGACCTGCCCAACCGCGTGCTGCTGCAGGACCGCGCCCATCTGGCCATGGCCCAGGCACGGCGTGACGGCAAGTCTCTGGCGGTGATGTATCTGGACCTCGATGGCTTCAAGGAAGTCAACGACCGCCTGGGCCACGATGTGGGCGATGTCCTGCTGGTGCAGTTTGCCCAGCGCCTGCAGGCAGCGGTGCGTGCGTCCGACACGGTGTGCCGGCAGGGGGGCGATGAGTTTGTGGTGCTGCTGCCGGGGCTGGATGGGGTGGAGCCCGCCTGCCTGGTGGCGCGCAAGATCCTGGCGGCCTGTGACGCAGCGTTTGATCTGGCTGGGCAGCCGGTGCGGGTGGGCGTGAGCGGCGGC
Organism: Acidovorax sp. ACV02; assembly: GCF_014851475.1. Taxonomy (NCBI): domain Bacteria; kingdom Pseudomonadati; phylum Pseudomonadota; class Betaproteobacteria; order Burkholderiales; family Comamonadaceae; genus Acidovorax; species Acidovorax sp. ACV02. Next base: position 488,016 of record NZ_JACUZU010000001.1, read on the forward strand.
ATTGCGCTGTTCCCGCAGCACGGCAGCACGTTCGATGAGCTGTCGCGCCATGCTGACGGCGCCATGTATGCGGCCAAACGCGGCGGGCGCATGCGCTTCATGCTGTACCAGGGCCCGGATGCCGATCCCGAGGTGGTGTTGCCCGAGCCCTCTCAAGTGGCCGCGGCCCAGTAGTCCACCTGCTGGTGTCGGGCGTCCGGGTGGCACGGCACTGTCCGTCGCTGGAAATTTGTTGCAAGCCGTCGAAAAAATTTTGATGGCTGGCCCCCGCGCCACCGCCTACCATTCGGCGCATTCCCCATCCTGGAGAGCCTGCGTGCCCAATCTGTCCAAAATCACCTGCATCGAAGACCTGCGTGCCGTCGCCCAGCGCCGTGTGCCGCGCATGTTTTATGACTACGCCGATTCGGGCTCGTACACCGAGGGCACCTACCGCGCCAACGAGAGCGACTTCCAGCGCATCAAGCTGCGCCAGCGCGTGGCCGTGAACATGGAAGGCCGCACCACCCGCACCACCATTGTGGGCCAGGACGTGGCCATGCCCGTGGCCATTGCACCCACCGGCCTCACCGGCATGCAACATGCCGACGGCGAGATCCTGGGGGCCAAGGCGGCCAAGGCGTTTGGAATCCCGTTCACCCTCTCGACCATGAGCATCTGCTCCATCGAAGACGTGGCCGAACACACGGGCCGCCACCCGTTCTGGTTCCAGGTGTATGTGATGCGGGACCGCGACTTCATCGAACGCCTGATCGACCGCGCCAAGGCGGCCAACTGCTCGGCGCTGCAGCTCACGCTCGATCTGCAGATCCTGGGCCAGCGCCACAAGGACATCAAGAACGGCCTCTCGGCCCCGCCCAAGCCCACCATCGCCAACCTCATCAACCTGGCCACCAAGCCGCGCTGGTGCATGGGCATGCTGGGCACAAAACGCCGCAGCTTTGGCAACATCGTGGGCCACGCCAAGGGTGTGGGCGACCTGTCGTCGCTGTCGTCGTGGACGGCCGAGCAGTTCGACCCGCAGCTCAACTGGGGCGATGTGGAGTGGATCAAGAAGCGCTGGGGCGGCAAGCTGATCCTCAAAGGCATCATGGACGCCGAAGATGCGCGCCTGGCCGTCAACAGCGGTGCCGACGCACTGATCGTCAGCAACCACGGTGGGCGCCAGCTCGATGGCGCGCCATCCTCCATTGCCGCACTGCCAGGCATTGCCGCAGCAGCGGGCAAGAACATCGAGGTGTGGATGGACGGCGGCATCCGCAGCGGGCAGGACGTGCTCAAGGCCCGAGCTTTGGGCGCGCAGGGCACGCTGATCGGCCGCAGCTTCTTGTACGGCCTGGGTGCCTACGGCGAGGCGGGCGTGACGCGTGCGCTGCAGATCATCCAGAAAGAGCTGGACATCACCATGGCGTTCTGTGGCCATACCAACATCAACAACGTTGATTCGTCGATCCTGCTGCCCGGTACCTTTCCCACGGCCTGAGCGGCTGAAAGCCCTTTACCGCGCGGCCGTCGTCGGCGCCGGCAGGCGTTTGAGCGTGGCCAGGTAGGCCACCACGTCCTCGCGGCCCTGCGCATCGTCGAGCTGGTAGTCCATGCCCTGGCCGGGGATCAGTGCCTCGGGGTCGGTCAGCCAGGCCTTGAGCGTGGCACGCGTCCACAGCAGCTTGCTTGCACGCAGCGCGGGCGAGTAGTCAAAATCCTTCAGTGCGCCCGCGCGGCGCCCCACCACGCCCCGGTGCGCCGGGCCGTCTCCGTGCTGGTCCGGGCTGTGGCAGCTGCTGCAATGCGCCGCGTACAGCGCAGCGCCACGCTCCACCGACTGGGCTGCAGCAGGACTGTGGGCCCCCCACACCAAGGTGGCCGCAACGGCAACCCAATGAACAGTGAACAGTGGGCGAGGCAGAGGCATGACGGGCAGCATGGGGTGGAAAGCGCAAGCGTTGTGGGCGTAGGTGACTCTTGCAGTACGGACGATCCCGCCGCCTGGATTCATGCCCGTCGCGGTTGGAGTGCCCGATACCCCGACTACACCAATTTGCCGAGCCAGGGCACTGTTTTTGTGCCCGGCTGCATCCAAAGTGCCTGCAGTGGCGTATTCACACACAGCAAAGCCCCGCAGGCACCTCCCACCCAACCAATCCCCGAGAATGGGCGCATGAGCACCCTCCACCCAGACCGTGAACTGATGGACCTCCTAGACCGCATCGCCGCGCAGGACGACTCCGCGCTGAAAAAGCTGTACGAGCGCGCCTCGTCGCAGCTTTTTGGCCTGGCCCTGCGCATCGTCCGCAACCGCGATGCGGCGGAGGATGTGCTGCAGGAGGCGTTTTTGACCATCTGGCGCGGCGCGGGCAACTACCGCGCATCGCTGAGTCCGCCCATGGCGTGGATGGGTTTGATCGTGCGCAGCCGGGCGCTGGATGCCCTGCGCAAGCGCACCACCGACCGGTCCGATCTGATGAACGAGCTGGATGACGAGATGGCGCAGACGCTGGAGGGCGATACGCCCAACCCCATGGACGCCGCCGATGCCAGCGAGCAGGCCTTTGCGCTGCACCACTGTCTGGGAAAGCTCGATCACAAGCAGCGCGAGGTAGTGAGCCTGGCCTACCTACGCGACCAGAGCCACGGCGAGCTGGCCGAGCAACTCAAGCTGCCGCTTGGCACCGTCAAGACCTGGATCCGCCGGGGCCTGGAACAGCTGCGCACCTGCATGGCGCGTTTTGCGTGAGGTTGCCATGAACATTACCCGACACCCCGAACTGCTCGACCGCCTGGCTGCCAGCTACGCCCTGGGCACACTGCGTGGCGGCGCCCGCCGCCGATTTGAAAGCCTGGCCCGCGAACACGCCACCGTGCGCGCTGCCGCGCTGGTCTGGCAGACCCGCTGGTCCGGCCTGACCGAGTTGCAGTCCGCCATCCACCCCGCGCCCGCCGTGTGGACGCGCATCGACAACCTGGTGCAGGCCGACCGGGCTGCGTCTGCCATGCAGGCTGCCCGTGTGCACCAGGCCGCAGAGGCCCCCAGCGGCTGGTGGCGCAACCTGCTGGTGTGGCGCGGTGCGGCGGCTGCGGGCGCCATCGCCACGCTGGCGGCTGTGGTGGTGGGCGTTCAGGTCAATGGTGGCCTGCGTGCCACCACCGGCGCGCAGATCGCCGCACTGCAGCAACAACTGCAAGCCACACCCCAGATCCAGTACGTGGCGGTGCTGGCCGATGACAAGGCCGACGCGTCGATGCTGGTGACGTTCGACCCCAAGAACAACCAGCTCGTGCTGCAGCGCGTGGGCGGTTTCCAGGAGGGTGCGGACAAGTCCTTGCAACTGTGGGCGCTGCCGCCCGCTGGCGGCCCGCGCTCATTGGGCGTGCTGGGGCAGGACAAGCTGCTCAAGCTGGTGGCCCAGGAGGGCGATGTGAAAGAAGTCCCCACGCTGGCCATCAGTCTGGAGCCCAAGGGGGGTGTGCCCAGCGCCACAGGCCCGACCGGGCCGGTGCTGTTCAAGGGCACTCTGATCCGCAAGGCCACCTGACACCCGGGTTCCAGGCGGTGGCGTACAGGTCTGGAAGAACCGGTGGCAAAAGAAAAGAATAGTCGCCACCGTTGAATCCACGGGTTTCTCTTCGTCGTATTCAAGGTGGGGTGCTTGGCACCCCACCATCCACCTACGAGGAGATCCCCATGCCATTGAAAAAAATCAGTCTGGCCGTGCTGGCTGTTCTGGCTGCCAGCGCAGCGGGCGTCAGTCTGGCGTCCAGCCACCGCGAGGCGCCGTTCATCACGACCCAGCCCAAGGTTGACGGCAGTGACTTCTACCTGTTCAACAGCTACGAACCGGGTCGAGCGGGTTTTGTCACCATGATCGCCAACTACCTGCCGCTGCAGGATGCCTATGGCGGCCCCAACTACTTCAGCCTGGACTCGAATGCGCTGTACGAGATCCACATCGACAACAACGGCGACGCAGCGGAGGACATCACCTTTCAGTTCCGCTTCAAGAACACGCTGAACAATGGTGGCAACGGCATCACGCTCGATATCGGTCCTGATGGTGCTCGCAAGAAGGTGGCGATCCCGCTGCGCAACGCCGGTGGCATCAGCGGCGCAGCGGGCGACCCGCTGGCATACCGTGAAGAGTACGAGATGTTCATCGTGCGCGGTGACCGCCGTACCGGCAAGCGCGAGCAGATCACCATGGCCGGTGGTGGCACCACCTTCACCAAGCCCATCGACTACATCGGTGAAAAATCGCTGGGCAATGCGGCCGCCTACGACGCCTATGCCGGCAAGTATGTGTATGGCATCAACATCCCCGGCTGCGCGACCCCCGGCAAGGTGTTTGTGGGCCAGCGGCAGGACCCGTTCCCGGTGTCGTTGGGCACCATCTTTGATCTGGTGAATGCACCTGCCGCCGTCATCACCAGCGAGTCGAATGCTGCGGCCTTCGGCGCGGGCCAGATTGCCAATAAGAACGTGACGTCGCTCGCGGTGGAAGTGCCCACCAACTGCCTCACGGCGGCATCGGGCGAGAAGGTCATTGGCGGCTGGACCACTGCCAGCCTGCGCCAGGCCCGCTTGCTCAATGGCAAGCCAGACTCGGGCCTGCAGGCCAGCGAGAAGGCCGGTGGCGCATGGACGCAGGTCTCGCGCCTGGGCATGCCGCTGGTCAACGAGGTGGTGATTGGCCTCAAGGACAAGGACAAGTTCAACGCGTCCAAGCCCAAGGATGATGCCGCCAACTTTGCGGACTACGTGACGCACCCCACGCTGCCCGCGCTGGTCGAGACGCTGTTTGGCGCCAAGGCCCCCACGAACTTCCCGCGCACCGACCTGATGACGGCCTTCCTCACGGGGCTGCCCACCGTCAATCGCCCCGGCAACATCACCGGCCTGGGTGCCGGCGGCCCCCTGGCCGAAATGCTGCGCTTGAACACGGGCATTGCCGCCACGGCTGCGGCTGCGCAGAACTCGCTGGGGGTGGTGGCAGGGGATGCGGCCGGCTTCCCGAACGGCCGCCGCTTGGGCGACGACGTGGTGGACGTATCGCTGCGCGTGGCCATGGGGGCGCTGTGCACGGTGACGGGTGCCACGGACACGCTCAAGGTGGGCTGCAAGCCGGGTGATGCCCCGGCAGGAGGGGTAGCGTTTGTGGACGGCTCGCGCACCAAGGCGACCGACTACCGTACGGCGTTTCCGTATGTGAACCCACCGCTGCCCGGTGCCAAGAACTTCTGATCCGAAGGAGCCACACCATGCAAAAGAACCTTCGGATTCAGCACCTGGCCCTTACTTCGGTGGCGGCATTGGCCATCACCGGTTGCGGCGGTGGGGGTAGCGGCGACAACACGGCAGACCCTGGCAATGGGGGCCCCGTGATGGTGAATGCGTTCGCGTATGTGCAGCCCATTGTGGCCAGCGGCGCTTCGGACACCGCGGAGCCTCAGGCGGTTGACCAGCTGGTGCTGTCCAGCACCGAGGCTGAAGAGCCCGATTCGCGGCTCTGACCCCCGCGCGATGTCCTGGCTGCGCCCTGAAGGGGTGTGGCCAGGGCGTGCGTGGGTGATTGTGTCTCTTTCGATATCCGCTGTTGTCACGAGCCCATGAAGAAACCTCATCGCTGTGTGTGCGTGGCCTTGTGCCTGGTGCTCTGGGCGGGCACGGCCCTGGCGGCCTTGCCGCAGGACTTGCCACCTGGCCTCAATGCCGATGTGGTCGAGCGTCTGCCGGAGCGTGTGAGCGCAGCCCCCGCCACGCCCCAGGCCGCCGCCACCACGGCCCGGCGCTGGATCACGCTGTCACGCGAGACGGCGGACCCGCGTTACCTGGGCCGGGCACAGGCGGCCCTGGCACGCTGGTGGGGCCAGGCAGGCGCCCCGGCCGATCTGCTGGTGTTGCAGGCCACCGTAGAGCAAGGGCGCCATGAATTTTCAGCAGCGCGCGCCACGCTGGAGCGCGCCTTGCAAACCAACCCCGCACAGGTGCAGGGCTGGCTCACGCTGGCCACGCTGGAGCGTGTGGCCGCGCGCTATGAGGCCGCCGAGGCCGCCTGCCGCAACGTAGCCCGCCACGGTGCTGCGCTGTATGCCACCGCCTGTCTGCTCGAAACCCGTTCACTGCAAGGCCAGCACGATGCCGCACGCAATGGCTTCACCGCGCTGCTGCAGCAGGTGGCGGCGGATGCTGCCCAGCGGGCCTGGATCGGGTCGCTGCTGGCCGAGAGCGAAGAGCGCGCAGGGCGCGATGACGCTGCCGACGCGGCCTACCGCCGCAGCCTGGCCGATGCCCCCGACGGCTACACCGCGCTGGCCTATGCCGACCAGCTGTTGCGCCGCAATCGTGCGAGCGCCGCGCTGGAGGTGCTCAGGCACCAGCCCGACAGCGACTCCGTGCTGCTGCGGCGCGCGCAGGCCTTGCGGCTGATGGGGGACGCCGCGTGGCAGCCCCTGGTGCGCGACCTGGAAGCGCGTTTTGCCGCCATCGCGGCGCGCGGAGAGGGGCTGGACGCCCACGCCCGGGAGCGTGCCTTGCTGGCGCTGTGGTTGCAGGGGCAACCCGCCGCCGCATGGAAGGCGGCCCGCACCAACCTTGCCCTGCAAAAAGAGCCACTCGACTGGTGGCTTGCACTGCAGACCTCTGAGCAGTCGGGCGATGCTGCTGCCCACCAGGCCGTGCGGCAGGCCCTGCAGCAAGCAGGACTGCAAGACCTGCGCCTGGCGCGCTGGCAGACCCGGGGAGCCCAATGATGCGCTGCATGCACTGGTTAACGGGCCTCCTGCGCCCACACGGGCGTTCCCTGCGGGCCATGGTGGCTGTCGCGTTGACTGCCGCAGCACTGGCGCCCAGCGCCTGGGCCCACAAGGCCAGCGACGCCTATCTGCGGGTGACGAATGCGCTGGCACCCCAGGGCACTGCAGGGGCGGGCGCATCGATAGGCCTTGTGCTGTCGGTGGCCTTGAAGGATGTAGATGCCGCGCTGGAGCAGCTCGATGCCGATGGCGACCGCCAGCTCACATGGGGCGAGGTGCGACAGTCCGTGCCCGCCATCGTCCAGTGGGTGGGCCAGGGCATGTTGTGGCAGTGCGACGGCACGGCGACGGTGCCTGCCTGGCGCTTTGAAGCGTTGGAGCAGCGCACCGATGGGCGTTACGCGCGGCTGGCTGCCACGCTGCCCTGTGCGCCAGCCCAGGCGGTCACCCTGCGCTACGGCCTGATGCAGGGCATCGACCCCACACACCGCCTGCTGGTGGGCGGCGCGTTGAGCGGCCAGACGCTGGCAGCCGTGCTGGCCCCTGACGGGCGCTCCGGCACCGACCTGCGCTCTGCAGGCAGCCGCGCCGGACAAGCGGGGCCAGACGGTGCAGAAGGTGCTCAAGGCACGGACGCAACAGTGCCCGGCGCCCCACGCGGCGGGGTGGCCACGCTGCTGCACTTTGTGACCGAAGGGGTGCACCACATCCTGTCTGGCTACGACCACCTGGCCTTTTTGCTGGCACTGTTGCTGCCCATATCCTTGGCGCAGCCGCAGCCGCAGCCGCAGCCGCAGCCGCAGCCGCAGCCGCAGCCGCAGCCGCAGCCCCGCCACCGCGATCTGCCATTGCACACGGAGTCCGGCACAACACCGATCGCTGAAACCCTGGCCTCCGGCGCCAGGGACCGCTTCGCCGGGATCAAGGCGCTCCTGCTCACGGTGACTTGTTTCACCGTGGGCCATTCCATCACCTTGGCACTGGCAGGCCTGGGCTGGGTCACCGTGTCGGGCAACTGGGTGGAGCCCGCCATTGCCATCAGCATCGGCATCTCGGCGTTGCTGAACCTGTTTCCCGTCCAAGGCCTGCGCAGTAGCTGGCTTGCTCTGGGCTTTGGTCTGGTGCACGGGCTGGGTTTTTCCGGGGTGCTGGTTGAAGCTGGCGTGGCGGGGGCTTCGCTGTTGTGGGCCCTGGCGGGGTTCAACCTGGGGGTCGAAGTGGGCCAGCTGATGGTGGTCGCCCTGTGGTGCGCGGTTTCGGTGGCATTGGCGCGCAGGGCGTGGTACCGCTCGGTGGTGGTGCGTGGGGGCTCCGTCGCGTTGCTGGTGCTGTCGCTGTACTGGACCGTGCAGCGCCTTGCCTTCGCTGGCTGACGAGAACGGTGGCCAGTCCGTCGTGGAGGGCCAGACCCTGATCAGGCGCTAAAGACCCTTTGCGGCACTCTGGATTCACATCTGGACGTCGCCCGTGTGCGTAATGACGCTGTCGTAGCAATTATTTACAAACATGAGGAGCGCCCCATGAAGAGTCCCCTTTCCATCGCCGTGCTGGCTGGCGTTGCACTGACCTGCAGTGCGGCCCAGGCCGATACCGGCAAGCTGCTGCTCACCGGTGGTGTCAGCACCATCGCCGGATCGGCGGGCGGCGGGCTGACCCCCTGGGCAGTGATTGGCAGCAACGCCACCGAGGGCGAGGTGGGTGTCAGCGCCTATGCCACCCGTGCTGCGACCCAGGATTACAGCCTGAACGGCTATGGCGTGGCCCTGGGGCTGCACGACCGCCTGGAGCTGTCGCTGGCGCGCCAGGACTTTGATGCCTCGCCCGCGATCGCGCTCAACGGCATTGCGCCGTTTGGCGTGACACCCGGCCAGCACATCAAGATGGACGTGCTCGGCATCAAGCTCAAGGTGGCGGGCGACGCGGTGCTCAACAGCGACAGCTGGATGCCCCAGATTGCGGTGGGGCTGGAGCACAAGCAGGTGCACCCGGGCTCCCTCAGGTCGGTGCTGGACTTTCTGGGCACCAAAACCAGCGGCACCGATGTGTATGTGAGCGCCACCAAGCTGCTGCTGGCGCAAAGCGTGCTGGTCAACGGCACGCTGCGCTACACCAACGCCAACCAGAACGGCCTGCTGGGCTTTGGCTCGGCTGCGCCTGGCAAGAACAGCCGCAGCCTGCAGCCCGAATTCTCGGTGGCGTACCTGATCAACAAGAACCTGGCGGTGGGCGCCGAATACCGCTTCAAGCCCAACAACCTGCAGGCGCTGGGCGCTGCGGCCGGCCTGGGTGCTGCACTGCGCGAAGACGACTGGAAGGACATCTTTGTGGCCTGGGCGCCCAGCAAGAACGTGTCATTCACGCTCGCCTATGTGGACCTGGGCCGCATCGTGCCCGGCATCACCCAAAACCGCCGCCAGACGGGCTACTACCTGTCGGCCCAAGTCGCTTTCTGAGGAGATTTTCATGACCCACTCCAAAAACCTCATCGCCCTGGCCATCGCCCTGAGCGGCTTGCTGGCTGCCTCGGCCTTTGCGCAGACCGCTGCGGCGCCGGTGGCGAACACTGCAGCCCCTGTAGCCCCTGCCGGCCTGTACCAGGCCCTGGGCGAAAAGCCTGGCATCACCCGCCTGGTGGACGATTTTGTGAACCGTGTGGTCAAGGACCCGCGCATCGGCAGCCACTTCAAGGACACGAAACCAGCCGCCCTCAAGGAGAGCCTGACCGAGCAGTTTTGCCAGTTGAGCGGGGGCCCTTGCAAATATGAAGGCGCTGACATGAAATCGGCCCATGCCGACATGGACATCAACAAGGGCCACTTCAACGCCCTGGTGGAGGTGCTGCAAAGCGCCATGGATGCCCAGGGCATACCGTTCGCTCAACAAAACCGCCTGCTGGCCTTGTTGGCGCCCATGCACCGTGACGTGATCACCAAGCGGTAAGACAATGAAAAACGCTATATTTTTGATAGCTGTTAGCGCAATATTCACTAACGCTTGGTCCGGAAATGTTCAAATTCAGGTGCTGGACCGCGAGGGCAAGCCGGTGCCCGACGCCGTGGTGGTGGTGTACCCCGGGGCCACCGCGGGCGCGGCCCCCAGCCTGCTGCAGCCCAGCCCCACCATTGAGCAGGAGCGCATGCGTTTTGTGCCTGCCGTCACCGTGGTGATGCCCGGCACCACCGTGCGTTTCACCAACCAGGACCGGTGGGATCACCATGTGCGCGGCAACCCTACAGGCGTGGCCGCTGCAGCGGCCCCTGCTGCGCCCGGTTCCAATTTTGAGCTGCGCCTGGCCGGCAAGGCCGACGGCAAGCCCGCCAACTTTGCGGACGTCAAACTCGACACCCCTGGCGTGGTGCTGCTGGGCTGCCACCTGCACGGTTCCATGCGCGGCCACGTGTTTGTGACCGATTCGGCCTGGACACTCAAGACCGACAACGATGGCATTGCCCGATTTGCCAGCGTGCCGGATGGCGCCGCACAGGTGCGCGTGTGGCACGCCGAGCAACTGGTGGACCTGCCGCGCAAGGCGCTGAATGTGGTGCCCGGCCCGGTGCTGGATACCGTGCAGCTCAGCGTGGTGCCACGGGTGCGTCGCGCACCGCCGGCTGCGCCCACCGGCCCTACCAACAGCCCCGGTGGGCCCATGGGGTCTTACAGCTAGGCGCCCGTCTCGCCTCCCCACGCACATCAGCACCCTGGCAGCTGACCCGCCACCACAGCGGGTGGTCCAAAGGGGGCGGGTCAGCAGGGCAGCGATTTTTGGGGGCGTGGTCCGTCGCCTGCTCTTTCGTCTGAGTGTCTGCGGGCGTCCCCCTGCGGGGCCGTCCACAGGCTCCCAAGTCAACCCGGCAGCTTGAGCCCGCCCGGCCCGGAGGGCACGGTGTTGGCGCTGCTCTTTTGGCTACCGGCCGTTGCACTGCCCACGTCCTGCTTCACGCTGCCAGGGGGTGCGTTCAGGTACAGGTACAGCGCCTGCGCATCCACATCGCTCAACTGACCCAGCGACTCGAAGGGCATCACCTGGATGGGTGTGCCGTCAGGCCGCTTGCCTGTGCGCAGCATGGCCACAAAGCTTGCGGCGTTGGGGTAGCGTGTCAGGGCGCTGTCGGCACTGTGTGTGCCAGGGCGGATGTCTGCTGCCGCAGGCCAGTCAGGCGGGCCGCCGGGGATTTTTCCGCCCGACAGGTCGGCACCATGGCAGCCGATGCACATGTTGGCCACATACTGACCATTGGCCAGCGTCACTCCGGCAGCCGTCGGCCGCGATGGGGCCAACTGGTGGTCAATGCGCGAGGCCGCGTCGGGAATCGCACCCAGCCCATACAGCACCCAGGCAGGGTGCGGCAGATCGATCACGGCCTGCGTGCCCTCCTTGGGGGGGAACTGGCGCACATACGACACCAGGGCGTTCAGGTCTTCGTTGGTGAAGCGGTTGTAGTCCTCGCTGGGCATGACCAGCACCGGGCGGCCATTGGGCTTGACGCCGTGGCGGATCACGCTGTTCCAGTCCTCGGGCTGGTAGCGCGCCACCACGCCAGCCGGTGTGATGTTGGGCCCCACGATGCGCGTGCCCTTGCCATCGTTGACGAACTCGCGGCCCGTGCCTTGTGCGCCATGGCAGTCGGTGCAGCCACGCGATGCATACAGATAGCGCCCACGTTCGATGGTCTGCGCATCGGTGGTGTAGGCCACGGGGCGGGGTTTGATGTCGATGTAGCGGTTGCGTTTTTGCTCGGCCAGGTACAGGCCGCTGGCGGCGGTGGCGACAACGATCACGCCCAGCAGCAGTGCGCTGCCTGCGGTCCATTTGATCCAGCGTTTCATGGTGGTATCCCTCTTCTTCGAATGGTGGCGGACGGGCTGAACGAATCAGCATGCCCAGGCGCCGGATTCTGAAGTCGAAGAAGCGGTTTGTGGCACCCCACCACCGCAGGGTATGGCGGGGCCGGTGACATTTGTCACAAACGGCCCGCCGGTGTGAGCAGGTGTAGCCTGTTCACACGCGCTCCATATCCTCTCAGCGCTCGATGGTCTTGTTCCAGCGCGCGTTCCACGCAGGGCGGTTGGCGTTCACGCTGTCCCAGTCCAGCGTCACGGCGTTTTTCATCCACTGGCTGATCTGCGCGACCTGGGCGGCACCTTCACCCACGGCCGGCGCCTTGGGGTTGGTGGGGATCTGCGCGCCAAACTGCAGCACGTTGGCCTGGGCCAGCGGGCTCAGCAGAAACTCTGCCAGCTTTTGCGCCAGTTCGGGCTCGCTGTTCTTGGCGATCACGCATTGGCCGGTCATCAGCACCACCGAGCCCTCCTTGGGCTGTGCGTATTCCACCGGAATGCCCTTGGCCTTCAAGGCCGCCACACTGGTCGGCGTGAGCGGGAAGATCGCCGCTTCACCCGTCTGCACCATCTCTGAAATCTTGGCCGAGCTGGGGATGTACTCCAGCACGTTGGGGCCGATGGTCTTGGCCCAGTTGTTGAAGCCAGGCTCCACGTTCTTGTCGTTGCCGCCCTGGATGCGGTTGAACATCAAGAAGCCGTGCAGCCCGAACGACGACGACGGCATGGACTGGAACACCACCTTGCCCTTGTACTTGGGGTCGGCAAAGTCCATCCACGACGTAGGCGCGGCCCAGCCCTTTTCGGCAAACATCTTGGTGTTGTAGGCGATGCCGGTCATGCCCAGGCTCACGCCACTGGCCAGGTCGTCCTTGAAGCGGGCGGCGGGGTAGATGTCGTTCAGATGCGGGTTGGGCTTTTGCTTTTCGCACAGGCCCATGCCCATGGCGCGCACCATGATGCCGTCGTCCAGAAACATCACGTGCATCTGCGGCTTGTCCTTGTTGGCCTGGGCCTTGGCCAGGATGTCCGAGGACGTGCCAGGCACCACCACCACCTTCACGCCATGCAGCTTCTCGAACGCCGGGAACACGTACTGCGTGTACGCCTTCTCCATCGTGCCGCCATTCATGCCGATGTACAGCGTTTTGGTCTGCGCGGTGGCGGTGCCTGCGGCGGCCACGGCGGTCAGTGCAGCGGCCGTCACAAGGGCGCGGCGGGTGCGGCTGGCAAAGCGGGGGGAGAAGGTCATGGTGGTTTCCTTTCTGGTGGGGAGGGGAGTTTTGTCGGTGGCAAACGGGGTCAGTGGGCAGCGGCAGTGCTGGCCACGTCAGCCACCGTCGTTGGGAGAAAGCGCTCAATCGCAAAGGCATCAATCGGCGTGGTGCTGCGGCCATCGCGTGCCAGCTCTGCCAGCACCTCGCCCACGCCGGGGCCAATCTGAAAGCCCGCACCCGCAAAGCCAAAGCCATGGATCAGGCCGGGCGTGGTGTGGCTCTTGCCCAGCACCGGCTGGCGGTCAGGCAGATAGCCTTCGGTGCCGCTCCAGGTGCGAATGAAGTGCGCGTTCTTGAGGGCGGGCAGCAGCTCCACCGCCTGCACTGCCAGGGTCGAGATGGCGCTGCGCTCGGAGCGGGCGCGGTCGGCATCCAGCGCCACACCTGCGCCGCCGCCCAGCACCAGATTGCCGCGCGCCACCTGTCGGCAGTAGATGCCGCCGCCTTCCACACCCATGCTCCAGTGCATGAAAAAGGGCAGGGGCTCGGTCACGGCCATGGCCGGATGGCCGGAGTGAATGGGCACGGCCTCGCCAAACTGCGCGGCCAGCGCACCGGCCCAGGCACCAGCGCAGTTGATGAGCACGGGCGCACGCACCGCCACGGTGGTGCCGGAGCGCACGGTAAACAGCTGCCCGTCGTGCTCCACCGAGGTCATTGGTGTGCGCTCCAGAATCTGCGCGCCCGCGCGCTTGGCCGCCAGCGCAAACGCGGGCGACACCAGGCGCGGGTTGGCCTGGCCGTCGTCGGGGCACAGCGAGCCACCCATGGCGCGCCCGCCCAGCCAAGGGCAGCGCTCGCGCAGCGTGGCGCCGGAGATCAGTTGAATGCCCAGGTCGAAGTCACGGCTCAGGTTGGCATAGGCTTCCAGCGCAGCCATGTCCGCCTCGCTGCGCCCGATCTTGAAGTGCCCGCTGCGTTGGTACTCGCCATCGGTGCCAACCAGCGCGGGCAGGTCGGCCCACACCTGGTGGGCGCGCTGCGCCAGCGGCAGCTGGCTCACAGGGCGGCCCTGGCGGCGCACGCCGCCATAGTTCACGCCGCTGGAGCGCGAGCCGCACAGGTCGCGCTCCAGCAGCACCACCGCCACACCTTTGCGGCGCAGTGCCAGTGCGGCCGATGCGCCCATGATGCCGCCGCCCACAATGGCGACGTCGGTGTCAATCGTTGGGGTTGCGGTCATGCGCGTGCCTCCGCCTGGGGTTGCAGGTGGATGGGGATGGGCTTGATGGGCGCCTGCCCACGCAGCCGTCCCACCTGATCGATAGGCTTGCCTGTGGCCTGGGCCAGGATTTCTGCAGCGGCCACACCGCACATGCGGCCCTGGCAGCGGCCCATGCCCACGCGGGTCAGGGCTTTAAGACGGTTCATCTCGTCTGCGCCCGCATCGCGGGCGCAGGCGCGCAGCTCACCGGCCGTGATGTTCTCGCAGCGGCACACCACCAGCGCGTCGGGCGCGTGGGCCGCCCAGTTGGTGGGGAAGGGGAAGGCGCGCTCCAGCCCTTGGCGGAAGGGCATCAAGCCCGTGAGCTTGCGTTCCAGCTCTGCAGCGCGTGCCTCGTCCACCTTCACACTGTGGTCGGCAAGCAGCGCCAGCGCAGCGCGCTCACCCGCCCATTCAGCCGCATCGGCGCCCATGATGCCCGCGCCATCCCCCGCCAGGTACACACCGGCCACGCTGGTGCGCCCTGCGCTGTCGCGCTCGGGCAGGTGGGCGCGGTGCATGGGCGCCCAGGCAAAGCGGCAGCCCAGCAGGTCTGCCAGTTGGGTTTCGGACCGAAGGGCGTAGCCAAAGCCCACGGCATCGCACTGCACGGTGTGCTCGTTCTGGCCGTCGGTCCACACCACGGCATTGACCCGTGTTTCGCCCTCCACGCGAACGGGCCGCACGCCGGTGTGCACCGCCACGCCGTGCGCGCGCAGCCAGCCCACGTAGTACATCCCTTTGGCCAGCACGGCGGGCTGCGTCAGCATGCCGGGCAGCGCGGCCAGTTGGTCGGCAAAGCGGGCGGTGTCGAGCACTGCGGCGACCTTGGTGCCCGCCTTGGCATATTGGTACGCCACCAGATACAGCAGCGGCCCGGTGCCCATCAGCACCACGTTGCGGCCAATGGTGCAGCCCTGGAACTTGAGCGCTACCTGCGCACCGCCCAGCGTGTACACGCCGGGCAGCGTCCAGCCTGGCATGGGCAGCACGCGGTCGGTGGCGCCGCTGGCCACGATAAGCTGGCCGTAGGGCACCGTGCGCGTGGTCTGTGTGGGGCCATGCAGCACATCGAGCTGGCCACCATGGGCGTTCCACACCAGGCTGTTGGGTTGGTAGTCGATGTGGGCGGCCAAGCCATCCAGCGTGCTGTGCAATGCCGTGGCGCGTGATGCTTCGGTGCCGTACAGCGTTTGCGGGCTACGGGCAAAGTGGGCGGGCGGGCGGCGGTAGATCTGCCCGCCGCCGCGCGCGGCCTCGTCGATCACCATGGGCCGCACACCATGAGCCACCAGGGTTTGCGCTGCACGGATGCCCGCAGGACCTGCGCCCACGATCACGGGTTGCAAGGTGGGGGCGGTCATGCGGCCCCTCCGGTAGTCAGCTGCATGCCCGTCTGGATGAAGGTGGCGCAAGACCGTAGGCGTTCGCCGGTAGCAGTCATCACCCAGCAGTCCTGGCACGCGCCCATCAGGCAAAAGCCTGCGCGCGGCTCGTGGCTGAATTCGTTGCGGCGCAATTGGGCGCGGTGAGTGAGGATGGCCGTGAGCACCGTGTCGCCTTCGAGCGCCGTGGCGGGTTCGCCATCGAGCAAGAAGGGCACGGGCGCGCGGTCTTTTTCGGCCACACGGTGGAGCTGGGCTGTGTTCACAGTCATGGAGGTCGTGCCCATTTATTTGCGCCCTACGAGTACGCGGTCCAAGCCGTACACCCGGTCGAGAATCACCATCGCGCAGGCCGTCAGGGCCACCATCAGTGCCGACACCGCAGCCATCAGCGGGTCGATCGACTCGGTGGCGTACATGTACATGCGCACCGGCAGCGTCACCGTGCTGGGCGAGGTGACAAAGATCGACATGGTCACTTCGTCAAAGCTGTTGATGAAGGCCAGCATCCAGCCGCCTGTCACGCCGGGCAGGATCATCGGCAGCGTGATGCGCGTGAACACCGTGGCCTGGCTGGCGCCCAGCGACAGGGCTGCGTGCTCGGCACTGCGGTCAAAGCCCACCAGCGCCGCCACCACCAGCCGCAGCGTGTAGGGCGTGACGATGAGCGCATGCGCAAACACCAGCCAGCCAAAGCTGCCTGTGCCACCCAGCAGCGCAAACAGGCGCAGCAGGGCGACGCCCAGCACCAGGTGCGGAATGATCAGCGGCGACAGAAACAGACCGTTGAGAAAGCCGCGCCCCGCAAACTCATAGCGCGTGATGGCAATGCCCGCAGGCACGGCCAGCACTGTGGCCAGCGTGGCCGAAGCCAGCGCCAGCCACAGGCTGTTCCAGAACGATTGCACAAAGTCCGAATGTTCGAACACCGCCTTGAACCAGCGCAGCGAGAACTCGGTGGTGGGCAGCGTCAGCGTGTTGTGCGGCGTGAACGCCACGATGCACACCACCAGCAGCGGGGCGAGCATGAAGGTGATGACCAGCGCGTTGAACGCGAGGGCCAAAGGTCCGTTCTTCTGCATAACTTCAGCCCAACGCTTTCTTGTACCGGCCCTCAACCAGTCGGTTGTAGCTCAGCATCACCACCAGGTTGGCCACCAGCAGCGTCAGCGCAATGGCGGCGCCCAGGGGCCAGTTCAGCTCGTGCAGGTACTCGTCGTACACCACCGTGGCCACCATCTTCAGCCGCCGCCCGCCCAGCAGGCCGGGAATGGCAAACGAGCTGGCCGCCAGGCCGAACACGATGAGGCTGCCGGACAGGATGCCAGGCAGTACCTGCGGCAACACAATGCGCCGCAGCGTCGTGAAGGGCGAGGCCTGCAGCGACAGCGCTGCGTTTTCCACACCGGGGTCTAGCTTCTGCAGCGAGGTCCATACGGGGATCACCATGAAGGGCAGCATCACATGCACCAGGGCGATGACCACCGCGATCTCTGTGTAGAGCATCTTCACCGGGCCGATGCCAACGAGTTGCAGCGCGCCATTCACCAGCCCCTCGGGGCCCAGCAGCATGCTCCAGCCAAAAGCCCGCACCACCACCGACACCAGCAGCGGCGCGAGCACCACCAGCAGCAGGATGGAACGCCAAGGGTTGCCCATGCGGCTCAGGATGTAGGCCTCGGGTGCGCCAATGGCCACGCAGATCAGCGTAACCAGCCCCGCAATCCAGAACGTGCGCCAGAAGATGGTGTGGTAATACGAATCGGTGAACACATGGGCGTAATGCTCCAGCGTGAACTCACCCGCCTTCACCCCGGTGGCCGGGTCGAACGCGTTGAACGACAGCACGGCCGTGAGCGCCAGCGGCACCAGCAGCAGCACCGTGAACAGCACCAGCGCCGGGCCTGACAGCCACCAGGGCGCAGCCTTTTTGTGCAGTAAGGTGGTGGCCAGGCTCATGGCGCCACCTCGGCGGAGGTGTCTTCGGCCTCCAGCTCGGCCAGGGCAGTTTCATCGGCGGGCAGCAGGCGCATGCAGTGGTCGGGCCAGTCCACGCCAGTGCGCTCGCCCTCGGCCAGCGCAGCGCGGCCGTCGTTGGGCGCCAGCACCATCAGGTCGCCCACGGGGGTGCCCACACTGTACAGCCACTGGCTGCCCAGGAAGAACCGCTCGCACACCTGGCCATCCATCCGGCCCTGCACGGCGGGCACCAGTTGCACTTTTTCAGGCCGCACGCTCAGCAGCACGGCGGCGCCGGGGCGGTAGCGGGCACCGTCCACCTCCATCGTGAGGGCGCCCACCTTCACCTGCGTGTGCGTGCCATTGGCATGCGTTACCTGGCCGGGCAGCAGGTTGGCCTTGCCCACAAAGGTGGAGATGAAGCGCGTGCGCGGGTGCTCGTACACGCGATGCGGGTGATCGATCTGCGTGGCGCGGCCGGCCTCCATCACCACCACGCGGTCGCTGATGGACATGGCCTCGCTCTGGTCGTGCGTGACCATGATGGTGGTGGTGCCCACCTTGCGCTGGATTTGCCGCAGCTCAAACTGCATTTCCTCGCGCAGCTTGGCGTCGAGGTTGGACAGGGGCTCGTCCAGCAGCAGAACGGGCGGCTCGATCACCAGTGCACGGGCCAGTGCCACGCGCTGGCGCTGGCCGCCAGACAGCTCGCGCGGGTAGCGCGTGGCGTGCTTTTCCAGGTGCACCAGCGCCAGCGCCTGGGCCACGCGCTCGGCGCGTTCGGCCTTGGGCACCTTGCGCATCTCCAGCCCAAAGCTCACGTTGGCCGCCACCGTCATGTGCGGGAACAGCGCATAGCTCTGGAACACGATGCCCAGCCCGCGCGTGTTGGCCTTGGCGTGGGTGATGTCCTTGCCATCGAGCTCGATGCGCCCGCTGGTCACCGCCTCGAACCCCGCCACCATCTGCAGCGTGGTCGTCTTGCCGCAGCCCGACGGGCCCAGCAACGACACAAATTCACCCTTTTGCACCGTGAGGTTCATGGACTGCACCGCGCAGGTGCTGCCATAGAACTTGGTCACATCCGTGAGCTTGAGAAACGACATGGCGAAAGCCTTTCCGGTGGTGGCATCGCACGGTTTGCCTGGGGGGCTGTGCGTGTCACCTGCTGTGGAGTTGCATGGATGGGCTGCGGGCCTTCGGTGTGCTTGCACCGGGGTGGTGCAAGTGCCGCACAAAGGCTGGAACAGCCGCTCGATTCAATTGAATCTATTGCAATAAACAAACCAGAATGCTTCGGGTATTCCATTAATCAGAATTTTTATTGAATTTATTCCGTTCAATGAAATATGATGCCTTCAGTTTGATCAACGAATTCCACAGGAGCGAGGTATGGAAGCCGCATCCACCGCCACCGGCGGCGTACCCCGGGTGTTTGCCGTCATCCGGGCCCTGTCGGCCGTGCAGGCCGAGGGCGGGCGAGTCACCCAATTGGCGCGCGCCGTGGGCCTCACGCAAGGCACCACGCACCGTTTGCTGCAATCGCTGGTGGCAGAGGGCATGGTCGAGCAGGACGAGCGCAGCAAGCTCTACCGCCTGAGCATGGAATTCTTCGCATTGGCGGCGAAGGCTGGCAACCCCGGCGACCTGCGCACCCTGTGCCGCCCTGCATTGCTGCGCCTGTGCGCCAGCCTGGGAGACAGCATCTTTCTCTTGGCGCGCAGCGGGTTCGATGCCGTGTGCCTGGACCGCAGCGAGGGGCCGTTCCCCATCCGCTCCTTCACCGGCGACATCGGCGGCCGCGTGGCCCTGGGCGTGGGGCAGGGTGCGCTGGCCATCCTGGCCTTCTTGCCCGAGGCCGAGCGCGAAGAGGTCATCCGCTTCAACCTCTCCCGCGTGCGCGAGTACGGCGTGTTTGACGAGGTCTATCTGCGCACCGAGATCGAGCGTGTGCGCCAGCTGGGCTACGCGGGGCGCAATACCGGCTTGCTCGAAGGCATGGCTGGTGTAGCCGTACCCATACTGGACCGCGAAGGTCGGGCCGTCGCTGCATTGAGCGTGGGCACTATCTCCGCGCGCTTGAACGATGACCGTCTGCCGACCGTCGTGGAGTTGCTCAAACGCGAGGCGGCCGCGATTGGGCCGAAGATCAATCCGTTTGATGCAACGCTGAGAAGGCCGGCACAGAGTTTGTCATCCGTGCGAGCCGAGGCGCAGGCCATTGCACCTGCGGAACCTGGGGCGTGATCTGTTGAGCGAGGTTCCGAATTCCCGAAAGCAACGGCTTGCGGGTCAACTTGCGCTCAGAAATACCGACAGCGCTTGCGCCGCCTGTGCGTGTGCATCGCTGTCAATCACTTGGTTGTGGGCCGTCACCACCCGTGTGAACGGCCAGCGCAACACATGCGCGGCACTGCGGGCCGCCGCAGCGCGGTCGCGCACCAATGCACGCACTGTGAGCGGCACAGCCATTTGGCGCCGTACCCCTGTCAACGTGGCATAGGCCTGTGTGAGCCAGGGCAGATCGCCCGCCATCCACTGCAGGAGGTCCGTCACGATGAGCGTGGCAGACGGCCGGTGAAACCACACCGACTCATTGCCTGCCGGGATGCCCTCAAACGCAAAGTGCTCCAGCTCAGGCAGCCACTCGGGGAGGTCGCCTGCAGGCAGCGCATGCAGCGTAGCTGCCAAATCTGGCCGTTTTTGCGCAAGCCCTTGAGGGCCGTAGACCACCGCGCCCGGGAAGGCTGCGGCACAGGGCGCCAGAAAAAGGTGGTGCATCTTGTTCGGCGCCACGACAAAGGCCACGCTGCCGAGGCTTTGCACCTGGCGCAACAACGCGCTGCCGGGCGGCATCGGGATGGGAGAGTGGATGAAAAGCTTGCGCCCTGGCAGACGCACGACCGTCATGCGCGTGGTGATAGGAAGGCCGTTGGCCTTGAACGCGTGGGTGGCGTGCCAGAGATCGGTATCGAGGGGTTCAAGTTGCATGGCGCAGGATGGTGCCCGGGCCACTGGGTAAGGTCTTGAACGAATTCGACATGGTTCGGAGTTCTGCTTGGGCCCGCTATCGTCCGTCGCCGAGGGGCAGAATCCAGCCAGGAGCCGTGGTGGCTCTTGGGTAAAGCGGACACTCAACGTTTGGCATGAGGCGCAGTCTTTTGGGCATCCCTTCGATGGCATGGTTAGTTCTCATCGTTTCGTGTGCCTAGTGATGGACCTGGTGCTCAAGTTGATACCACTGCTCATCCTCTGGCGCCCGGTTAGACACCAGCCTGACAGAGAACTTTGCAGCTGACCGCAGTATTGGCTGGGGTCGGGGACTGGTCTGCGAGCTGAAATCGCCATTCCACCTTCGATGATGCTCCACGTGCACGACTTTAGAGTTTGATTGGAAGACCAGAACGAATTCACCCCCATTCACTTCGGCAGGTAGTGTCATGCGGCACTTGAGCCAGCCAAGTTGTAAAACCCGGCAGTTGCTCTCGCGGGTCGAGTACGGGCCAAACGCGAACAGTTCATCCCAGTCCAGTGGGAGTACGTTTGCCAAATCTACCTCGTGGACCTTCTCGGATCGAACCAACTTCCCGAGGGCTGTGCTGAACTCACCTGCTGGCTCGGCAGTAGTACAGGCGACGAGTATTGCGAGGACGCTCGCGAGCGCGATGGCTCTTGCAAAATTCAGGATGGATCGCATTGAGATCTAACGCTTACGGTTGCAAGCTACGCTCGTAGAACGGAATTCATGAAACGAAGGCTAAGTTGGCCGGGGTGAGGCCCTAGCGCCGTGACTACCATACCGGCTGTCGGCCAGGAGCTGTCGGTTGCGGCAAGGAGAAGCAGACGTTCAAAGTTGGAGTTACTGCCGCTCGCGAAGCGTTTCGGCGTTGAACGACTTGTTAAGGCGCATACCCACTGACCACTAACCCTGCTGAGGTGATCCGGTACGGGTATTGCCCCAGCGAATCAATTTCCGCCTGAACTCTACCTATATCTTGGCGCTCATACCGATGCTGAGGTTGAGCATGGGGCCACCTTGTAGCCTTGTCGGGGATGAGCAGCCACTCAATCTCCGAGTATTGAAATGGGCCGCCCGTTACCGCGCCACAATCACCGACACCTAGTTCAGTGAGGCAATCTAGTGCGGGAAGAAAGCCTTCTCTGGAGTTCTCCCACTCCAGCAATTTCCATATGCAGTGGCTAGCCACATCTGCTTGAGCCAGATGGGACAAAAGCTTCTTCCATTTGGTGTTGGACATTAGCCCAATCATTTCTTTCATTTATCTGCCTAGCTGGGCCCCAGCACAATTTGCCCCACACAACCTGCGGGCAAGCTGGGCGATAGGAGTTACTTTGGGACTCTGATTGCTCCTGAAAACGGAGTGGAGCGCGGATTTGCAAGTGCGGGGCTGTTGCAGCATTCCATACAAACATTCCGGCAATCCCCGCAGGATTCATGAAGACAAACTATAGCCTGCGGACTAGCAAAGCCAGAGCTCTCGACAGTCACGTTTTGAACTGCGAGCAAGCGATAAGAATCAATGACTGTCTTGGGGGAGGGTAATCACTGGCGGCTCCGGGCCCTGAGCCGCCGTTCAGAAGCTTCACCCGTAAGCTGCATTGACTTGCTGCACGCTGCTGTTGGAAATCCTGGTGCCTGCCTTCGGCAAGCTATAGTTTGCTGAGTTGACGCGTGCCGGGTTTCACGGAATTTTTATCCCTGGAAATTTGAACAGGTCACCCCTTGCAAACCTATGCTGCAGGCCACTTCAAGGAGACATCAGTGTCCAGAATATCCCGCACGGTCCAGTTTATCCCGCAGGTTTTGCGGGATAAATCACGTTAGGCTGAACACGTACAACGATGCCGACAAACTTTACGCTCACCGCCACCGATTTCATGCGACTGCAAAAGATGGTCGCCAAGAGATTTCGGGGCAAGACCGGGCCTTTCTCATTACAGTTCGGCCTCCGCGCGCTAGTTTGGCTATGCATCGGTCTTGCCGGTGCCACGTACGCTCGAGTCATGCGCGAGTACCCGGAACTCTCGCAGCCGCTGCTCACCGTGGCGATTCTGCTTATCGTCGCTTTGGTCGCAATCGTGGTAACGCCATATGTGGCTCAAGCCTCGCTTCGCAAGGTCATGTTGGCGCCCAATGGCGCCTTCCTCTCGCCGCAAACCCTTTCCCTGTCGTCTACCTCGGTGCATGTAAGTTCTGCGACCGGCACGACGGAGGTTCCATGGTCGGCTGTGCTTGCACTCGAAGAAGACGACGCGAACTACTACCTCTTCATCGATGAAATGCAGGCGCTCGTCCTTCCGCGCAATGCGATGAGTCATCTGGCGGCTCAGTTCGAGCAGTACACAGCCCACGTCAAGAATGCGGCCTAGCCCTTCATTCCAGCGGACCACCGTCGGCGCCCACTGAATTCAAACGTTGAGCGTCCGCTTTCATCTGTTGCCACAGACCGTTTCTGGCCTATAGCTGTTCGCGCAAGCTCCCGGTGCGGGCATGAAGTATCGGGTGTCTTGTACCAATTTTGATGAGCTGTCGCCGCTTTGCAATATGGCGCTACAGGCCGTTTTGATTCCTGCCTCATCCTCTTGGCGAAATGCCCCTGTCGCTCGGTGTGAGCGCCCGGTCCTCACCCCTGCCGCTGCCCCGCGCATTCCCCCACCACCCAATCCCTGAACGCCGTCACCAGCGGCGTCTGCGCCCGCGCCTCTGGGTACACGAGGTAATACGCATCGGTGCTGGTCAGCACCTGGTCTGACAGCTCCACCAGGCTCCCTGCCGCAAGCTCTTGCTCAATCAAAAAGCGCGGCAGCAGCGCTGCCCCCAGGTGCGACACGGCAGCCTGCGCAATCATGGCGAAGTGTTCGGACTGGGGGCCGCGCAGGGCCAGGGCTGTGGGGGCGCCCACCAGCTCGAACCATTCGGCCCATTGGGTGGGGCGGGTGCTTTGCTGCAGCAGCACCACGCGCGTGAGGTCTTGCGGTGTGTGAATGTTGTGGCGGTCGCGGTAAGCGGGGCTGCACACGGGCACGGTTTCTTCGTGCATCAGGTATTCGCACACGGCGCCTGCCCAGTGCGGGGTGCCGAAGTGGATGGCAGCGTCGAACGGTGTGCCCGCAAAGTCAAACGGCTCGGTGCGGGCCGAGAAGTTGACCAGCGCCTCAGGGTGCAGCGCCATGAAGCCGCCCAGTCGCGGGATGAGCCAGCGCGTGCCCAGGGTGGGCAACACGGCCAGGTTGAGCAGGCCGTCGGTGCTGGAGAACGCCATGGCCTTTTGTGTGCTGGCCGACAGCTGTTGCAGCACGTTTTGCACGTCGGCCGCGTAGACGCGGCCCGCGTCGGTCAGCACCACACGCTGGCGCACACGGTGAAAGAGGGCTGTGCCGATCTGCTCTTCCAACTGGCGGATCTGGCGCGACACGGCACTTTGGGTGAGGTGCAGCTCTTCGGCCGCGCGCGACACGCTCTGGTGGCGCGCCGCCGCCTCAAAGGCCAGCAGGTCGGCGGTGGAGGGCAGGAAGGCGCGGCGCAGCAGGGTCATGGTGGCAAATGGGATCAATCATGCGCAGAGGGAATGAGCGGCTCTGTCAGGTTGTGCATGGTTTTGGGCTGTGGCGCTAGTGCATCAAGCGCTAGTAGCTCTGCAATTTTCAGGCACTTCATGCTGATTCGTGATCAAGTAGTTCCATTTTTTTGCTATCCAGCACGGCGCGATTGGCGGATATTGGCGCATTGATCGCGCGGTTTTCTCCCACGCTGCTTCCTTCTATTCGCTTCCATTCACCTTTGCGAGCCGCCATGTCTGCCACCCCTGCCGCCACCCCCCTTGTGTCCGAAGTCGATCAACTGCTGCAACGCCTGGGCGTGCCCCGCTCCGCCTACACCGGCGGCACGCTGGCGGCCCGCTCGCCCATCACGGGCGAGGTGCTGGCCCAGGTGCCGCAGCAAAGCGCGGCCGATGCCACCGCTGCCATCGGCCGCGCGCATGCGGCCTTTTTGGCATGGCGCAATGTGCCCGCACCGCGCCGGGGCGAGCTGGTGCGCCTGCTGGGCGAAGAGCTGCGCGCCGCCAAGGCGGACCTCGGCCTGCTGGTGACCATCGAGGCGGGCAAGATCCCGTCCGAAGGACTGGGCGAGGTGCAGGAGATGATCGACATCTGCGACTTTGCCGTGGGCCTGTCGCGCCAGCTGTACGGCCTGACGATTGCCACCGAGCGCCCCGGCCACCGCATGATGGAAACCTGGCACCCGCTGGGCGTGTGCGGCGTCATTTCGGCCTTCAACTTCCCGGTAGCCGTGTGGTCGTGGAACGCCGCGCTGGCGCTGGTATGCGGTGATTCGGTGGTGTGGAAGCCGTCGGAAAAGACCCCGCTCACCGCCCTGGCCACGCACGCGATTGCGCAGCGTGCCATCGCCCGTTTTGGTGCCGACGCACCCGAAGGCCTGCTGGAGCTGATCGTGGGCCAGCGCGACATTGGCGAGGTGCTGGTGGATGACGCCCGCGTGCCCGTGCTGTCAGCCACCGGCTCCACCGCCATGGGCCGCGCCGTGGGTCCGCGCCTGGCAGCGCGGTTTGCGCGCGGCATTCTGGAGCTGGGCGGCAACAACGCGGCCATCGTGGCGCCCACGGCCGACCTGAACCTGGCGCTGCGCGGCATCGCGTTTGCCGCCATGGGCACGGCGGGCCAGCGCTGCACCACGCTGCGCCGCCTGTTTGTGCACGAAAGCATTTACGACCAGCTGGTGCCCCAGCTGGCCAAGGTGTACGCCAACGTGCAGGTGGGCAACCCGCGCACCGCTGGCACGCTGGTGGGCCCGCTGATCGACCGCCCCGCGTTTGACGGCATGCAAAAGGCGCTGGAGCAAAGCCGTGCGCTGGGTGCCACGGTGCACGGTGGTGGCCGCGTGGAAGGCATCGGCGGTGCCGATGCGTACTACGTGCGCCCCGCGCTGGTGGAGCTGAAAGCCCATGAAGGCCCCGCGCTGCACGAAACCTTTGCGCCCGTCCTGTACGTGGTGCGCTACAGCACCATCGACGACGCCATTGCCATGAACAACGCAGTGGGCGCGGGCCTGTCTTCGTCCATCTTCACGCTCAATGTGCGCGAGGCCGAACAGTTCATGTCGGCAGCGGGTTCGGACTGCGGCATTGCTAATGTGAACATTGGCCCCAGCGGCGCCGAAATTGGCGGCGCGTTTGGCGGTGAGAAGGAAACCGGCGGTGGCCGCGAAGCGGGCTCGGACAGCTGGAAGGCCTACATGCGCCGCGCGACCAATACCATCAACTACTCCACAGCACTGCCGCTGGCGCAGGGCGTGACGTTTGATGTGTAACCCACGCGCTGGTTGCCCCGTTCATGTTGATTGTTAAGACCCCACACCCCATCGTCATCATTGGCGGTGGTGTCATCGGCAGTGCCATCGCGTACTTCCTCACGCTGCAGCAGCCGGGCTGCGAGGTGGTGGTGGTCGAGCGCGATCCGACCTATGCACGTGCATCGTCGGCGCTGTCAGCCAGCTCCATCCGCCAGCAGTTCTCGACGGACATCAACATCCAGATCTCGGCGTTTGGCATCGGCTTCTTGCGCAACGTGGGCACGCTGCTGGCCTGCAACGGCGATGTGCCCGACATCGGTCTGCACGAAGGCGGCTACCTGTACCTGGCCACCCAGGCGGGCGAGGCCACGCTGCGCGAGAACCATGCACTGCAAAAGCAGTACGGTGCCGATGTGGCGCTGCTCAGCCCGCAGCAGCTGGCCGAGCGCTTCTCGTGGCTGGCGCTGCAGGACGTGGTGCTGGGCTCGCTGGGCCTGTCGGGCGAGGGCTGGTTTGATGGCTACCTGCTGCTGACGGCGCTGCGCAAAATGGCGCAGAGCCAGGGCGTTCGCTATGTGGCCGATGAGGCTGTGGGGCTGGACACTGCGGCCAGCGACGGCGTGTTGCATGTGAACGCAGTACGCCTGCAAAGCGGCGCCGTGCTGCCTTGCCGCTACGCCGTGAACGCCGGTGGCCCCTGGGCGGCAGCCATTGCGGGCTGGGCGGGAATTGATTTGCCCGTTGTGGGCAAGCGCCGCACGGTCTTCAACCTCGCCAGCCCCGCAGCGCTGCCGGGCTGCCCCCTGCTCATCGACACCAGTGGCATCTGGCTGCGGCCCGAGGGCAAAGGCTTCATCTGCGGCTTTGCACCCGACGCAGACAACGACGCCGACTTTGCCCCGCTGGAGCCCGAGTACGACGCGTTTGACAACCACATCTGGCCCGCGCTGGCCGAGCGCATCCCTGGCTTTGAGGCGCTGCGCATGCAGGGCGCCTGGGCGGGCTATTACGAGATGAACACCTTTGACCACAACGCCATCGTGGGCCTGCACTCGGCGTGCGACAACCTGGTGTTTGCCAACGGATTTTCGGGCCACGGCCTGCAGCAGTGCCCTGCGGTGGGGCGTGGCCTGGCGGAGTGGATGTTGACGGGCGGCTACCAGAGCCTGGACCTGTCGCCGCTGTCCATCGAGCGCATTGCGCGCAACGCACCACTGCTCGAAAAGAACGTCATCTGAGCACCATTGGTACCGCCAGTTTTCCCTCACCCCTTTCTCAACCTGCCAACCACAAAACATACGGAGACAACGACATGGCAATTTCCCGCAAGACCTTCACAGCGCTCGCTGCAGGCCTGACCCTGGCCTGCATGGCCACGGCCCCCGCGCTGGCGCAGACGGTCACCCAGCCCACGCTGGAGAAGATCAAGGCATCGGGCAAGGCCGTGCTGGGCGTGCGCGAGACTTCGCCGCCCATGGCCTACGCGCTGGGCGCCAACGAAAAATACGTGGGCTACCACGTGGAGCTGTGCGAGCGCGTGCTCAAGGAAATCGCGCCCGACGCCAAGCTCGAATACATGGCCGTGACGGCGCAAAACACGCTGCCGCTGGTGCAGAACGGCACGCTGGACATTGGCTGCGGCCCCACCACCAACAACACCGCGCGCCAGCAGCAGGTGGCGTTTGCGGTGACCACCTATGTGAGCGAAGTGCGCATGGCGGTGCGCAAGGATTCGGACCTGAAGTCCATCAGCCAGCTCGCAGGCCGCACCATTGCGGCATCCACCGGCACCACCGCCGTGCAATTGCTGCGCAAGCAAGAGCGCGCGCTGGGTGGCGCGCCCATCAAGACTGTGCTGGGCAAGGACCACCATGAGAGCTTCTTGCTGCTCGAAACAGGCCGCGCCGACGCTTTTGTGCTCGATGACAACCTGCTGGCCGGGATGATTGCCAACTCCAAAGACCCCTCGGCCTACCGCATCGTGGGCGAGCCCTTGGGCGCCGAGCCGATTGCACTGCTGTTCCGCAAGGACGACCCGACCTTCAAGGCTGCGGTGGATGGTGTGCTGACCAAGCTGATGCAAAGCGGCGAGATGGAAAAGATCTACACCAAGTGGTTTGTGAACCCCATTCCGCCCAAGAACATGAGCCTGAACCTGCCACTGGGCACCACCCTGCGCCAGCTGTTCGCCACCCCCAACGACAAGCCCCTGGAGACCTACCAGCAATGAACGCTGCCATCCCCGCCACGGCCTTCCGCGCGGCCGACCGCCTCGGCGCCATCGGCGTCTCGGAAATCGTGCGCCTGACGCAAGAGGCCAACCAGCTCAAGCGCCAGGGCCAGCCCGTGATCGTGCTGGGCCTGGGCGAGCCCGACTTCGACACGCCCGCGCACATCCTGGAGGCCGCGCAGCAGGCCATGGCGCGGGGGGAGACGCACTACACGGTGCTGGACGGCACGGCCGAACTCAAGGCGGCCATCCAGCACAAGTTCAAGCACGACAACGGGCTGGACTTTCAGCTCAACGAGATCACCGCAGGCGCGGGTGCCAAGCAGATCCTCTACAACGCGCTGATGGCCTCGGTGAACCCTGGCGACGAGGTGATCCTGCCCGCGCCGTACTGGACCTCGTATGCCGACATGGTGCTGATTGCAGGCGGTGTACCCGTGGTGGTGCCCTGCACCGAAGCCAACGGCTTTCGTATCACGCCCGAGCAGCTGGAGGCGGCCATCACGCCGCGCACGCGCTGGGTGTTCATCAATTCGCCTTCCAATCCCAGCGGCGCGGCCTACAGCGCAGAGCAACTGCGCCCGGTGCTGGAAGTGGTGGAGCGCCATCCGCAGGTGTGGCTGCTGGCGGACGACATCTACGAACACATCCTGTACGACGGCCGCGCGTTTGCCACGCCCGCCGCCGTATTGCCCTCGCTGCGCGAGCGCACGCTGACGGTGAACGGTGTCTCCAAGGCCTATGCCATGACGGGCTGGCGCCTGGGCTACGGCGCAGGCCCGAAGGCGCTGATTGCGGCCATGGCCGTGGTGCAGAGCCAGGCCACGTCCTGCCCTTCGTCCATCAGCCAGGCGGCGGCCGTGGCGGCGCTGACGGGGCCGCAAGACGTGGTGCGCGAGCGCTGCCAAGCTTTCCAAGACCGGCGTGACCTGGTGGTGGCGTCGCTCAATGCATCGCCGGGCCTGCGGTGCCGTGTGCCGGAGGGCGCGTTCTACACCTTTGCCAGCTGCGAAGGTGTGCTGGGCCGCACCACGCCGGGCGGCATGCTGCTGCGCACCGATGCCGACTTCTGCGCCTACCTGCTGCGCGAGCACCATGTGGCCGTGGTGCCCGGCGGGGTGCTGGGGCTGGCGCCATACTTCCGCATCTCGTACGCAGCATCTACCGCCGATTTGCAAGAGGCCTGCGCACGCATCCAGCGCGCCTGCCAGGCCCTGTTCTGAATTTCTGACCCGATACCGTTGATATGAACACGACCTCCCTCACCCCCCGCACTGGCGGCCAGATCCTGGTGCAGCAGCTCATCACCCATGGTGTGAAGCAGCTCTTTTGTGTGCCCGGCGAAAGCTACCTGGCCGTGCTCGATGCCCTGCACGATGCCGACATCGGCGTGACGGTATGCCGCCAGGAGGGCGGGGCGGCCATGATGGCCGAGGCGCAGGGCAAGCTCACCGGCCAGCCCGGCATCTGCTTTGTGACGCGTGGGCCCGGCGCCACCAACGCGTCGGCCGGTGTGCACATTGCCCACCAGGATTCGACCCCCATGATCCTGTTCGTGGGCCAGGTGGCACGCGGTGCCATGGGGCGCGAGGCATTTCAGGAGTTGGACTACAGCGCGGTGTTCGGCACCATGGCCAAGTGGGTGGTGCAGATTGACGACCCAGCCCGTGTGCCCGAGCTGATCTCGCGCGCTTTCCATGTCGCCACCTCGGGCCGCCCTGGCCCCGTGGTGGTGGCGCTGCCCGAAGACATGCTGACCGAGGCCGCCACCGTGGCCGATGCGTTGCCCTACCAGGTGGCGGAGACCCACCCTGGCACTGCGCAGATGGCCGAGCTGGCGCAGCGCCTGCAAGCCGCCAAAAATCCCGTGGCCATCCTGGGCGGCAGCCGCTGGTCTGAGCAGGCGGTGCGCGATTTCACTGCGTTTGCCGAAGCGTGGTCCATTCCCGTGTACTGCTCGTTCCGCCGCCAGATGCTGTTCCCGGCCACGCACGCCTGCTACGGCGGCGACCTGGGCCTGGGCGTCAACCCCAAGCTGCTGGCGCGCATCAAGGCGTCGGACCTGGTGCTGGTGGTGGGCGGTCGCTTGTCGGAGGTGCCATCGCAGGGCTACGAGTTGTTCAACATCCCAACGCCCGCGCAGCCCCTGGTGCATGTGCATGCCGATGCGGACGAACTGGGCAAGCTGTATCGCCCCACCCAGGCCATCCACGCCACGCCACAGGCTTTCACAGCTGCGTTGAATTCTGTGCGACCCACGGCGGCAGTGCCCTGGAAGGCGCACGCTGAAGCGGCCCATGCCGAGTACCTGGCCTGGAGCGACACGGCGCCCATCCGCATCCCTGGCAACCTGCAAATGGGCCAGGTGATGCAGCACCTCAAGGAAGTGCTGCCCGCCGACACCATCTTCTGCAACGGCGCGGGTAACTTCGCTACGTGGATTCACCGCTTCTGGCCCTTCACCACCTACGCGAGCCAGCTCGCGCCCACCAGCGGGTCGATGGGCTACGGCCTGCCCGCGGGTGTGGGCGGCAAGCGCTTGTGGCCGCAGCGCGAGGTGGTGATCTTTGCGGGCGATGGCGACTTTTTGATGCATGGCCAGGAATTTGCGACCGCCGTGCAGTACGGCCTGCCCATCATCGTGGTGCTGCTGGACAACGCCATGTACGGTACCATCCGCATGCACCAGGAGCGCGAATACCCCGGGCGCATCAGCGCCACGCAGCTCAAGAATCCTGACTTCAAGGCCTACGCCCAGGCCTTTGGCGGCCATGGCGAGCGGGTGGAGCGTACCGAAGACTTTGCTCCGGCTCTTGCCCGCGCCCGCGCCAGCGGTCTGCCCAGCGTGCTGCACTGCCTGATCGATCCCGAGGCGATCACGCCCACCGGCACGCTGCAGGGCATTCGCAGCGCAGCACTCTCCAGAAAATAGGCCCCATCTCGTACTTAGGCTCTTAGGCGCTCTGTCGCTCAGCCGGTCACGCGGGCGCCGCCCGACTGCCGCAGGGTCTGCACCAGCAGGTTCTGCAGGCTGTCCACCGCCTTGGAGCCGCGTGACGCGCGGCTGCGGTACACGGCCACCTCCATAGGGGCCAGCGGCCCCAGGCCTTGCTCGGTGCCGAGCACCTGCAGCTGCGGTGGCACGCTGCAGTGGGTGAGGGCGGCCACGGCCAGGCCGCTTTCCACCGCTGCAATTTGCCCGGCCAGGCTGGAGCTGTGATAGACCACCTTGTAGCGGCGCCCCTGCTGCGCCAGCGCGTGGATGGCGCCGCGCCGCGCCAGGCTGGCCGATTCGTACACCGCAATCGGCAGCGGGTCACGCCTCCACAACTCGAACTGCGCCGACCCCACCCACACCATGGGCTCATGGAACAGCAGCGTGCCCCGGCGTGCGTGGTCGCGCGAGATCAGGGCCAGGTCCAGGTCGCCATTGGCCACACGCGGGATGAGTGCGGTGGACTGCTCGCAGTCCAGCTCAATCTCCACCGCACTGTGACGGGGCGCAAAGCGCTTGAGCACAGGCGTGAGGTAGCGCGCTGCGTAGTCATCCGGCACCCCCAGCCGCACCCGGCCTGTGAGGGCGTCGCCGTTCAGTGCGTCGTGCGCTTCTGCGTGCAGTTCCAGAATGCGGCGCGCATAGCCCAGCAGGGTTTCACCCTCGGGCGTGAGGTGCTGCTTGCGGGCATCGCGCTCCAGCAGTCGGTGGCCTACAGCGTCTTCGAGCTTCTTGAGCTGCATGCTGACCGCCGACTGGGACCGGTGCACCTCGGCCGCCGCGCCGGAGAGCGAGCCTGCATCCACCACAGCCACCAGGCACTGAAGCCAATCGAATTGCAAATCGCGGTAGCTCATGGACTATCCCAGTGATGATGTATTCGATGATCGAATGGTTGGTTTATAAATTATGCGCTTTGGATTGCAAAGGCTGGCAGCCACACTGCGGGCATGCAGCAGTCTTCCTCTACCGTTTCCGGCACATCCGCACCCGTGGTTCCAGCGTCCGCTTCACCTGTGGCCGTTGCCCACGTGCTGCCGGATGCCCGCCGGCTGGATGGCTGGGTCGCCTTCGTGCTGGGCAACGCGCTGCTGGGCACCATCGGCGTGTTTGTGCACGAGGCGCAGGCGGCGCCGTTGACAGTGACGTGGTTCCGGTGCGCGTTTGGCCTCATTGGGCTCACGTTGTGGATGGCCTGGCGCAACCGGTCATGGTCGGGACTTCGGCGGGGGCTCTGGGTGGGCTGGGCTGCTTTGCCGTGGGTGTTGCTGCTCAGTGGGCTCATGTTGGCGAGCTGGTGGCTGTTTTTCACCGCGATCCAGCAGGTGCCCACCGGGGTGGCGGTGGTGCTGTTCCATGTGCAACCGCTGTGGGTGTTGCTGCTGGGGGCTTGGTGGTTGAAAGAGTCCGTGCCCCGGCAGCGCGTGGTGTCGGTGCTGGTCGCCATGGTGGGGTTGGTCCTGGCCACGGGGGTTGCGGAGGGGGTGGCTCCATCGCGCGGTAGCCACGCGCCAGGCTACTGGGTGGGCGTGGGCCTGTGCCTGATCGGTGCGCTGTGCACAGCCACCGTCACCGTGGTCGCCAAACGCTTGGGGGTGCTGCCGCTGGGGACCCTCGCGTGGTGGCAATGTGCGCTGGGTGCGGCCGTGCTGTGGGTGGCCCCCGTGGGACACGGTTGGCCTGCCTGGGGAGTCTCCTGGGCATGGCTGGGTGGGTTGGGGCTGATCCACACCGGCTTGGCGTATACCTTGATGTACGCAGGCATGGCCCGCCTGGCGACGGCCCGGGTGGCGGTATTGCAATTTGCTTACCCCACGGTCGCCATCGTGGTGGACTGGTTGTACTTTCAGCACACCTTGGGCGGTTGGCAGCTGGGGGGGGTGGTGCTGATGCTGATTTCTATGGGTTTTGGTCAGAAGCTTGGGCGAGGTCCATAGCCCACATCTGCTACCCATAGAGTGGATTGGGAGCTAGCAGTTATTGTTGGCGAACTGGTGGCGCTAGTCTCGGCCAAAGAGGTCTCGGGTGTAGACCTTGTGCGTTACGTCGTTGAGGACATCTGTAATTCGATTGGCGAGGATGACATCGCAGCAGCGCTTGAAGGTGTCGAGATCATGCTCCACGCGGAAATGAAGGAAGTCTGCTGCATTCAAGTTCGGTTCGTAGACAAGTACTTCAACTCCTCGATCCTGTAAATGCATCATTACCCCTTGGATGCTGGATGTGCGGAAGTTTCCCGATCCTTGCTTGTGGATCAGCCGAAATATTCCCACCCTCTGCGGGTCGCGTTGCATGATGCGCTCAGCAATGAAATGTTGCCTTGCAACATTGGAGCGTACGATGGCACTGATCAGGTGTTGAGGGATACCGTCGAATTGGGCCTGCAGCTGTTGGGTGTCTTTAGGCAGGCAGTACCCGCCGTAGCCAAACGATGGGTTGTTGTAGTGCCCGCCAATGCGAGGGTCGGCGCACACGCCTTCAACGATCTGCCGCGTGTTGAGCTCGTGGGTTTCGGCAAAACTGTCAAGTTCATTGAAGTACGCCACACGCATCGCCAAATAGGCATTGGCAAAAAGCTTGATCGACTCTGCTTCTCTGGCGTTGGTGAACAACACGGGGACTTCTTTGGAGCGCGCGCCTTCCAATAGAAGACCTGCAAGAGTCTGTGCTCGTTCCGAGCGCTCACCCACAACGATACGTGAGGGGTTGAGCGTGTCATGCAGAGCTTGGCCCTCCCGCAGAAACTCTGGACAGAAAACCAGCTGATTGGTACCCCAACGGGTCTTTGCGTTTTCAGTAAATCCTACTGGCACGGTCGAGCGAATCACGATCACCGCATTGGGTTGGATCGCCAATACGCTCTGTATGACAGCATCCACAGAGGCAGTGTCGAAAGTGCCGGTCTTCTGATCAAAGTCTGTGGGCGTTGCCACGATCACATAGTCTGCTCGCTCATAGGCTGCTTGCTGGCTTAGTGTGGCCTCTAGGCGCAACGACGTGTCGCTCAAATACTGTTGGATATCGGGGTCGCAGAAGGGCGATATCCGGTCAGAAACTTGCTGTACTTTGTCTGGTGCGATATCGATCAATACAACATCGTGGTGTTGCGCAAGCAAAACGGCCACGGAAAGACCAACATACCCGATTCCTGCGACAGCTATTTTCATGGGACCTTGAGAGGCGGAGGATGTACCCGGGTGGGTAGTACCTGCGGAGTGCGCTGCAGGTGTCCTTACCTCAACGCAGCGAAGATGTTGTTGTCCGTTGCCTGCGCGTCGGTATCCATCATCATGGAGATCCAGCAACGGTAGGCACTGATAATTATGCAGTTCACTTGCTCATTGCATTCCGCCTTCGTTCCTGCAAGGTTTCCATGGTCTCCAAACGCATTCTTGTTACTGGTGGTGCTGGCTTTTTGGGTTCCCACTTGTGTGAGCGATTGCTGCGTTCTGGGTGTCACGTCCTCTGCATGGATTCGTTCCTGACGGGATCGCATGCGAATGTCGCCCCATTTTTGGCGCACCGGAACTTTGCACTGATAACGCACGACATCGCACAACCGTTGCCAGCCGGGATGGAGGTTGATGAAATTTACAACCTTGCTTGTCCGGCATCGCCTCCGCATTACCAGGCCGATCCGTTGCATACCGTCAAAACCTCCGTGTACGGGGCTATCCATCTTCTCGAACTCGCCCAGCGGTGTGGCGCGCGCATTTTGCAAGCGTCTACCAGCGAGGTCTATGGTGATCCTGAGGTCAGTCCACAGACCGAGGCGTACTGGGGCCATGTCAATCCCTTGGGGCCAAGGGCTTGTTACGACGAGGGAAAGCGCTGCGCTGAAACCCTGTTTTTCGATTTCCATCGCCGTCACGGAGTGGCCATCAAGGTAGCGAGAATCTTCAACACGTATGGACCTCGCATGCAGCCAGATGACGGGAGAGTGGTGAGCAACTTCATCGTGCAAGCGTTGCGTGGCGATTCGCTAACGGTGTACGGTGATGGCTCGCAGACGCGATCATTTTGCTACGTTGATGACCTGATCGAAGGGCTGCTCGCTTTGATGGCAAGCCCGCTGGAGGTAACCGGACCTATCAATCTGGGCAATCCTACCGAGCTTTCCATGTGTGAGCTTGCGGATCGTGTACTGACCTTGACGGGCGCGCGCACCGCGGTGGACTTTCGTCCTTTGCCCCAAGATGATCCCCGCCAGAGGCGTCCGGACATTACGCGCGCCAAGCACGTACTGGGTTGGGAGCCCACAGTGCCTTTGTCCGTTGGGTTGGAAAAGACGGTGGACTATTTTCGGCAACTTTTGTCAGCCACCTCAACCACTTCTGTGGACGGCGTTGTTCAAGTAATGCGTGAGGAAGGTGCGTCATGAAAGTTGCTGTCATCACGCCTTATTTCAAAGAGTCTGAGGCGGTATTGCGTCGCGGAATGGACAGCGTGCAGAGGCAGACCTATCGAAATTTTGTGCACTACATGGTGGCCGATGGTCATCCCAGGCCTGAGGTGATGGAGGGGTATGAGCGCGTAGTGGCAGTTAACTTGCCCAGTGCGCATGCAGACTATGGGTGCACTCCGCGAAGCGTAGGCGCCTTGCTGGCACTGAACGAAGGGGCCGACGTGGCTTGCTTTCTCGACGCAGATAACTTGTTCGAGCCCGAGCACCTGGAAAGCCTGGTGTCTGCCTATCAGCGTGCGATAGATGATGGCGCTCCACTCGATGCCGTTTTTGGGTCCCGGCACATTTTTTTGCCGGGGCATGAACACTTGCGCTTGGTGTCGCAAGAGGATGTTTCGCGGCAGCATGTCGATACCAGCTGCATGTCCTTTCATCGTTCAGCCGCATTCGTGTGGACCCTTTGGGGGATGATTCCACACGCTGCAACGCCCAAGTGCGACCGGCTTATGTTCGACCTTGTTCGTGCGCATCGTTTGCGAATGGAATGGACTGACCGCTGGACGGTGCTTTACGAATCCAACTGGAGCTACGATTATCAGCAGGCTGGTTTACCGATTCCCGATCATGGATTGCATGACGCGACTCTGACCGACGTTCAACTGCCGTCAGACGAGATGTTGGCGCGGCTTCGGATTCGGCTCCAGGTTGCAGGCGCTGCCTGATTTATTGGCAGGTGTGCAAGTGATGATCACCGTTGTGCAGCCATGGCCGTCCTTCTCTGTGCTGTCGACGATCAAGCACTGAGATGGATCACATGATGCCGTTACGCCGCATCGCGCACCTGGACATGGACGCGTTCTTTGCGTCCGTCGAGTTGCTGCGCTACCCGCAACTCAAAGGCTTGCCTGTGGTGATCGGTGGCGGGCGGCGCAAGGTGGACGAGCTGCTGCTGCGCGGGCCAGACGGCACCGAGGAGCGCGAGCGGCGCTTCATACCGGTGGAAGACTTTCCGCTGCTCAAGGACTACGTGGGCCGGGGTGTGATCACCACGGCCACCTACCCGGCGCGGCAGTTCGGCGTGGGCTCGGCCATGGGCATGATGAAGGCCGCCAAGCTGTGCCCGCAGGCCATTGTGTTGCCGGTGGATTTTGAAGAGGTGCGACGCTTTTCGCGCTTGTTCAAAAGTACCATCACCGAGATCGCACCGGTGATGCAGGACCGGGGGGTGGACGAGGTCTACATCGACTTCACCGACGTGCCCGGCGGCCAGCGCGAAGGCGGGCGGGTGCTGGCGAGGCTCATCCAGAAAAGCATCTTTGATAGGACCGGGCTGACCTGCTCGATCGGCGTGGCGCCCAACCGGCTGCTGGCCAAGATGGCCAGCGAGTTCAACAAGCCCAACGGCATCTCCATCGTTTACGAGGAAGACCTGCAGAGCAAGTTCTGGCCCTTGAACGTGCGCAAGATCAACGGCATCGGTCCCAAGGCGGGCGAGAAGCTGGCACGGCTGGGCATTGAAACCATCGGGCAGCTTGCCGCGCAGGATGAGCAATGGCTGATGGGCTACTTTGGCAAGTCCACCGGCGCATGGATGCACCGCGTGGCCTGGGGCCGCGACGACAGCCCGGTGGTGACCGAGAGCGAGCCGGTGAGCATGAGCCGCGAGACCACCTTCGACCGCGACCTGCATGCGGTGCGTGACCGGGCCGAGCTGGGCGCCATTTTTACCGACCTGTGCATGCGGCTGGCCGAAGATCTGCAGCGCAAGGGCTATGTGGCGCGCACCATCGGTATCAAGCTGCGCTACGACGACTTCAAGATCGCGACGCGTGACCACACCGCCAACAGCTACACCGCCGACGGGGCGACCATCCGGCAGCTGGCCGGGCAATGCCTCAAGCGCGTGCCGCTGGACAAGCGCCTGCGGCTGCTCGGCGTGCGGGCCAGCACACTGGCGCGGCGGGGGGAAGAGCCTGCGCTCGAGCCGCGTGCCACTGCGGCCGCAGAGGGGCGTCGGCGCGGGCCTCAGACAGAGGCGACCATGGAAACCGGGCAGCTTTTTTGATTGAGGCAGCGGATTTCCAAAAGGCGGTGAGCAGGCTTTCAGTGTTTGCGCTTTGAGGGGCGTGAGGAGGCACCTTTTTGGGGCAAAGCAGGGGAGGGAGCAGTTAGACTTGATTCGTATCAAGCGGTTACATACAACACGCCACAAAAAGCCGCGCCGCCTGCCCCTGCCGCAGGCCCTTCAGGAGCCTCGAATGCGCATCAATCTGCCAGTGACCCAGCAGAATTTTGACTACCCCGGTGAAGAGCTGCTGGTGTCCAGCACCAACACCAAGGGTGAGATCACGCACTGCAACCCGGCGTTCGTGCGCGTCAGCGGTTACAGCTACGACGAACTCATTGGCCAGCCCCACAACATCATTCGTCACCCCGACATGCCGGCCGAGGCCTACAAGGACATGTGGCGCACCATTGGCCGGGGCGAGCCTTGGACGGGCTTGGTCAAGAACCGCCGCAAGAACGGCGACCACTACTGGGTGCGAGCCAACGTCACCCCCATCATGGAGGGCGGCAAGCCACGCGCCTATATGTCGGTGCGAACCAAGCCCAGTGCGGCCGAGATGGTGGCTGCCGAGGCCCTGTATGCACAGATGCGCAGCGAGGCGGCTTCGGGTGCAAGCAGCTTCTACCTGGACTCGGGCAACGTGCGCTACCGGGGAGTGCGTGGCTGGCAGCAGCGCCTGGCGCAGATGGCGCTGCTGCCCCGCATGGCGATCCTGCTGCTGATGACGGTGCTGCTGGCCTTGTTGCCCGACGTGATGGGGCTGCAAGGCACCACCGCCTGGGTGGCCCGCCTGGTGCTGCTGTTGCTGGGGGCGGGGTGGACGCTGTGGCGCTTTCAGGCCACCGTGCTGCAGGGCGTGCACGATGCCACCCGCTTCGCGTCCGACATCTCGGCCTGCAACCTTGCCACGTCGGTGGGCACCGACTACCCCCAGCCCCTGGGCGCGCTGATGCAGCGCCTGCAGCAGACCCAGGTCAACCTGCGCGCCGTGGTGGGCGACGTGCGCACCGAGGTGCGCAACTTCATCGAATCGGCCGACGAAATCGCACGCGGCGGCATGGACCTGTCAGCCCGCACCGAGTCGCAGGCAAGCAGCCTGGAAGAGACCGCCGCTGCGATGGAGCAACTGGCCAGCACGGTGCTGCAGACGTCGGAGACAGCGGCCAAGGTGTCGCACGAGAGCGCACAGAGCAGCGACATCGCCACGCGCGGCGGCCAGGCGGTGCAGGAGGTGGGCGCGGCCATGCAGCAGATGAAGCTGTCGTCCACCAAGATCAGCGAGATCGTGGGCGTGATCGAGGGCATTGCCTTCCAGACCAACCTGCTGGCGCTCAACGCCGCCGTGGAGGCAGCCCGTGCAGGCGAGCAGGGCCGGGGCTTTGCGGTGGTGGCGGGCGAGGTGCGGGCCCTGGCGCAACGCAGCGCCAGCTCGGCCAAGGAGATCAGCGGCCTGATCGGCGTCACGGTGAACCAGATCGCCAGTGGCGCGCAGCAGATGGACCATGCGGGCACCACCATCGAGGGCGTCGTGCACGCCGTGGAGCGCGTGAGCACGCTGGTCCAGCAGATCAGCAGCGCCACCAAGGAGCAGTCGCAGGGCATTGCCCAGGTCAACGAGGCGGTGACGCAGCTCGACACCGTGACGCAGCAGAACGCCGCGCTGGTGGAGGAGTCGGCCGCCGCCGCCCAGGGCCTCAAGGAAAGCGCGGTGTCGCTGGGCCGCTCGGTGGATGTGTTCCGGCTGGGTTGAGCGGCATTGCAACGAGCCGCCAAGGAACACTCGCACCTTGACGAATTCTTACTCGTAACTTACAGTGATTTTCCCGTTTTCCGGGAGATCACCATGACCCTCGACGAGCTGCAGCGCATCAAGCAGTGGCATGTGGCGCACAAGGCCGACCACCCGCTCGAATACCACCTGTGGGACCTGGTGCTGACGGTCTGGATGCTGGGCTGGGTGGGCTGGTTTCCCATCTGCGCTTTTGGCGAGCCCTGCGCCGCGCCGGTCTGCCTGATCGGCATTTTTGTCCCCAGCCTGTACGTTGCCTGGCGCACCCGCGCGCACTTGCGCCACACCCTGCGGTGCGACTGGATCGACGCGCGTAACTGACGGATGCGGTCGGTTGACGGGTGGCGGGGCCAGGCCTACTGCCGGGCAGTGCGCACGTTGCGCGGCAGGGCCTGCGGGTGGCTGGTGCGCAGGGGGTTGATGTCCAGCCCGCCGCGGCGCGTGTAGCGCGCGTACACCGTGAGCTTGATGGGTTTGCAGCGTGTCCACACGTCCATGAAGATGCGCTCCACACACTGCTCATGGAACTCGTTGTGGTTGCGAAAGCTCACCAGGTACTGCAGCAGCCCTTCCTGGTTGATCTGCGGGCCGCTGTAGCTGATCTGCACGCTGCCCCAGTCGGGCTGGCCGGTCACCAGGCAGTTGCTCTTGAGCAGGTTGCTGGTCAGGGTTTCGGTCACGGGCGCTTCGTTGAATGTGGCCGTCAGCAGGTCGGGCGCGGGCTGGTAGCGCGTGCATTCCACGTCCAGCCGGTCTAGGCTCAGGCCGTCCAGCTCATGCACGGGCTCCTGGTCGAACAGCTCGGGCGCGATGAGCTTCACGCCCACGGTGGCGGGGTGGTCGGCGCCACGCCATACGGCTTCGCTGATGTCGGCGCGGATGCGGGCCTGCACCTCGGCCGCATCGGCAAAGCGGGTGTTGTTGAAGCTGTTGAGATACAGCTTGAACGACTTGCTCTCGACGATGTTGGGCGTCTCGCAGGGCACAGTGATGTGCGCCAGCGCCACCTGCGGCTTGCCACGCGCATTCAGCCAGGACAGCTCGAACGCCGTCCACAGGTCGGCCCCGAAGAAGGGCGCCGCGCCGGTGATGCCGATCTCGGCCCGCTTGCCCGCGCGCGGGATGGGGAACAGCAGCGAGGCGTCGTACTGGTCCACATAGGCCGATGCCTTGCCGAGTTGGGATTGTTCTGGCGTGTTCATGGCCTGGTC
This sequence comes from Acidovorax sp. ACV02, assembly GCF_014851475.1. Lineage (NCBI taxonomy): Bacteria > Pseudomonadati > Pseudomonadota > Betaproteobacteria > Burkholderiales > Comamonadaceae > Acidovorax > Acidovorax sp. ACV02. The sequence goes on from NZ_JACUZU010000001.1 coordinate 528,457, forward strand.
TTTCGGGTGTGTGGGTTCCAAGGGGGTCTGTGCTATTGCTACTATTTTTATAGCTGCTGGCGCATGTTCGACTAGCGCATGCCGGGGTTTTTACTGAAATTCCCGCTCACGCAGCCATTTGGTGGCAATCCATTTGTCCCCGGCGATCACGGGGGCGCCGCCATGCAGGGTGCGGGTGGACGGGTGCGGGCGCTCGTAGCTGAAGAACACCGCGTTGCCACGCTGCGGCGCCACCTCCAGGTGCACGTCGGGGAAGGTGGTGCCGCCGCCTTTGTCAGGTGTGTTCAGGTACATCACCAGCGTGCCCACGCGCTGGCCGCCGCGCTGGATGATGCTGGGCGTGCCGGGCTCGGCGGGGTCGAAGTAGTCGTAGTGGGGCTTGTATTCGGCGCCGGGGCGGTAGTGCAGCACCTGCAGGCCTTCGCCGTTTTCGACGGGCCAGTGGAGCAGGCGTGCAATGCGCTCCTCGATGCGCTGGATCAGGGGACTTTGCCCGCGCTGGAAGAACATGCCGTCACTGGTGCGGTCGGCATTGATCTCTTCGCCCCCGGTCTTGGTGGCCACGGTGAGCGAGCGTGCCATGCGGGGCTCTGCAGCGGCTATCAGGGCATCGCACTCCTCGGGCGACAGCAGGTTGCCAAACACCACGATGCGCGGCTGTGCCATGGCCAGCAGCACATTCACGGCGCGGTCTCCGCAGTCCACCTGGGCGGGGGATTCATCCAGCCGGGGCTCGGGCACCCGCACGGCCGAGGGCAGGCCCTGCTGCACGGCCAGGTCGTTCAGGTGCTCCTGCAGCGTGATCTCCAGCGCATCCGCCGCCACGTCTTCGTCCCAGCCTGCGTCACGCATGGACTGCAGCACCACGGGTGCGGCGTAGCCCGCCTGGGCCTGCTCTATGATCCAGCGGCGCAACTCGGGGGTGATGGCCTGCCGCGCTGCGCTGGCGTGCTGGGTGGTGGTGCTGTCCGGGTGCTGGTCAGAACGCGATGCCATGGCGGTCCTTCAACAAGAGCAGGGTGGTGGGCGGATTTATGCGGAGGGCGGGGTCTTGCGCCGGAAGACCAGGCGCTCGGGCTCGGATGATGCCGGGGCAAAGGCATAGCCGTCCAGGTCAAACCCTTCGAGCTGGTGGGGTGTGGCAAGGCGGTGGGTGATGGCGTAGCGCGCCATCAGGCCGCGTGCGCGCTTGGCAAAGAAGCTGATGATCTTGTAGTTGCCGCCCTTCCAGTCCTCGAACACGCATTCGATCACGCGGGCCTTGAGTGCCTTGCGGTCCACGGCCTTGAAGTATTCCTGCGAGGCGAGGTTGATCACCACTGGCGTGGTGTCGGCGCGCAGCCGGGTGTTCAGGTGCTCGGCAATCTGGCGGCCCCAGAACTGGTACAGGTTGCTGCCTGCCTCGGTGGCCAGGCGCGTGCCCATCTCCAGGCGATAGGGCTGCATGCGGTCCAGCGGCCGCAGCACACCGTACAGGCCACTGAGGATGGCGACATGGTTCTGGGCCCAGTGCAGGTCGTCAGCGCTCAGGCTGCGGGCTTGCAGCCCCTCGTACACGTCGCCATTGAAGGCCAGCACCGCCTGGCGCGAGTTGTGGGCCGTGAAGCGGGGGCGCCAGGCCTGGTAGCGCGCCACGTTCAGCGCCGCGAGCGTGTCGCTCAGTTCCATCAGCGACGCGATCTGCTGCGGCGACTGCTCCCGCAGGACTTCGATCAGGGCCGTGGACTGCGGCACAAACTGGGGTGAGGTGTGCGGCAGGCCTTCGGGAACGGGCGTGTCGTAGTCGAGCGATTTGGCGGGAGACAGCAGGAACAGCATGGGGGCAAAGGGTCCGTGGATCTCGGGGGTGAAGTGTGGCCTGGAAAGCGCGGGCTGCTGGCTGCGCCAGCGGCCTGAAATGGTACCTGCTGGACGACCGTCTTCTGTCGCTTGCGGGTATTGGCGCCCAGCACGGTGCTTGCTCAGTTGCCCAAAAAAAAGAAGGCGGCCTGAGCCGCCTTCTTTGCGTGGGCTGCGGCCCTGGGGGCAGCAGCCATTGCAACGCATCAGGCTGCGGGGGGCTGCTCAAACGGAAGCGCCATGGCCGACAGGTCGCGGCGGGTTTCCACCAGCACCAGCGGACCTTCGTCCAGCACCACCGCAGGGGGGCGCTCGCGGGGCACGCGGATGGGCTTGGGCTCGGCAGCGATGGCGGCCTGCACGGCAGCGATCTTGTCCGCGTCAGAGTTCACCCACTGCAGGCCTGATGCGGCAGCCACTTGCTGCAGTTCATCGATGGGCAGCGTGAACGCCTGAACGCGGGGCAGTCCCTTGGCTTGTGCAGCTGTCGCCACGGGGGCCTGGGCGGCTACCGCCGGTGCAGGTGCTGCGACAGGTGCCGGTGCAGCCACCGGGGCGGCTGCAGGGTTTGCAACGGGCGCTGCAACAGCTGCCGCAGGAGCTGCGGCTGGCTCGGTGGTCGAAGCGGCTGGGGCTGCCACAGGAGCTGCGACAGGGGTTGCCGCCGGTGCCACAGGCTCGGCGGCGGGCGCGTTGCTGAAGTAACTGCGGCGCGGCGCCTCGTCCTGTGCCGGTGCGGGCTCGGCCTGGGTGGGGTCAAAGTCCAGCATCGCTGGCGCAGCTGCTTCGGCGTTGCCGTTGTTGTCGCGCGGGCCACGCTCGCCGCGTTCGCGGCGGTCACGGCCATAGCGGTCGCGGGAGCGGCGCTCGCGGCGCTGCTCTTCGGTGGCGCCATTGCCGTTGGCGGGTGCGTCATTGCCGCTCAGGTCCAGGTCCGGCAGCGATGCCAGTGGAGCGGTGTCCGCAAAGTCACCAGCGACGGCTGTGGCGCCTGCCTCCTGGGCCTCGACCGCGCGGGGAGCGCGTTCACCGCGTTCGCCACGGTTGCCACCGCGATCACCACGTTCGCGGCGCGGACCGCGCTCGCCACGGGGTTGCTGCGCCGGCTGGCCTTCTGCGCCACCGGTGTTGCCTGCGTTGGGGCCTTCCACCGGAGTGGTTGCAGCGTTGGTGTTGTCACCATTCACGCCAGCGTTCAGGTTGCGCGGCTCGCTGTCGCGGCGGCCACGGCCCCCTTCACGGCCTTCGCCACGTCCGTTGCGGCCCCCTTCACGGCCTTCGCCTTCGGGACGGCGCTCTGCGTCGCGGGGTGGACGGCTGTCTGCATCGCGGGGAGCGCGGCCTTCGGCCGAGCGTTCGCCACGGCGGCCACGGCCTTCGCCAGAGCTGCCTTCGCGGTTGCCATCACGTGGTGCGCCTTCGCGCTGACCGTCCCGGTTGCCATCGCGGCCGCCACGGCGACCACGGCTTTCACCGTTGCGGCCTTCGCGGCGCGGTTCGCCACGGCTCGTGGTTTCGGCAGCGGCAGGTGCGGCTGCGGGCGATGCCGTTGCGACCGGGGTGGGGGCTGCCGGTGCGCTGCCAAAGCCAAACAGGCTCTTGAGCCAGGCGAAGAAGCCTTGCTCTTGCGGTGCGGCAGGGGCGGGCGCTGGAGCGGCTACTGGTGCAGGTGCAGGGGTGGCAGCGGCTGCAGGGCGTTGGCCACCACGGGGTGGGCGTGCGGCGCCTTCGGGGCGGGGCTCCGCCACGGGGGCGGGTGCGTCAGGCAGCACGCCCTTGATCACCGGGGTCTGCTTGTTGGTGGGCTCTTGCGAGCGGCGCGTCACGGCGGTGGGGTCTTCCACTTCTTCGGCGAGCTTGTAGCTGGCTTCGATGTGGTCCAGGCGCGGGTCGTCGTGCTTGAGGCGTTCCAGGCGGTAGTTGGGGGTTTCCAGCGTCTTGTTGGGCACCATCAGCACGGCCACGCGCTGCTTGAGTTCGATCTTGGCGATCTCGGTGCGCTTTTCGTTCAGCAGGAAAGAGGCCACTTCCACCGGCACCTGGCAGTGCACAGCGGCCGTGTTGTCCTTCATCGACTCTTCCTGAATGATCCGCAGGATCTGCAGGGCCGACGATTCGGTGTCGCGGATGTGGCCCGAGCCGCCACAGCGTGGGCAGGGGATGGACGAGCCCTCGCTCAAGGCGGGCTTGAGGCGCTGGCGGCTCATTTCCATGAGGCCGAACTTGCTGATGGTGCCGAACTGCACGCGGGCGCGGTCCTGGCGCAGCGCGTCGCGCAGGCGGTTTTCCACTTCGCGGCGATTCTTCGACTCTTCCATGTCGATGAAGTCGATGACGATCAGGCCGCCCAGGTCGCGCAGGCGCATCTGGCGGGCCACTTCGTCGGCGGCTTCCAGGTTGGTGCGGGTGGCGGTTTCCTCGATGTCGCCGCCCTTGATGGCGCGGGCCGAGTTCACGTCCACGCTGACCAGCGCTTCGGTGTGGTCGATCACGATGGCGCCACCCGAGGGCAGTTGCACGGTGCGGGCGTAGGCCGATTCGATCTGGTGCTCGATCTGGAAGCGGCTGAACAGGGCGGCGTCGTCGCGGTAGCGCTTCACGCGGGCGGCATGCTCGGGCATGACGTGCGCCATGAACTGCTGTGCCTGTTCGTAGATGTCGTCGGTATCGATGAGGATGTCACCGATGTCGTTGTTGAAGTAGTCGCGGATCGCGCGGATCACCAGGCTCGATTCCTGATAGATCAGGAAGGCGCCCTTGCCGCCCTTGGCGGCGCCGTCGATAGCGTTCCACAGCTTGAGCAGGTAATTCAGGTCCCACTGCAGCTCGGGCGCGGTGCGGCCAATGCCAGCGGTGCGCGCGATGATGGACATGCCGTTCGGGTATTCCAGCTGGTCCATCGCCTCCTTGAGCTCGGCGCGGTCCTCGCCCTCGATGCGGCGTGAAACGCCTCCGCCACGGGGGTTGTTGGGCATCAGCACCACATAGCGGCCGGCCAGCGAGACGAAGGTGGTCAGGGCCGCGCCCTTGTTGCCGCGTTCTTCTTTTTCGACCTGGACCAGCAGTTCCTGGCCTTCCTTGATCACTTCATTGATGCGCGCCTGGCTGGGCGAGACACCGGGGGTGAAGTAGCTGCGCGAGATTTCCTTGAACGGCAGGAAACCGTGGCGGTCTTCGCCGTAGTCCACAAAACAGGCTTCCAGCGAAGGCTCGACGCGAGTGACGACGGCCTTATAGATGTTGCCCTTGCGCTGTTCGCGCCCTTCGATTTCGATTTCGTAGTCGAGGAGCTTTTGTCCGTCGACGATGGCCAGGCGCCGTTCTTCGGGCTGCGTGGCGTTGATGAGCATCCGCTTCATGATGCGATTCCTTCAGTGTTTCGCGGACAGCAGCGGTGCAGCCCACCTGACCCACAGGAAGGGCTGCGCGGGCTGCCGCCCACAGTTTCCAAACCAATACAACAAGCTCTACAGGAGCTGTGAATGCCTGGACTGACGCATCGAAACGAAGGGAATTGCCGGGAATGCCAATGATCTGCCGCGCTCTAGCGCAGCATCGTGAGGCAGGGGCGCGTGGATGGGGGCGAGTGGTAGGAGCGCAGTTTTGCTAGCAAAAGAGTAGCTGATTGCGCTTGCTGGCTGGGCGTTGGGGCTGAATTGGAGCGTGCAGCCGGGGGCATCAGCCACCGCCACAAGGTCACCATCCAGCTCATCAACAACCACATGCTCGCTTTGATCCGCTGACAGGCTGCGCCCGGGTAGGGAACATCTGCCAGCTTGGGGGATTCCGTATCAGTGTTTCAATCTGTCAGCCCGCCGCACGGCGTGCTGGCCACCACAGGCATCTGGCCTGCAATCTGCGCGCACGACGCCCGGTGGCATCGACCTGCCTGCGTGAGGGGCAAGGGCTGTGTGGACTAAACTCCAGACAAATCAACCACTTACATAACAACGCGCAGGTGAAACACATTATAGGGGCCAAACCGCCCACAGCCCCTGCGGGGCTTCCCGCAGCCCGCCTGGTGGAAGTGGATGCTGACTCCGCTGGCCAGCGGCTCGATAACTTTTTGATACGCCACTTGAAAGGCGTGCCAAAAACGCATGTCTACCGCATCATCCGCAGCGGTGAGGTCCGCATCAACAAAGGCCGCGTGAGCGCCGACACCCGCGTGCAAGCAGGGGACGTGGTGCGCCTGCCGCCCGTGCGCATCTCCGACAAGGTGGCCGAGAAGGCCGAGCGTCCGGCGCCTGCGCGCGAATTTCCCATCCTGCTCGAAGACGAGCACCTGATTGCCCTGGACAAGCCCGCGGGCGTGGCGGTGCACGGCGGCAGCGGCGTGAGTTTTGGCGTGATCGAGCAATTGCGCCAGGCGCGGCCGGCGTCCAAGTTCCTGGAACTGGTGCACCGTCTGGACCGCGAGACCTCGGGCATCCTGCTGGTGGCCAAGAAGCGGTCAGCGCTCACTCACCTGCAAGACCAGTTCCGTGAGCGCGAGACAGGCAAGACCTATCTGGCACTCGTCACGGGCACCTGGCCTGCCAACAAAAAGGTCATCGACCTGCCACTGCACAAGTACCTGCAGGCCGACGGCGAGCGCCGCGTGCGTGTGACCACGGCCGATGACCCGGATGGCATGCGCTCCATCACGTTGGTCAAGGTGCGCAGCACTGTGCCCGCGCGCGCCGCTCAAGGCCTGCCGGCGATGTCCCTGCTGGAGGTGACCATCAAGACCGGCCGCACCCATCAGATCCGCGTACACCTGGCCAGCCAGGGCCACGCCATCGTGGGTGATGACAAATACGGTGACTTTGACCTCAACAAGCGCCTGCAGAAGCTCTCGATGAAGCGCATGTTCCTGCACGCATGGCGGTTACAGTTCAACCACCCCGCCTCGGGCGAGCGCGTGCAACTGATTGCCGAGCTACCCCCTGAGCTGGCCGATTTTGTGTCCCCTGCCTGACGATCCTGCGCGAAGAACCCCCTCCATGTCTGCCACAAACTTCCGTCCGCGCCGCTTCGACCTCATTGCCTTTGACTGGGATGGAACCCTGTTCGACTCCACCGCCATCATCGTGCGCTGCATCCAGGCAGCGGTGCGCGACGTGGGCGGCACGGTACCCACAGACAAGGAGGCTGCCTATGTGATTGGCATGGGCCTGATGCAGGCGCTGGCCCATGCCGCCCCCGATGTGCCACCCGAAAAGTACACCGAGCTGGGCAACCGCTACCGCTTCCACTACATCCAGCACCAGGACGACCTGAGCCTGTTCGACGGCGTGTTGCCGCTGCTGAACGATCTGCGTGAACGTGGGCACCTGCTGGCCGTGGCCACGGGCAAAAGCCGGCGCGGGCTGGACGAGGCGCTGCATTCGGTGGATTTGCGCGGTGTGTTCGACGGCTCCCGCACCGCCGACCAGACCGCTGGCAAGCCGCACCCCCTGATGCTGCAGGAGCTGATGGCCGAATTTGACGTGGCGCCTGAGCGCCTGCTGATGATTGGCGACACCACCCATGACCTGCAGATGGCGGTCAACGCGGGCTGCGCGAGCGTAGGGGTGAGCTATGGCGCACACGAGCCCGACGCTTTTCATGCCCTCCAGCCGCTGGCGGTTGTGCATTCGGTGCGCGAGCTGCACGACTGGCTGCTGCACAACGTTTGACGCGGGTATCGGAGCGGGACGAGCCCATGACCATACCCTCCACTGATCAGCCTATCGCGCTGTGCAACAGTGGCGACCTTGTCGATGGAGGCTTGGCCGTGCCGTTTGATGTGCAGTACGCAGGCCAGACGTGCAGGGCCTTTGCGATTCGCTACCGAGACCTGCCGCACGCTTACCTCAACCGCTGCACCCATGTGGCGATGGAGATGGACTACCAGCCCAACCGCTTTTTTGATGACACAGGCAACTGGCTGTTGTGTGCCACCCACGGGGCGGCCTACTTGCCCCATACCGGCCAGTGCGCGGGAGGTCCCTGCCGCGGTGGGCTGGTCAAAATTGCCCTGTCGGAGAGCGATGGTGTGGTGCGCTGGCATACTGCCTACAACCTGCAGCCTGTAGAGTTCTAGAAAATCCAGATGAATTACCCTGATGTGCTGCCGCCCGACGCGGGCCACCGCAACGCGCGGGCCGCAGCGGTGCAGTGCCCAGGACGCATGACATGACAGACCCCCATCAGCCCGCCTCGTCGGGCTTTGACCCCAAAAGCAATTCCGCCCCCGATCTGTGGGCGCAAGCAGCTACTAATTCAGGAGCCCCTGTGAGCGACTCATCGCGTGAACCCGGGTGGGAACGCGCCACGCTGGAAAAGCTGGCCTTTGCCGCCCTCAACGAACAACGCAGCGCCCGCCGCTGGAAGATTTTTTTCCGCCTGACATGGCTGGTGTTGTTTGCTGCTGTTGCGTTCGTGGCCCTGCGTCAGGCGTCGCCCAGCACCAGCAAAAGCACGCCGCACACTGCCGTGGTGGACATCAAGGGCGAGATCGCGAGTGGCGCCGAGGCCAGTGCCGAGTTTGTTGTGGCCGCCATGCGCAGCGCGCTGGAGGATGAGGGCTCGCAAGCGCTGGTGCTGCTCATCAACTCGCCCGGTGGCAGTCCTGTGCAGGCCGGCATCATCAACGATGAGATAGTGCGCCTGAAAGCCAAGCACAACAAGCCGATCTACGCCGTGGTCGAAGAAACCTGCGCCTCGGCTGCTTACTACATTGCAGCCGCCGCCGACGATATCTACGTGGACAAGGCCAGCATCGTGGGCAGCATTGGTGTGCTGATGGACGGTTTTGGGTTCACCGGCGTGATGGAGAAGGTGGGCGTGGAGCGCCGCTTGCTCACTGCAGGCGAGAACAAGGGTTTTCTGGACCCCTTCAGCCCGCAGACCGAGAAGCAGCGCGCCTACGCGCAGACCATGCTCGACCAGATCCACCAACAGTTCATTGCCGTGGTGAAAGCAGGGCGCGGTGACCGTCTCAAGACCACGCCCGATACCTTCAGCGGCTTGTTCTGGACGGGCCAGCAGGCCGTGGAAATGGGCCTGGCGGACAAGCTGGGCAACCTGGACTATGTCGCGCGCGAAGTGGTCAAGGCCGAAGACATCATCGACTACACCCGCCGCGACAACGTGGCCGAGCGCCTGGCCAAGCGGTTTGGCGCGGCGGTGGGCATGGGCGCCGTCAAGTCACTGGCCATATCGGGGCCACAGTTGCGCTGATATTCGCCTCGGAGTCGGCAGGGGGCGTGATCATCCGCGCAAGCCCTTGCATTGACGGCAGATGTCTATTCGAAGCCCCGGCAGAGGGATCTGCCGGGGCTTTTTGTTGGGCCCTGTTTCGCTGTGCCGCAGTGCCGGTGTGGGGCCGTTGTGCAGCGGTCTGAGGGGTTTTTGGGGTGTTTTGGGGCGGTTGCGATAGTGAAATATGCCTGGAATGCTCCTGAATACGTAGCATTCCAAGCGCCTCGCCCGTAGCGTGTTACCCCGTCGCTGTCTCAACGCCCCAGCGCAAACACCACGGGGGTGCGGTTGTCCGGCGGTGCGGGCTGCTGCTTCCACTGGCGTACCAGCTGGCTTTGCACCCGCGCGTCGGGCAGGGTCAGGCCGCTGGCCAGCGCCAGCCGGGTGTGCGGCTGCAGGGTCTGAACCAGTGCCTGCCACAGGGCCGGGTTGCGGTACGGGGTCTCGATGAACAGCTGGGTCTGGCCCGTGCGCAGCGCGATGCCTTCCAGCTCCTTGATGCGCTGTGTGCGCTCTTGTCCGTCTTGTGGCAGGTAGCCGACGAAGGCGAAGTTTTGTCCATTGAGGCCACTGGCAGCCAGGGCCAGCAGCAGCGACACCGGCCCTACCAACGGCACTACGCGCAGGCCCAGGTCGTGCGCGGCCCGCACCACCGACGAGCCAGGGTCGGCCACTGCGGGCATGCCCGCTTCGCTGACCAGGCCGATGTCGTGCCCGTTCAGGGCCGCAGCCAGCAACGGGCGGGCATCGAACGGCGCTGAGCCTTTGTCGCCGTGGTCGCCTTTTTTGTGCACTTCACGCGGCAACTCGGTGATCTGCTGTTGCTGTAGAGAGAGGGCCAGGGGGTGCAGCACGTCAATGCGCTTGAGGTAAGCGCGCGTGCTCTTGGCGTTTTCGCACACCCAGTGGGTCAGGCGGGCGGCTGTCTGCAGGGTCGCTGAGGGCAGGGCATCCTGCAGTGGGGCCTGGGTGTCGCAGCCAAAGTCGAGCGGGGCGGGCACCAGGTACAGCGTGCCGGTTTTTACGTTCATGGCAGCACCAGCCCTGCTGCGCGCAGCATGCGGCATGTGCGGATCAGCGGCAGACCGATGAGTGCCGTGGGGTCGTCGCTGTGGATGGCGTCCAGCAGGGCAATGCCAAGGCCTTCGCTCTTGGCGCTGCCCGCGCAGTCGTAGGGCTGTTCGGCGCGCAGGTAGCGCTCGATTTCTTCATCCGACAGGTCGCGGAACTTCACCTCTACGGGGGCGAGGTCCACCTGTTCAAAGCCGGTGGCCGCGCACACCACCGCCAGGGCGGTTTGGAACACCACCGTCTGGCCGCGCATCTGGCGCAACTGCAGCACCGCGCGATCGTGCTGGCCCGGTTTGCCCAGCGGCTCTCCGGCCAGGTCTGCCACCTGGTCGGATCCGATCACCACGGCTTCGGGGTGCTGCCGCGCCACAGCTTGCGCTTTGGCCAGAGCCAGGCGCAAGGCCAGGGCGCGGGGCGCCTCGCCGGGCAGGGGAGTCTCATCGACATGGGGAGCGGTCACTTCGAAAGGCAGGTTCAGCCGTTCCAGCAATTCGCGCCGGTAGCGCGAGGTCGAGCCCAATACCAGAGGGCGTTGCGGGGAGGGGGATTGATGCATGCGCCGATTCTCTTACACTGCCGCCATGACCAAGGAATTCTCCGCACAGCGCCTCGACGTGAAAGCCTTCGCACAGGCGGGCGGTCGGCTGGCGGGACACGACTCGCTGCTGAAGTACGAACGCCTGGCGCAAGAGGCCAAAGGCCTGCACCCCGACCTGTTGGTGGACTGGGAGGCGACGGGCGAAGTGCGCACTGCCCTGGGAGGCATGGGGCAGGTCTGGCTGCACATCAAGGTGCGCGCCAGCTTCCCCATGGAGTGCCAGCGCTGCCTGACGCCGGTCGATGTGCCCCTGGAGGTGGATCGTGAGTTCCGCTTTGTGGCAGACGAAGCCACGGCCGAGGCCCTGGACGATGAGAGCGAAGAAGACCTGCTGGCCCTGAGCCGCGAGTTTGATCTGCACGAACTCATCGAAGACGAACTGTTGATGGCTTTGCCCGTGGTACCCAAACACGACGAGTGCCCGACCTCTGTGCCGCTGGCGTCTTCGGACGACGATTTTGAAGAAGCCAACGCCGAAAAGCCCAACCCGTTTGCCGCGCTGGCAGCCTTGCGCAAAGACGCCAAGGACTGATTCATCGACCCAAAAATCATTTGGGTTATAATCGTGGGCTTCACGCGAACCCCATCGTGTCTTTTTGGGCTGATCGCGTTTTTACCAACCTATTCCAGATCAGGAGCCATCATGGCCGTTCAGCAAAACAAAAAGTCCCCTTCCAAGCGCGGCATGCACCGCTCGCACAATGCCCTGAACGTGCCAGGCATTGCCGTGGAACCCACCACTGGTGAAACGCACCTGCGTCACCACATCAGCCCCAACGGTTTCTACCGTGGCCGTCAGGTGCTGAAGAACAAGTCTGAAGCCTGACCTTCACCCCATCCAAAGGCCCGTTGCTACAAACCCTGTAGCGCGGGCCTTTGTTTTGACCGTCGTATTCATCTCTCGGCCCTTTGGGCCGGCCGGACAAGTCGCCCATGATCACACTGGCTGTTGACTGCATGGGGGGCGACCATGGCCCCCGCGTCACGCTCGCGGCGTGCCGCCAGTTTCTCGACCACCACCCGGATGCCCGCCTGCTGCTCGTTGGCCTGGCGGACAGCCTGCAATCGTTCTCCCACGACCGAGCCACCATCGTTCCCGCTACCGAAGTGGTCGCTATGGATGACCCGGTGGAAGTGGCCTTGCGCAAGAAGAAAGATTCTTCGATGCGTGTGGCCATCCAGCAAGTCAAGGATGGCACGGCTTCGGCGGCCGTGTCTGCGGGCAATACCGGTGCCTTGATGGCCATCGCCCGCTATCTGCTCAAGACTTTGGACGGTATCGACCGTCCTGCCATCGCTACCCAGCTGCCCAACGCCACCGGTGGTGCCACCACGGTGCTGGACCTGGGGGCCAACGTCGATTGCTCGGCCGAGCACCTACTGCAGTTCGCCGTGATGGGCTCTGCCCTGGTATCCGTCCTTCAGGAGGGTGGCGAGCCCACGGTGGGTTTGCTGAACATTGGAGAAGAGGTCATCAAAGGTAGTGAGGTGATCAAAAAGGCGGGTGAATTGCTGCGATCTGCAGCTAATTCCGGCGATTTGAACTTCTATGGCAATGTGGAGGGCAACGATATCTTCAAGGGTACGGTGGATATCGTGGTCTGTGATGGTTTTGTGGGTAATGTGGCGCTCAAGGCCAGCGAAGGTGTGGCCTCGATGATCATCGGAGCACTTAAAACCGAATTTTCGCGCCACATTTTTACCAAAATGGCTGCTATCGTCGCCTATCCGATCTTAAAAGCGTTGATGAAGCGCATGGACTACCGCCGTTACAACGGCGCGGCGCTGCTCGGCCTGCGCGGGCTGGTGTTCAAGAGCCACGGATCGGCAGACGCCATGGCTTTCGAGCAGGCGTTGAACCGGGCGTATGATGCAGCCCGCAACAACCTGCTCGACCGTGTCCGGACCCGGATTGCGCACGCGGCGCCCCTGTTGGCGCCTGCAGATGCCCAGCCCCAGCCTGGCGTTGCGGCGACCGCACAATAATGAGACGTTATTCCCGCATTACCGGCACCGGCAGCTACCTGCCTCCCCGCCGGTTGACCAACGCTGATCTGGTTGCCGAACTGGGCCAGCGCGGTATCGAAACCTCCGATGAATGGATTGTGGAGCGCACCGGCATCCGGGCGCGCCACTTTGCTGCGCCGGATGTGACCGCCAGCGACTTGGGGTTGGAGGCTGCGCGCAATGCCCTGCAGGCCGCCGGGCTGCAGCCCACCGATATCGATCTGATCATCGTGGCAACGTCCACGCCGGACATGGTGTTCCCGTCCGTTGCTTGTATCTTGCAGAACAAGCTGGGTGCCAATGGATGCCCTGCGTTTGATGTGCAAGCTGTGTGCAGCGGTTTTGTCTATGCCCTGTCGGTGGCGGACGCCATGATCCAGACAGGTGCTGCCAATCGCGCGCTGGTGATTGGTGCAGAGGTTTTCAGCCGCATCCTGGACTTCAACGACCGCACCACCTGTGTGTTGTTCGGTGATGGTGCGGGCGCTGTGGTGCTGGAGGCCTCTGACACGCCTGGCATTCTGTCGAGCGACCTGCACGCCGACGGCAAGCATGTCGATATTTTGTGTGTGCCCGGCAATGTGTCCGGCGGCAAGGTGCTTGGGGACCCGGTCCTAAAAATGGACGGGCAGGCGGTCTTCAAGCTGGCAGTGGGTGTGCTGGAAAAGGCGGCCCACGCGGCCCTGGCCAAGGCCGGGCTGACCGAGGCCGATATCGACTGGCTGATCCCGCACCAGGCCAACATCCGCATCATGCAGAGCACCGCCCGCAAACTGAAGATGTCCATGGACAAGGTGGTGGTCACGGTGGACCAACACGGCAACACCTCGGCAGCCTCCATTCCGCTGGCTTTGGACCATGGGGTGCGGACCGGTCAGGTCAAGAAAGGCGAAACCCTGCTGCTCGAAGGCGTGGGTGGTGGTTTTACCTGGGGTGCTGTGCTCCTGAAGTTGTAGCTGCTGGCGCAATAAGTACCTGCGCTACCGGCCGGTTTCATCATATTTCTGGATTTTTCATGAAGTCTTTTGCATTTGTCTTTCCGGGGCAAGGCTCGCAATCGGTTGGCATGCTCGATGGTTGGGGTGACCACCCGGTGGTGGCGCAGACCCTGCAGGAAGCCTCGGATGCTCTGGGTGAGGATGTTGGCCTGCTGATCAAGGAAGGCCCCAAGGAGGCTTTGGCCCTCACCACCAACACCCAGCCGGTGATGCTGGTCGCTGGCGTGGCGGCATGGCGGGTGTGGCGCGCAGAAGGTGGCGCAGCCCCGGTGGCCGTTGCCGGGCATTCGTTGGGCGAATACTCCGCTCTGGTGGCGGCTGGTGTGTTGACGCTCGCGCAGGCGGCCCCGCTGGTGCAGCTGCGTGCGGCGGCCATGCAAGAGGCGGTGCCTATCGGCACCGGCGCCATGGCGGCCATTCTGGGCATGGAGGCTTCCAAGGTCATCGCTGGTTGTGCCGAGGCTTTGGCATCGTTCGGGCCAGGTACGGCTGAGGTGGTGGAGGCTGTCAATTTCAACGACCCGATCCAGACCGTGATCGCTGGTACCAAGGCGGGTGTGGACAAGGCCTGTGAGGTGCTCAAGGCGGGGGGCGCCAAGCGCGCATTGCCCCTGCCAGTGTCGGCGCCTTTCCATTCCAGCCTGATGAAGCCTGCGGCTGAAAAGCTGCGTATGGCGCTGGCGGAGGTTGCGCTTGCTACCCCTCAGATTCCGGTGGTCAACAATGTGGACGTGGTGGTGCAGCAAGACGCTGATGCCATTCGCGAAGCGCTCTACCGCCAGGCCTTTGGCCCCGTCCGCTGGGTGGAATGCGTGCACGCGCTGAAAGGCCGTGGTGTGACGCACATCATTGAATGTGGCCCTGGCAAGGTGCTGGCAGGCCTCACCAAACGCATCGACCCTGAACTGGTCGGCGCAGCATTGTTTGACTCGGCCACGCTGGCTGAAACCCGGGAGTTGTTGGCATGACGGAATCGACTCAGACAGCAGTGCAGGCGGCGCAAGTGGCGCTGGTGACCGGTGCATCGCGCGGCATCGGTGCTGCCATTGCCCTGGAGTTGGCGGTGCGCGGCTACCAGGTGGTGGGTACAGCCACCACGGATGAAGGCGCTGCGCGCATCAGCCAGGCGCTGTCGGCTTACCCTGGTTGCCGCGGTGCCAATCTGAACGTGAACGATGTGGCTGCGGTTGAGGCCCTGATGGACGCCATCGTCAAGCAGCAAGGTGGCTTGCATGTGCTGGTGAACAACGCGGGCATTACGCGCGACACTCTGGCCATGCGCATGAAGGACGACGACTGGGATGCCGTGCTGGACACCAATCTCAAGGCGGTATTCCGCACGAGCCGCGCCGCGATCAGGCCGATGATGAAGCAGCGCTTTGGGCGCATCATCAGCATCACCAGCGTGGTGGGTGCGTCGGGCAATCCAGGCCAGGCCAACTACGCCGCGGCCAAGGCGGGTGTGGCGGGCATGACGCGCGCGCTGGCCCGTGAGCTGGGCAGCCGCAGCATCACCGTGAACTGCGTGGCACCCGGTTTCATCGAGACCGACATGACCTCCGTGTTACCCGAAGACCAGCAAAAAGCGCTCAATGCGCAGATCCCGCTGGGTCACATGGGCAAGCCGGCCGACATCGCGCACGCGGTGGCGTACCTTGCCTCGCGCGAGGCTGGCTATGTGACGGGGCAGGAGTTGCATGTCAATGGCGGCATGTACATGTAGTTATTGAAAGTTAACGCCGGTTCATCCGGACGGCGGGTCGTTTAGGGGCTTCTCCTTAAGCGGCTAGAATCGCGGATTCATTCACAACCCCCAGAGGGAAACCATGAGCGATATCGAAGCACGCGTCAAAAAAATCATTGCCGAACAACTCGGTGTGGAAGAGTCTCAAGTCACCAATGAAAAGGCCTTTGTGGCAGACCTCGGTGCCGACTCGCTCGACACGGTGGAACTGGTGATGGCTCTGGAAGACGAATTCGGCATCGAGATCCCGGACGAAGACGCCGAGAAGATCACCACGGTGCAAAACGCCATCGACTACGCCAACACCCACCAGAAGGCCTGAGCGGCGCCCTGCGCCTGACTCAAGCGATCAGCAGAAGGTTTTATACGCATGAGCCGTCGTCGCGTTGTCGTGACCGGCCTGGGTTGCGTCAGCCCCGTGGGTAACACGGTGGCCGAGTCCTGGGCCAATCTCCTTGCCGGCCAGTCCGGCATTGATCTCATCACCAAGTTCGATGCATCGAACTTCGCCTGCAAGATTGCGGGAGAGGTCAAAGGTCTTGACCTGGAGTCGTACATCAGCGCCAAGGATGCGCGCGCGATGGATACCTTCATCCACTATGGCATCGCTGCTGCAGCGCAGGCCGTCCAGGACGCAGGGCTTCCCACGGGCGAAGCGCTCAGTGAGGAGTTCGCCACACGCATTGCCTGCGTGATCGGCTCCGGCATTGGCGGCCTCCCGCTGATCGAAAACACCCACGCCGAGCTGGTCAGCCGCGGGCCACGGCGTATCACCCCATTTTTTGTACCTGCGTCCATCATCAACATGGTGGCAGGGCATGTGTCCATGCGCTTTGGCTTCAAGGGGCCCAACCTTGCCGTGGTGACTGCCTGCACAACAGGCTTGCACTGTATCGGCGAGGCAGGTCGTATGATCGAATACGGCGATGCGGACGTGGTCGTGGCTGGCGGTACCGAATCCACGGTATCTCCGCTGGGCATCGGCGGGTTTGCCGCCATGCGGGCCCTGTCCACCCGCAACGACGACCCCAAGACGGCATCCCGCCCATGGGATAAGGATCGCGACGGTTTTGTGCTGGGCGAAGGCGCCGGTGTGATGGTGCTCGAAGAGTATGAACACGCCAAAGCGCGAGGCGCCAAGATTTATGCCGAACTCAGCGGCTTCGGCATGAGCGCAGATGCAGGTCACATGACGGCACCCAACATGGATGGACCCCGCCGCGCCATGCTTAGCGCGTTGCGCAACGCCGGGATCAATGCCGATCAGGTGGATTACCTTAACGCCCACGGCACGTCCACTCCTCTGGGCGACATCAACGAAACCAATGCAATCAAAGCGGCCTTGGGCGACCACGCCTACAAGACCGTTGTGAGCTCCACCAAATCCATGACGGGCCACTTGCTCGGCGGTGCGGGGGGGATTGAGAGTGTGTTTACTGTGCTGGCACTGCATGAACAAAAAGTGCCGCCCACCATCAACCTGTTCAACCAGGATCCGGAGTGTGATCTCGACTACTGCGCCAATACGGCGCGGGACATGAAGATTGATGTGGCCGTCAAAAACAACTTTGGCTTTGGCGGCACCAACGGAACGCTGGTATTCAAACGCGTCTGATTGCGCGCATATACCAATCTCGGATTCGGTGGCAATACGTATCGCTCGTGGGCCTGCGGGCGATGTGTCATTGACTGTGGTGTCGGTCCGTCATCGAGTTGGCGCTTGATCCGTCCGTCGAAGGGAGCTGTCTTGTGACGCGGCTTTCGAGACGGCCTCCCTCTGTCCAATATTCGCTGCGTCGCAGTCGGGCTCTGGGCGTGCTGTTGGCTGCCTGGGTGCTTGCTGGTGGTGCCGTTTTGGTTGCCTGGATCGCTTTGGGTAGCCGTGCTGCGCATCTGTCCATCGCAGTGGCCCTGTGTTTCTGGCTGCCAGCGATGGCGGCTGCCATGCACTTTTGGTGGAGCCAAGCCCGTGGAGTTTTGCAGTTCGACGGCCAAGCCTGGACGCTGAACCGAGTGGCGCCGCCCACCAGTGTGCCGCTGACGCTTTCAGCGCCCCCGGAGGTGCTTCTGGATCTGCAGGCGCATCTGTGGGTGCGCATCTTGCTCGTCGGACATCCGCCGCTGTGGTTGTGGCTGGAGCGTTCCAGCCAGCCAGAGCGCTGGATGGACTTGCGCCGTGCGGTATATTCGCGCGCCAGATCGGGCGCTGACAACGCTGACGAAACCGCCCGGCAAGCTGCCCCAGGGCGTGAATACTGAGTATCCATGACTGTAATTCCGCCTTCCCCCTCCGAAGACAGCGACCTCCAACTGGTGGAGCGCACGGTAGCGGGCGACCAGCGCGCCTATGAATTGCTGGTCATCAAGTACCAACGCCGCATCGAACGACTGATCGGGCGCATGGTGCGCGACACGGACCTGGTGCAGGACATTGCCCAGGAAACCTTCATTCGCGCCTATCGGGCTCTGCACCAGTTTCGCGGCGACGCCCAGTTTTACACCTGGCTGTACCGGATTGCTGTCAATACAGCCAAGAAGGCGCTCATGGACATGAAGCGCAACCCGGTCATTTCCGAAAATGCATTCAGGGGTTCGGAGGACGAGGATGAAACTTCCCGCCTTGGACACGAACTAACCAGCGACGAAACCCCCGAAACTGTCCTTGCGGCCCAGGAAATCGCCCAGGTCGTGAATGCAGCCATGGAGGCCTTGCCCGATGATCTGCGCCAAGCTGTCACGCTGCGAGAGATTGAAGGGCTCAGTTATGAAGAAATTGCTACCGCGATGGGGTGCCCCATTGGTACGGTGCGATCTCGAATTTTTCGGGCGCGAGAAGCCATTTCGGCCAAAGTGCGACCCTTGCTCGAAAACCAGTCGGGCAAACGGTGGTGAGGTGATTGAATGAACAAGGCACAAACAGGTATCACCGCCTCGGCGGACGTCAGCTTGACCGGCAGACGGAGCGAACAGCTATCTGCGCTGGCGGATGGTCAGCTGCACGGCGATGAGTTTGCCGATGCGCTGGCCTGGGCGGCGGAAGACGAAGGACGCGACACATGGGCGGTTTACCACCTTGTGGGCGATGCGTTGCGTTCTTCTGATTTGGCGCGGCCAGCAAATCCAGCGTTTCTGTCCCGCTTGCGCGAAGAGCTGGCCAAGGAGGCTCCGCCACAGCGTCCCCGTGTTCCAGCACAGTTGGGCATCGTAGCCACCCCTCTGCCTGTGGCTGCCAATGCTTCGGTTTTCCGTTGGAAGATGGTTGCGGGCTTTGCGTCGCTGGCCGCCGTGGCGGCCATTGGCTGGACCTCGTTTTCCCAACTGCAGGGGGCGGGTGGAGCGGGTGCTCAACTGGCCGCGTCTTCCCCCGAGCGTGCGACGGCGCAAGGCGCGCCTGTCGTGGCTGTTGCTGATGCGGACGGCCAGCAAGTGATGATCCGGGATCCTCGATTGGATGAGTTGCTGGCGGCCCATAAGCAGTTTGGCAGTACGTCGGCCCTGCAGATGCCTGCTGGCTTTTTGCGCAACGCTACTTTTGAGACTCCTGACCGCTGAATCGTGAACGGTATGTCTGGCGCTGAGATCGTGTGATGAACCCCTCTGGAGTTGCGAAGGTCTTTGGAAATACCCGGGTTCGATGGCTTGGCTCGCTGATAGCCGCAGCGATGTGTGGCTTGTTCGTGGGGCCAGTGGCGGGGGCTCCTGCGGCATCCTCTGAGTCAACTACCACTGCAGTGGCCGAGCGCGACATGGCGCAGTGGATCGAGCGCATGCACAGCGCACCGTGCAGCCGAGCCTATGCCGGAACCTTTGTGGTGTTGTCGGCCAACGGCGCCATGTCCAGCTCACGCATCTGGCACGCATGTGATGGCCAGCAACAATTGGAGCGGGTTGAATCGCTCAGTGGCACTCCGCGCACGGTCTATCGCCGTAACGACGAAGTTCGTACCTTCCTGCCCCAGGCGCGCGTTGTGCGGTCAGACCGCCGCGATGCATCTGGGCTCTTTCCGCGCGTACCTGTGGTCAGCGGTACATCGATCGCCCAGTTTTACACGCCCCGCCTGCTGGGGCAGGAGCGGGTGGCTGGCTTCGTGTCGGACGTGGTCTGGTTTCAGCCTACGGATACCCTGCGTTTCGGTTATCGGCTCTGGAGCGAGCGCGAAACCGGGCTGGTGGTGAAGCTGCAGACGCTGGCGGCTGATGGTCGGGTCTTGGAGCAAGCGGCTTTTTCCGAGCTGGATCTCAATGCGCCGGTGAAGGTTGATCAGCTGACGCGTCTGATGGACGCGACGTCGGGTTACAAGGTGGTGGCACCCTCAGTGGTCAAAACTACGGCAAAGGCCGAAGGTTGGGCCTTGCGCCAGCCCGTGGCCGGGTTTGTGCCTGTCAGCTGTCACCGACGGGCGGTGTCTGACGCTCCGGATGCCTCCAGTGTCTTGCAGTGCTTGTACTCCGATGGACTGGCCTCGGTGTCGTTGTTTCTGGAGCCCTTCGACCCGCAGCGCCATCCCGCGCAGCCCCAAGTGTCCAGCATGGGCGCTACACAGCTGGTAGCCCAGCGTGGGCCGTCAGACACGTGGTTGACCGCAGTGGGAGAGGTACCTCTGCAGACACTGCGTCTTTTTGTAGGTCAGCTGGAGCGCCTGCGCTGACAGCCGCGCTGCCGATGGCTGCGGGCCGCCATACCCGGTCATTTGGCGGTTTGTGTGGGCATGGAGGGCGTGACGAATGCGGGGAACCATTTGGCGTCACACTCTTCACAGTCACACACAATTCGTGAACAGCATTCGCCAAGAATCAAGAAAGGTCGAAGATGCCGAAGTTTGATGGAAGTATGTTGCGTTCGGTGGCAGTGGCATGCCTGATGGGTGGTCTGGCCACGGTCTCGGTAGCGCCCCATGCGGCGTTGGCACAACCTGCACCGCTGGTTCGGGGTTTGCCTGATTTCACCGATCTGGTGGATCAGGTGGGGCCGTCGGTGGTCAACATCCGCACCGTCGAGAAAGCGTCCAGTCGAGCCAACGCCAATGGCATGGACGAAGAGATGCTGGAATTCTTTCGCCGGTTTGGGGTACCCATCCCCAATGCTCCGCGTCAACAGCGGCCTCAACGGCCTCAACAGGAAGAAGAGGCGCAGCCACGTGGAGTGGGATCGGGTTTCATTCTGACCTCTGACGGGTTTGTGATGACCAACGCGCATGTGGTTGAAGGCGCTGACGAGGTCATTGTGACCTTGACGGACAAGCGTGAGTTCAAGGCGCGCATCGTGGGGGCTGACAAGCGCACTGACGTGGCCGTTGTGAAGATCGAGGCGTCAGGATTGCCTGCTGTGAAAGTGGGGGATGTGAGTCGCCTCCGTGTGGGCGAGTGGGTGATGGCGATCGGTTCACCCTTTGGGCTGGAAAACACGGTCACTGCTGGCATCGTCAGCGCCAAGCAGCGCGATACGGGTGACTACCTGCCCTTCATCCAGACGGATGTGGCCATCAACCCCGGAAACTCTGGCGGGCCGCTCATCAACATGCGTGGTGAGGTGGTGGGCATCAACAGCCAGATCTATTCCCGCTCTGGCGGATTCATGGGTATTTCGTTCGCCATCCCCATGGATGAAGCCATCCGTGTGAGTGAGCAGCTGCGCGCTTCGGGCCGTGTGACGCGTGGCCGTATCGGTGTCCAGATCGGGCAAGTCACCAAGGATGTTGCTGAGTCGATTGGCCTGGGCAAGGCGCAGGGCGCTCTGGTGACCGGAGTGGAGGCAGGATCGCCCGCAGACAAAGCGGGTGTGGAGGCGGGCGACATCATCACGCGCTTTGATGGCAAACCCATCGAGAAGGTGGCAGACCTGCCGCGCCTTGTGGGCAACACCAAACCAGGCAATCGCAGTTCGGTGACGGTGTTCCGTCGCGGTGCATCCCGCGATCTGGCCATCACCATCGCGGAGATCGAACCTGACAAGCCCGCCACCAAAGTAGCCGAGCGCGAGGAGAAGCCCAAGGCCTCTGCCGCTGCACAGCAGATCGGTTTGTCAGTGACGGAACTGACGGATGCCCAGAAGAAGGAACTCAAGCTCAAGGGCGGGGTGGTCGTGGCGACCGCCACGGACGCGGCAGCACGCGCTGGCCTCCGGGAAGGGGACATCATCCTGTCGGTTGCCAACACCGAAGTGGCGGGCGTGAAAGAGTTTGAATCCGTGCTTTCCAAGGCTGATAAGAGCAAGTCCATCAATGTGCTGTATCGCCGCGGCGAATGGGCTCAGTACGCGCTGATTCGCCCCGGCAGATAAGCGCCACAAGCGAGAACGAGGATGGCCCGGAGTCGGGCCATTCCCTACGTTTCAAGGGGGCCATTGTCGGTGCTTGGTTTTTTTTGAGGGGTTGGTAGGAGGCGTCCACACCAGTCTGGATGTTAGCTTTTGCTAACTTTTCAGAGGTCCATCAACCAGTTTCGATAGAATAGAGACTTGCGTTCAACGCTTATCTGCATATCGACGGGCGCTCTGTTCACGATGTGGGATGTTTTTGAGCAATGCACAGTTGATCCACAGCTCACCCACAAGTTGTCCAGCGTTGTTCTTGTGCGGACTGTGTATAAACTGTGTATAAAATTCCTGTTGCACCCTGGCAACTTCCCTTGGATGCCGAGGGTCGGGCTTTTTCAGGCGGCCTTTTTGCCTACAATGAAGCTCCAACTATCGCAGTTGCCAATGATTGTTGGTTCAGGGCGCGTCGCCATTCGACGCGCCCTTTTTTCTTGTGCGCACTGTTTTAATTCAATCACTTGACGCTTTCCGTTGATGAATCACATCAGAAATTTTTCCATCATTGCGCACATCGACCATGGCAAGTCGACGCTTGCCGACCGCTTGATTCAGCGGTGCGGAGGTCTTGCAGACCGTGAGATGGAGGCCCAGGTTCTGGACTCGATGGATATCGAAAAAGAGCGTGGGATAACCATCAAGGCGCAGACCGCTGCGCTGCAGTACAAGGCCCAGGATGGGCAGGTCTACAACCTCAATCTGATCGACACGCCAGGGCATGTGGACTTCTCGTATGAGGTGAGTCGTTCGCTGTCTGCATGCGAGGGTGCGCTGTTGGTGGTGGATGCATCGCAGGGGGTCGAAGCGCAGACTGTGGCCAACTGCTACACCGCTCTGGATCTGGGTGTGGAAGTGGTGCCGGTGCTCAACAAGATGGATCTGCCCAACGCTGATCCAGACAACGCCAAGGCCGAGATCGAAGATGTGATCGGCATTGATGCCACCGACGCGATTCCTTGTTCTGCCAAAACCGGTATGGGAATCGATGAGATTCTGGAGGCGATTGTTGCCAAGGTGCCCGCACCACGTGGCAATGCCGATGGCCCGCTGCGCGCGATGATCATCGACAGCTGGTTCGACAGCTACGTCGGGGTGGTCATGCTGGTGCGTGTGGTCGATGGCCGCTTGCTCAAGGGCGAGCGCATCAAGATGATGGCCACGGGCGCGGTGTACAACGCCGACAACCTGGGGGTGTTCACGCCCGCCAACGAGCCGCGCAATTCCCTCGATGCAGGGCAGGTGGGCTACATCATTGCCGGCATCAAGGAGCTGCAGGCCGCCAAGGTGGGTGACACCATCACGCTCGAGAAGAAGCTCCCCAACAATGCAGGGCCTGCTACGGACGCGCTGCCTGGTTTCAAGGAGATCCAGCCCCAGGTGTTCGCAGGTCTTTACCCCACCGAAGCCAGCGAGTACGACTCGCTGCGTGACGCCCTGGAAAAGCTCAAGCTCAACGATGCTTCGCTCCACTATGAGCCCGAGGTGAGTCAGGCGCTGGGCTTTGGCTTCCGCTGCGGCTTTCTCGGACTGTTGCACATGGAGATCGTGCAAGAGCGGCTGGAGCGCGAATTCGACCAGGACCTCATCACGACGGCCCCCAGTGTGGTCTATGAGGTGGTCAAGGCCGACGGCGAAGTGATCATGGTCGAGAACCCTTCCAAGATGCCTGACCAGGGTCGTCTGGAGGAAATCCGCGAGCCTATCGTGACGGTCCATCTGTACATGCCGCAGGACTATGTGGGCCCGGTGATGACGCTGGCCAATCAGAAGCGTGGCGTGCAGATGAACATGGCGTACCACGGTCGCCAGGTAATGCTCACTTATGAAATGCCCCTCGGTGAGATCGTGCTCGACTTCTTTGACAAGCTCAAATCGGTCTCGCGCGGCTACGCCTCCATGGACTACGAGTTCAAGGAGTACCGTGCCTCCGATGTGGTGAAGGTTGATATCCTGCTCAACGGAGAAAAGGTGGATGCCTTGTCCATCATCGTGCACCGTTCGCAGTCGCAGTACCGCGGCCGGGCAGTGGTTGCCAAGATGCGCGAGATCATCAGCCGCCAGATGTATGACGTGGCCATCCAGGCGGCCATTGGCGCCAACATCATTGCGCGCGAAACCATCAAGGCACTGCGCAAAAACGTGTTGGCCAAATGTTATGGCGGCGATATCACCCGCAAACGCAAGCTTCTTGAGAAGCAGAAAGCAGGCAAAAAGCGCATGAAACAGATCGGATCGGTCGAGGTGCCTCAAGAGGCATTCCTGGCCATTTTGCAGGTGGAAGATTGATGCAATTCATGCAAATTTTGACGTCACTGGTGCTGACGGCCTTCGTGGGCTATATCGGTGCCTGGTATACCGGAGCTATCGAGGGCAACTTTGCACTGCTTTTGTTTCTGGCGACGGTCGTCACCGGCATCTACTGGCTGGCAGAGCGCATTTATTTTCTGCCCCGGCGGCGCCGCGCGGCGCAGGCCATCGAGGACGCAGCAACCGAGCGGCGTGCGGAGCTAGATCGCATGGGCATCCAGAAGGTGGATGTGGATGTGCAGGAAGCCAAGGGCCGCATCCTCATGCAACCCTGGTGGCTGGACTGGACTGCGGGGTTGTTTCCAGTCATCGCTGCGGTGTTTTTCTTGCGCTCGTTCCTTTTCGAGCCTTTCAAGATTCCATCGGGCTCCATGATCCCAACGCTGCTCGTTGGCGACCTGATTTTGGTGAATAAATTCACCTATGGCATTCGACTGCCTGTCATCAACACACGGTTGACCGAGGGATCCAGGCCCGTTCGCGGCGATGTTCTGGTGTTCCGCTATCCACCACAGCCCAGCATGGACTACATCAAGCGTGTCGTAGGGGTGCCGGGCGATGAGGTGGCCTACATCAACAAGCGCCTCACCATCAACGGTAAAGCTGTTGACACCAAGGCGTTGCCCGACTTCTTTGAAGAAGACTCCATGCGTTACTTCAAGCAGTTTGAAGAGCAACTGGGTGATCAGCCGCACCGGTTGCTGAACAATCCCGATGTGCCCGCTTTTGTACAAGGCGCCAGCAATTTTGCTTATCGCGAAAACTGCCGCTACAGTGTAGAAGGTGTCACTTGCAAGGTGCCGGAGGGGCACTATTTCATGATGGGCGACAACCGTGACAACTCGCTCGATTCCCGTTACTGGGGGTTTGTGCCCGAGGGCAACATCGTGGGCAAGGCCTTTTTTGTCTGGATGAATTTCGGTAATCTCAAGCGCATCGGCTCGTTCCATTGAGTGCGGGCGATTGCAAATAACATTGAGGGGGTCATTGATGAAAACATATCGCACTGCAAGCCGCTCAAGCCAACGCGGGCTGTCGTTTTTCGGGCTGATTTTTGTGGGGCTGATCGCTGTGGCGGCTTTTGCTATCGGAGGTCAATCAGTTCCGATCTTCCTAGAGTTCGCTTCGGCGAAAAAGGCCATTGAGAAGGCCAAGGTGGAGAGTACGGTGCCCGGGGTGCGCGCTGCGTTTGATCGTGCTGCGGCCATTGACGACATCAAATCCATCAAGGGGTCGGACCTTGAGGTAACGAAGCGAGGCGACAAGGTGGTGGTGTCTTTCAAATACTCGCGCGAGATTCCCCTGGCGGGCCCAGCCTATCTGGTCTACCGCTTTGATGCGCAGACCAACTAGGTGCAGCCCGGTCTTTTAGCTCTGCAGGATCGCCTGCAGCATGTGTTTGCCGATCCTTCGCTGCTCCAGCGTGCCACCACACACCGCAGTTTCTCTGCGGACCATAACGAGCGGCTTGAATTTCTCGGCGACTCGGTTTTGAACCTGGCGGTGGCCAGCCTGCTGTACCAGCGTTTGTCTGCCTTGCCCGAGGGTGACTTGTCGCGGGTGCGGGCCAATCTGGTCAAGCAGGACACGTTGCACCAGTTGGCGGTGCGACTCAAAGTCTCAGAGGTACTGCGCCTCGGAGAGGGGGAGGCGAAATCAGGGGGGCAGCAGCGCCCCTCCATCCTGGCGGACGCGTTGGAGGCCCTGATTGGCGCGGTGTATCTGGATGCCGGTTACGCCAGCGCAGAAGCGCTGGTGCACCGTCTTTTCCAGGGCGTGGAGATCAACCCGCAGATGCAGGCAGCATCCAAGGACGCCAAAACCGCGTTGCAGGAGTGGCTCCAGGGCCGCAAAATGAGGCTGCCGCAGTACAAGGTGGTCGCGACGGTGGGTGCGGCCCACCGCCAGACCTTTGACGTCGAGTGCGATATTCCCGAACTGGGCCTGACCGAGCGTGGCATCGGCGGTTCCCGCAGGGCAGGCGAGCAAGCCGCCGCCGCGGCCATGCTGGCCACATTGAAAGCAAAGAATTTATGAATGACGCTACCAAAGATGTAGCTCCTGACCAGGGTGCTGAAAGCGCCCCGGTGCAAAACGATCTGGAAGCCATGCTGGCTGCTGCGGGGGCTCCGGCGGCTGTGCCCGGCCAACGCTGTGGTGTGATCGCCATTGTTGGCAAGCCCAACGTGGGCAAGTCCACCCTGCTCAATGCCCTGGTGGGGCAAAAGATCAGCATCACCTCGCGCAAGGCGCAGACCACGCGCCACCGCATCACGGGCATTCGCACCCTGGACCAGACGCAGTTCATTTTTGTGGACACCCCTGGCTTCCAGACCCGGCACGCCACCGCACTCAACAAGTCGCTGAACAAGACTGTGATGGGCGCGATTGGCGACGTGGACCTGATCCTTTTTGTGGTGGAAGCCGGCAACTTCACGCTGGCGGATGCCAAGGTGCTTTCGCTGTTCAAGCCGGGCATTCCCACGCTGCTGGTGGCCAACAAGCTGGACATGGTGCACCGCCGTGCCGAGCTGGCTCCCTGGCTCAAGAGCATGCAGGAGCGCCACCCGTTTGCCGAGTTCGTGCCCATGTCGGCCAAGAACAAGGGCGACATCGAGCGTTTGTTTGGCATCTGCGCCAAATACCTGCCCGAGCAGGCCTGGTGGTATGGCGAGGATGAACTGACCGACCGCAGCGAGAAGTTCCTGGCCTCTGAAACCGTGCGCGAGAAGCTGTTTCGCTTCACGGGCGACGAACTGCCCTACACCTCGACCGTGGTCATCGACAAGTTCGATGAGGAAAAGAGCAAGCAGCACAAACGCCTGGTCAAGATTGCCGCCACCATCGTGGTGGAGCGTGACAACCACAAGATGATGGTCATTGGCGACAAGGGCGAGCGCCTGAAGCGCATTGGCACCGAGGCCCGCCAGGAGCTGGAAAAGCTCATGGACGCCAAGGTGTTCCTGGAGCTGTGGGTCAAGGTCCGCTCCGGCTGGGCCGATGACGAAGCCCGGGTCCGCTCCTTCGGCTACGAATAACCCCGAAAGCTGACTTCCCCGTCTTCCTGCGCGCACACCCCGCAGCAGGCGTCACGGGCGATCCCTCCGTACCATTCATCCCCGCAGCACCGTGGCCGTAGCCAAGCGCATTTCTGATGAACCTGCGTTCGTGCTGCACAGCTACGACTGGAGCGAATCCAGCCTGATCCTGGAAGTCTTCTGCCGCCAGCAAGGGCGGACCGCACTCGTGGCCAAAGGGGCCAAGAAGCCCAGCTCCAACTTCCGCCCGGTGCTGCTGCCGCTGCAGCCCTTGCTGGTGACCTACACGCTCACGGGCGATGGCCATGCGGACATCCACACGCTCAAGGGCGCCGAATGGGTGGGGGGGCATGTGATGCCCACGGGAGATGCCTTGCTGTCGGGCATGTACCTCAATGAACTGCTGCTGCGCCTGCTGGCGAGGGCAGACCCGCACCCGGCATTGTTTGATGCCTATGCAGGAGTGGTGCGCGTGCTGGCCAGTGAGCATGGCGATGCGCTCGAGGCGGTGCTGCGCAGTTTTGAGCTGCTGCTCCTGCGCGAGATCGGCCTCTTGCCGGGACTGGACGTGCAGACCATGACCTTCGCCCCCCTGGAGCCGGGCACCCGCTACACCCTGGTGCCCGAAGGCGGCTTGCGTGCCGCGTCGGCAGCGGACCGCGCAGGCCTGCTGGGCAGCCAGTGGCGGGCCCTGCAGCATGGCCTGGATGACGTGGCCAGCTACACCGCCACCTTGCGCGCATGTGCCCCCGTGGCGACTGAACTCAAGCCGCAGCTGCGTGCCCTGCTGCAATACCATTGCGGCAGCCCGACGCTGCGCACCCGCCAGCTCATGATTGATTTGCAGGCCCTATGAATCCATCCTCTCACTCTCCCCTGCGCACCGCCTTGTCCGTCAATGTCAACAAGGTGGCCTTGGTGCGCAACACGCGACACCTGGGCATTCCCAGCGTCACCCGCGCGGCCGAGTTGTGCCTGCAAGCGGGTGCGCAGGGCATCACGGTGCACCCCCGGCCCGACGAACGCCACATCCGCAGCCAGGACGTGCATGAGCTGGCAACCCTGATGAAGGCATGGCCCGACCGCGAATACAACATCGAGGGCAACCCGTCGCAGAACCTGATGGACTTCATTCGCCAGGTGCGCCCCCAGCAGGCGACTTTTGTGCCCGACAGCGAGGACCAGTTCACCAGCGACCACGGCTGGAGCTTTCCGCAAGATGCCGAGCGCCTGGCGCCGCTGGTGGCTGAATGCAAGGCACTGGGTGTGCGCGTGAGCCTCTTCATGGACCCGGTCCCCGAGCAAATGGCAGCGGCCAAGGCCGTGGGAGCCGACCGGGTGGAGCTGTACACCGAGCCCTATGCCGCCGCCTGGGGCTCGGCGCAGCAGGCGGCCGAGCTCAAACGCTATGCCGCAGCCGCCCAGGCCGCGCTGGACGTCGGATTGGGCGTCAACGCTGGCCATGACCTCAACCGGGACAACCTTGCGGCTTTTGTGCGCGAAGTGCCGGGCGTTCTGGAGGTCTCGATTGGCCATGCGCTGATTGCTGATGCGCTGGAGCTGGGCTACGCCGCAACCGTGCAGGCGTACCTGGACTGCATTGCCCAGGGCTTTTTGGGCGCTGGGAACTCCTGATTTGATAGCTGCAGAAGCATGTTTCACTAGCGCTTCTAGCCATTTTGATTGAAATTTCATGATCTACGGCATCGGCACCGACATCTGCGACGTGCGCCGCATCGCGGCCAGCCTGGCGCGCCACGGCGATCGCTTTGCTGAAAAGGTGCTGGCCGAGGGCGAACTGGCCACCTGGCGTGAACGCAGCGCGCGCTGGCCCGACCGGGGTTTGCGCTACCTTGCCACCCGGTTCTCGGCCAAGGAGGCTTTCAGCAAGGCGATCGGTCTGGGCATGCGCATGCCGATGACCTGGCGCCATTGCGAGGTCGCCAAGCTACGCAGCGGCCAGCCTGTCATCGTGCTACACGGCGCGCTCAAGGAATGGTTTGAGGCCCAAGGCTTGCAGGCGCACCTGAGCGTGACCGACGAAACCGACTACGCCGCCAGCTTCTGTGTGGTAGAAAAAATCCAAACCAAATTACCTTGAAGCGCATGATTCATATGTGCTGATAGCTATCAATTGAGTAGCAATTGACCCTTGAAACGTCCCATGACTGAACACGCACCCCTGATCCTCGACGTCGCTGGCACCACCCTCAATGCCGATGACCGCCGCCGCCTGGCGCACCCACTCACGGGTGGTGTCATCCTGTTTGCCCGCAACTGGGAAAACCGCGCACAGCTGCTGCAGCTCACCAGCAGCATCAAGGCCGTGCGCGACGACCTGTTGATCTGTGTGGACCACGAAGGCGGCCGCGTGCAGCGTTTTCGCACCGATGGTTTCACCCACCTGCCGCCCATGCGTGCGCTGGGGGAGATGTGGATGGATGACGGCAAGGGCGCCAAGGCTGTGCCCGGCAGCGGCGCCCTGCGCGCCACCAATGCGGCCACGGCGGCGGGTTATGTGCTGGGTACCGAATTGCGCGCCTGCGGTGTGGACTTCAGCTTCACGCCCGTGCTCGACCTGGATTGGGGCGAAAGCGGAGTGATCGGAGACCGGTCCTTCCACCGCGACCCCCGTGTGGTGGCGCTGCTGGCCAAGAGCCTCATGCACGGCCTGCTGCAGGCGGGCATGGCCAACTGCGGCAAGCACTTCCCTGGCCACGGCTTTGTCAAGGCGGACTCGCACACCGAGGTACCTGTAGACAAGCGCAGCCTCAAGGCCATCCTGGCCGACGATGCGGCGCCTTACCCCTGGCTCAGCAGCACGCTCACCAGTGTGATGCCGGCCCATGTGATCTACCCCAAGGTGGACAACCGCCCCGCCGGTTTCTCGCAGCGCTGGCTGCAAGACATCCTGCGCCGAGAGATGCGTTTTGATGGCGCGATCTTCAGCGACGACCTCAGCATGGAAGGTGCCCGCCGCCTGGACGGCCAGGTGGTCAGCTACACCGATGCCGCCGTGGCGGCGTTGGAAGCGGGTTGCGACCTGGTGCTGCTGTGCAACCAGAGCGTGGGCGATGGCAAGGCGGTGGACGAACTCATCACGGGCCTCGACAACGCCCGCAACCAGGGGCGCTGGCAACCCAGTGTGGACAGCGAATCCCGCCGCCTGGCGCTGCTGCCCGAAACCCTGCCGCAAGCCTGGGATGAACTGATGTACCAGCCTGCCTACCTGCAGGCGCTGGACCTGTTGCCTTGACCTGCGCGTGGTGGTGTGTCCGGTACGGCGCCACCCCTTGCGGTGCCGAGTGTGTTACCCGCTAGGGCGTGTTGAAGGGCCCTGGCGTCACAGGTGTCGGTGCGGCCGGTGAGGCATTGGCTATCGCATCCGCAGTGGTCGCAGGCGGGGCAGGGGGCGGCGGTACCCCCTGAAACCTGCGCACCACGCGCTGGAACACCAGCGCATTCGGAATCTGCAGCCAGGCCGTGTGACCGGTGGCTGCCCCGTGGTCTTCCAGCGTGGTGTAAAGCAGGTTGATGTCCACCACGCGCCCCTTGGCGCCAGGCTTCTCTGCGGTGTCCAGCACCTCGATGTAGTCGCCGATCTTGAAGGGCCGCACGGTGAAGATCAGCAGCGCACAAAACAGGTTGGACAGCACGCTCCAGGCTGCGAAGAACGCGACGGCACCCACAGTGGCAAAACCGGTGAAGGCGGTCCAGAGCACCGTGGCGGACACCCCCATGCGCTCCAGCACCAGCAGCACGGCGCTGGCAATGATGAGCCAGCGGATCAGGCCGTTGATGGGCACCAGCAGTTCATTGGGCAACTGGTAGTGGGCGCTGGCACGGCGCACCAGGCGCCTCAGTGTGCGCTGCAACAGCCAGGCGACAAACAGAATCAGCAGGATCTGCGATCCAGGGATGATGACCTCAAGCCAGTCCTGCATCCACTCGGGCAGTCGGGTTTTCAGAACTTGCATGCGGGAGACGGCGGTACGGGCGTTGCGTTCGGTCGCGTCGAACGAGAAGAAGTGGAAGAAACTCAATTGCGCAATTGCTCCACGGTGTCCATTTGCATTTCAAAACTGAAGAAGCGGTTGCGGCCCTGGGCCTTGGCGGCATAGAGCGCCTGGTCGGCCCGCATGATCATGCTCTCGGCGTTGGTGCTGTCGTCGGGCACGCAGGTGGTGATGCCACCCGACAGGGTCAGTGTGTCGCCCAGTGGGGAGTCTGCGTGTGCAATGGCACGCACCTTGAGCAGCTGCCCCAGGGCGCGTGCAAAGGTCATGGCGCCGGAGCGGGGCGTGTTGGGCAGGATGAGTGCGAACTCTTCCCCCCCGTAGCGCGAGGCCACGTCCCGGGGGCGCACACAGACCTCGCGCAACAGGCGGCCCACCTCTTTCAGGCAGGCGTCTCCTTGCACGTGGCCGCTGGCGTCGTTGAAAAGCTTGAAGTGGTCCAGATCGCACAGCATCAGCGTGAGCGGCGTGCCGTCGCGTCGCGCGGCCAGGATCTCGTTGTGCAGGATGCGGTCAAACCCGCGGCGGTTGACGAGGCCCGTGAGCGCATCGATTTCCACCATCTCGTTGAGCCGCTGGTTGGCGACATGCAACTCGGCCGACATCGACACCAGCCGTCGGCGCATGTCCAGCAACCGCCGCATGGCGCGCAGCTTGGCCATCAGCACGATGGGCTTGACGGGTTTGACCAGGTAGTCGTCGCCCCCCACCTCAATGCCGCGCCACACATCCAGTTCGTTGTCCAGGCCCGACAGGAAGATGATGGGCGTCCAGTCCCCCGCCTCGCTCTCACGCATCTGCTGCGCCACCCAGTAGCCATCCTGGCCCGGCAGCTTGATGTCCAGCAGCACCAGATCGGGCCGGTGGGTCTTGAACAGATGCAGCGCAGCCGGGCCCTCGGGTGCCTCGAAGATGTCTGACACCCCCGCCCGCCGCAGTTCGGCCACCAGCGCCGCGCGCACGGACCCCTGGTCTTCGACCACCAGTACCGAAAAAGCATTGCCCGAAGGCGGGGGCTCGTTGGCAGGGTAGGGCGCGTTGCTGGAGCTGAAGGGCACGGTATGTCTCCTTGGTGCCTGGTGACCGGTAGAGGGGGCAGTCGCAGACCGCCCTCCGACGCAAATCAGGCCTCAGGACTCGCGGCGCAGCGCAGGGAACAGAATCACGTCGCGAATGCTGGGGCTGTCAGTCAGCAGCATCATGAGGCGGTCAATACCAATGCCGCAACCCCCCGTGGGTGGCATGCCGTACTCCAATGCGCGCACGAAGTCGTGATCGTAGAACATGGCTTCGTCGTCGCCACTGTCTTTGGCGGCCACCTGGGCATGGAAGCGTGCGGCCTGGTCTTCGGCGTCGTTTAGCTCGCTGAAGCCGTTGCCGAACTCGCGGCCGGTGATGTACAGCTCAAAGCGCTCGGTCACCTCGGGGCGGGTGTCGTTGGCACGCGCCAGGGGCGAAATTTCGGTGGGATGTTCCATGATGAAGGTGGGCTGCCACAGCTTGTCTTCCACCGTTTCTTCAAAGTACAACACCTGCAGGCTGGCCAGCGTGCGGGTCGAGAGCTTGTCCTTCTCTTCGGTCATGCCCAGCTTCTTCAATGCGCTGATGAGCCAGGCGGCATCGTCCACATGGGCACCGGCCTCGGTGTACTGGAAGATGGCTTCACGGATGGTCAGGCGGGCAAACGGCTGGGTCAGGTCCACCGCGCGGCCCTGGTAGGGCATCTGCAGCGAGCCCGTGGCCTTGAGCGCCACTTCACGGATCAGCGTCTCGGTGAAGTCCATCAGGTCCAGGTAGTTCCAGTACGCCGCGTAGAACTCCATCATGGTGAACTCGGGGTTGTGGCGCACCGAGATACCTTCGTTGCGGTAGCTGCGGTTGATCTCGAACACGCGCTCGAAGCCGCCCACGATCAGGCGCTTCAGGTACAGCTCGGGCGCGATGCGCAGGTACATCTCCTGCTCCAAAGCATTGTGGTGCGTCACAAACGGCTTGGCATTGGCACCGCCCGGGATGGGGTGCAGCATGGGCGTTTCGACTTCGAGGAAGCCGTGGCTCACCATGAACTCGCGCAGGCCGCTCACGGCCTTGCTGCGGGCCACGAAGCGCTTGCGGGCCTGCTCATCGGTGATCAGGTCCACATAGCGCTGGCGGTACTTCTGCTCCTGGTCGGCCATGCCGTGGAACTTGTCGGGCAGCGGGCGCAGGCTCTTGGTCAGCAGGCGCAGGCTGTTCACCTTGACCGACAGCTCGCCGGTCTTGGTCTTCATCAGCAAGCCTTCGGCACCCACGATGTCGCCCAGATCCCAGTGCTTGAAGGCCGCATACAGCTCTTCGCCCACAGCGTCACGGGTCACGTAGAGCTGGATACGCCCACCCACTTCGCCCAGCGAGCCATCCTGGATCGTGGCGAAGCTGGCCTTGCCCATCACCCGCTTGAGCATCATGCGGCCAGCTACAGACACATTCACCGGCGTGGCTTCCAGAGACTCGTTCGTGGCAGCGCTGTGTTCCAGGTGCAACTGGGCAGCCTTGTGGCCGGGCTTGAAGTTGTTGGGGAACGCAACGCTACCGCCGTTGGCCTGGGCTTCGCGCAGAGCGCGGAGCTTTTCGCGGCGCTCGGCGATGAGCTGGTTGTCGTCCTGGGGGGGGAGGGTGGTGGTGGTGTCAGACATGGAGAGCCGCCCGCAAATGGAGGCGTTCAGAGGCGTTATTCGAACCAAAACCTGTTATTTTAGTTTTTTGCACGTGCCGTGGGGTGCTTGTACCCGTCTGAGCCCGGATAATTTGCCGCATGTTTCTTAAAGCGGGCCTCCTCTCACTGCTGTTGCTGCTGGTCAGTCGCGTATTGGGGGTGTTACGTGAAACAGCATTGGCCGCTGCTTTTGGCAGCTCAGGCATGGCAGATGTGGCCATCGTCATGTTGACCCTGCCGGATTGGCTTGCGGGCGTATTCGTCAGCGGTGCGTTGGCCTATGTTCTGCTGCCGCATTGGGCGAGAGAGTCAGCCGCGCAGCAGAATGCCACACAACATCGGGTGGCCAGGTATCTGCTGTGGGGAAGCATCCTGCTTGCAAGTGTGATGATGGCGACCCATGCTTCATTGGGGTCTCTGCTGGTGCCGGGAGTATCTCTTTCCCTTGAGGGCTCAGTCGGTCAAGCGGTTGTCTGGAGCGCTCTTGCCTTGCCAGCCGCCATGCTGGCGGGTCTGTGGGCAACGCGGCTGCAGCATGAGAGGGACTTCCTGGGCATGTATAGCGCGAACCTGGTGGTCAATGGTGTGTTGATCACAGCCCTGGTCTTTTGGAGCACGCGTGGATCTGCGACGGGCGAAGGGGCGGTGCCAACGTTGGGTGTCTTTCTGTTGGTAGCGGTCTTCATGAGGCTGCTGTGGCAGGGCTGGCGCATGCGACCGCTGTACCGCCATGGCAACTCCCCGCCCTCTTCTTCCATCGCGCCTGGCCCTTTGCCCGGCTGGCGCATCTGGATATGGGCGGTTTTGGGGGCCGGTCTGCCACTGACCTTGCCCTTCGTGGCGCGTACCTTCGCGTCTGGCGCGGGTGAGGGGGCTCTTGCTACCTTCAACTATGCATGGAAACTGGTGGAGTTGCCGTTGGTTCTGGCGATCCAATTGGTGGCGTCGCTGGCTTTCCCCGCCATCGCCCACGCCCACGGTAGGCAAACCGACTCTGAAAATTCAAACGAGGAAGCGATGGCATCTGCCGTACGCGGCGCCTTGATATTGGCCTGGACATTGGCCTGCGCAGCAGCAGCAGCGTTGTTGGTGGGGGCTCCCGCTATCTCCAGTGTGCTCTTCGGCTGGGGGCGCATGCAAGCCTCAGCTTTGGTGCAGATTGCAGCCTGGGGTAGTGTGGGTGCCTGGGGCTTGTTGCCGCAAGCACTTTTGGCAGTAGCTTTGACAATTTTGGCCACCGTAGGGCGCATGCGTTTTGCAGTGCTGGCCTATGCGCTCGCCCTGGCGATAGTGCTCGTTGCTGGAGTCATGGGTTACACGGCGGGGCACCAGTTGATGTGGGCTCTGAACGCGGGGTTCCTTGGTGCTGCGGTGGTGGCTTGGGGTGCGCTGGGCGTGCCTGCCATGCGGCGCTGGGTTCCGGTGAGGGCCTTACTGTCGCCCTTTTTCATGCTGGTGGCCTGGGTGGCCGCGACGCAATGGCTTGGCCTTGCAGGAGCAACGCCTTCTTCGATTTCTGGATCAAAACAGGTTCAAGCGTTTCTTCTATCTGTGGTAGCTGCTCTCTTTGTTATAGCGTCTGGTTGGTTCGTTGGCCCCGGATTGCGCCAAGCCCTGCGGTCATAATCCGATCCCAACCATGATGGATTTTCTACAGATCACCAATGACCCAGATCTGGCGCGCCGTTGCGATGCGCTGCCCGGTATGCGCTTGTTTGTCGATCTGGAAAGGAATGGCAAGGCCGCGCGCCAGGCAGGACGTAACACGTTCATCAGCACGCACCAACCCGAGGATGTAGGTCGTATCAAGGCTCAGTTGCGGCGGTCCCAGTTGATGGTGCGGGTGAACCCGTTGCACGAAGGCACGGCCATGGAGTTGGACACAGTGCTGGCGCAAGGTGCCGACTCGGTGATGTTGCCCATGTTCCAGACCCCCGACGAGTTGCGTGCCTTCAGCCGTATCGTGGCAGGGCGGGCTCCTATCGTGGCGTTGCTGGAGACGGCGGGTGCACTGCATTCACTGGATGCTTGGGCGGATACCCCGGGGCTGTGTGAAGTGTTCGTGGGGCTGAACGACTTGCATCTGTCGCTGGGCTGCAGATTCATGTTCGAGCCCCTGGCGCAGGGGCTGCTGGACGGCGTGGCACTCAAGGCTCATGCGTATGGATTGCGCTTTGGTTTTGGCGGCATCGCACGATTGGACGAAGGGCTGCTTCCGGGCCGTGATGTGTTGGCTGAGCATGTTCGCTTAGGCTCACGAGGCGTGATTTTGTCGCGCACTTTTCATCGACCAGACGAATCGGGGGCTGCCGTGCACACCTTTGAGGCCGAGGTTGAAGCCCTGCGGCAGTCTGAGCAGACCTTGTCAACGCGTACGCCAGAGCAGGTCGTTGCAGACAGGCTACGTATCAGCAGTGTGATACGTTCTATTGCAACGTCCATGTCCGTGCGGACTGTAGAGGCAGTGGATTGAAGCGCGGCGTGGATATCGTGCTTTCCTTGGTGGCGCTGCTGGTCCTGAGCCCGCTGCTGTTGGTGGCTGCGCTGGCGATTGCTTTAGAAACGGGTTTTCCGGTTCTTTTCCGGCAGACCCGCCTGGGTCTGAATGGCCAAGAGTTCGGCATGTACAAATTTCGCAGCATGGTGAAGAATGCGGCTCAGATGGGTCCATATTTCACCGCTGAAAATGATCCGCGCATCACCCGCGTTGGCCGCTTCATACGCCGCACCAGCATCGATGAACTGCCTCAGCTAATTAATGTGCTTACGGGTGAGATGAGCTTAGTCGGCCCGCGTCCCGACGTGCCCGCTCAGCGCAGCCTATACACCGACGCTGACTGGGCGCAGCGTTGCAGCGTGCGACCCGGTATCACAGGGCTGGCTCAGGCCCTGTACCGGTCCGATTCGACAGAGGTGCAGCGGCTCGAAGCCGACCTGTGCTACACACGCGAAGCTTCGCTCTGGCTCGACCTGAAGATCTGCTGGTGGACATTCAAGCGCCTGGGCGGCCAGGGCGCGAACTGAACCATGTGCGGTATCTTTGGCTACTGGGATCGCATACAACAGTCGTTGGACGATAAAGTCCTGCGCGGTATGGCGCAAGCGCTGGTGCACCGCGGACCGGACGACGAAGGCATCCACCACCAGCCCCAGCGGGGTGTAGCTATCGGCAACCGGCGCCTGTCCATCATCGATCTAGGCGGCGGTCACCAGCCCTTTGTCAGCGACGACGGCTTGGTTGCCGTGGTGCAAAACGGCGAAATCTTCAATCACTTGGAGTTGGCCGCCGAGCTGCGCTCGCAGGGCGTGCGTCTGCGCACGCAGTCGGACACCGAAGTCATCCTGCGCCTGTACGAGCGCGAGGGCATCTCCTGCCTGAGTCGCCTGAACGGTATGTTCGCTATTGCCATCGACGATGCGCGCGAAGACGCGTTGTATCTGGCGCGCGACCGCATCGGCGTCAAGCCCCTGTTTGTGTACGACGACGGCCAACGTATGCTGTTTGGCTCTGAGCCCAAGGCCCTGTGGCCGGCCGTTCGGCGCAAGCCTGGTATGTGCCTGGAAGCAATCCATCATTACCTGACGTTCAACTATGTCCCTGCGCCGTGGACGGCCTACGAAGGCGTGTGCCATGTCATGCCTGGCACCTGGCATAAATACACACGGGGCCGCCATGTGCAGACGCAGCGCTGGTGGAGCCTGGCAGACCAGCGTGAGCAAGACTTTGAGTTTGGCGATTGGTCCGATGAGTTCATTGCTTTGCTCGACGATGCCACCCGCATCCGCTTGCGTGCCGACGTACCCTTTGGCGCTTTCCTTTCGGGCGGGGTCGATTCGAGCACCATCGTCGGCCTGATGGCGCGGCATGTGAGAGAGCCAGTCAAGACCTTCTGCATTGGCTTTGAAGACCCGCGCTACGATGAGTCCGCCTTCGCTCTGCAGGCCGCTCAGCGTTTTGGTTGTGACCATACGATGGAGGTTGCCGAACTGAATATGTTGGCCCAGTGGCCCCGTGTGCTGCGCCATCTGGATCAGCCGCACGGCGATGCGTCCTTCATGCCCACCCTGCGCGTGAGCGAGCTGGCAGCAAAGCAGGTCAAGGTGGTGCTGACCGGCGATGGCGGCGACGAGCTGTTTGCCGGCTACGACAAATACGCCCAGTTCTTCGCACAGTCCGATGCATTTGTCTTGCCACAGGCCGCGTTCGAGCGCGGGTATTTCGACAACATTTCGCTCTTCAGCACCAAGGCCAAGGCTGCGCTATACCGGCCCGAAGTGCGCGCGCAGCTGGCCGGCATCGACAGCTTCACCGCTGCGGCCCAGCCCTGGTTTGCCGAGGCGCAGCACTTCGACCGCATCAACCAGGCGCTGTACATGGACATGCAACTGCTGCTGAGCGGCAACAACCTCGTCAAGCCCGACCGCATGGGGATGGCTGTGAGTATTGAGGCGCGCACGCCCTTTCTCGACTGGCGTGTGATGGAATTCGCCTTCCGCTCGCGTGGAGCGAGCAAGCTCTCGGTCAGCGGCGACAAGAAGCACTGGTTCAAACAGGCTGTGGCACCGCTGATTGGCAAAGATTTGGCTTATCGCAAGAAGCAGATGTTTACCGTGCCGGTGGGGGAGTGGTTTAAGAGCGAACTGTACGGCTGGCTACGCGACAGGCTGATTCGCAGTGAGTCTATGTGTGAATTGTTTCAAGCGTCAGTAGTGACGGCGATGCTGGACCAGCACCGCGATGGTTCATCCAACTTCACGCGCGAGCTTCGCGCGCTGGCGGCGCTTTCGATTTGGAGCGAGCAGGCGTGAGGGTCCTATGTGTTACGTATGGAGGGGGGCACATCGCGATGATGCTTCCCGTCGTCCGGGCCCTGCGCGCCATCCGGCCGAACGTGCATGTGGACCTGATTGCACTGACCACGGCTAAGTCGGCCGCGGCGGCAGCGGGAGAGAGGTCACTAGCCTTCTGTGATCTTATGCACTTGGCAGATGAACCATTTGCCAAGGAATGGGGGGAGCGGCTCACGGTGGGCAATACTCATCCTGCAGTGGATCCTGCGGAGACGGCCGCTTATATGGGTGTCAACTACTGGGATCTGACCCGGCAGCACGGTGCCGATGGTGCGCGTGTCCTGTACGCGCGTGAAGGGCGGTACGG
Organism: Acidovorax sp. ACV02; assembly: GCF_014851475.1. Taxonomy (NCBI): domain Bacteria; kingdom Pseudomonadati; phylum Pseudomonadota; class Betaproteobacteria; order Burkholderiales; family Comamonadaceae; genus Acidovorax; species Acidovorax sp. ACV02. The sequence continues at coordinate 567,468 of NZ_JACUZU010000001.1, forward strand.
CTTTTACCCTATACATTTTTTTCGCCGTGTCGTTGCATGCCTGTCCCCCGACGTAGTTGTAGCGACCAACTCGCCGCGCAGCGAGCATGCGGCGCTGGATGCCGCGATGGACGCGGGCATTCCCACTCTGTCGATGATCGACCTCTTTGCGATGGCTGGCGATCCGTACCTGAGGCGGGCGCGCCATGCAGACCGCGTGACTGTTATGTTGCCTCAGGTGCGGGATAACCTCGTCACTGCCGGCATGGAAGCCTCGCGGATAGTAGTGACGGGTAACCCCGCATTCGATAGCTTGTTCGATCCGGCGCAGCGCCAAGCAGCCATGGAGCTGCGCCGCTCGCTCGGCTGGGACGGCCTGAAGATATTCCTTTGGGCGGGGATCATCGAGCGCTTGCCGAGCGAGGGAGGCGCTGTCGCTCCCGGCACTGCCTTTGGCGAGGCGGTGGAGGCGGTGCTGCGTCGCTGGTGCGCGCGCCGCCCGGATGTCGCGGCCATTGTGCGCTACCACCCGAACGAGGCGCACCACTTCGCCGCGCAGCCGCCTCAGGAGCGCGTGCATCTTTCCCGGCCACTGCGCGACCCGCTGCATCCGCAGATCCTCTCCGCGCGCACCGTGCTCGTTACGGGATCCACTGTGGGTGTCGAGGCGGCTAGCGCGGGTGTGCCGGTGCTCTCACTGGAGTCATCCGGCTCGAATAGCGTTATGAGTTACGAGAAACTGGGGATTAGCCGCGGCGTGCCTTCTCTTGAAGCCCTAGAGGCCTGCCTTGATGAAGCCGCTGATTCGACGCCTAGCGTGAAGTCTGCGGAAACACAGCCTGGGCCGGCCAGTCCGAGGATCGCGCAAGAGATCATCGCCCTCGCCGGGCGCTGACGCTGCCTCGCGCCTCAGGCGAGGATGTCCCAAGAGACGGCACGGCCCTTCTCGAGGGCAGTGCGTGCTTTGTGCTGCAGCACCACGCCGAGGTATTTTGGCGCCAACCCGAGGCCTGGGCGGATCGCGCGAACGTTGCTTTCTGTGAAATGCTCGCCAGCGGCCATGTCTTCCACCACGTAAAGCGACCGGCGGTAGCGCAGCGACTTAAGCTCATCTGCAGTAGGGCCGTATTGCACACTGCCCAGGCTGCGCCACGCACGCTCGGTCTCGTCAACAAGTACGCGGAACTCCTGCGGCTCCAGCGAGAAGGTGGAGTCGACGCCACCGTCGGCCCGTGCCAGCGTGAAATGTTTCTCGATCACGGTGGCGCCGAGAGCGACGCCCGCGACCGCCGCGCCCACTCCCATCGTGTGGTCCGAGAGGCCCACTTCGCAGCCGAAGAGATCGCGCATGTGCGGGATGGTCCGCACGTGTGTGTTGTCTGGTGTGGCAGGGTATGTACTTGTGCACTTGAGCAGTACGATGTGCTCCGCGCCTGCCTCGCGCGCGGCTTGCATAGTTTCGTCCAGCTCCGCAGCCGTCGCCATACCTGTAGAGATGATCAGCGGCTTGCCGGTGGCCGCCACTTTTCGAACCAAAGGTAGGTCTGTGTTCTCGAAAGACGAGATTTTGTAGCAAGGAACGCCTAGTCCCTCGAGGAAGTCGACTGCGGTTGCATCGAAGGGCGTTGAGAAGCCAACTATTCCATGGCTACGGCAACGTTCAAAGATCGCCTCGTGCCATTCCCAGGGCGTGTGGGCTTCTCGGTAGAGGTCATAGAGAGTGCGGCCGGTCCAAAGGTTGGCCGGGTCCGAAACGAAAAACTCGCCGGTGGCGAGGGGCAGCGTCATCGTGTCAGCGGTGTACGTCTGAATCTTCAGACCGTGCGCCCCGCTCGCAGCGGCGGCATCGACGATAGCAAGCGCGCGATCCAGCGAGTGGTTGTGGTTGCCGGACATTTCTGCGATCACGAATGGGGCGTGGCCGGTGCCGATCTTGCGGCCTGCGATCTGGAAAGGTTTCTGGCTCATCGGGCTTCCTGGGGGGCAGGTGCGGGAGCGTAGGCTTCCTTCTCCTTGTAGAGGAAAGACATGGCGACGCGCTCGGATGGGTCGGTCGTGAAGTGCCGGCCCGAGTGGGAAAAGCTGCGCTTGGCGAACAGGTGGTAACCCGCCGACCCCGTGAAGAGTGCGGGGTAGTCCTGTTTGTAGGAGAAGAGGCCCTGCCGGTGGTGGTATTCCCGCCGGTGAGGCTGGTGCGGATCGAAATCGAGGATGACGAGGAAGCCGCCATACTTGAGAACGCGATCTGCCTCGGCAACCGCAGCGAGCAGCTCAGTGCGGCCCACTAGGTAGAGGCAGAAGCCGAAGTACACAATGTCGAAGCTCGCGTCTGCCCAAGGTAGCTTGTCGGCCGTGCCGGTGCGTAGGTCGACGCGGCCCGAGGCGCCGAAGCGCTCGCGGCCATAGTCAATCGCCTTGCCAGAGGGATCGAGCCCCGCGGCGCGCGCGTCGAAGAAGCGGGCAAGCCAATCGGTCTTATGCCCGTCGCCACAGCCAATCTCCAGAAGGCTGTCGATTTCATCCCGGAAGGGCGCGAGCTCCGATACGAGGAGCTCGCATTCGAAGTGGTTCTCATGCGCCTCGTAGGCGCCCCGGTTGCGTTCGAACCAGGCGTCGCCCTCCTTCTCGATGAAGGCGCTGGTTTGCGGTACGGCTAAAGTCATGCGGTTACACCCGGAGGAGATTGACGAGGAAGTAGACAACGGGGTCGTAGTGGTTCGGCACGCGCTCGTAGTCCAGGAACAAGGCTGCATCCGCGATGTTCCAAGATACGTGCCCAAGCAGCATCATGATCATGAGCGTGCGGGGCGCGCCAATGCGCAGAAAGTGGCCTTCGACCGTCTGCTCGCGCGACGCCGACGTTACCTCGGCGCTTCCCATCGGAACCAGGAAGACCTGCGCCATTTCCGGAGAGTCGAGTACAAGCGTCCAGTCCGGGTAGATGCTGTTGGCCTCCTGGTAGTCCCAGAGTCGTGCGCGGGCCTGGCGCACCAGCCGTTCGAGTGGTACCCCGGACCCGAATTCGAACTTCTCGTGATCGTAGCGGTAGTTGGCCGTGACGCTGTCTAACCATGCCTGACGCTCTTCATCTGTGTAGTTGCGGTAGGGTGCCTCGGGTTGGTAGCGGCCCGTCTCGAAGTCGAAGCGCTGCCCGGAGTTGACGAGTAGCAGGCGGTCAGTCAGGCCGGCCCGTTCGATCGGCCCACGCATGGCTGCGGGCGTGGTCGGGTGCGCGACGAATTCGTTGAGCGCTGCCCGCGAGCCTGCGATGGCGTACTGATCGGCGAAGGGCATGACGCGTTTTGGGTCGAGGGCCTTCACCGTTTCGATGAAGGCTTCGCCACGCATGGAGCGGATGCGGTCGCGCTCGGCGCGCTTCTCTTCGTCGGAAAGATTGACGTAGCACGACGGGTAGCCCGAGCCGCCCGAGTAGGGGAGCATTGCGAGGTCGGGGCGGCCATAGGCTGAGCGCACGTACTCGATCATCGCTGGGTGAGGCTGGCAGTCGTTGGCGTTGAAGATGACATACTCGTCCCAGCGCAGCACGAGCGCCGAGTCGATGGCGCTCGCCATGGCGTCTGAAGGGTCTGGTTCGACCATGTCCACGACGAGACCTGGCTGCAGTTCCATCGGCGAGCGCGGCGGGATGACGCAAATGTCCCGGAACCCGAGCTTGTTGCGGATTAGGAAGTCGACGACGAAGTTTGGTTTACGGCCCATCACGAGAACGACGGCGTTGCGGTCGAGCCGCTCCAGCGTCCCGAGCGAGCAGTGGTCCTCGTGGATGTGAGAGATATAGATGTAGTCGAGCCTGCCTACGTCCTCCACATGCGCGCTGAGCGGAGGGAAATGCACCCAAGAGCCGTGGAAGATTCCATCATCCAGCCAAGGGTCCATAAGCATCCGCACGCCACGGTGCTCCAGGATGGCCGTAGCGCCGCCGAAGTTGAACAGTTCCATACGCTTCGCTTCCTAGCGCGCCACCGCGAATGCAACGACTTGGCGACCCAGGTTCAAGCCAGCGAGCGCGCGGTAGTAGTCGCGCATCTCCCTCGTCTTGCCCTGGGCCCGCAGGTTCGCCTCAAAGGCCACGCGTTTCTGGTGACACGTGCGGCCGAGTTCGGCGTCGCCGACGTAGCGGTCACCCATGAGGAGGAACATCTCTAGCGGGAACGAGGCTTCCAGCACGCGGACCTCGAACCCGTTGCCTTCCAGCAGCTCCTTGAGCGTCGTCCCGCTGAAGTAGTTGAGGTGCGCAGGCGGTGCGACCCACCATTCCCGCAGTCCATGTACGGCCTGTCCAGCCGTCTGGAACGTGTTGAACTCGTTCGGGACGTCAATGACTAGCACGCCGCCCGGGCGGATAACTTTCTCTCGGATCTCGCGCACGACGGCTTCAGGGTCAGCGAGGTGCTCGAGGACGTTGAGCAGTGTCACGGCGTCGAAACGCTCGCCGAAGACGTCCATGCGTTCCATGCCCGCCTGCTTCACGGTCAGGCCGATCTTCGTGCCGTGCGCGATGGCTTCTGGTGCAGGATCGAAACCGTAGCCCACCACACCACACGACTGCCAGCGCGCGAGCGCCTGGCACCATCCGCAGCCGACGTCCAGCAGCTTCGTCCCTGCGGCCGGCCGTCCCGACAGCTCGACGATGGTCTCCAGCAGGTCGTCATAGTGGCCCTCGTAGAAGCCTCGGTCCAAGTCGATGGTCTGCAGGGCGGAATCGTTCAGGCCCTGGTAGCTGGCGGCGTAGAACTCCTGAGCGTAGTAGCGTGAGATATCCTCAGGCGAGGGCGTGGGGTCGATCTGCAGAAAGCCGTAGCGGGAGTGTTTCTTCAGCGATTGGGTCATGGGTCGATGCCTGCGTTATCCCCTCCCGCGATATATCGAGCGAGGCCTTTCCAGCCGATGTTGGCGACCACATCAAGTACGGAGAGGTGGCTCACGAAGCCACATGCGCCCTGCTGTGGGTAGGCGGAAGCGGGAAACTCGTCGAATTCTAGTTTGATCGCCGCCTGCTCCTTGAAACCGTCGGTCTCCAGATACTCCCGAGCGCCTGGCGGAGAGATGTAAGTCGTGGCGCCGAGCAGGCCGCAGATGGATAACACCCGTCCGGTGCGTGCACCGCCGACGCCAAGCGTGCTTGAGCGCAGACGCTCTGTGACGAGGCCCATCACCTCACAGCAGTGCTCGATCAATGCGATGTTGAGGAGGGCTAGAGATGTCACTTCTGTACTTCTGGCGGCCAGGCGCATGAGGGCCAGCGCATCGTCCGCGTGGGGATGCCGTCCGTAAGCGTTAGTGACGAGCGCGAGGTGCTTGCGGCGCCAGTGCGCTGCGTCTTCCACCTGCACCTCCAACAGGGTCTCGCCCAATCGTAGGCGGCGCACCGGGACGGTGAGCCAGTGCGCCCGCCCGTTCAGCAGGACGCGGTTGCGCTGGTGCCAGGTGCCGCGTTCGTACTGCGCGTCGTCCAGGTACACGAAGCGGTCGGCCCGCGCCACCAGCCGCAGGTAGCCCGCCCAGGGCATGTAAGTGGGTTGCATGATGGCGACCTTCATCGGGCCAGCCACTCCGCACGCAGTAGCGCCCAGCGTTCCTGGTCGAGGAAGCGTCCGTCCTCCAAGATCGACTCGCGCTCGAACCCCTCGCTGCGGAAGCCGAGGCTCCCATACAAGTGGCGGGCGCGGGGATTGTCGTCTCGTGTATGGAGCCAGACGCGGTTCATGCCCAGCGACCCGAAAGCCTCTGCGAGGCCGAGTGTCATGGCGCGGCGCCCCGTGCCCCGGCCCTGTGCACGGACCTCGCCGATGTAGATCTGCAGGTAGGCGCTCGCATGCCGCTGGTTGAGGTCGAGCAGGAAATTCCCGAGATGCGCGTCGTCCGCAACAATGGCCCAGGCGGCGAGCCCGGTGCGCTGGAGGCGCCACTGGCGGTGGCCTTCCAGGGTGACGGCCCGCGTGATGCCGAAGCTGGCGCGGATGGCCGGGTCGTTCAACCATTGTACGGTGGCCGCATCGTGTTCGTCCGACCACGGGACAAGGCGTACGCTGGTGGCTTCGCCGCTCACCGTACTCGCTCCGCCATCCAGCCGGCCAGCCGCTCGGCGCCCAGGCCGTCCACCGCCCCTGTCAGGCGGCTGCGCTGCGAGCGCAGTGCGGCCGCGTTGCTGAGCCAGCGCGCCAGCGCGCCGCGCTGGCCCTCGCCGAAATCGCAAGCCTCCCCGAGATCGAGCAGCCAGCCTTCGCTCGCTAGGCGCTCTATCACGGGGCGCTGCGATGGTGCCGTGGTGACGCATGCCGTGGGCAGCCCCAGGCAGAAGCGTTCCCACAGCGTACCGCCGGGTGCGCCCACCGCGCAGTCACAGCGGGCCATTGTCGATGCCACTTCGCGAGTGGCTACCAAGGCTTCGAGCCGCCCGCCGGATGCGTCGGCGAATTCGCGCAGAACCTGGGCGGATGGGCCTTCCTGGCCCAGTACGGCGATGACTCGGGCGCTGGCGAACCAGTCGAGCAGGGCTTTCGCGATGGGAAGGGTAGCACCGGCAGGGTCGGTCCCTCCGAGCGCGAGGTGGATACGCAGGCCACCTCTAGCCTCCGATAGCGTTCGTACATTGCCGATTCTGGCTGTGGCGAACTCCTCCCGCAACAGGCACCATGTCGGGCCGAGCAGGAGCTCGCAGCCCTCGGTCGAGAGCGCGCGATAAGCGGCGGCCTCCGCGCAGGGAGAGGGGTCGAGTACGGCGTCCACGGCGAGCGGCCGGTTGGCGAGGTCGTCGATCGCAAGGAGCCTGGGAGCGGCCCTGCGGACAGCCTCATGCCAGCGCGCGTCGAGGCCGTAATGGTCGATCACGAGCCAGTCGGGCCGTAGGGTTCCCAACGCGCGCAGTGTTGCTGCTGCATCCTCGCGGGCCTCGAGACCTTCGGGGATGAGGCTGGTTTGGTGGCCGGCGGCTTCTATGCCCGCGACCCAGTACCGTAGCGTTTCCGTACCGACGAAGTGGCAGTGAATACCCCGGGCGTGCAGGCGAGCTGCCAGTGCAAGGCAGCGGCTGAGATGACCCTGGCCTGTCGCCGGCGACGCATCAGTGCGGAACGCGACACGCAGCATCATCTGATCTTGAAAAGCGGCTCCAGCGGCTTACAGCGCAGCAGCTCGGCCATGCGCCCCTCAAGCGCGCCAGCGCGCATGAGGGGGAAGACCTCGTCGTACACGGTTAGGAGGTCGGTGATGTCCTCCGGGGTATGTGCGAAGGTGAGGTTGTGCGTGCCGTAGGCAAGAATGCCGCGCTGGAACATCTCCTGCATAAATAGCGTCTTGCTGTGGAAGGAGGAGCAGCCGGGGACGTCCTTGAGAATCAGGAATGACCAGCTAGGATGCCCAGTCGACGTCATCAGCTCCTGCGTACCGTGTTTGTCGATCAGGCCCTGTACGCCCGCCATGAGCTCGGTACCGAGCTTCGTGAGGTACCCGGTGACATCCTGGGATGCGACCTTGTCGAGCGTTGCGCAGGAGGCGGCCAGCGAGAGCGCTTCGCCGCCGAAAGTGAACGAGAAAAACACTTCCTCCATGAACTTCATCACATCGGCGCGCCCGGCAATCGCCGCCAGGGGATACCCGTTGGCGAGACCCTTGCCGAAGCAGGCGAGGTCGGGCGTGATGCCCAGGAACTCCTGCGCTCCTCCGGGGGCATAGCGGAAGCCGGTGATCGTCTCGTCGAATACCAGCAGCGCGCCGTTCTTGCGGCACAGCTTTTGCACCTCTTCAAGGAAGCCAGGTTTGGGCTCTGTGATGTTCATCGGCTCCATCACGATAGCCGCTATCGCGCCCGGGTGGGTCGCGAAGAGGGCCGCAAGGGAGTCGATATCGTTGTAGGTCCAGCTGTGCGTTAGGCTGCGCACTGCCTGGGGCACGCCGAGGTTGCGCGCGGTGGAGCCGATATACCAGTCCTGCCAGCCGTGGTAGCCGCACACCGCGATGTGATCGCGGCCCGTGAACGCGCGTGCGACGCGCACCGCGCCGGCTGTGGCGTCCGATCCGTTCTTACCGAAGCGTACTTTCTCGGCGCAAGGCACCATACGAACGATGCGCTCGGCGACCTCGATCTCGATCTCTGTGCTTAGCGTGAAGATTGTGCCCTTGCGCAGCTGCGTCTCCACGGCCGCGGTGACGTCTGGGTCACAGTAGCCCAGCGTGACGGAGGCGAGGGCGTTGATGTAATCTGTGTACTCGTTGCCGTCTATATCCCAGACGCGGCTTCCCTTGCCATGGCTGACGAAGTATGGAGATACGCCATATGGGTACTGCGTGCGGCTCTTGCTGAATGTCTGTGCGCCGAGCGGGATCACCTTTTCGGCGCGGGCGAGCATTGCTTGTGATTTCGTGAATATCTTCATTCCATATCCTGAGGGGCCGGCGAGGCGTCTCGCTGCAGGGACTTGTAATAGCCCTCATTGCGCAGGATCCCGCTGTTGATAGTGGCCAGCATTGGTTCATTGTCCAGCAATTGCAGTACGTCTTCCATTGAAAAGCGCGGATTGCTGGGGTACAGGCGCTCGAACACTTGCGAAACGAAAACAAAATCACGCGCCTCGTCGACGGTCCAGCGAAGCGCGGAGAGGTCAGTCCCGTTTCTGATCTCGCCAAGGCGGAAGCGCTCTGGCCGGCTGTGGACGAAAGCGGTAACGTGCTCGCGCTCGCTGGGCAGGCGTGCCTCGGCTGCTGCCGCAGCGAGCACGCAAGCGCGAAGGCATTCGGCGTCGAGACCATCGGGAAAGGTGGGGGTCAGCGCGCTGGAGACATAGTCGAAGCCGCCTTCTAGCGCCTTGTGTACTACGCGGTCGATGACGACGGGGTCGGCGAGGGGACAGTCGCCAGTGAGCCGTACGATCCATTCGGGAGCAAAGGGGAGCGCGGCGCCTGCGAAGCGGTCTAGTACGTCGTCCAAGCTGCCCCGGTGCACGTCCACGCCCAGGGTAAGGCAGAGATCCCAGATCGGGTTATCACTCACGTCGGCGCTGGTGGCGACCACCATGCGTGAGATGGTCTCGCAGCGCCGCACCCGCTCGATCTGGTGGGCAAGCAGCGGTTTGCCACAAGTGCGCAGCAGCGCCTTGCCAGGCAGGCGGCTTGAGCTCATGCGCACCTGGAGGATGGCAAGGACGGGGGTTGCGCTCATGCCCCTCCCCAGCGGCGCGGATCTATCCAGGCAGGGTCGTCGTTGGCCCACCCGCTCCAATCCAGGACGGGCGCCGATGCGAGCGCTTTCGCGATCTGCCGCAGCTCCTCCGCTCGGGTTACTCCGATGACGGCTACCCCGAGCGCAGGATTTGAGCGAAAAAAGCTCATGCATGCCTGTACCGGACTCATACCCTGCTGCTGCGACCAGTTTTGAAGACGTCGTACCCATTCGCCGCTCCCGGTAAACCGGCTTTCCACAAACGAGGGCGGAGCCAGCAGCAGGCCCTGCAGGAACAGAGACCGGGCGTGGATTTCCACGCCCATATTGTGCAGTGCCTGCGCTGCGGGCCCGCGCACGAGTCGCTGGTCAGCAATGCTGGCGGGAACCTGCACGATGTCAAAGGGGCGCTCCGCACGGCCGTACAGCGAGAAGAGTGCGTCGACTTGCTCCTCGTCGTAGACGGAGACGCCTACCCGCGTGGCCGTGCCTTCTTCACGCAGAGCCAAGAGCCAGTCGTGGAGCCGTTCGCCGCCAGGGACGAGAAGATCGTCGGCATGGTGAACCAGGAGCGCGGCTGGCTGTCCGTGCCGTATGCCGAGCCGCGATCGGGAGCGTGCCCATGCCACCTGGAACGGCTCGAGGTCGTCTGCTCCGAAGCACCTCTTGTGAATCGCAGGGGTCTTGGTGATGATTTCCCAGGGCGCATCCGGCTGGCCGCCCAAGAGCAAACCGAGACGTTCCTCGCTGTCACCGTAGCCGCCCGCAGTATCCAAGAGTGTCCAGCCGCACGCGGCGGCTTCGGCAAGAACCTCCTGCGCCGTGTCGTTGCCGAGGCGGCCTCTCGTGTTAGTGATCCCATAGTTCAGCCCGAACTGCGCTGTTCCCAGCGCGATCCTCTGGTTCGTAGAGACAGTCATCGCGGTGCCACCGCTGTCAGCACTGTCTCGATCACGGTACCGAGCTGTTCCGGCGTGATGGCTGCGTACATCGGAAGTGAGATCGCTTCGCGGTAGTATGACTCAGACTTGGGGAAGTCGCCCCAGCGGAAGCCTAGCGCTTGGTAGTAGGGCTGTGTGTGGATCGGGATGTAGTGAACGTTAACACCGAGTCCGGCCTCGCGCAGACGGGCGAATACGGCGTCGCGGCCGCCCGCGAGGCAAGCGGGAACGCGGACGGGATACAGGTGCAGGGCCGATCGACAGCCTTCGTCCGGTGGCGGGAGGCCGAGGTCGCTTTTTGACAGGGCCGTATCGTAGGCGTAGCGGACTTCGCGGCGGCGCTCTACAAAAGCGTTGATACGGCGCAGCTGGCTGCGACCCAAGGCTGCCTGCAGGTCGGTGATTCGGTAGTTGAAACCAAGTTCGATTTGTTGGTAGTACCAAGGGCCATCGGGTTCGCTCGTCATCTGAGCTGGGTCGCGCGTGATCCCGTGGGTGCGGAACAGACGCATGCGCTGAGCGAGTTCAGCGTTGTGTGTTACCGCCATACCGCCTTCGCCGCTCGTGATGATCTTGACCGGGTGGAAACTGAAGACCGTGATGTCCGCCAGCCCGTGCCCACCGACCGGCGCGCCCCCAAGCGTTCCGCCGATGGCATGCGATGCGTCCTCGACAATCGCAAAGCCGTATTCCTCAGCCAGCGCCCGGATCTCACCCATGCGACATGAGCGGCCAGCAAAGTCTACGGGGATCACGACCTTCGGCAACCGGCCTGCAGCGCGCGCACGGGTGAGGCGTGCTGCTAGGTCGCTGGGGTCCATGTTGAGGTCATCACCGATGTCGACAAAGCCGACATCAGCCCCGCAGTAGCGGGCACAGTTGGCCGAGGCCGTGAAACTGTTCGGACTGGTCCATACGAGGTCGCCCTGTCCTACACCAAGCGCCGCGCAGGCCATGTGCAGCGCGGAGGTGGCGCTGTTGACAGCGATGGCGTGAGGAGCACCGCAGAATAAAGATGTTTCCTTCTCGAAACCCTCTATTTCGGGACCTTGCGTCAAGTAGTCCGAGCGGAGCACCCGCACGACTGCTTCGATGTCTTCGCCGTTGATATCCTGGCGGCCGTAGGGAATCATGCTCAATGGCCCAATCCGCTTTCCATCGCCTGCGCATTGAATGCGCGGATCTCGGGGACTGAGAGAAAGTGCGTATTGTTGCCGGAGTGGTACTCGAAGCCTTGGGCGACCGGCGTTCCCATCGCGCCTTGGGCGTCGGTGACGTAGTCGAGCGTCTCTCCGTAAAACTTGATCGTGGGACGAATGACGTAGTGGTTCTTGAACTCTAGCGTTAAGTGTGAATCATCGGCCGGACACATGATTTCGTGAAGCTTCTCACCGGGGCGGATGCCGATTTCGTGCTGTGCAATGCCGGGCGCCATGGCATTCGCAAGGTCCACCATACGGATAGAGGGGATCTTGGGTACAAAGATCTCTCCTCCATGCATGCGGGTAAATTTGTCCAGAACAAAATCGACGCCCTTTTGGAGGCTGATCCAAAACCGTGTCATGCGGCTGTCTGTGATCGGTAGGCTATTTGCGCCTTCTGCCAGAAGTTTCTGGAAGAGAGGCACAACTGAGCCGCGCGAGCCGACCACATTGCCATAGCGCACCACTGCGAAACGGGAGCGGCCGCTCCCCACCAAGTTGTTGGCCGCTACGAAGAGCTTGTCGGAAACCAGCTTGGTCGCGCCATACAGGTTGATGGGGTTGGCCGCCTTATCAGTGGATAGCGCGATAACCTTCTCAACATTGTTCGCGATCGCAGCCCGGATGACGTTCTCTGCGCCATGAATATTTGTTTTGATGCACTCCATGGGGTTGTACTCTGCCGCAGGCACTTGCTTAAGGGCTGCAGCGTGAATGACGTAGTCGATGCCCTTCATCGCTTGAGCAAGGCGCTCGTAGTCGCGCACATCTCCTAGAAAGTAGCGCATGCTTGGGTCGTTAAAGCGTTGTGCCATTTCGTACTGTTTCAGCTCGTCGCGCGAAAAAACAACAATGCGCCCCGGCTTGTTGTTCTCCAGCAAGGTCTTGACATACTGCTTGCCGAATGACCCGGTACCCCCGGTGATCAGGATAGATTTTCCGCTAAACATATTATTGGAGGTGCATACTTCGAGTTTTTCGGGCGCTGGGCATGTTTGCCAGATAATAGTCGAAGTCAACAGGCCGGTAGGTTTCGGTGCCCGTGTCCATATTTCGTCATCTCCTGATATCCCAGTGCTGCTGAAGCAATCACGCCTTGCCCGTTTTTTGAGCAGTCCAAACCCACTGCAGATCGGTGTGGACGCGATTGTTGTTATGGCTGCTTGGTGGATGGCATTCCTACTGCGCTACAACTTCGAAATCCCCTCGGAAGTTCTCCCTCTTGTGTTGCGTACCGCAGCGATTGCTACGGCCTGTTTTGTCTTCGGACTAGCCTTGCGGCGTGTGTATCGGCAGGTCTGGCGATTTGCTGGACTGCCAGAACTGCGTCAACTCGGTACCGGGGTGTTACTAGGGGCACTTTTCACGGTCGCTGCAATCGTGATGCTGCGTTACTCTGCTGTGCCTCGCTCAGTGCTGGTAATGCATCCCATTTTGGTATTAACCTTGCTTGGAGCCTTGCGAGCAGGTTGGCGAACGCTGATCGAGCGGCGACGTACGCTGGGGCTGCCGGGTACCCCTCTTCTGATCATTGGCTCGTTACAGGATGCTTCAGACGCCCTGCGTACCCTTGGTGCTCTTAGTCAGTGGGTTCCGGTTGGGATCCTTTCACCGGTGTCGGCAGAAGTCGGGCGTTCAATCCAGAACGTGCCGGTGCTAGGGGAGCCTGTGCACATTGCCCGTGTAGCTGGTGCCATCGGTGCGTATACGGCTTTAATGGCATGTCCCCCGGGTTCGCAGGCAAGGCGCGATGCTTTGCTGCACTCCACGGGCGTGGGCCTTGCTCTTTTGGCGATGCCTCGCCCAGACGAATGGATGCGTCCGTCGACTGGGCCACGCCGCATTGAATTGGAGGATTTGCTCGGGCGCGATGCTGTTGCTCTTGACGTAAAGGGGCTGGCGGATCTGCTTTCCGGTCAGACTGTTTTGGTTACAGGGGCCGGCGGTTCTATAGGGGCCGAATTGTGTCGCCAGATTGCGCGCTTTGGTGTTGCGCGCCTTATTTGCGTGGATATCTCTGAGTTCTCCATCTACCGCCTCGAGCAAGAGTTGCGCGAAGCACACCCGCAGATGATTGGCATGTACTACACCGCTAACGTGCGCGAAGTTGAGCGTCTGTACGCCATTGCGCGCCTTTATCCGCCGAGTGTGGTTTTCCATGCGGCTGCCTACAAGCATGTTCCGCTAATGGAGTCGCTCAACGAGATCGAAGCGCTGCGTACAAATGTGCTGGGCACAATGAACGCTGCTCGTGTAGCGGGTTTGGTAGGGGCGGCGCGGTTTGTGCTGATTTCTACCGACAAGGCAGTCAATCCGACGAATGTGATGGGTGCCAGCAAGAGACTTGCTGAGCAAGTGATGCAGGCTGTGGCTTCGGAATACCTGGATACGCGTTTTGTTGCGGTGCGATTTGGGAATGTTTTGGGTTCTAGTGGATCGGTTGTTCCTTTGTTCACTGATCAAATTTTGCACGGTGGGCCATTGACTGTGACCCATCCAGATATCGTCCGGTACTTTATGACCATTCCTGAGGCTGCCCAATTGGTCTTGCAGGCAAGCTTGATGGGGAATTCGCGTCAGATTTTTGTGCTGGATATGGGAGAACCAGTCAAAATCGTCGAGTTGGCCAAGATACTGATTCGCCTATCGGGAAAGACTGAGCAAGAGATTCCTATTGTTTTTACTGGATTGAGGCCCGGCGAAAAGCTTTATGAGGAACTTTTAGCCAATGGAGAAACGACAGAGGCCACACCTCATCCTAAGCTCCATGTCGCAAAAATTGACACTTTTGGTTGCATAAATCTGGAAGTAGTTAGCCAGAGTATTTCGGACTTGGGTGCTGAGCCGTCAGCGTCCGCACTTCGCGCTTGGTTGCAGAGCCAGGTGCCAGAGTACGTAGCACGCTAAGGTGGGGTGGCTGTGGCGTGCCTACTGCGCGATCCCCGTCCGCTCCAGCACATCCCCCACCAGTTCCAGGCGGACCAGGGGGTTGTCTAGCTCCATCAACCGCTGTTTCAGCTCCAGTGGCACTGGCAGCAGTTCGCACCATCGGTTTGCCACCCAGCCGCAATCGTTCAGTTGTGCTGCAGTGGGGGTGACCAAGTGGGGCATGTCTGGGTCGCGTACCTGCAGCGTGTGCAAGACCTGCGCCAATGCAGTTGACGCCTTTTTGAGATCGTCTGGAACCGGTACTGTCAGATCCTGTTCGACGTGATCGACGTCAGCAATCCAAAGGCCGTGCTGCAGGTGATGGCGTTGAGTGATGCGAAAACGCTGGCTACCTCGGCACAACAGGGTGACCAGTCCGGGCTGGGGTGTCTCCAATTGCTCGATGATGGCCAGGGTACCGATGTCGTTGAAGCGTTCTTCTGGCGCTCCGGCTTGGCGCACTTCCTGGCCTTGGGTGAGTGCAACCACGCCGAAGGGGGCGCCTGTTCGGTGGCACTTGCGCACCATGTCCAGGTAGCGCACCTCAAACACCCTCAGAGCTAGCACTCCGTCCGGGAACAAGACAGAGCCCAGGGGGAAAAGCGGCAGGGACGACAAGGTGAGGGGTGGGGTCATGGGCGCGTGGATGCCTTCGCCCGCTATCATCCCATGACACCGTCGGCTTTTGCTGCACACCACTGTTTTTGTCTCATCCATGCTCTATCAGATCGCCTCTTTCCTGCTCGATGTTGTTGGCGGCTTGCTGACCGGAGCCTGCCTTTTGCGGCTGTACATGCAGTGGCAGCGGGTGCCGTTCTCCAACCCGGTTGGTGGGTTGGTGTTTGCGTTGACCGATTGGCTGATCATGCCGTTGCGCCGGGTGATACCTCCCGTGGGGCGTTGGGATGTGTCGAGCCTGGTGGCAGCGATGCTGGTGCAGCTGGTGCAGTACGCGTTGTTGACCTTGCTGCTCGGTGCGGGATCGGCATGGGCGTGGTTGCCCTGGTTGGCCTTGTTCGGGCTGCTGCGCGTGGCGGTCTCGGGGCTGATCGGCCTGCTGATTGTCTATGCCGTCCTGTCCTGGGTACAGGGTGGCCGTTCACCGCTGGCGGATGTGATCGCGCGCCTGTGTGAACCTGTGTTGCGTCCTTTTCGGCGCGTCATTCCGCTGATGGGCGGCTTCGACCTGTCGCCATTGGTGGCGCTGGTGGTGCTGCAGGTTGTGATGATTGTTCTGGGCCATTTGCAGGCCAGTGTGATGCGTTAAGCATCCCAAAGGCCCTATGCGCTAGCCAAATATGCTCTGTTTGCTATTGAAAATATAGCAATGCCGTGGTGAGGCCTCACTCAGTCCCCTTTTCGGGGACCGGGTATTTACATCACCGCGTCAGCAGGCAGTCGTTGCAGCATAGCCAAACTGCTGGCCACCGTGTTGCGCAGTTCGCGGCGGTCGCAGATGAAGTCCACCGCGCCCTTGGTTTGCAGGAACTCTGCACGCTGGAAGCCCTCGGGCAGGGTCACACGCACAGTGGATTCGATCACGCGCGGGCCAGCAAAGCCGATCAGCGCCTTGGGCTCGGCAATCACGATGTCGCCCACAAAGGCAAAACCTGCGCTCACGCCACCCATGGTGGGGTCGGTCAGCACGCTGATGTAGGGCAGACCCTTCTTGGCCAGGCGGGTCAGCGCTGCGTTGGTCTTGGCCATCTGCATGAGCGACAGCAGACCTTCCTGCATGCGGGCGCCGCCGGTGGCGGTAAAGCAGATGAAGGGCACCTTTTGCTCGATGGCGGTTTCCACGCCACGCACAAATCGCTCGCCCACCACGGAGCCCATGGAGCCGCCCATGAAGTCGAACTCGAAGCAGGCTGCGACCACGTTGATGCTCTTGACCGCGCCGCCCATCACGATGAGGGCGTCGGTCTCGCCGGTGTTCTCCAGGGCCTCCTTCAGGCGTTCGGGGTACTTGCGGCTGTCCTTGAACTTGAGCGCGTCTACGGGCAGCACTTCCTGGCCGATTTCGTAGCGGCCTTCAGCATCCAGAAATGCGTCCAGTCGGGCGCGCGCGCCGATGCGGTGGTGGTGGCTGCAGTGGGGGCACACATTCTGGTTGTGCTCCAGGTCGGCCTTGTAGAGCACCGTTTCGCAGCTCGGGCACTTGATCCACAGGCCTTCGGGCACCTGACGGCGCTCGGTGGGGTCGGTTTGCTGGATTTTGGCGGGCAGAAGTTTTTCGAGCCAGGACATGGTGTTCTCCTCTTCAGTGGCGCGACTTGCTACAAAGCCCGTAGGCGTTTGCGGGGCAGGCCGGGTGTGAATCTGTCGGCGCACCCCGCAGGATGCGCCGGGCTGCATTATGCGACTAGGCGTCCAGGGCCTTGCGGATGCCGCGCAGGAAGTCGATGGTCAGGGGCACCACCTTGGCGTGCTCCTGGTCTTCAATCAACTGGATGATGCGGCTGCCGATGACCACGGCATCGGCCACCTTGCCGATGGCCTGGGCGGTGGCGGCGTCGCGGATGCCGAAGCCCACACCCACCGGGATGGTCACGTGCTGGCGAATACGGGGCAGCATCTGCTCCACGGCCGCCGTGTCCAGCGCGCCTGAGCCGGTCACGCCCTTGAGCGATACGTAGTACACATAGCCGCTGGCCACACGCGCCACCTGGGCCATACGCTCATCCGTGCTGGTGGGGGCCAGCAGGAAGATCAGGTCCATGCCGTGCGCGCGCAGGCTGGCGGCAAAGGCTTCGCATTCTTCGGGCGGGTAGTCCACGATGAGCACGCCGTCCACGCCCGCAGCGGCAGAGTCGCGCACAAACGCACCTTCGCCGTGCTTCTGGTCGTAGCGTTCCACAGGGTTGGCATAGCCCATCAACACCACTGGCGTGGTGCTGTTGCGCTTGCGGAACTCACGCACATGGTCGAGCACCTGCACCATGCCAATGCCCAGGCTGAGGGCTTTTTCACCCGCCTTCTGGATCACCGGGCCATCGGCCATGGGGTCGGAAAAGGGCACGCCCAGCTCGATCACGTCGGCACCGGCCTCGACCATGCCGTGCATGAGCGCGGGGGTGATGTCGGCAAACGGGAAACCGGCGGTCACATAAGGAATCAGCGCCTTGCGGCCCTGTGCTTGCAGGGCAGAAAAGGTGGATGCGATACGGCTCATTTATTTCACCAACTTGATGGGTTGCTCGCCGCCCTTGACGGACTGCCCCTGGCAGCTGGGTCGGCAGTAAAAGTCGGCGCCACTGAGATCGGCCACAGTACCAATGTCCTTGTCGCCCCGGCCCGAGAGGTTGACCAGGATCGACTGTTCTGGGCGCATGGTTTTGGCCAGCTTCATGGCGTAGGCCACGGCGTGACTGGATTCGAGTGCGGGGATGATGCCCTCGGTGCGGCACAGGTAGTGGAAGGCGTCCAGCGCTTCCTGGTCGGTGATGCCGACGTATTCGGCGCGGCCGACTTCCTGCAACCAGGCGTGCTCCGGGCCCACGCCGGGGTAGTCCAGGCCTGCGCTGATGCTATGGGTTTCGGTGATCTGGCCGTTGTCATCCTGCAAGATGAAGGTGCGGTTGCCGTGCAGCACACCCGCGCTGCCCTTTTGCAGCGATGCCGAGTGTTTGCCAGACTCCAGGCCTTCGCCCGCTGCCTCCACGCCGATGAGGCGCGTTTTCTCGAAAGGGATGTAAGGGTGAAAGATACCCATGGCATTGCTGCCACCACCCACGCAGGCGATAACCGCATCGGGCTGGTCGCCCAGCACCTTTTGCTCGGCCAGCATGCTGGGCATTTGCTCAATGCATTCCTTGCCGATCACGCTCTGGAAGTCGCGCACCATCATGGGGTAGGGGTGCGGGCCCGCCACCGTGCCGATGATGTAGAAGGTGTTGTCCACATTCGCCACCCAGTCGCGCATGGCGTCGTTCAGGGCGTCCTTCAAGGTCTTGCTGCCAGACTCCACGGGCACGACCGTAGCGCCCAGCAGTTTCATGCGGTACACGTTGGGGCTTTGGCGCTTCACGTCTTCGGCACCCATGTAAACAACGCATTCGAGCCCGTAGCGCGCGCAGATGGTGGCAGTGGCCACACCGTGCTGACCTGCACCCGTCTCGGCAATCACGCGGGGCTTGCCCATGCGCTTGGCCAGCATGGCTTGGCCGATCACGTTGTTGATCTTGTGCGCGCCGGTGTGGTTCAGGTCTTCGCGCTTGAGGTAGATCTGTGCGCCACCCATCTCGCGGCTGGTGCGCGCTGCATGGTAGATGGGGGAGGGGCGACCGACGAAGTGCTTGAGTTCGTAATGGAATTCAGCCAGAAATTCAGGGTCGTTCTGGTAGCGCGCGTAAGCCTCGCGCAGTTCCTGGATGGCGTGGGTCAGGGTTTCGCTGACGAAGCTGCCACCATACGGGCCGAAATGGCCGGAAGCATCAGGTTGCTGATAGGAATTCATGGGGGTTCTTTGCAAGTTGTGCATCGGCCGCACGCACGGCGGCAACGAAGCGTTGGATCTTCACGGCGTCCTTGATGCCCTTGACGGGTTTGCCATCAGGACCATCGGCTTCGACGCCGGAACTGACATCAACCGCCAGCGAGAGACCCCGCGGGCGGACTTGCAAAATGCCATCGGTCACGTTTGCAGGCGTGAGTCCACCAGACAAAACGAGGTGAGAGCTGACGCTTGGTGGAAGGAGTGACCAATTGAATGCCTTGCCGCTGCCGCCAAACCCTTCGACATGGGCGTCGAGCAGGATGGCTTGGGCGTGAGAGTAATCGTGGGCGTATTTTACGAGGTCAAACTGCGCCGCTCCATCACCGAGGGGAATTCGGGCGGCTCGCAGGTAGGGGCGTGCCCCCTGGTGGGTGGCCGCCATGCAGTCCTGTGGCGTCTCATCACCATGGAATTGCACTGTAGCGCCAGCAATCATTGCACTGGCTGCTATTATATTAGGAGTAGATTCATTCACGAACAGCAGCACGGGCGTGACAAACGGCGGCAGGCGCCGTGCCAACTGCGCGGCCCGCTGGGGGGTGACCGACCGTGGGCTGGGGGCGTAGAGCACAAAACCCACCGCATCGGCGCCCGCAGCCACAGCTGCATCCACGTCTTCCTCGCGGGTCAGCCCGCAGATCTTGATGCGGGTGCGTGCGTTGGCAGACGCCTGGAAAGGGGCGTGGAGGCGTTGACTGACGGCGGGGGCCGTTGTGGTCGGTGTAGTGGCCTGGTTCATGGAAGCCAATCATACGCAGCCGTGCGCTGGGGTAGCCCCCAGGCGGCGTCGTAGACGGGCCCTTGAAAGTACAACCCGTCTGGCGAGAATGTCGGCGCAGCCACCTTGCGGGACTGGGCTGCCAGCACTTCGGCCATCCATTCGGGAGGCTGCGTGCCCTGGCCGATGGTGATCAGGCAGCCCATGATGTTGCGGATCATGTGGTGCAAGAAGGCGTTGGCTTCGAATTCAAAACGCCAGTAACAGGGGCTCCAGCCCAGTTCGGGGTGCGGTATATCAGCCCCCCGTCGCACGATGTCGATGCGTTGCAAGGTCTTGACCGGGGTCTTGGCCTGGCAGGCGGACGCGCGAAACGAGGTGAAATCATGCTCGCCGATCAGGTAGTCGGCCGCCTGCCGCATGGCGTCATGGTCTAACGGGTGAAACACCCAGCCCACCCGCCCGGCATCCACGCTGGGCCGCACTGGCGACTGTAGAAGCACGTAGGCATAGCGCCGGGCCACGGCGCTGGCACGCGCATGAAAGTGGTCTGGGACAGCCTGAGCCCATTGCACCGCAATGTCGGAGGGCAGGAAGGTGTTGGTACCCCGGACCCAGGACGCCGCGGGCCGGTCCAGTGGGGTGTCAAAGTGCACCACCTGCATCAGGCCGTGCACACCCGCATCGGTACGGCCTGCGCAAAGGGTGCTGACCGGATGCGTAGCAAAGCGGCCCAGGGCCGCTTCGAGTTTGTCCTGCACGGTGTTGCCAGAAAGCTGGCTCTGCCAGCCACTGTAGGCCTGGCCGTTGTAGCTGACACCCAGCGCCACCCGGGTCACGGGGCGGCCTGGGGACGTGCTGGGGGTTAAATCAGCGGAGGGGCCGAGCGGCATCAGCCCAGTTCGGCCAGCATGCGCTGGGCGCGGGTCTTGAGGGCGCCGCTGGACTCTGCCACCACCTCTTCAATCAGCGTACGAGCGCCGTCGGTGTCCCCGATGGCGTTGAACTCTTCGGCCAGCGCAAGCTTGGTGGCCAGCGGGTCGTCCTGCGCTGCGGCCGATCCATCGTCGGTGAATTCCGGTGCGGGGGCCGTCGGGGCCTTGGAGGCGGGAGCTGCCATGGGCTTCGAGGGGGCGTTCAGGTCCAGCGACAGGTCGCCCAGATCAAACTCCATAGGGCCGGAGTCTTGGGGCTCGCCATGGAGAGGCATGGGGCCGGACGGCGCCATGGTCAGGTCGTCGCTGCTGGGGAAGTCCAGATTGGCCACTGGAGGCGGCGCCATCATGGGACTCGGAGCGGTTTCCTGACTGCTCCACGCGGCCGTGGGCTCGTCGGGGATGCTGGGCAGATCCAACTCGGGGCGCAGCGTCTGTGGTTCGCCGGCTTCACCGCGGTTGTTGGCCGCAGCAGCCGCAGCGGCCGCAGCAAAACCACCGGCTGCAGCGGGGGGGGCGTCTGTCAGCGCGTCATCGGGCAGGTCCAGATCCAGGTCGAGGTCCAAGTCTGGGGGCAGGGCTGCGGCAGGGCTGCCTGCACCAGTGAAGGTGCTGGGGAACCCGCCCGGTGGCACGGAAGGCGATTCATCCTCGGCCATTCCGGGGCGGCCGCCAGGTTGGTACAGGCGGTTTTCGGGTTCCAGGTCACGCCCGAGTTCCGCAATGCGGTTCCAGTCAGGCCCTTCGCCCTGGGTCAGCTTGAACACTTCGCCTGCGACGGCCTCAAGGGCTTTGCGGTCCTGGCGCTTGGCGTAGATTTCACCCAGCTTGACGTGCACTGAGACGCGGCCCGGGTTGTGGCGCACGGCTTCTTTCAGGATTTCTTCGGCCTGGAGATCGCGGCCGTAGGCCAGATAAACGTCGGCTTCGGCCACGGGGTCCACGTCGCCGCCGGCGTCCAGTTGGCTGGGTGAATAGGCCATGGACGAGCCGGTGGTCATGTCGCTGTTGGCTGTGTCTACACGCTGGCCGCCGCTGGCACCAAAAAACGAGTCGGGTTGAATGCGACTTTCCAGGAAGGAGCTGTCCACCCCACCGTTCTGTCGACGGCGCTGGACCAGGCGGTAAGCGCCAAATCCGAGCAGGCCCGCCACCAGGATGCCGCCGCCAATAGGCAACAGTGGGTCGTCCATGAGGGTGGACAGGAAGCCGGGCTCCTCGACGGGGGCCGGAGCAGGTTTGGGTGTGGGCGCCGGTTTGGGGGCCGGTGCGGGTGCAGAGGCCTCCGTGGCGGGGGCCGAGGCGGCCGCTTCTGCTGCCACTGCGGTGTCTGGCGGGGTGCTGGCGGCCGCTGCGGGGGCGGATGCCGGGGCTTCTGGCGCCGGCGGCGCGGTCGGTGTTGCCGGGACGGCTGGGGCCTGCACGGCCACCCCCGCAGGTGCGCTGGCCGCACCCGCAGCGGCGGGCGCAGGGCTGCCTCCGGCGGCTGCAGAGGCTGCGCTCAGCTTGTTGAGGTCGGTGATGTTCTTGGACAACTCCGCCATCCGCGTGGCGGCTTCACTGGCCTGTTTGTCCTTGGCGACTTGCTCTTCGGCTGCCTTTTGGCCTTTGACGGCCCCCTTGGACAGGGTGAGCTTGTCGGGCGCTGCAGTCGCGGGTTTTTTGTCTTCTACGCGCGTCTGTACGGTGCCAGAGGCGGAGCGCTGGGCAGCTGCCACTTCGGTCGAAGGGGCCGCACCCGCGAGTTTGCGGCGGAAGTCGTTGAAGTCACGGGCCTGTGCGGCCAGAATCTGACGTGCTTCGGGGGCTGTGGTGGATTGCGCTGCGGCCTGGTCGGGCATTTGCAGCACGGCACCTGCCCTCAGGCGGTTCACGTTGCCCTGAATGAACGCGTCCGGGTTGGTACGCATCATGGCGACCAGCATCTGGTCGAGCGAAACGCCTGCAGGCTTGTAGGCGTTCGCGATGCGGCCGGCAGTATCGCCTGCCTGGACCGTCACGCCATCTGCGGGGGCAGGGCGTGGGGCTGCCACACGGGGTGCGGGTGCAGCGGCGGTTGCCTCGCTGGCACGGGCTGTGGCTGCGGGGCGCGTCGCAGGGACCTGGGGCGCCACCGGTGCAGAAATTTGGGGCGCTGCTGTGACGGCAGGCGCTGCGCGGCGCATGCTTGGCGGGTCAAACAGCATGGTGTAGCTGCGAACGATGCGGCCTGAGCCCCAGTTGGCATCCAGCACCAAGTCCAGGAACGGTTCGTTCACAGGTCGGTCGCTTGACAGGCGCAACACGGCGGTGCCGTCGGCGCGGCGCTGCAGTTGAATCTGCAGGTTGTTCATGGTCTGCGTGTATTCCATGCCCTGGGCACGGAAAACCTCAGGCGTGGCCGTCGTGGCACGCAGCGAGTCCGCTTCGGCAGGAGTGATCTGTGGCAGGTCGATTTCAGCGCGCAGCGGCTCGCCCAGGGCAGACTGCACGGTGATGCGGCCCAGTGCCAGCGCAGACGCGTCGCTGGTGTAGAAACCAGCGCAAGCCACGGCCGCGGCCGCCAGGACAGAAAATTTCCAACGATGCATGTTTGCCAACAACTGATTAGGATTTTTTGCGGCTCGGACGAGCGGTGCTTTTGTTCTCATGGTCTGATCCCCGCCCCGGCGCGTGAAAATATGTAAAAAGCACCATAGCATCAATGTTTTGCACTGACAAGCTGAGGTGGCTCCGAAGCTTTGAGTGGGGTCCCGGTGCCCCAAATTGGGGCATGCAGATGTTGCCAATTGCCAACGTAGCGTAACCGAGTGTGTCGATGTCTCAGGCGTAAAAAAGCGCGCGCAAGGGGGCTTGCGCGCGCTTTATGAAGTGAGACGATCAGGCGTTGAGCAAGATGCGCAGCATGCGACGCAGTGGCTCGGCGGCTCCCCACAGGAGCTGGTCGCCGATGGTGAAGGCGCCGACATACTCGGGGCCCATGGCCAGCTTGCGGATGCGGCCCACGGGGATGGTCATGGTGCCCGTCACGGCGACGGGTGTCAGGTCCTTGATGGTGGCTTCGCGGGTGTTGGGTACCACCTTCACCCACTCGTTGTCGGCGGCGATCATGGCTTCGAGGTCGGCCACGGGCACGTCCTTCTTGAGCTTGAAGGTCAGGGCCTGGCTGTGGCAGCGCATGGCGCCCACGCGCACGCAGAATCCGTCGACTGGAATGGCTGCGGAGTCAAAGCCTTCGCCCAGGCCCAGAATCTTGTTGGTTTCGGCCATGCCCTTCCACTCTTCCTTGGACTGGCCGTTGCCTAGGTCCTTGTCGATCCAGGGGATCAGCGAGCCACCCAGCGGCACGCCAAAGTTGGCGGTTTCTGCACCGGTCAGTGCGCGCTGCTTGGCGATGACCTTGCGGTCGATTTCCAGGATGGCGCTCTTGGGGTCGTCGAGCAGGGCCTTCACTTCGGCGTTGAGCGTGCCGTATTGCGTGAGCAGTTCGCGCATGTGCTGCGCGCCGCCGCCCGATGCCGCCTGGTAGGTCTGGGTGCTCATCCACTCGACCAGCCCGGCCTTGTACAGTGCGCCCACGCCCATCAGCATGCAGCTCACGGTGCAGTTGCCGCCCACCCAGTTCTTGCCGCCGTTGGCCAGCGCGTCCTTGATGACGGGCATGTTCACCGGGTCCAGGATGATGACCGCGTCTTTTTCCATGCGCAGGGTCGAAGCAGCATCGATCCAGTGGCCGTTCCAGCCTGCGGCGCGCAGCTTGGGGAAGACTTCGGTGGTGTAGTCGCCGCCTTGGGCTGTGACGATGATGTCGCAGCGCTTCAAGGCGTCGATGTTGAAGGCGTCTTGCAGTGTGGTTTCGTTCTTGGCCTGCGCAGGGGCCTTGCCGCCGGCATTGGATGTGGAGAAGAACAATGGCTCAATAAGGTCGAAGTCATTTTCCTCGACCATGCGGTCCATCAACACCGAGCCGACCATGCCGCGCCAGCCGACCAAACCTACCAACTTGCTCATTTCAACGCCCCTTTTCAGATTAAGAAACAGTGCCAGACCAGACTGTTTGCCCCGGCTCGTCTGGCCGGGAGAGGGCGCACGACGGTACCGGAGCTGGATCAGCCCTTAATAATGGTCGTGGTTTTGGTGGTGATTGCGCGCACAGCCACGCCTGCCAGGGCGGCAGTAGCGGTGTTCAGGTCGAACGGGCGGGCGGCAAACATGGGCATGATTGTAATAGATCGCGGCTTGCACGGGGCTTGCAACGTTGCGAGCACGCCATGGTCTGCTCGGCAACGGTGCCCCTGGCGGGCTGGATGGGTGTGCGAGTCGGTCCGCGCCCATAAAAAAGGCGATCACAGAGGATCGCCTTTTGCGGATGCCGCGCGCCGCCGCTCTGGGCAGCTCGGACGGCTGGGGTGATTTACGCCTGTAGCGCCTTCACCACCGCGTCGCCCATCTGCGCCGTGCCGACCTTGGTGGTGCCTTCGCTGTAGATGTCGGGCGTGCGCAGGCCCTGGGCCAGCACCTTCTGCACGGCGGCTTCGATGCGCTGGGCGGCGGCTTCCTGGTTCAGGCTGAAGCGCAGCATCATCGCTGCCGAGAGGATGGTGGCCAGCGGGTTGGCCACGCCCTTGCCGGCGATGTCGGGGGCGCTGCCGTGGCTGGGCTCGTACAGACCCTGGTTGCTGCTGTTCAGGCTGGCCGAGGGCAGCATGCCGATGGAGCCAGTCAGCATGGAGGCTTCGTCCGACAGGATGTCGCCAAACATGTTGCCGGTCACCACCACGTCAAACGCCTTGGGGGCCTTGACCAGTTGCATGGCCGCGTTATCCACGTACATGTGCTGGAGTTCCACGTCGGGGTACTGCTGGCCCACCTCGGTCATGACGTCCTTCCAGAACTGGAAGGTTTCCAGCACGTTGGCTTTGTCCACGCTGGTGACCTTCTTGTTGCGCTTGCGGGCGGCCTGGAAGGCGACGTGGGCGATGCGCTCGATCTCGGGGCGGCTGTAGCGCATGGTGTCAAACGCTTCTTCGGCACCGGGGAAGTGGCCGTCGGTGGCCACGCGGCGGCCGCGCGGCTGGCCGAAGTAGATGTCGCCGGTCAGCTCGCGGATGATGAGGATATCCAGGCCTGCGATCAGTTCGGGCTTGAGGCTCGATGCGCCCACCAGTTGCTCGTAGCAGATGGCAGGGCGGAAGTTGGCGAACAGGCCCAGGTTCTTGCGCAGGCCCAGGATGGCCTGTTCGGGGCGCAGGGGCCTGTCGAGCTTGTCGTATTTCCAGTCGCCCACGGCGCCGAACAGAATGGCGTCGGCTTCCTTGGCGAGCTTGAGGGTGGACTCGGGCAGCGGGTGGCCGTGGGCCTCGTAGGCGGCGCCGCCGACCAGGGCGGATTCCATCTCGAACTTCAGGTCGAGTGCGTTGAGGACCTTGACGGCCTCGGCCACGATTTCGGTACCGATGCCGTCACCCGGCAGAACTGCGATTTTCATTGATTTTGCTTTGTTTTTGATAGCTGCTAGCGCATATGGATGTAGCGCTTGCGGCCGATTGGGCTGAATTTTTGAGTTACGACACCATGGTGTGTGCCAGCCAGGGCTTGGTGGCAAGCCGCTGGGCTTCAAAGGCCTTGATCTTGTCCGACTGGCGCAGGGTCAGGCCGATGTCGTCAAAACCGTTGAGCAGGCAGTACTTGCGGAAGGCCTGCACGTCGAACGGGATCTCTTCGCCCTGGGGGCGCACGATGACCTGGCGCTCTAGGTCGATGGTGAGCTGGTAGCCGGGGAAGGCCAGCACTTCATCGAACAGCTGGGCCACCGTGGCCTCGGGCAGCACGATGGGCAGCAGGCCATTCTTGAAGCAGTTGTTGAAGAAGATGTCCGCAAAGCTGGGCGCGATGATGGCGCGGAAGCCGAACTGATCCAAGGCCCACGGCGCGTGCTCGCGGCTGGAACCGCACCCGAAATTCTTGCGTGCGATCAGGATACTGGCGCCTTGGTAACGCGGCTGGTTCAACACGAAGTCGGGATTGGGCTTGCGACTGGCGGGGTCCTGGCCGGGCTCGCCGTGGTCCAGGTAACGCCATTCGTCAAACAGGTTCACGCCAAAGCCGGTCTTCTTGATCGACTTGAGGAACTGCTTGGGGATGATGGCGTCGGTATCGACGTTCTCGCGATCCATGGGGGCCACAAGGCCCTTGAGCAAAGTGAATTTTTGCATGGCGGTATCAGTTACTTAGCGGCCCGCTCGATGGCGCTGCCGGCTTTGCCAATGTCCTGGCCCACACCCTTGACGGTGTTGCAGCCAGCCAGCACAAAGGCCAGGGACAGGGCGATGAGGGTGGCGGTCTTTTTCATGACAAGGCTCCTTCAGGCGGTTGGGGCAGTAGAGAGGACAACGGGCGGATGATGGGATGAATGATCAGCTCAGGTGAACTGGCGGATGTCCACAAAGTGGCCGTGCACGGCAGCGGCTGCGGCCATGGCCGGGCTCACCAGGTGCGTGCGGCCACCAGCGCCCTGGCGGCCTTCAAAGTTGCGGTTGCTGGTGGAGGCGCAGCGCTCGCCAGGCTCCAGCCGGTCGGCGTTCATGGCCAGGCACATGCTGCAACCGGGCTCGCGCCACTCAAAGCCTGCGGCCACAAAAATCTTGTCCAGGCCCTCGCGCTCGGCCTGCTCCTTGACCAGCCCCGAGCCGGGCACCACCATGGCCAGCTTCACATTGCTGGCCACCTTGCGACCCAGGTTCTTCACCACAGCGGCGGCTTCGCGCATGTCTTCGATGCGGCTGTTGGTGCAGCTGCCGATGAACACCTTGTCGATCGTGATGTCATTGATCGGCTTGCCGGGCTGCAGGCCCATGTACGTCAGCGCGCGCTCGATGGCACCACGCTTGTTGACGTCCTTTTCTTTGTCCGGGTCGGGCACGCGAGCGTCCACGCCCAGCACCATCTCGGGGCTGGTGCCCCAGGTGACCTGCGGCACGATGTCGGCCGCATCAAGCTTGACCACGGTGTCGAACTTTGCGTCGGCGTCGGAGTGCAGCGTCCTCCAGTACGCAACGGCCTGGTCCCATTCCACGCCCGTGGGCGACAGGGGGCGGCCCTTGACGTATTCGATGGTCTTGTCGTCCACAGCCACCAGACCCGCGCGAGCACCACCTTCGATGGCCATGTTGCACACGGTCATGCGGCCTTCCATGCTCATGGCGCGGAAGACGGAGCCTGCAAATTCAATGGTATAGCCCGTGCCGCCGGCCGTGCCGATCTTGCCGATGATGGCCAGCACCACGTCTTTGGGGGTCACGCCTTTGGCCAAGGTGCCATCAACCTGCACCAGCATGTTCTTGGCCTTTTTGGCCAGCAGGGTCTGCGTGGCCATCACGTGCTCGACCTCAGAGGTGCCGATGCCGTGGGCCAGTGCGCCAAACGCGCCGTGGGTGCTGGTGTGGCTGTCGCCGCAGACCACGGTCATGCCGGGCAGGGTGGCACCGTTTTCAGGGCCAATGACGTGCACGATGCCCTGGCGCTTGTGCATGAACGGGAAGAACGCGGCGGGTGTGATCTGCGCGATGTTGTCGTTCAGCGTGGTGATCTGTTCCTTGCTGATCGGATCGGTGATGCCGTCGTAGCCGTTTTCCCAGCCCGTGGTGGGCGTGTTGTGGTCGGCCGTGGCCACGATGGAGCTCATGCGCCAGACCTTGCGGCCTGCTTCGCGCAGACCCTCGAATGCCTGAGGGCTGGTGACTTCATGCACCAGATGGCGGTCGATGTAGAGGATGGAAGTGCCGTCCTCTTCGGTGTGGACGACATGCTCGTCCCAGATCTTGTCGTACAGGGTGCGTCCCATGGCGTGGCTTTCTTTCTGCTTTCAGGTGGGTGATTGGATTTTAGTGTCGGGGGCCGGGTGCGCCGGGGCGGGTTCTGCCCGGGGTGAGAGGTGTTCCACCAGCAAACGCGCCGTGACGGGCAGGGCGTCAAAGTCGCGGGCTACTACGCGCAGTTCGCGGTGGGCCCAGGCATCGCTCAGCGGAATGGATTGCAGGTTGCCCACACCGCGCATCAGCGCAAATGCCCGGTCGGGCAGCAGGCCCACGCCCAGGCCGTTGTCGATCATGCGGCACATGGCGTCCAGCCCCGTCACCTGGATGCGCTGGCGCAGGGGGCGCCCGGCGGCGGCAGCGGCTGCGCGCATGGCCAGGCTGATGCTGCTGTTGGCGTGCAGGCCCACAATGTCCCAGTCCAGGACTTCTTCAAAATTGATAGCATCCAGCGCAGATAAATCATGCGCTCGGGGCACAACCAGCACCAAATTATCGGCGCGGTAGGGGCGGCTCTGCAGCCCCAGGGCTCCGCCCCCGTTCGCCATGCCGATGTTGCAGATGCCAAGGTCGGCGGCTCCTTCTTGCACGGCGTGCAGCACATCGCTGGAGAGGTGCTCCTGCAGGTCGATCTTGATCTGGCTGTGCTCGCGCGCAAAGGCGCCCAGGTCTTCGGGCAGAAACTGAAAGATGGCCGAGATGTTGGCGTGCATGCGGACATGGCCGCGAACGCCGTCGGCATATTCACTCAGTTCGCCCTGCATACGCTCCAGGCCAAACAGCACGGTGCGCGCATGGTGCAGCAGGCTCTCGCCGGCGGGCGTGAGCGTCACACCCCGGCTGTGGCGGTAGAGCAGGGCGGTGTCTACAGCCGTTTCCAGGTCCGACAGGCGCTTGCTGACCGCCGATGCTGCAATGAATTCGCGCTCGGCGGCGCGGCCGATGCTGCCCAGCTCGCACACCGCCACAAACAATTGCAGCGAGGTGAGGTCAATACGGCGCGCAAAACTGCGCTCGGAGCTTTTCATGGGGTTTTGACTTCTCGGAAAGAGAAGGTTTCATATTTTCTCCCCATTGTTGGTGGTTTGACATCGCGATACGCGATGGCTGCGATGCCCTTCTGCGCGAGAGCGGCTCTCCTGGGGTGCAGAAAGAGACCGGGCTCAGGCCGCGCAGGTGCTGCCGTGCTCTGGCACTGAGGCCCGCCAGCGCAATTCGTGTTCAATGCGCTGGCGCAGCAGGTCGGCGGCGCTCATTTCGCCATGCACCACATACACCTGGTCGGGCGCGTGGCCCATGCTGCGCAGCCAGGCGATGAGCTGGTTGCCGTCGGCGTGGGCCGATGCGGAAGACAACTTGACCACTTCGGCGCGCACGGCCACGTCCTGGCCGTGAATGCGGATGGTCTTTTCGCCCTCAGCCAGCCGCGCGCCGCGTGTGCCCGGCGCCTGGTGCCCGGTCAGAATGATCATGTTGCGGTGATCGCCAGCGTGCAGTGCCAGGTGGTGCAGTACGCGGCCCCCGGTAGCCATGCCACTGGCCGACAGGATGACCATGGGACCATGCAGTTTGGCCAGTCCTTTGGATTGCTCGGGTGTCTGGACCATGGTGGCGCCATGCTCTAGCGCCTGCACCTCGCGGCCGCTCAGGCGGTGTTCCTGCAGGTGGTGCTGGAACAGTCCGGTGGTGCTCACGGCCATGGGGCTGTCGAGGAATACCTTGAGCGATGCAGGCACCACACCCTGCGCCTTCAGCAACCCGATGGCGTGCAGCACGACCTGTGCGCGGCCCACGGCGAAGACGGGCACCACGGCGATGCCCCCGCGTGCGGCCAGGCGCTGTAGAGCGGGGCCCAGTTCGTCGAGCAGACCTTCGGGCGGGTGCTCCCGGTCGCCATAGGTGGATTCGATGAGCACGGTGTCCGCCTGGGGCGGGGCGTCCGGTGGATTCATCAGCAAGTCGTCCGGCCGGCCCAGGTCGCCAGAGAACAGGATTCGCCTGCCGCCCACCTCCAGCAGCACGCTGGCCGCACCCAGGATGTGGCCTGCGGGCGAAAACGTCACGCGCCAGCCGGGCAGGGGCTCGAACGCCTTGTGGAAGGCATGGATCTGAAACTGTTTGAGGCAGTGCAGCGCGTCGAGCCGGGTATACAGGGGCAGGGCGGGGCTGTGGCTGCTGAGCTGGTGGCGGTTGAGGAAGGCCGCGTCCTCTTCTTGCAGGTGCCCGCTGTCGGGCAGCAGGATGGTGCACAGGTCACGTGTGCCCGGGGTGCAGTGGATGGCGTGGGTGTAGCCGTCGCGCGCCAGCAGCGGCAGGTAACCGCTGTGGTCCAGGTGGGCATGGGTCAGCACCACGGCGTCGATCTGGTGCGGCGTGACTGGCAGGGGCTGCCAATTGCGCAGGCGCAACTGCTTGTAGCCCTGGAACAGGCCGCAGTCCACCAGCAGGCTCTTGCCGTTGTAACGCACCAGGTACTTGGAGCCGGTGACGGTGCCGGAGCCGCCCAGGAAGGTGATGTTGACGTTCATGTGCCCAGACTCCCGGGTGATCATCGATGATGACCATCCTACTGGTCGGATTGCGCCTGCGGACGTTGCCAGGGGGTTTCTTGCCTTGCATCAAGAAAAAACCGCCTGCGGCCTTGGGGCTGCAGGCGGTTTTTGGCGGGAAACCCGCGCGTGATCAGCTGAAGAAGTTCTTCAACCGGTCCGTCCAGCTCTCGCCGCTGGGCGAATGGCGTGCGCCGCCCTTCTTGAGGGAGTCTTCCAGCTCGCGCAGCAGCTTGCGCTGGTGTTCGGTGAGCTTGACGGGTGTCTCGACAGCAATGTGGCAGTACAGGTCACCCGGGTAGCTGGCGCGCACACCCTTGATGCCCTTGCCGCGCAGGCGGAACTGCTTGCCGGCCTGGGTGCCTTCGGGGATGTCGATGGCCGCCTTGCCCTGCAGGGTGGGCACCTCGATCTCGCCACCCAGCGCCGCTGTGATGAAGCTCACCGGTACCTGGCAGTGCAG
Source organism: Acidovorax sp. ACV02 (assembly GCF_014851475.1). Lineage (NCBI taxonomy): Bacteria > Pseudomonadati > Pseudomonadota > Betaproteobacteria > Burkholderiales > Comamonadaceae > Acidovorax > Acidovorax sp. ACV02. The sequence goes on from NZ_JACUZU010000001.1 coordinate 598,649, forward strand.
GTCGTCGCCGTCGCGCTCGAAGATGTCGTGTTTCTTCAGGCGGATCTCGATATACAGGTCGCCCGGCGGGCCGCCGTTGGTGCCCGGCTCGCCGTTGCCGGTGGAACGGATGCGCATGCCATCGTCGATGCCGGCAGGAATCTTCACTTCCAGCGTCTTCTGCTTCTTGAGCTTGCCCTGGCCATGGCAGGTGGTGCAAGGCTCAGGAATGATCTTGCCCGTGCCACGGCAGTGGGGGCAGGTCTGTTGCACGCTGAAGAAGCCCTGACGCATTTGCACGGTGCCCGCGCCTTGGCAGGTGCCGCAGGTCTTGGCGCTGGTGCCGGGTTTGGCGCCGCTGCCATGGCAGGTGTCGCAGGTGTCCCAGGATGGGATACGAATCTGCGCGTCTTTGCCGCGAGCTGCTTCTTCGAGCGTGATCTCCATGGCATAGCTGAGGTCACTGCCACGGTAGACCTGGCGTCCACCGGCGCCACGCCCGCGCCCGCCTTGTTGGCCGAACATGTCGCCAAAGATGTCGCCGAAGGCTTCCGCAAAACCGCCAAATCCTTCTGCTCCCGCGCCACCAGGGCCGCGCATGTTGGGGTCTACCCCCGCATGGCCATACTGGTCATAGGCCGCACGCTTTTGTGGGTCCGAGAGCATCTCGTAGGCCTCTTTGGCCTCCTTGAACTTCTCCTCGGCAGGCTTGGCTGCGTCCCCCTGATTGCGGTCAGGATGGTGCTTCATCGCCAGCTTGCGATAGGCCTTTTTGATTTCTTCGTCCGAGGCGTTCTTCGGAACACCCAGGATTTCGTAAAAGTCTCGTTTGGACATAGTGATTCAGAACCCGGTTGGAACAGGAACGCCGCGCAGCCCCTGACGAGCATTGCGCGGCGGCTCGGGTCAACGGGGGCTCGTTCAGCCCTTCTTGACTTCCTTCACCTCGGCATCAACGACGTTGTCGTCGTCTGCGGGCTTGTTGGCTGCACCGGCCGATGCGCCTGCGGCGTCTGCACCACCGGCCGCCTGGGCGGCTTGCGCTGCCTGCGATTCGGCGTACATCTTCTCGCCCAGCTTCTGGCTGGCGGCCATCAGCGCGGTCGTCTTTTCGTCAATCGCGGCCTTGTCTTCACCCTTGAGGGCTTCTTCGAGGGCCTTCACGGCTGCAGCGATCGCGTCCTTTTCACCTGCGTCGAGCTTGTCGCCGTGTTCGGCCAGGCTCTTATTGACGCTGTGCACAGCGGCTTCACCCTGGTTGCGGGCCTGCACCAGTTCCAGCTTCTTCTTGTCGTCCGCAGCGTTCAGCTCGGCGTCCTTCACCATCTTCTGGATTTCTTCTTCCGACAGGCCCGAGTTGGCCTTGATGGTGATCTTGTTTTCCTTGCCGGTGCCCTTGTCCTTGGCGCCCACGTGCAAGATGCCGTTGGCGTCAATGTCGAACGACACTTCGATCTGCGGAACACCACGGGCTGCGGGTGGAATGCCTTCGAGGTTGAACTCGCCCAGCAGCTTGTTGCCGGTGGCCATTTCGCGCTCGCCCTGATAGACCTTGATGGTCACGGCAGGCTGGTTGTCATCGGCCGTCGAGAAGGTCTGAGCGAATTTCGTCGGGATGGTCGTGTTCTTGGTGATCATCTTGGTCATCACACCGCCCAGGGTTTCGATACCCAGCGACAGTGGGGTCACGTCCAGCAGCAGCACGTCCTTGCGGTCGCCCGACAGCACTTGGCCCTGGATGGCGGCGCCCACGGCCACGGCTTCGTCAGGGTTCACATCCTTGCGGGGGTCCTTGCCGAAGAATTCCTTGACCTTCTCCTGCACCTTGGGCATGCGGGTCATGCCGCCGACCAGAATCACGTCATGGATGTCGGACACCGACACGCCCGCGTCCTTGATCGCCATGCGGCAAGGAGCGATGGTGCGCTCGATCAGCTCTTCCACCAGTTGTTCCAGCTTGGAGCGGGTCAGCTTGATGTTCAGGTGCTTGGGACCCGAGGCGTCGGCCGTGATGTAGGGCAGGTTGATGTCGGTTGCTGCCGAATTCGACAACTCGATCTTGGCCTTTTCGGCGGCTTCCTTCAGGCGTTGCAGGGCCAGGACGTCCTTGGACAGGTCCACGCCTTGTTCCTTCTTGAACTCGCCGATGATGAAGTCGATGATGCGTTGGTCGAAGTCCTCGCCGCCCAGGAAGGTGTCACCATTGGTCGACAGCACTTCGAACTGCTTTTCGCCATCCACGTCGGCGATTTCGATGATGGACACGTCGAACGTGCCGCCACCCAGGTCATACACGGCAATCTTGCGGTCGCCCTTTTCCTGCTTGTCGAGGCCAAAGGCCAAGGCTGCAGCGGTGGGCTCGTTGATGATGCGCTTGACATCAAGGCCAGCGATGCGGCCAGCGTCCTTGGTGGCCTGGCGCTGGGCGTCGTTGAAGTAAGCGGGCACGGTGATGACGGCTTCCGTCACGGGCTCGCCCAGGTAGTCTTCAGCCGTTTTCTTCATCTTGCGCAGGATGTCTGCGGACACCTGCTGGGCCGACAGCTTGTTGCCGCGCACTTCGATCCAGGCGTCGCCGTTGTCGGCAGCCACGATCTTGTAGGGCATCAGGTCGATGTCCTTTTGCACTTCTTTTTCGGTGAATTTGCGGCCGATCAGGCGCTTGACGGCGTACAGCGTGTTCTTGGGATTGGTCACGGCCTGGCGCTTGGCCGAGGCGCCGACGAGGATCTCGCCGTCTTCCTGGTAGGCCACGATGGAGGGCGTGGTGCGTGCACCTTCGCTGTTTTCAATCACGCGGGTCGTGTTGCCCTCCATGATGGAAACGCAGCTGTTGGTGGTGCCCAGGTCAATGCCGATGATTCTTCCCATGATTTTTCTCCGAATGCTTGAATGGTTTGGATGGCTAGTAACTTGTGGATAACTTGGTTTGCTTCAAGTCTTCCAGGTCGATTTTTTTGAGGCTTACTTGGGCGCAGTCACGGTGACCAAGGCTGGGCGCAACACGCGCTCCGCGATCACGTAGCCCTTTTGCAGCACAGCCACCACAGTATTGGCTTCTTGCTCCGCGGGCACCACGCTGATGGCCTGGTGCTGGTGGGGGTCGAACTTGGCGCCTGCGGCGGGGTTGATGGCCACCACCTTGTTGCGCTCCAGCGCAGACGTCAACTGGCGCAAGGTGGCGTCGGCGCCTTCGCGCAGCTGCTGGGGCGTGGCCTCCTTGATGGCCAGGGCCGCGTCCAGGCTGTCAGCCACGGGCAGCAGGCTCTCGGCAAAACTCTCGATGCCGAACTTGCGGGCCTTGGACACTTCCTCTTCAGCGCGGCGGCGGGCGTTCTCCGCCTCGGCCTTGGCGCGCAGGAACTGGTCCGCCAGATCGGCACTTTTGGCCTTCAGCTCGGCCAGCTCGCCCTGCAGGCGTGCCAGCTCATCGGAGGCGTGGGCGGCCATGGCGGCTTCGACTTCTTCGGGGGCGGGGGCGCTTGGGGAGGGGTTGGTTTGGCTGTGGTCTGACATGTCAGGATTTGAAGAGGTAAAAAAGCAGTACGCGCGGCATCTGGGGGCTTGCCGGGAAATATCAAGGTCTGCGCCAGGGATTTGTCGTTATGACGGCACTGGGTTGGCGCAAGTGGTTGTAAGGCATGTCGGCCCAACCGCCGTTTTTGCAAGGGCCGCACCTTCCATGGCTGGACAAATGGGGTGTGGACGATGCTGTAGCGGGTGTGCTGAGTGTACAAGCGCAAGCGGTCGGGTTATAATCGCGGGCTTTCCCTTGCCACACCACTTCTAGACGCGGTGGGTGGTCTCACCCAAAAGGAGTCTGCATGCGTCATTACGAAATCATTTTGTTGATCCATCCGGATCAAAGCGAACAAGTTCCAGCCATGCTGGAGCGCTACAAGGGCATGATCACCGCTGGCGGTGGCAAGGTGCACCGCGTGGAAGACTGGGGCCGTCGTCAACTGGCGTACCTGATCAACAAGCTGGCCAAGGCCCACTACCTGTGCGTGAACATCGAAGCCGACCAGGCTGTGATGGCTGAACTGGAGCACGCCTTCAAGTTCAACGACGCCGTGCTGCGCCACCTGACCGTGCAAAAGAAGAAGGCTGAAACCGGTCCTTCCTCCATGATGAAGACCGTCGAGCGCGAAGAAGCCCGCAAGGCCAGCCAAGCTGAATACGCAGCGGCCGGCGAGCGTTGATCCTCTTCTCTCTTTGGAGTGGAGAACCGCGTCGTCTTGACCGCCTGCATCGCAGAGGCTGAGCCCCTGCGATACACGCCCGCCGGACTGCCTGCCCTCACGCTGCGCCTCGAACACGAGTCCCAGCAAACCGAAGCAGGCCATCCCCGCGAAGTCAAGACCGCCATAAAAGCCACCGCATTTGGAGCGATGGCTGAGCGACTGGCAAGGCAAAACATCGGAAGTCTCTGGACTTTTCATGGATTTCTGGCCACACCGCGCAATGGCAAGACTGCAGTGCTGCACATCCAGGATATTCAACAAAATTAATTTTCAAGGGGTCCGCAATGGCCACGTTCAAGAAGTTCAACAAAGACAAGCGCCCAAAGCGCAACACCCAGTCCCTGCTGTTCAAGCGCAAGCGCTTTTGCCGCTTCACGGTGACCGGTGTTGAAGAAATCGACTACAAGGATGTCGATACGCTGCGCGATTTCATCGCCGAAAACGGCAAGATCATCCCCGCACGCCTGACCGGCACGCGCGCCATCTTCCAGCGTCAGCTGAACACTGCCATCAAGCGCGCACGCTTCCTGGCCCTGGTGCCTTACAGCGACCAGCACAAGATCTAAGGAGCACAACCCATGCAAATCATCCTGCTCGACAAGGTTGTGAACCTCGGCAACCTCGGTGAAATCGTCAAGGTCAAAGACGGCTACGCCCGCAACTTTCTGATTCCCGCCGGCCGCGCACGTCGCGCCACCGAAGCTGCCAAGGCAGAGTTCGAAGCCAAGCGCGCTGAACTCGAAAAGGCCGCTGCTGCCAAGCTGGCAGAAGCACAGGCCCAAGGTGAAAAGCTGGCCGGTACCACTGTCAAGCTGACACAAAAGGCTGGCGTGGATGGCCGTCTGTTTGGTTCCGTGACCAACCATGACATCGCCGAAGAGCTGAATAAGCAAGGCTACAAGGTTGCCAAGTCGCAAATCCGCCTGCCCAACGGCCCGATCAAGGTCGTGAGCGACAGCGCTGTGAGCGTGGCTCTGCACACCGACGTGGTCGTGGAAGTCAACGTGTCGGTCTACGGCGAAACCGCCTGATCGTCCGTCAGGACCTCTCAAAAAAGCCGCCCTTGGGCGGCTTTTGTCTTTGTGTGACCGTAGTTTGTACACGGTTGCCCACGGGTTACCCCCGCCTTATCCACAGACTTGTGCCATGACGACACGCCGCGTGGGCGATAGCATGCCGGGTTAGCTCCAAGGATTCCATGTCTGCCATTTTCCCACCCCTTGATGATGGATTCACGCCCGTGCCGGACCGTGAAATTGCCCAGCTGCGTGTGCCACCGCACTCCATCGAGGCGGAGTCCAGTGTGCTGGGTGGTCTGCTGCTGGACAACAACGCCTGGGACCGCGTGGGCGACCTGCTGGTAGAAAGCCATTTCTATCGCCACGAGCACCAGATGATCTACACGGCCATTGGCGCGCTGATCAATGCCAGCAAGCCAGCCGACGTGATCACGGTGTTCGAGCACCTCCAGAACCAAGGCAAGGCGCAGGAGATGGGCGGGCTGGCCTATCTGAACAATCTGGCGCAATACGTACCCAGTGCCAGCAATATTCGGCGCTATGCCGAAATCGTTCGCGAACGCGCCATCCTGCGCAAGCTGGTCACGGCCAGCGACGAAATTTCGACCAACGCGTTCAACCCCCAAGGCAAAACGGTGGAACGCATTCTGGACGAAGCCGAGGCCAAGATCTTTGCCATTGGCGAAGAGGGTTCGCGCACCAAGCAGGGCTTCCAGTCGCTCGATACGCTGGTGATTGACCTGCTCGACCGCGTGCAGGAGATGGCTGACAACCCTGTGGACGTCACGGGCGTCCCCACCGGCTTTGCCGACCTGGACCGCATGACCAGCGGCTTGCAGGCGGGCGACATGGTGGTGCTGGCAGCCCGCCCGTCCATGGGCAAAACCTCGTTCGCGGTGAACATTGCTGAGCACGTGGCGCTCAACGAGGGCTTGCCGGTCGCCATCTTCTCGATGGAAATGGGTGCCGCTCAATTGGCGGTGCGTATCGTGGGCTCGATCGGCCGGGTGAACCAGGGCAACCTGCGCACCGGCAAGCTCACCGACGATGAATGGCCGCGCCTGACCGAAGCCATCGAGAAGCTGCGCACGGTGTCGCTGCACATCGACGAAACCCCGGGCCTCACGCCTAGCGAGCTGCGTGCCAACGCGCGCCGTCTGGCGCGCCAGTGCGGCAAGCTGGGCCTGATCGTGGTGGACTACTTGCAGCTCATGAGCGGCTCGGGTTCGTCGGGATCGGACAACCGGGCGACGGAGCTGGGCGAAATTTCCCGGGGCCTCAAGATGCTGGCCAAGGAGCTGCAGTGCCCGGTGATCGCGCTGTCTCAGCTCAACCGCTCGGTGGAGCAGCGTACCGACAAGCGCCCCATGATGTCCGACCTGCGCGAATCGGGCGCCATCGAGCAGGACGCGGACATCATCATGTTCATCTACCGCGACGACTACTACAACAAGGACTCCAAGGAGCCCAACGTGGCCGAGGTCATCATCGGCAAACAGCGGAACGGCCCCACCGGAACCGTGAAGCTGTTCTTCCAGAAGAACCAGACGCGCTTTGAGAACCTGGCGATGGGTTCAGGCGACGATTTCTAATAAAAATAGCTGCTAGCGCCGGTTTTATATGTGCTGGAAGCTATTGAATTTATAGCGAACAAGTTCTGGCGCCATGCCGTACAGTGCCCGCGGTTCCAGGCTCCCAGCGTGCGCGTTATCGCTATTGCTCTATTGAGTTAGTACCCACACCAGCAAACCTGTGCATGCCACTGCCAGCATGCTCACCGCCATGGTGAGCCATTGCTGGCGTCGGCGCAGCACTTCCACTGCCTGCACCACCTGGGCATGCTGTTCGGCCAGGGACTGGATCAGCATGGCGGACTCTTGCTGCTCTCGCTCCAATTGCGCCACGCGGTCACGCAGATGCTGAAGCTGCAAGGCCACCGGAATGGCGGGCTCGCCAACGGCGCCATCGAGTGCAGCCGTCGCCGCTTCGGCCTTCCCTTTTTGGGTGGTGCCCAGCAGCTTCTTGGCCGCCTGCAGGATCTGGGGCGTCGCCTCGATGACGTCGCCCCAGGGTACCAGCTTCAGTGCTGCAACCCAGCCTGCCGCCAACTCAGAGCACCTCGCTGGCGAAGTCCGCCAGGCGTGAGCGTTCGCCCCGCGCCAGGGTGATGTGCCCGCTGTGTGGCCAGCCCTTGAAGCGGTCCACCGCATACGTCAGGCCGGAGGAGCCTTCGGTCAGGTACGGTGTATCGATCTGCGCCAGGTTGCCCATGCAGATGATCTTGGTGCCGGGGCCTGCCCGGGTGATCAGCGTCTTCATCTGCTTGGGCGTCAGGTTCTGCGCTTCGTCGATGATCACGTACTTGTTCAGGAAGGTTCGCCCGCGCATGAAGTTCATGCTCTTGATCTTGATGCGGCTGCGGATCAGCTCATTGGTGGCCGCGCGGCCCCACTCGCCTGCGTTGCCGCCATCGCCCTTGGCCAAAAACTCCAGGTTGTCATCCAGTGCGCCCATCCAGGGGCCCATCTTCTCTTCTTCGGTGCCGGGCAGGAAGCCGATGTCCTCGCCCACGCTCACGGTGGCGCGGGTCATGATGATCTCGGTGTAGCGGCGGTCGTCCAACACCTGAGTGAGGCCTGCGGCCAGGGCCAGCAGTGTCTTGCCGGTGCCTGCGGTGCCGGTCAGGGTCACGAAGTCGATCTCGGGGTCCATGAGCAGATTCATAGCGTAGTTCTGCTCGCGGTTGCGGGTGCTCACGCCCCATACCGCGTTTTTGGCCGAACCGTAGTCCTTGAGGGTCTGCAGGACCGCTGTTTTCTCGCGGATTTCGCTCACGCGCGCAAACAGGCTGGGCTCGCCGGGGGCTTCAAAGTACACAAACTGATTGATCATCAGCTGCGGCACGATGGGCCCGCCGATGCGGTAGTAGGTGTGGGCGCCGCTCTGCCAGCTTTCAACGTTCTTGCCGCTCTTGGCCCAGAAGTCGGGGGGCAGGGCCAGCACACCGGCGTACAGCAGGTCGCCGTCTTCCAGTGTCTTGTCGTTCTGGTAGTCCTCGGCGTTCAGGCCCAGGGCGCGCGCCTTGACGCGCATGTTGATGTCCTTGGATACCAGCACCACCTCGCGCGGGGCGTGCAGCTTGCGCAAGGCTTCGACCACGCCCAGGATCTGGTTGTCGGCCTTGCCGGGGGGCAGGCTGGTGGGCAGGCTGTAGTCCAGCGGTACGGTCTGGAAGAACAGGTGGCCGCCCGCGGCGCGCTGGCCGGTGGAGTCGAGCTTGAGGCCCTCGGCCATGTCGGCGCCCTGGGCGGCCGCCAGCGCATCCAGGGTGCGGCTGGCTTGGCGGCCGTTGCGCGCGACTTCGGTCATGCCCTTCTTGTGGCCGTCCAATTCTTCCAGCACGATCATCGGCAGGAAGATGTCGTGCTCTTCAAAGCGGAACAGGCTGGTCGGGTCATGCAGGAGCACATTGGTGTCCAGCACGAAGAGCTTGGTCGGGCCGTGCGATGCGGACTTGCGGCTGCGTGTGGTGGTTGCGGTGGCTGGCGCGGGGCTGGCGGTGACGGCAGGAGGAGTGGCGGTACCGCGCGCCTTGCGCGTGCCAGTGCTGCGAGCCACGGGAGCGGCAGAGGGGGCGGCTGTCCGGGTTCGTGTCTCGATTTGTAGCAGTGGAGCGGTGTCAGGCGCTGCCAGCGACGAGGCCACACTGTCTGCCTTGCGTCCCGCGCGGGCTGGGGCTGCAGCGGCGCGCTGAGGCATGGCAACGGCTTCGTTGGCCGAGGTGGTGGCTACGCGGGGGCGGGCCGTGACTTCAAAGGCTTCTGGCGCGAGGAGTGCAGCGCGCCGGCTGGGGGCGGGGGGCAGGGGCATGGTGGCAGGGCCTCGGTCGGTAAAGGGGTAACGGATGGGGTCAGAAAGCAAAAAGCCGCCTGGAGGCCAAGGCGGCTTTTTGAATGGGTGCTAACGGTGCAAGAACCAGGGGCATTGACCCATTATGCCCACTCCACGTGTCTTGCCAGGGCAAAACGGGCGGTGTGTCGCGTGGATGCTCCAGTGCCCTTTGGTGGATTGCAACGGTCGCAGCAGCGCTGACGCGATCAGGTTCTGCTCAGGCGGCCTTTTTCAGGGCCTTGAGGGATTTGACGGTCTTGAGGACTTCGTCCACGTGGCCTGGTACCTTGAGGCCGCGCCACTCTTGCACAAGCAGGCCATCGGGGCCGATCAGGAAGGTGCTGCGCTCGATGCCCTTGACCTTCTTGCCGTACATGATCTTGTTCTTGACCACGCCGAACATGTGGCACATCTTTTCTTCGGTGTCGGCGATCAGCTCGAACGGCAGTTCCAGCTTTTCCTTGAAGTCGTCGTGCGACTTCATGTTGTCGCGCGAGACACCGAACACGGCTGCGCCAGCTTTCACGAAATCCTTGTACTTGTCGCGAAACTGCATGGCCTCCGTGGTGCAGCCCGGCGTGTTGTCCTTGGGATAGAAGTAGAGAACCAGAATTTGGCCAAGGTGGGAGGTGTTGGAGACCTTGATACCACCGGTTGCGTTGGCTTCAAATTCAGGGAGGGGTTTGTTGACAACGATCGCCATATCACTTCAATCTCTCAGGATGTAGTCGTTGGTAAGCCGGGGGAGTGGGTGTGTTATTGCTCTTGGTGGTGCCCCCGACCGCAACCGGTGATTTTACCCTGAAATCGGTTCCCGGCCAAATGTAAGACAGTGTGTCCTGCGTGGGGTGGCGGGCACTTTGGCACGGCCGTGCATAAGTGGCATTCCCGGTGCGCCCGACTTTGAGGCAGGCCGTGAGCGCGCGTTCAGACTTCCAGAATCAGGGCTGCGACCACGTTGCGTCCTTCGCTCGCCAGGATGTTGTAGGTGCGGCATGCTGCCTGGGTGTCCATGGTCTCCAGCCCGAGTCGCCGCGCCATCAGGGGAGCCAGCCATGCGGGCGGGGGAAAACGATTGCGCAGCCCGCTGCCAAAAATGACCAGTTCGGTTTCCAGTCCGGCCAACTGGGCGAAATGCTCCGGGGTCAGATCCTCAAAGCGGGAGCAGGGCCAGGGCTGGCGCAGGCCTGCCGACCCGATGATGACGCTGTGGGTGATCTTGTCGGCGTCGATGCCGATCCAGCCGGGGCCGTAGCCGCTGATGGTCTGAGCGTTGGAGCGGTCGGGCTGGAATTTCATGGCAGGAAGTGGTGGGCCTCAGGTGCTGCGGGGTGTGGCAGCTGCGCCCGGCGCCAGGGGATGGCAACGGTTCTGTGGTCAAATTATAGGTTTCGCCTGAGGGCGCCGGCTCCGGCGGCCTCCTGACCCCACCGCACTACTGTCAGCGCATGAAAACCGTCCAAAAATCCGCCAAGCTCGCCAATGTTTGTTACGACATCCGGGGCCCGATCATGGACGCGGCCAAGCAGATGGAGGAGGATGGGCACAAGATCATCAAGCTCAACATCGGCAATCTGGCGGTGTTCGGCTTTGATGCCCCCGAAGAAATTCAGCAGGACATGATCCGCAACCTGCCCAACTCGGCGGGCTACTCGGACAGCAAAGGCATCTTCGCCGCCCGCAAGGCCGTGATGCACGAGACCCAGAAGCAGGGCATCAAGGGCGTGGCGCTGGATGACATCTACCTGGGCAACGGCGCCAGCGAACTGATCGTGATGGCAACGAACGCGTTGCTGGACACTGGCGATGAGTTGTTGCTGCCATCGCCGGATTACCCGCTGTGGACCGCTGCGGCCAGCCTGTCGGGCGGCACGCCGGTGCACTACCTGTGCGATGAGGCCAATGGCTGGATGCCCGACCTGGAGGACATCCGCGCCAAGATCACGCCGCGTACCAAAGGCATCGTGGTCATCAACCCCAACAACCCCACGGGTGCGCTGTACTCGGTCGAGTTGCTAAAGGGCATCGTGGCCATCGCCCGCGAACACGGCCTGGTGATCTTTGCGGACGAGGTGTACGACAAGGTGTTGTACGACGGCGCCAAGCACACGGCCATCGGCTCGCTGAGCGAGGATGTGCTCACGCTCACCTTCAACTCGCTGTCCAAAAGCTACCGGTCTTGCGGTTACCGTGCTGGCTGGCTGGTGGTCTCGGGCGACAAGAAGCCCGCCAAGGACTACATCGAGGGCCTGAACATGCTCTCGAACATGCGACTTTGTGCCAACGTTCCTGGCCAGTGGGCCGTGCAGACGGCGCTGGGTGGTTACCAGAGCATCAACGAACTGGTCTGTGAGGGCGGCCGCCTGCGCAAGCAGCGTGATCTGGCCTATGAACTGATCACGGCCATCCCGGGCGTGACCTGTGTGAAACCTCAGGCCGCGCTGTACATGTTCCCGCGCCTCGACCCGGCGGTGTATCCCATCGAGGACGACCAGCAGTTCTTCCTGGAGTTGCTGCAGGAGACGAAGGTCATGCTGGTGCAGGGCACGGGTTTCAACTGGCCTGCTCCGGACCATTTCCGCATCGTGTTCCTGCCCCATGAAGACGACCTGCGCGATGCCATTGGCCGCGTGGCGCGCTTCCTGGAGCAATACCGAAAGCGCAAGCAGACCACTGTGGCGGCCGTCGCAGCCTGATCCGTCGCGTTGCCCAGAAGACAAGGCGATACGCTCCATGCACAGACCCTCCGTTCTTGACCTGGCCCGGCATGTCGCCGCCTGTGGGCTGGTGGCGGCGGGCTTGCACGGCGCTGCTGTGCAGGCTGCCGACAAGGGCAAAGAGCCCGTGAGCTTCCAGCACAAGGACTGGGCCTTGCAATGCGACAACACCCGCACTTGCAGGGCCGTGGGCTACCAGTCGGAGAGTGGCGAGTCGGAGCCGGTCTCCATGCGCCTGACCCGCGAGGCGGGACCTGACACGCCGGTGCTGGTGGACCTGCAGGTGTCCACCGAGAAAGCCACTCCAGCGTCGCTGCACCTCAAGGTGGGCACACTGTCTTTGCCAGGGCTCAAGGGCGACACCCCCAGCGTGCCTGCAGCGCAGGTGCCCCGCCTGCTGCAGGAGCTGCTCAAGAGCGAAGAGGCCACGGTGGCCGCTGGCAAGGACCGTTGGGTGCTGTCACTGGCGGGTGTCACCGCGGTTCTGCTCAAGATGGACGAGGCCCAGGGCCGGGTGGGCACACCGGGCGCCTTGGTGCGCAAGGGCACGAAGCCAGAGGCTTCCGTGCTGCCGTCTTTGCCTGCTCCGGTCATCAAGGCTGTGACCCCGATGCCTGCGCGCAAGGGGGATGCCGCACTGGCCAAGCCGCTGGTGGCTGCGCTGGGCCGCGCCAGTACCGAAGGCCAGTGCAACGGCGACGATGCGTTCAACCCCGCCAATGTGCAGGTCTACCGGCTCACGGAGCGCAAGGTGCTGCTGTCCGTGCCCTGTGGCATGGGCGCTTACAACTTCAGCAGCTTGCTGTGGGTGGCCAACGACCGCCCGCCCTACAAGCCAGAGCCCTTGCAGGACGTGGACGGCGATTTCGATCCGGCCTCGGGCACGGTGCATTCGGCGATGAAGGGCCGGGGCATTGGCGACTGCTGGTGGGTGCGTGAGTGGCAGTTCGATGGCCAGGGTTTTGTGCTGCGCAGCGAGTCTGGTGACGGCATGTGCCGTGGCTTTGCGGGTGGCGCCTGGCAGTTGCCGACCTATGTCACGCGTTGAGTGATCTGCTGCTCGACACCGCGCCCTCTACATCCCTCCCGAATCATTGTTTTTCTTTCCCTTCCCATTGCTATGAAACCCATCCAAGTAGGCCTTCTGGGCATCGGCACCGTCGGCAGCGGCGTGTTCAACGTGTTGCAGCGTAACCAGGACGAGATCAGCCGCCGTGCTGGCCGTGGCATCGAGATCACCATGGTGGCGGACCTGGACGTAGCGCGCGCCAAGGCTGTGGTGGGTGACGGCATCCAGGTCGTCAACGACGCCCGTGCCATCATCGCCAACCCCGACATCGATATCGTGATCGAGTTGATCGGCGGCTACGGCATCGCACGCGCACTGGTGCTCGAAGCCATTGCCGCAGGCAAGCATGTGGTCACCGCCAACAAGGCGCTGCTGGCCGTGCATGGCACCGAGATATTTGCGGCCGCATCGGCCAAGGGCGTGATGGTGGCCTTCGAGGCCGCCGTGGCCGGCGGCATTCCCATCATCAAGGCGCTGCGCGAAGGCCTCACGGCCAACCGCATCCAGTGGATCGCCGGCATCATCAACGGCACCACCAACTTCATCCTGTCCGAGATGCGCAGCAAGGGCCTGGACTTCGACGTGGTGCTCAAAGAAGCGCAACGCCTGGGCTACGCCGAGGCCGACCCCACCTTCGACATTGAAGGCGTGGATGCCGCGCACAAGGCGACATTGATGAGCGCCATCGCTTTCGGCATCCCGGTGCAGTTCGACAAGGCCTATGTGGAAGGCATCACCAAGCTCTCCGCCGCCGACATCAAATACGCAGAACAACTGGGCTACCGCATCAAGCTGCTGGGCATCACCAAGCGCGCCGAAAAGGGCATCGAGCTGCGCGTGCACCCGAGCCTCGTACCCTCCAAGCGCCTGATCGCCAACGTCGAAGGCGCGATGAACGCCGTGGTGGTGCAGGGCGATGCCGTGGGCACCACGCTGTACTACGGCAAGGGCGCAGGCAGTGAGCCCACCGCCAGTGCCGTGATCGCCGACCTGGTAGACATCGCCCGCCTGCACACGGCCGACCCTGAACACCGCGTGCCGCACCTGGCCTTCCAGGCCAACACGCTGCAGGGCGCCATGGACCAGCTGCCCGTGCTGCCGATGAGCGAAGTGGTCACCAGCTACTACCTGCGCTTGCGCGTCGCCGACCAGGCTGGCGTGCTGGCCAAGGTCACCGGCCTGCTGGCCGAGGCAGGCGTGAGCATCGATGCCGTGCTGCAGCGCGAGGCTGACGAAGTGGGCGGCGAGGGATCGACGCAGACCGACCTGATCATCCTGACCCACGACACCCGCGAAGGCACGATGGATGCCGTCATTGCGCAAATGCAGGCGCTGCCGACCGTGCTGGCACCCATCACGCGCATTCGCAAGGAAGAACTCAACTGATGATGGGCCACGCCACACCATGATGCTGCCTCGCCATGCCCACTCTGGTTGCCGCCCTCACGCTGTCGGCGCTGCTCAAGATGGCGCATGTCGATTTGCCGCGCTGGCATCTGGCGTTCTGGTTCGGCCTGCTGGTCGCATTGGCCCTGTTCGGGGCCATGTCGCGCACGCAGGCCCTGCTCAACGGTGTGGGCAGCTTTCTGGCCGCGTGGCTGTACTTTGTCCTGCTGGAGCGCACCGACAACCGCCAGGACCGGGCACTGCACTGGCTCATCCTGATCGGCGGGTTCTTCCTGCTGATCGCCTCGCGTCTCTACATTGACATCCGTGTGTACGGCATCAGCTTTTAGCCAGTTCACCACCTTCACCGATACCGACGGGAATCCTTCATGAAGTACCTCAGCACCCGCGGCCATGCAGACCGCAAACAGTTCTGCGACATCCTGCTCGAAGGCCTGGCGCCCGATGGTGGCCTGTACCTGCCCGAGCATTACCCGCAGGTGGATGACGCCATGCTCACGCGCCTGCGCAAGGCCTACCACGAGCAAGGCTACGCCGAGCTGGCGTTTCAGATCCTGTCGCTCTACATCGACGACATTCCTGCCGCCGATTTGAAGGCCATCTGCGCCAAGACGTACACCGCCGAAGTGTTTGGCACGGGCGAGATAGTGCCCCTGCGCCACCTCGAAAACAGTCTGTGGCTCGAAGCCCTGTCCAACGGTCCTACGCTGGCCTTCAAGGACATGGCCATGCAGCTGCTGGGCAACCTGTTCGAGTACGAGCTCAAGCGCCGCGGCGAGCAGCTCAACATCCTGGGCGCAACCAGTGGCGATACCGGCAGCGCCGCCGAATACGCGATGCGCGGCAAACAGGGCGTGCGTGTCTTCATGACCAGCCCGCACGGCCGCATGAGCGCCTTCCAGCAGGCGCAGATGTTCAGCCTGCAGGACGAGAACATCCACAACATCGCCATCGAAGGTGTGTTCGACGACTGCCAGGACATTGTCAAGGCCGTCTCCAATGACCACGCCTTCAAGCACAAGTACAAGATCGGCACCGTCAACTCCATCAACTGGGCGCGCCTGCTGGCACAGGTGGTGTACTACTTTGCGGGCTACATCCAGGCCACCGAGACCAACAACCAGAAGGTGAGTTTCACGGTGCCATCGGGCAACTTTGGCAACGTGTGCGCGGGCCATGTGGCGCGCATGATGGGCCTGCCCATTGCCAAGCTGGTGGTGGCCACCAATGAAAACGACGTGCTCGACGAGTTCTTCCGCACCGGCGTGTACCGCGTGCGCAGCAGTGCCGACACGCACGAGACGTCCAGCCCTTCGATGGACATCAGCAAGGCCAGCAACTTCGAGCGTTTCATTTTCGACCTGCTGGGCCGCAACGGCCAACGTACCAAGGCCTTGTTCGGCGCTGCATTGCAAACCTACGGCCGCTTTGACTTGAGCGCGGAGCCGCTGTTTGCCGATGCCGCCACCAAATACGGTTTTGAAAGTGGCAAGAGCACCCACGCCGACCGCCTGGCCACCATCCGCGACAACTATCAGCGCCATGGCGTGACCATTGACACCCACACCGCCGACGGGGTGAAGGTGGCCCTGGAGCATCACCAAGACCCCAACGTACCGATGATCGTGCTGGAAACGGCGCTGCCCATCAAGTTTGCCGAAACCATCGTCGAAGCGCTGGGCCATGCGCCCGAGCGGCCTGCCAAGTTTGCAGGCATCGAAGACCTGCCCAAGCGTGTACAGGTGATGCCCGCTGATGTGGACTTGGTCAAGGCCTACATCGAACGCCATTGCTCCCCTGCAGCGTTGGGGTGAACGGTCGGTACCTGCCTGTCCGCGTGAGCGGCCGGCAGATGCCGGGCGGGCCAGGACAGGCTCTTTTGTGGTCAATATTGCCCCGGGCGCTAGTCTGGTATGCACTTAAAGCTATAAATAACATAGCTAATCAAGGAGCAGTGGATGAAGGTTGTCGGTTTTGCCGGGTTTTCCGGCAGTGGCAAGACCACGCTGGTCGAGCAGTTGATCCCCGCGCTGCGGCTGCGGGGCCTGCGAGTGTCGGTGGTCAAGCATGCACATCACAGTTTTGATGTGGACCACCCGGGCAAGGACACCTACCGCCACCGCGAGGCGGGGGCTTTCGAGGTGGTCGCGGCATCGGACAAGCGCCTGATGCTAGTGCGCGAGTTCGAGCAGCCCGCCACCCTCAGCGTGCACCACCTGCTGGCGGAGCTGTACCAGGGCGTGGACTGGGTGCTGGTGGAGGGTTTCAAGGACAGCGACCTGCTCAAGATCGAAGTCTGGCGAGCCCCCGAGCCAGGGCAAGTGGCCAAGCCCGTGCGTTACCCCGAAGACGACTTTGTGGTGGCTGTGGCCACTGATGCCCCCGAGAGCCTGCCGGTCTCCACGCAATTGCCCTTGCTGGACCTGAACGCGCCCGATCAGGTGGTGGACTGGCTCATCCAGTACGAACACCGCTTTGAGCACAACTGGGAACTGTATGGAGGGCCGCTGCCATGCGCCCCGCAATGAAGCCCCTCAAGCCGCTGGACGAAGCGCTGTCGGACCTGCTGGCGCACGCCCGGCCGCTGCCAGGCACCGACACTGTCACCACCTTTGACGCCGACGGCCGCGTGCTGGCGCAGAGCTGTGTGTCGGCTTTGCACGTGCCTCCCCAGGACAACAGCTCGATGGATGGTTACGCCGTGCGCCGCTCTGATGTGGCGGCGGCAGGGGTGGTGTTGCCGGTGTCGCAGCGCATTCCTGCGGGCAGTGCGGGCGACCCACTGCAGCCCGGCACGGCAGCGCGCATCTTCACCGGTGCGCCAGTGCCTGCAGGCGCCGATGCCATCCTGATGCAGGAAGACTGTGAAGCCCTTGCGGCGGCCGATGGCCTGGGCTCGGTGCGTATCAACGCCGTTCCCCAAGCCGGGCAGTGGATCCGCAGCGCGGGCGAAGACATCACCCGGGGTGCGGTGGTGCTGTCGGCTGGCACGCGTCTCACTCCGGCCGAACTGGGCCTGGCGGCCAGCATCGGTCAGCACCAGCTGCAGGTCGTGCGGCGCCCGCGCGTGGCGCTGTTGTCCACGGGCGATGAACTGGTCATGCCCGGCGAAGTCCCGCCCGAGCAGATGCGCCCCGGTGCCATCTACAACAGCAACCGCTTTTTCCTGCGTGCGATGCTGCTACGCCTGGGCTGCGAGGTGACCGACTTGGGCATCGTGCCCGACCGGCGCGAGGCCACCATCGACGCCCTGCGCCAGGCCAGCAGCGCGCACGACCTGATCCTGACCAGCGGCGGCGTGAGCGTGGGTGAGGAAGACCACATCAAGCCTGCTGTGGAGACTCTGGGCACGCTGGACCTGTGGCAAATCGCGATGAAGCCTGGCAAGCCGTTTGCCTATGGCCAGATCCCGCGTGAAGGCGGTGCTGCCCATTTCATGGGCCTGCCCGGCAACCCGGTGTCTAGCTTTCTGACCTTTGCATTGCTGGTGCAGCCTTTTGTGCTGCGGCTGCAGGGCGTGCAGGACGTGACTCCGCAGGCCGTGGCGGTGCGTGCCGATTTCACCTGGCCCAAAGCCGATAAACGCCGCGAATTTCTGCGCGTGCGGCACAACGCGGCGGGCGGACTGGACCTGTTCAACAACCAGAGTTCGGGTGTGCTCACTTCGGCCGCCTGGGGTGATGGCGTGGCGGACAACCCGGCGGGCCAGACGATTGCGCCAGGCGATATGGTGCGGTTTATCGCGTTTTCGGAGTTGCTGGGATGAAGGTCTCTGTGCGCTACTTCGCCTCGATCCGTGAGGCCATTGGGCAAGGCAGCGAGGCGGTCGAAACCGCTGCCACCACGCTGGGGGCCTTGCGCGACGAGCTCATTGCACGCGGTGGTGCCCACGCCAGCAGCCTGGCGCGGGGCCGGGCCGTGCGCATGGCACTGAACCAGACCTTGAGCGACGAGTCCGCCACCCTGGCCGATGGGGCCGAGGTGGCTTTCTTCCCCCCGGTGACGGGCGGTTAGCCAGGGCGCTCCCGCGCTCGCCAGCACGTCACCTCAAAGCGCCTTCAAACGATCTTGCAGCGCCTTTGAGGCCGGCATCATCGGCGCGCGCAGTTCACTGTGCATCCACCCTGCACGCGCCAGCATGGCCTTGAGCGGGGCAGGGTTGGGCTCTGCAAAACACGCTTCCACCCAGGGTTGCAAGGCCTGCCACAAATGACGGGCTGCGGGCAGGTCACCCTGACGCAGCAATGCCATCAACTCCACAAAAAGCGGCGTCTGCCAGTGTGCACAGGCAGAGATGGCGCCTGCGCCGCCGAGGGCCAGCGTATGGAAGATCTGCGCGTCTTCGCCCGTCAGCACCTGCAGCCGGCCATCGGCGATCAGGGCCTGCGTCTTGGCCGTGTTGCCGCCACAGTCCTTGATGGCCTCTATGCGCGGATGCGCCGCCAGCGCCAGCAGCGTTTCGGTGGTGAGCGTGGCACCCGTGCGGTACGGAATGTCGTAGATCAGCAGGGGCACCGCGCTGGCGTCGGCCAGAGTGCGGAACCAGTGCAGCAGGCCCTCCTGCGAGGGGCGGATGTAGTGCGGGGCGGACACCAGCAGGCCTGCCACCGGGTGGTGTGCAAGGGCCTGCACCTGCTCCAGCACCTGGCCCTGGTGGTAACCCGACACGCCCATCACAACTGGCAAACCCTGGGCGGCGCTGAGCACGGTCTCCAGCACCTGCAGTTGCTCGGCCTTGTCGAGGGCCGCGGCCTCACCGGTCGAGCCGCAGGCAACGAAGCCCGCAACGCCGTCGGCACGCAGCCGGGTGGTGAGTGCGGCAAGGGCCGGGTGGTCCACGGCGCCGTCCTTGAATGGTGTGACCAAGGCGATCCAGAGCCCGCTGAACAGCGGCTGGTGGGAGGTAGCGGTATCGGTGGCAGACATGCGAAGCGTCCTTTCAGGGGTCGACCAGGGGAAGAGCCGTCCGGAGGGGGCGCGCGCGGAATGCCGGGGAGTGAAAAGAGAAAAGGAAATTTCTCTACCAGGTGGTTCCGTCGCTCATCCGGACGGAACCACAGCTCCGATCAGATGAGCTCTGGTTTTTTGGTTTTGCCCACGCACTGCAACGCCACCGCAGGTGCGGCGGTCGCGGCAAAGGTGGTGTGCGTGGACATGGGCCGCAGTATAGCCAAGTGCCCACCGTGTCCCAAGGTTGGTCAGCCTGCCTGCGGTGGCCGGGCAGCGTTGGCTGCTGATTCAGGCTGCGGCGGCACCAGCACGGGGCATTGCCACACCAGCAGCTCGGCCAGCCGGGTGACGATCCATGTCGCTTCTGCCACCGCCACGCCAGATTCGGCCGTGCACAGCCCCGCGTGGATGCGCTGCAGGATCTCGGTCTCGGAAGGCGCCTGCACGTGGTACAGCGTCTGCGCGTGCTCCACCAGGTGGCCTGCCAGGTCTTCGCACAGTTCGTAGCGGGCGCGCACGTCGTTCGCCTTTTCCGTCAGGCGCCCTCGGGTGTCGGTGTAAACCGCCATGAAGGAGGGCGGCACGTGGATCTGGTTGTCGTCATCCATGGGGTGGTTTAGTCGGGGGTGAACAGCCGCTCGAACTTGGCCTGATCGGAGGTCAGCTCGAAAGTCACCACCTGGCCCATTTTCATGTCCGACAGGCGGCAGGCGCCAAACAGCGTCGTTTTGCCCGCCAGCTCCATCACATCCAAGTCAATGATGGCGTAGGGGTGGGGCACGAAGACCTGGTGCTCGAACACATCGCGGACCGTATTGCGCGGGGATGGGTAGAGCTTGTAGAGATCGGTCTGAATCGTTTGTGTGGCCATGGGTGGAAAGGGCTTGGAAGATCACGTACCGGATCGCATGCGGGTACAGTGCGGGCGAATCGTACAGACAAACGTTATTACCAATCTATGGCACGCAATAAAAGTGAATGGCCCGCCAAGGTGCTGGCGTTGGTTCGGGGCGGCAACCTGCCCGCTGCCATTGCTCAGATCAAGGTGGCACCGACCGTGGGCGACGTCACGCGGCTGCAGGCATTGCTGGCGCAGTTGCCCTCATCGCCCGCACTGGCGCAGTTGAACAAGGTGGTGGAGGAAGAACGCGCCCTGCTGGCTGCACCACGGCTGCATCGTTCGCCCTGACGCGACTTCCTGTCTGAACTCCACACTCCCTGCTGAGAGCCTTTTGTCATGACCTTGCCCCGTGTTTCCATTCAGACCGAGGACTTTGACCTGTCCACCGAAATCGCTACCTTGCGTCGTGAGAACAAGGGTGTGGGCGCTGTCTGCAGCTTCGTGGGCACCGTCCGTGATCGCAACGAGGGGGATCAGGTGTCCTCCATGGAGTTGGAGCACTACCCTGGCATGACCGAAAAATCCATCGAAGCCATGGTGGACGAGGCCTTTCGGCGCTTCGATATTTTTGGCGCCCGCGTGATTCACCGGGTGGGTCTTCTGCAGCCCCTGGACCAGATCGTGCTGGTGGCGGTGACCAGTGCCCACCGGGGTCAGAGTTTTCAGGCCTGCGAGTTTTTGATGGACTACCTCAAGACCCAGGCGCCGTTCTGGAAAAAGGAGCAAACCTCACATGGCGCTCGCTGGGTGGATGCACGGGTGAGTGACGATGCAGCGCTCGCGCGCTGGGGGATCACAGCGGCCAACGCCTGAACAAGCCACGGCCTTTTCGCACCGCCGGCGCCACGCCCCGGGGTGTCTCTGAGGGATGCGGATGACTTCAGGCTTGGCAGCGTGGTGTGTGGGGTCACGGTTTGTGGGTGTATCCGAGGCAGGCGCCCGCATTGGCGCGCCCCTTGCACTCCCGATACAGCCGGCGGTCGCGTTCCGAGCGGCTCTCCTCGGATGAGCTTCGCTCCTGTTTCACCTTGGTGGATTTCTTTTTCTTGCTCACTTCGCTATGGCCGCTTTGGGTCGCATTTTTGGTGGTGGCGTGGCTTGCCCCGGTATGCAGCCCGAGGCCAAGGGCCAGCATCCACAAAAGCAGGGGAGCGATAACCTTGCGCAGTGCCACGTTGGTCGAGGGGTGGAGGGCCGGGGGGAATGGCATGTTGAGTGGTCCGGGGGAGTGAATGTTGGGATGCCGGGGCGCCGAGTGATCTTAAGGTGGGCTTGGGCTGCAATGCGTCGAGGCGGGCTCACGCCGATGAGGCCTGTGCTGCGGCGTATCCTCTACGCTACACCGGCGGCGAAGGGCAGCAGCAAGCCCCCGTGTTCTGGTCCGGCGAGATCGGATTGGCAATGTGCCGATAGGCCGGGCAGAGGCGAATTGGGGGCCTCGGGTTATAATCCGTGGGTTTTGCATGGTGCAAGACGCACGCCTGCGGCCGTTCCAGCTGCTGGCGCAAGTAAAAACCATGGTCTTCCGCCTGCGGCAGGCCACATTCAAGGAAAAACATGATCGCATCCTCCATCAAGGCCGAAGTCGTCAAGGCGAACGCCCGTGCTGCCAATGACACTGGTAGCCCAGAAGTGCAAGTGGCCCTGCTGACCGCTCGCATCAACGAACTGACTCCCCACTTCAAGACGCACGCCAAGGACCACCATGGTCGCCGTGGCCTGCTGCGCATGGTGAGCCGCCGTCGTAAGCTGCTGGACTACCTGAAGGCCAAGGACGCTGACCGTTACACCGCGCTGATCGCCAAGTTGGGTCTGCGCAAGTAATCTTCATTGCATGCCAAAACGCCTGGGTTAGTCCGCTAGCTCAGGCGTTTTTTACTTCGGAGCCGCAAAACAGAGCGAAGCTGTGTCATTCCAATGAAGTTGTTGTTACTGCCTGGCGCAGAACTTCCCTGGAATGGCATCGTGTTCTGAATTGCTCTCCAAGACAATTTGGTAGGGCACTACCAGCTATTAAAACAGGAGCTGAACATGAGCATTTTCAACAAAGTCACCAAGACCTTCCAATGGGGTGACAAGACCGTCATCATGGAAACCGGCGAAATCGCCCGCCAGGCCTCTGGCGCCGTGCTGGTGAATATTGACGACACCGTGGTGCTGGCCACTGTGGTCGCCTCCAAGTCCGCCAAGCCCGGCCAGGACTTCTTTCCCCTGACGGTGGACTACATCGAGAAGACGTACGCGGCCGGCAAGATCCCTGGCAGCTTCTTCAAGCGCGAAGCCAAGCCCAGCGAGCACGAAACCCTGACCAGCCGCCTGATCGACCGCCCGATCCGTCCGCTGTTCCCCGAAGGTTTCTTCAACGAAGTGCACGTGGTGATCCACACGGTGTCGCTGAACCCTGAAGTGGATGCCGACATCGCTGCGTTGATCGCTACCAGTGCTGCCCTGGCCATCTCTGGCATTCCGTTCAACGGCCCCATTGGTGCCGCACGCGTGGGTTATATCAACGGCGAGTACGTGCTCAACCCTGGCCAGACTGCGCGCAAGAACTCGCAGATGGATCTGGTGGTGGCGGGTACCGAAGCCGCAGTGCTGATGGTCGAATCCGAAGCCCAGCAGCTGTCTGAAGAAATCATGCTGGGTGCCGTGGTGTTCGGTCACGAGCAAGGCAATGTGGCCATCAACGCCATTCACGATCTGGTGCGCGACGCGGGCAAGCCCGTGTGGCAATGGGAAGCGCCTGCCAAGGACGAAGCACTGATCGCCAAGGTGGTGGCGCTGGCCGACGACAAGCTGCGCGCTGCCTACCAGATCCGCAACAAGCAAGCCCGCACCCAGGCCTGCCGCGAAGCCTATGCAGCCGTGATGGCAGCGTTGAAGGCCGATGGTGTTGAGTTCGACGCCGTCAAGGTTGAAGGCATGCTGTTCGACATCGAAGCGGGCATCGTGCGCAGCCAGATCCTGGCTGGCGAGCCCCGCATCGACGGCCGCGATACGCGCACCGTGCGCCCCATCGAGATCCGCAACAGCGTGCTGCCCCGTGCCCACGGCTCGGCCCTGTTCACGCGTGGCGAAACCCAGGCGCTGGTCGTTACCACGCTGGGCACCGAGCGTGATGCACAGCGCATCGATGCGCTGGCTGGCGAGTACGAAGACCGCTTCATGATGCACTACAACATGCCTCCCTTCGCCACCGGCGAAGTGGGCCGCATGGGCTCGACCAAGCGCCGCGAAATCGGCCACGGCCGTCTGGCCAAGCGTGCTCTGGTGGCTGTTCTGCCGACCAAGGAAGAATTCCCCTACACCATGCGTGTGGTGTCGGAAATCACTGAGTCCAACGGTTCCTCGTCGATGGCTTCGGTTTGCGGCGGCTGCCTGTCGCTGATGGATGCCGGCGTGCCCATGAAGGCCCACGTGGCCGGTATTGCGATGGGGCTGATCAAGGACGCCAACCGTTTCGCCGTGCTGACCGACATCCTGGGCGATGAAGATCACCTGGGTGACATGGACTTCAAGGTGGCGGGTACCACGGGCGGTATCACGGCCTTGCAGATGGACATCAAGATCCAGGGCATCACCAAGGAAATCATGCAAGTGGCACTGGCCCAGGCCAAGGAAGCGCGCATGCACATCCTGGGCAAGATGCAGGAGGCCATGGGTGAAGCCAAGACCGAAGTGTCGAACTTCGCGCCCAAGCTGTACACCATGAAGATCAACCCCGAGAAGATCCGTGACGTGATCGGCAAGGGCGGCGCTGTGATCCGTGCGCTGACCGAAGAAACTGGCTGCCAGATCAACATCGAGGAAGACGGCACCATCACCATCGCCGCTACAGACGCTGCGAAGGCCGACGAAGCCAAGAAGCGCATCGAGCAGATCACGGCAGAAGTCGAGATCGGCAAGATCTACGAAGGCCCTGTGACCAAGATCCTCGACTTTGGCGCGCTGATCAATCTGCTGCCTGGCAAGGATGGTCTGCTGCACATCAGCCAGATCGCTCACGAGCGCGTCGAAAAAGTGTCCGACTACCTGACCGAAGGCCAGATCGTGAAGGTCAAGGTCATGGAAACCGACGAAAAGGGCCGCATCAAGCTGTCCATGAAGGTGTTGGCAGATCGTCCCGCCGGTGGCGGCGACCGTCCAGCGCCTGCAGAACGTGGCGATCGCGAACCCCGCCGTGATCACGGTCGTGATGGCGGCCGTCATCCCGCAGAGCAGCAACAGCAGCAGGCCCTGCCTGCAGACGGTGCGTCTGTCCAGGTGAATGGCTAAATTGTTGATCTGCTATTGATTTGGTAGCTGCTGGTGCATATAAATCATGCGCTAGCGGCCTAAATCATCTGAATCCATATTCGGTAAACCCCGTTATGCATGCTGTTGAGATCACATCGTTTGGTGGGCCTGAGGTGCTGCGTCTGGGTGAGCGCCCCGCTCCTGTAGCGGGTGCGGGTGAGCTGCTGATCCGCGTTGCGGCCAGTGGCATCAACCGCCCTGATGTATTGCAGCGAATGGGCCACTATGCGCCGCCTCCTGGCACCTCGGATCTTCCGGGGCTGGAGGTCGCGGGGGTGGTTGAGTCGGGCGATGCTTTGGCGATGGCAGAGGCGGGCATTCGTGTGGGTGACCGTGTTTGCGCCTTGGTGGCGGGTGGTGGTTATGCCCAGTGGTGTGTGGCGCCGGTGGTGCAATGCCTGCCGGTGCCTGACGGCTTCAGTGACGTAGAGGCTGCATCACTTCCGGAGACGTTCTTCACGGTGTGGAGCAATGTCTTTGACCGTGCGCGTTTGCAAGCCGGTGAAACCTTCCTGGTGCAAGGCGGTACGAGTGGCATTGGCGTGACGGCTATTCAGCTGGCACGTGCCTTCGGTGCTACCGTGATTGCCACCGCTGGGAGCGATGACAAGTGTGCAGCTTGTCTGGCGCTGGGCGCGCACCACGCCGTCAACTACAAGTCTCAGGACTTTGTGGCCGAGGCGAAACGAATCACCGAGGCGCGTGGTGTTGATGTGGTGCTCGATATGGTGGCAGGTGACTATGTCGCCCGCGAGGTCGAATGCCTGGCCGAGGACGGCCGGATCGTCATCATCGCCGTGCAAGGGGGTGTGCAGAGCGGTTTCAATGCCGGGTTGGTGCTGCGCAAGCGGCTCACCATCACAGGGTCCACACTGCGTCCGCGTCCCGTGGCTTTCAAGGGTGCGATTGCACGGGCGCTGCGTGAGCATGTCTGGCCCTTGCTGGCAGCGGGTAAGGTGCGTCCGGTCATCCACAGCACGTTTGCTGCTGCGGATGCGGCACAAGCCCATGCGCTGATGGAGTCCAACCAGCACGTTGGCAAGATTGTTTTGACGTGGTAATCATGAACAACAAGAAAAAACTCATCGCTGGCAACTGGAAGATGAATGGCAGCCTCGCTGCCAACGAAGCTTTGTTGAAGGCCTTGATTGCGGGTGCTGCAGATGTGGCTTGTGATGTGGCCGTCGCAGTGCCAGCGCCTTATCTGGCGCAGGTGCAGGCGTTGACGGCTGGCACTGCCATTGCGGTGGCAGCGCAGGATGTGTCTTCGCACGAGGTGGGTGCCTACACTGGTGAGGTATCGGTGGCCATGCTGAAGGATTTTGGTGTGCGCTATGCGCTGGTGGGGCACTCTGAGCGCCGCCAGTACCATGATGAAACGGACGCGATTGTGGCGGAGAAGGCCCAGCGCGCGCTGGCGGCCGGTGTGACGCCGGTGGTCTGTGTGGGGGAAACACTGCAGGAGCGTGAAGCGGGACTGACCGAGGCGGTGGTCAAGCGGCAACTCGCAGCGGTAATTCATCTCAACGGTCATTGCATCAGCGAGATCGTGGTGGCTTACGAGCCAGTGTGGGCCATTGGCACGGGTCGCACTGCGTCGCCGGAGCAGGCGCAAGCTGTGCATGCCGTGCTGCGCACCCAGTTGGCAGCAGCGAGCGAGCATGCGGACCGCATCCGGTTGCTGTACGGCGGCAGCATGAATGCGGCCAATGCAGCCCAATTGCTGGCGCAGCCCGATATCGACGGTGGCCTGGTCGGTGGGGCTTCGCTGAAGGCGCCCGACTTTCTACAAATCATTGCGGCCGCCCGTTGAGGCGGCTGCGAGTCAAACAATTCAATCAGGAGTGAACAGAGAATGAACGTGATCGTGAATGTGATTTTGGCGGTGCAGATGTTGGCGGCCCTGGCCATGATCGGCCTGATCTTGATTCAGCATGGCAAGGGAGCCGACATGGGGGCGGCTTTCGGCAGCGGCAGTTCGGGCAGCCTCTTTGGCGCCAGCGGCAGCGCCAACTTCCTGTCCCGTACCACGGCCGTGCTGGCTGCAGTGTTCTTTGTTTCTACGCTCGCGTTGGCCTACTTTGGCAACGCTCGTCCCGCCAGTTCGGGCAGCGTTCTGGAAACGCCCGCCGCTGCCGTGCCTGCCGGCGCACCTGCTTCTGAGGTGCCTGCAGCGCCTGCCGCTCCCGCTTCGGGCGCCGCGCAGATCCCGACCAAATAATTGAACTGAATTTCGGCCCGCAGGGCCGAAGCAGGGTTTTTCCGGAGTAGAATTCTGGATTGTCTGGAAAGCCAAAGCCGCAAGGTTCCTCATGCCATCCAGATGCAAAAATCAGCCGTCGTGGTGAAATTGGTAGACACGCTATCTTGAGGGGGTAGTGGCGAAAGCTGTGCGAGTTCGAGTCTCGCCGACGGCACCAAAACAAAGGCCTGCCTGCATGACCCGGCTCGGGTCCTGACGGGCAAGGCCACAGCGGTGAGCACATCCTCAAGATGAACCTCGATCAGTACCTCCCCGTCCTTTTGTTCATCTTGGTCGGCATCGCCGTAGGCGTTGTCCCCCTTGTACTCGGCTACATACTGGGCCCCAACCGCCCGGATGCCGCAAAGAACTCTCCCTACGAATGTGGCTTTGAAGCCTTCGAGGATGCGCGCATGAAATTCGATGTGCGCTACTACCTCGTGGCCATTCTCTTCATTCTGTTCGACCTGGAAATCGCATTCCTTTTCCCGTGGGCGGTCACGCTGCACGAGGTGGGCGTGGCCGGTTTTGTGGCGGTCGTGATTTTCCTGGCCATTCTGGTCGTGGGTTTTGCCTACGAATGGAAAAAGGGTGCCCTGGATTGGGAATGAGCGGACTTCAACAAGGACAATGCAATGATTGAAGGCGTGATGAAGGAAGGCTTCATCACCACGAGTTACGACTCCGTGGTGAACTGGGCCAAGACCGGTTCTCTGTGGCCGATGACGTTTGGTCTGGCTTGCTGTGCTGTGGAGATGATGCACGCTGCGGCGGCCCGGTATGACATCGGTCGTTTTGGTGCGGAAGTGTTCCGTGCCAGCCCTCGTCAGTCCGACCTGATGATCGTGGCGGGCACGCTGTGCAACAAGATGGCCCCCGCACTGCGCAAGGTGTACGACCAGATGTCCGAGCCGCGCTGGGTCTTGTCGATGGGTTCGTGTGCCAATGGTGGTGGTTATTACCACTACAGCTATTCGGTGGTGCGCGGTTGTGACCGCATCGTGCCGGTGGATGTTTATGTGCCAGGTTGCCCTCCGACGGCAGAAGCTCTGATCTACGGGATCATCCAGCTGCAGCAGAAGATCCGCCGCACCAACACCATTGCTCGTGTCTGAAGGGTTGATGATGACAGCTGTTGCCATTCGGCCTGAGAAGCTTAAAGAGAATATCTCTGCGGCGCTGGGTGCCAAAGTGCGCCAGATTTCGGTCGCTCTCGATGAGGTCACCCTGGTGGTCGCTGCTGCGGACTATCTGGATGCGATGCGCTTGCTGCGCGACTCGGAAGGTTGCCGTTTCGAGCAGCTGATCGATTTGTGCGGTGTGGACTATTCTGCATATGGCGATGCAGCCCACGAGGGTGCACGCTACTGTGTGGTGTCGCACTTGTTGTCGGTCAGCCTCAACCAGCGAGTGCGCGTGAAGGTGTTCTGCCAAGACGATGATTTCCCGGTTGTTGCTTCGGTAGCCGAGTTGTGGAATGCAGCCAACTGGTACGAACGCGAAGCCTTCGATCTGTTTGGCATCGTGTTTGATGGTCATAACGACCTGCGCCGCATTCTCACGGACTACGGATTTATCGGGCACCCTTTCCGCAAGGATTTCCCCTTGTCTGGACATGTCGAAATGCGTTACGACGCCGAGCAGCGCCGTGTCGTGTATGAACCCGTGTCCATCGAGCCGCGGGAAATCACGCCCCGCATCATCCGCGAAGACAAGTACGGAGGCCTGCACTGAGCCGCCTCGCGCCTCATGTGATCCATCATGGCTGAAATCAAGAACTACTCCCTGAACTTTGGTCCGCAGCACCCTGCGGCGCACGGTGTGTTGCGCCTGGTGCTGGAGCTGGACGGCGAGGTTGTGCAACGCGCTGACCCGCATATCGGTCTGCTCCATCGCGCCACCGAGAAGCTGGCCGAGCACAAGACCTACATCCAGTCACTGCCCTACATGGACCGGCTGGACTACGTGTCGATGATGTGCAACGAGCACGCCTACTGCCTTGCCATCGAGAAGCTGCTGGGCCTGGAAGTGCCGGTGCGCGCGCAGTACATCCGCGTGATGTTCTCCGAGATCACGCGCTTGCTGAACCACCTCATGTGGTTGGGCTCGCACGGTAACGACTGCGGCAGCTCCACCATCCTGATCTACACCTTCCGCGAGCGGGAAGACCTGTTCGACATGTACGAGGCGGTTTCTGGCGCGCGCATGCATGCGGCCTATTTCCGTCCGGGCGGCGTCTACCGCGATCTGCCCGACAGCATGCCGCAGTACAAGGTCAGCAAGATCAAGAATGCCAAGGCGCTGGAGGCGTTGAACCAGAATCGTCAAGGGTCTCTGCTGGACTTCATCGACGATTTCACCCAGCGTTTCCCAGGCTGTGTGGACGAATACGAAACACTGCTCACAGACAACCGCATCTGGAAGCAGCGAACGGTAGGCATCGGCGTGGTGCCCCCCGAGCGAGCCCTGAATCTGGGTATGACCGGCCCCATGCTCCGTGGCTCCGGTATCGCCTGGGACCTGCGCAAGACCCAGCCATACGACGTATACGACCGTGTGGATTTCGATGTGCCAGTGGGCAAGACCGGCGACTGCTACGACCGCTACCTGGTGCGTGTGCAGGAGATGCGCGAGTCCAATCGCATCATCAAGCAATGCGTGGACTGGCTCAAGGCCAACCCCGGCCCGGTGATCACCGACAATCACAAGGTTGCCGCGCCTGCGCGTGAATCCATGAAATCGAACATGGAAGAGCTGATCCACCATTTCAAGCTCTTCACGGAAGGCTTCCACGTCCCCGAAGGCGAGGCTTACGCGGCTGTGGAGCACCCCAAGGGCGAGTTCGGTATCTACCTGGTGAGCGATGGTGCCAACAAGCCTTACCGCCTCAAGATCCGGGCACCGGGTTTTGCGCATCTGGCCACGCTCGACGAAATGGCGCGTGGACACATGATCGCGGATGCTGTCGCCATCATTGGCACCATGGATATCGTGTTCGGAGAGATTGACCGATGATTACCGAAGCGACCAAGGCGCGGTTTGCGCGCGAAGTGGCCAAGTACCCCGCAGACCAGAAGCAGTCTGCGGTGATGGCGTGCTTGTCCATCGTTCAGCAAGAGCAGGGCTATGTCAGCGCCGAGAGCGAGGCAGTGATCGCCGACTATCTGGGCATGGCGCAGATCGCCGTGCACGAAGTCACGACCTTCTACAACATGTACAACCAGCAACCGGTGGGCAA
This sequence comes from Acidovorax sp. ACV02, assembly GCF_014851475.1. Taxonomy (NCBI): domain Bacteria; kingdom Pseudomonadati; phylum Pseudomonadota; class Betaproteobacteria; order Burkholderiales; family Comamonadaceae; genus Acidovorax; species Acidovorax sp. ACV02. The sequence continues at coordinate 628,602 of NZ_JACUZU010000001.1, forward strand.
GTACAAGCTCAACGTGTGCACCAATTTACCCTGCCAGTTGCGCGACGGGCAAAATGCGCTGCATCACCTGGAAAAGAAGCTGGGTGTTTCGATGGGCGAGACCACACCTGACGGCCTGTTCACTCTGCAGCAATGCGAATGCCTGGGTGCTTGCGCTGATGCGCCTGTGATGCTGGTGAACGATCGCACGATGTGCAGCTTCATGGACAACGACAAGCTCGACCAGCTCGTTGACGGCCTGCGGGCCGCGGAGGGCCAGTGATGACCACGGCAGCACAAATACTCTCCCAGTTCCAGGCTACGGGCGTTCAGACCTGTTTCCATGACCGCCATATCAACCCCCAAATCTATGTGGGCCTGAATGGCAGCAACTGGAGCATCAAGGACTACGAAGCGCGTGGTGGCTATCAGGCGCTGCGTCGTATCCTGGGCAAGGATGGTGAAGAGGGCCTGACGCAGGATCAGGTCATTGCCACTGTCAAGGAGTCTGGCTTGCGTGGCCGGGGTGGTGCAGGCTTTCCTACGGGTCTCAAGTGGAGCTTCATGCCCCGCTCGTTCCCAGGCCAAAAATATCTGGTGTGCAATTCCGATGAGGGTGAGCCTGGTACTTGCAAGGATCGTGACATCCTGCAGTTCAACCCGCACATCGTCATCGAAGGCATGATCATCGCAGCCTATGCGATGGGCATCTCGGTGGGCTACAACTACATCCATGGCGAGATCTTCCAGACCTACGAACGGTTTGAAGCCGCTCTGGAAGAAGCGCGGGCAGCAGGTTATCTGGGCGACAACATCCTGGGCAGCAGTTTCAGCTTTCAGCTGCACGCAGCCCACGGTTTTGGTGCCTACATTTGCGGTGAAGAAACTGCATTGCTCGAATCGCTGGAAGGCAAAAAGGGGCAACCCCGTTTCAAGCCACCGTTTCCGGCCAGCTTTGGCCTGTATGGCAAGCCCACCACCATCAACAACACGGAAACCTTTGCGGCTGTGCCTTGGATCATCCGCAATGGCGGTGCGGCTTATCTGGAGTGCGGCAAGCCCAACAACGGCGGCACCAAGATTTTCTCGGTGTCTGGTGACGTCGAAAAGCCAGGCAACTATGAGGTGCCGTTGGGTACCCCATTTGCCAAGCTGCTGGAACTGGCCGGTGGCGTGCGCAAAGGCCGTCAACTCAAGGCGGTGATTCCTGGTGGTTCATCGGCCCCTGTCTTGCCTGCATCCGTCATCATGGAATGCACGATGGACTACGACTCCATCGCCAAGGCTGGCTCCATGCTGGGCTCTGGTGCCGTGATCGTCATGGACGATTCCCGGAGCATGGTCGAAAGTCTGCTGCGCCTGTCGTATTTCTATTCGCATGAATCCTGCGGCCAGTGCACGCCCTGCCGTGAAGGCACGGGATGGATGTGGCGCGTGATCGATCGCATCCAGCATGGCCAGGGTCGTGAGGGTGACCTGGATCTGCTCAATTCGGTGGCGGACAACATCCAGGGCCGCACCATCTGTGCGCTGGGTGATGCTGCCGCCATGCCTGTGCGCGCCATGATCAAACACTTCCGTCCCGAGTTTGAGGCACTGATCCGGAACAAGGCTCCACAAGCCGCGACTTCCGTCTGATCGCGAGAAAACATATGGTTGAAATTGAACTGGACGGTCAGAAAGTGGAAGTCGCCGAGGGCTGCATGGTGATGCATGCGGCTGAAAAGGCTGGCACTTACATTCCGCATTTCTGCTACCACAAGAAGCTTTCGATCGCCGCCAACTGCCGCATGTGCCTGGTGGACGTGGAGAAGGCTCCCAAGCCCATGCCAGCCTGCGCCACGCCGGTCACGCAGGGCATGATCGTGCGTACCAAGAGCGACAAAGCCATCAAGGCGCAGCAGTCGGTCATGGAGTTTCTGCTCATCAACCACCCTCTGGACTGCCCCATCTGCGACCAGGGCGGCGAGTGCCAGTTGCAGGATCTGGCCGTGGGCTACGGTGGCTCCTCCTCGCGGTACGAGGAAGAAAAGCGCGTGGTGTTCCACAAGGACGTGGGCCCGCTGATCTCCATGGAGGAGATGAGCCGCTGCATCCACTGCACCCGTTGCGTGCGCTTCGGCCAGGAAGTGGCGGGCGTGATGGAACTCGGCATGATCCATCGTGGCGAGCATTCGGAAATCACCACGGTCACCGGCGACACGGTGGACTCCGAACTGTCGGGCAACATGATCGACATCTGCCCCGTGGGTGCATTGACCAGCAAGCCTTTCCGTTACAGCGCCCGCACCTGGGAACTGTCGCGCCGCCGCTCGGTGAGTCCACATGACTCCACCGGCGCTAACCTGATTGTTCAGGTCAAGAACCACAAGGTCATGCGCGTTGTCCCGTTTGAAAACGAGGCTGTTAACGAATGCTGGATTGCCGACCGCGACCGTTTCTCCTATGAATCGCTCAACGGTGACGACCGCCTGACCCAGCCCATGCTCAAGCAGGGCGGGGTGTGGAAGGAAGTCGACTGGCAGACTGCGTTGGAATACGTGGCCAATGGCCTCAAGAACATCAAGAACGACCACGGCGCTGCCAGCATTGGTGCGCTGGTGAGTCCTCACAGTACGTTGGAAGAGTTGTATCTGGCCAGCGCCCTGGTGCGCGGTCTTGGTAGCGACAACATCGACTATCGTCTGCGCAACGCCGAGTTCGCTGCTCCCGAAGGTATTCGCTGGCTCGGTACGTCCATCGCTTCGTTGTCCACGCTCCAGCGTGTGCTGGTCGTGGGTTCCAACCTGCGCAAGGACCATCCGTTGTTTGCGCAGCGCATCCGTCAGGCGGCCCGCCATGGCTGCCAGGTCAGTGCCATCGCTTCGGTATCCCATGACTGGGCCATGCCGGTGCAGACATTTGTGGCACAAGGTGCCGTCCAGTGGGTCGAGATGCTCGGAGGCATTGCTTCCGCCATCGCCCATGAAAAGGGCATTCCCGCTCCGCAAGGTGCCAGCGCGGCCAACGAGGCCGCCCAGGCCATCGCCCGCTCGCTGCTGGGCGGGGAGCGCAAGGCGGTGTTGCTGGGCAATGCGGCGGCGCACCACGCGCAAGCTACGCAGTTGCTTGCATGGGCCAACTGGATTGCAGAGAACACTGGTGCAACGGTGGGCTACCTGACAGAGGCCGCCAATACGGTGGGCGCGCAGTTTGCGGGCGCTCACCCTGTCAACGGTGGACTGAATGCGGCTCAAATGCTCTCCGGTGGTTTGAAGGCGGCGGTGCTGCTGAACACCGAGCCCGTCCATGATTCTGCGACGGGTGCTCAAGCTGCAACTGCTCTTGCTGGTGCAGAAATGGTGGTCACGTTGAGCCCCTTCAAGGCCAACATGGAGTTCAGTGACGTTTTGTTGCCAATTGCTCCGTTCACGGAAACTTCGGGCAGCTTTGTCAACGCCGAGGGACGCATACAGGGTTTCCACGCCGTGGTGCGCCCTCTGGGCGATACCCGTCCCGCTTGGAAGGTTCTGCGCGTGCTGGCCAACCTGTTGGGTGTGCCAGGCTTCGACTTTGAGACCTCCCAGGATGTTCTGGCCCGTGCGACGAACGCCGCTGCCGGTGCCGTTACGCAGGTGCCCGCCGCACAGTTGTCGAATGCAGTGAAGGCGTCGCCAGCCGCAACGGCTGCAGCTGGTGATCCGGTCGTGGCATCCATCTATCAACTGGACGGCTTGGTGCGCCGTTCTACGTCGCTGCAACTCACTGCCGACGCACGCATGGCACGCGAAGGAGTGGCCGCATGATCGACGCGATCTACAACGCGGGCCTGAACCTGCTCTCCTTTGGGTGGTGGACCGGCATCGTCTGGCCAGTGCTCTGGATCCTGATCAAGATCGTCTGCATCCTGGCGCCGCTCATGGGTGCCGTGGCTTACCTCACGTTGTGGGAGCGCAAGCTGCTGGGCTTCATGCAAGTGCGCCACGGTCCCAACCGCGTGGGGCCGATGGGGCTGCTGCAGCCCATTGCTGACGCACTGAAGCTGCTGACCAAGGAAATCATCCAGCCTACGGCAGCCAGCAAGGGCCTGTTTGTTCTCGGGCCCGTCATGGCCATCATGCCGGCCCTTGCTGCCTGGGTGGCCATTCCTTTCGGCCCCGATGTGGCCTTGGCGAATGTGAATGCTGGTCTGTTGTTGGTGATGGCCATCACTTCCATCGAAGTCTATGGCGTGATCATTGCAGGCTGGGCTTCCAACTCCAAGTACGCATTCTTGGGTGCACTGCGGGCCTCGGCACAGATGGTGAGCTACGAAATCGCGATGGGCTTTTGTTTCCTCGTCGTGATCATGGTGTCGGGCAGTATGAACCTGACGGAAATCGTACTGGGTCAGGGGCGGGGCATGGCCGCAGACAAGGGCCTGACGTTCCTGTCCTGGAATTGGCTGCCCCTGCTGCCGATCTTCCTTGTGTACCTGATCTCCGGCGTGGCAGAAACCAACCGCCATCCCTTCGACGTGGTGGAAGGCGAGGCAGAAATCGTGGCCGGCCACATGGTCGAGTACTCCGGTATGGGCTTCGCGATCTTCTTCCTGGCCGAGTACGCCAGCATGTGGCTCGTGTCCATCCTGGCGGCTCTCATGTTCCTGGGCGGCTGGCTGTCTCCCATTGATAGCGCGGTGTTCAACTGGATTCCAGGCTGGATCTGGCTGGGTCTCAAGACCTTCCTTGTGGTATCCATGTTCATCTGGATCCGGGCTACCTTCCCGCGGTTCCGGTACGACCAGATCATGCGTCTGGGCTGGAAGATCTTCATTCCGGTCACGCTGGTGTACTTGTTGATTGTTGGCGGGTGGTTGCTCTCGCCTTGGAATATCTGGAAATAAGCGGGGACACAAATGACTGCTGTTGCTGCTGCTGCACCTTTTTCGTTCAAGGATTTCTTCAAGAGCTTCATGCTCGTGGAGTTGCTCAAGGGGATGGCCCTGACTGGCCGCTACGCGTTTCGCCGTAAGGTGACCGTGCAGTTTCCCGAAGAGAAGACGCCTTTGTCGCCACGCTTCCGTGGCCTGCATGCACTGCGCCGTTATGACAACGGCGAGGAGCGTTGCATCGCTTGCAAGCTGTGCGAAGCCGTATGCCCTGCGATGGCCATCACCATCGAATCGGATGTGCGTGCAGATGGTTCGCGTCGCACCACGCGCTATGACATCGACCTGACCAAGTGCATCTTTTGCGGGTTCTGCGAAGAGAGCTGCCCAGTCGATTCGATTGTCGAGACACACATCTTTGAATACCACGGCGAAAAGCGTGGTGACCTGTATTTCACGAAGGACATGCTCTTGGCCGTGGGCGACCGGTACGAAGGTGAAATTGCGGCAGCCAAGGCTGCAGACGCCAAGTACCGCTGAACGGTACGGGGTTCAGCCTCTTTGCCAGACTTTCTATAAAGACCCGATTCATGGACGCCAAGACTGGTTTCTTCTATCTCTTCTCGGTGGTGCTGCTGTTTGCAGCCTTCCGGGTGATCACTGCACGCAACCCTGTGCATGCAGTGCTGTATCTCATCCTTGCGTTCTCGCAGGCGGCGGCTGTCTGGCTGTTGCTCAAGGCAGAGTTCCTGGCAATTGCGCTGGTGCTGGTGTACCTGGGCGCGGTCATGGTGCTCTTCCTGTTCGTGGTGATGATGCTGGACATCCACATCGATACCGTACGCAAGGGGTTCTGGAAGCATTTCCCGTTGGCGGCATTCATTGGGGCACTCATCGCCCTGGAAATGGCGGCTGTGTTGATGGGGGGATTCCGCGGCATGGAAGAGCCCAAGGCCGTCGCAGCCATGGTCGATGCCGCTGGTCATGTGGTCCCGTACTCCAACACCAAGGCCTTGGGCAAGCTGCTGTACACCCAGTATCTGTATCCCGTTGAGATCGCAGCAGTCATTTTGCTGGTGGCCATGGTGGCTGCCATCGCACTGACCCTGCGTCAGCGCAAGGACAGCAAGGCCATCAATCCTTCAATGCAGATCCGAGTGCGTGCGGCCGATCGTCTGGCGGTGGTCAAGGTGACCGCCACCCAAAAGCCTGCTGAAGAGCCTGCGCAAGCTGCTGCCGAGGAGAAAAAAGCATGACGTTGACACTGGGCCACTTTTTGTCGCTGGGCGCCATGCTGTTTGCGCTCGCTGTGATCGGCATCTTCCTGAACCGCAAGAACCTGATCGTGCTGCTGATGGCGATCGAGCTCATGCTGCTGGCCGTGAACATGAACTTCGTGGCGTTCTCCCACTACCTGGGAGACATGCACGGCCAAGTGTTCGTGTTCTTTATCCTGACCGTGGCAGCCGCTGAATCGGCGATTGGCCTGGCCATCCTGGTGCTGCTGTTCCGCAACAAATCCAGTATCAACGCGGAAGACCTCAACACCCTCAAGGGTTGATGGGTCGCGAGTATTCCCAAGGTTCTCAAGAATGAGTCAAACCCTCTCTGCTTCAACCCTCCTGGCAGTGCCGTTGGCACCGCTGGCAGGCGCCTTACTGGCCGGCGTCTTCGGTACGACCTTCGGTGGTAACTGGATTGGTCGTCGCCTGAGCCATACCCTGACCATCCTCGGGGTGCTGGTTGCTTTCATCCTCTCGGCGATGACGCTCAAGAGCGTGGCACTCGATGGTGCCCGGTTCAATGAAACCCTGTACACCTGGATGGTGGTGGGTGGCTTGAAGATGGAAGTGGGCTTCCTGATCGACAGCCTCACGGCGATGATGATGGTGGTGGTGACCTTTGTGTCGCTGATGGTTCACATCTACACCATTGGCTACATGGAAGAAGACGAGGGCTACAACCGCTTCTTTGCCTACATTTCGCTGTTCACTTTCTCCATGCTCATGCTCGTCATGAGCAACAACCTGCTGCAGCTGTTCTTTGGTTGGGAGGCGGTGGGTCTGGTGTCCTACCTGCTCATCGGGTTCTGGTTCAACAAGCCTTCTGCCATCTTCGCCAACATGAAGGCGTTTCTGGTCAACCGTGTCGGCGACTTCGGCTTCATTCTGGGCATTGGCCTGATCGCAGCGTATACCGGCACCTTGAACTATGGCGAGATCTTCGCCAAGGCGGGTGAACTGGGCTCTCTGTCGTTCCCCGGCACCAGCTGGATGCTCGTCACGGTGATCTGCATCTGCCTGTTCATCGGCGCTATGGGCAAGTCAGCGCAGTTTCCCCTGCACGTCTGGCTGCCTGATTCGATGGAGGGGCCGACTCCCATCTCCGCGCTGATCCACGCTGCCACCATGGTGACCGCCGGTATCTTCATGGTGTCGCGCATGTCGCCTCTGTTCGAGCTGTCGGACACCGCGCTCAACTTCATCCTGGTGATTGGTGCCATCACAGCATTGTTCATGGGTTTCCTTGGCATCATCCAGAACGACATCAAGCGTGTGGTGGCGTACTCGACGCTCTCGCAGCTCGGCTACATGACAGTAGCGCTTGGCGCCTCGGCGTACTCGGTGGCTGTGTTCCACCTGATGACCCATGCGTTCTTCAAAGCCTTGTTGTTCCTGGGCGCAGGCTCGGTCATCATGGGCATGCACCACAACCAGGACATCCGCTGGATGGGCGGTGTGCGCAAGTACATGCCCATCACCTGGATCACCTCGCTGCTGGGTTCTATGGCCCTGATCGGCACGCCGCTGTTCTCGGGTTTCTATTCCAAGGACAGCATCATTGAGGCGGTGCACTTCAGCCATCTGCCAGCAGCCGGTTTTGCACATTTCGCAGTGCTCGCGGGTGTGTTCATCACGGCGTTCTATTCCTTTCGCATGTACTTCCTGGTCTTCCATGGCAAGGAGCGTTACGACCAGAATCCGGATGCCCACCACGACGATCACCATGGCCACGGCCACGATGATCACCACGAACCGCACGAATCTCCCTGGGTGGTGACGGTGCCTCTGGTGCTGTTGGCCATTCCTTCAGTGGTGGTGGGTTTCCTGTTCATCCAGCCCATGCTGTTTGGGGACTTCTTCAAGGATGTCATTTTTGTGGATGCGACCAAGCATCCTTCCATGGCACACATGGCGGAGCATTTCCACAGCGCCTGGGCCATGGCATTGCATGGTCTGCAGACGGCACCGTTCTGGCTCGCATTGGCAGGTGTGGCGCTGTCGTACTACATGTACATGGTCAATCCTGCGTTGCCCACGGCGATCAAGACGCGCGTACAGCCCATCTACACATTGCTTGAAAACAAGTACTACCTCGACTGGATCAACGAGAACATTCTGGCCCGTGGTGCACGTGCGCTGGGCGTGGGTCTCTGGAAGGGTGGGGATCAGGCTGTGATCGATGGCGCCCTGGTCAATGGGTCCTGGAAGCTGGTGCGGTGGGTGGCTGGTGCTGTGCGTTGGGTGCAGTCGGGCTTCATCTACCACTATGCGCTGGTCATGATCCTGGGTGTTTTTGTGCTCATGACGTATTTCGTCTGGCTCAACAAGTAGGAGAAGAATAAAAATGGGTCTGTTGAGTCTTGCAATCTGGACACCGATTGCGTTTGGCGTGCTGTTGCTCGCCATCGGGCGCGATGATCACGCGCGTGCCGTGCGCTGGCTGGCGCTCGTCGGCGCGCTGATCGGCTTCCTGGTCACGCTGCCTTTGTACGATGGCTTCAAGCTGGGTACAGCAGCCATGCAGTTTGTGGAGAAGGCTGACTGGATCGAGCGCTTCAACGTCCACTACCACCTTGGGGTGGACGGCATTTCCTTCTGGTTCGTGCCGCTGACAGCATTCATCACCGTCATTGTGGTGATTGCTTCCTGGGAGTCGATCACGGAGCGCGTGAACCAGTACATGGGCGCTTTCCTGATCCTTTCGGGGCTCATGATCGGTGTGTTCAGCGCACTCGACGGCATTCTGTTCTATGTGTTCTTCGAGGCAACGCTGATCCCGATGTATCTGATCATCGGCATCTGGGGCGGCCCCAATAAGATCTACGCAGCGTTCAAGTTCTTCCTGTATACGCTGCTCGGGTCGCTGTTGATGCTCATCGCGCTGATCTACCTGTACAACCAGTCGGGTGGCAGCTTTGACATTGCGACCTGGCATCAGCTGCCGTTGAGCGGACGTGCACAGACCCTGCTGTTCTTCGCATTCTTTGCCGCCTTTGCTGTGAAGGTTCCCATGTGGCCCGTCCACACCTGGCTGCCCGATGTGCACGTGGAGGCGCCTACGGGCGGTTCAGCAGTGCTGGCCGCCATCATGCTGAAACTGGGTGCCTACGGTTTTCTGCGGTTTTCACTGCCAATCGCTCCTGACGCTGCACGCCAGTGGGCTTGGCTGATGATTGCCTTGTCGCTGATCGCCGTGATCTATGTGGGCCTGGTGGCCATGGTCCAGAAGGACATGAAGAAGCTGGTGGCTTACTCGTCGGTGGCGCACATGGGCTTTGTGACCTTGGGCTTTTTCATCTTCAACGACCTGGGCGTGTCCGGCGGTATTGTCCAGATGATTGCGCACGGTTTTGTGTCCGGTGCGATGTTCTTGTCCATCGGTGTCTTGTACGACCGCGTGCACTCCCGTGAAATCGCCGCCTATGGTGGCGTGGTCAACACCATGCCGAACTTCACGGCGTTTGCCCTGCTGTTTGCCATGGCCAACTGCGGTCTGCCGGGTACGGCCGGTTTTGTGGGTGAGTGGATGGTGATCCTGGGTGCCGTCAAGGCCAATTTCTGGATCGGTCTGGCTGCCGCCACTGCGCTGATTTTTGGTGCTGCTTACACCCTGTGGATGTTCAAGCGTGTGTACCTGGGCCCCGTGGGCAATGACAACGTCAAGGGCTTGACGGACATCGACAGCCGCGAGTTCCTGGTGCTTGCTGTGCTGGGCATCGCGGTGCTGGCCATGGGCCTCTACCCCCGTCCGTTCACCGACGTGATGGACACCTCGGTGGCAGAACTGCTCAAGCATGTCGCGCAGACCAAGCTGAACTGAACAGACCAGACTGAACTGAGAGATTCGAGATGATTGACAACATCAGCTGGCTAGCGATTTACCCCGAAATTGTGCTGTTGACGATGGCCTGCGTGATTGCGCTGGTTGATCTGGGCGTACACAGCCCTCGTCGCACCAGCACCTACGTGCTGACCATGCTCACGCTGGCCGTGGTGGCTGCCCTGCAGGCCATGTATGCCAGCAGCGGCAATACCTTCTACGGTTTTGGCAACATGGTGGTGAGTGACGCCATGGGCAATTGGCTCAAGTGTTTTGCCACCGTGGCCATGATGGTCACTCTGGTGTATGGCCGCCCCTATGCTGCCGACCGCGACATGTTGCGGGGGGGCGAGCTCTTCACGCTGTCCATGTTCGCTTTGCTCGGCATGTTCATCATGATCTCGGGCAACAACTTCCTGGTGATCTACCTGGGGCTTGAATTGCTCACGCTGTCCAGCTATGCCCTGGTGGCATTGCGTCGCGACAACGCTACTGCTACAGAAGCGGCCATGAAGTATTTTGTGCTGGGCGCCATGGCCAGTGGCTTCCTGCTGTATGGGTTGTCCATGGTGTACGGTGCCACGGGCTCGCTGGATATTGGCCAAGTGTTCAAGGCAGTCAATTCCGGTCAGATCAAGCATCAGGTGCTGGTGTTCGGCTTGGTGTTTGTGGTAGCCGGTCTGGCCTTCAAGTTGGGGGTGGTGCCCTTCCACATGTGGATTCCCGATGTCTACCAGGGCGCACCCACTGCAGTGACGCTGATGATTGGTGGTGCGCCCAAGCTGGCTGCATTTGCCATCACCATCCGTTTGCTGGTGGATGGTCTGCTGCCGCTGGCTATCGACTGGCAACAGATGCTGGCCGTGTTGGCGATTGGTTCTTTGCTCGTGGGTAACCTGGCAGCCATTGCGCAGACCAACCTCAAGCGCATGCTGGCCTACTCCACCATCTCCCAGATGGGCTTTGTGCTGCTGGGCCTGATGTCCGGGGTCATCAATGGCAACGTGGACGCCACTGCGGTGGAGAACGCCTACAGCGCCTCGATGTTCTACGTCATCACCTATGTGTTGACCACGCTGGCTGCCTTTGGTGTGATCCTGCTGCTGGCCCGGGAAGGTTTTGAGAGCGAAGAGATTTCCGATTTCGCAGGCCTCAATCAGCGGAGCCCCCTGTACGCTGGCGTGATGGCTGTCTGCCTGTTCTCCATGGCAGGTATTCCTCCTCTGGTGGGCTTCTATGCCAAGCTGGCGGTTCTTCAAGCCCTGATCGCTTCGGGGCAGACCATCTACATGGCGATGGCTGTGTTTGCCGTGATCATGTCGCTGATCGGTGCGTTCTACTACCTGCGGGTGGTGAAGGTCATGTATTTCGACGCACCCTTGACCGCTACCAATGTATCGGCGCCCGCCGATGTGCGCGTGGTGCTGACCATCAACGGCGCTTTGGTGCTGGTGTTGGGCTTGCTGCCAGGCGGTTTGATGGCCCTGTGTGCCGACGCCGTGGTCCGCGCACTGGCGACCTGATCGGTAGCCTGCGCGCACACGCCGCGCGGGCTACTGCTCCCATTCCCAATTTGCTGCCTCGATCAGTTCCTCTGTGTCACTTACCGGTTCGGTTTGGCTTGTGATTGTGGCGGCTTTGATTGCCGCCAATCTGCCCTTCGTCAATCAGCGCTGGCTGGTGGTGGGCCCCTCCGTCGCCAACGGCAAGCCTCTGGTCGGGCGCATGGCCGAACTGATCGTTTTGTACTTCTTGGTGGGCGGGATGGCTCTGTTGTTGGAGCGTCGTGCAGGCCAAATTGCACCTCAGGGCTGGGAGTTTTACGCCATCACCGGCACCATGTTTCTCACGCTGGCCTTCCCCGGGTTTGTCTATCGGTATCTGCTGCGGCGCCACGGCTGAAGCAGCGGTCGGTTCCGGGCAGAGCCATTCGACAAAGCCTTGAGGGCACTTCCCCGTTGCCAGCTGTAGGCCGGCAGATGGGGTGGAGCACTTCTGAACACAACTCTGCACCTGGACGTTGATGTGCCTGGTAGCGCCAATCATGGGATTGCGCTCACCAGCGTACGATGCATCTTATGAAGGTACTGGATCTCCAATGTCAGCACGGCCATGTGTTTGAAGGCTGGTTTGGTTCTGAAGATGACTTTCAGAGCCAGAAGCAGCGCGGGGTGGTGCAGTGCCCTTTGTGCGCAGACGTCCATATCGACAAGCGGCTGAGCGCGCCGCGCCTGAATCTGGGCGCCCGCGAGCCCGCCGCAGCTGCGGCGGCACCGTCCGGCACAACTTCTGTTTCACATGCTGTTTCCAGCGCGCAGGTCGAGGCATCGACGCTTCCCCCGGCGCTACAGGCAGCGTGGCTGGAGCTGGCCCGCAAGGTCGTCGCGAATACCGAAGATGTAGGCTCCCGGTTTGCCGATGAAGCCAGGCGCATGCACCACGGCGAGGTTCAGGATCGGGCCATTCGTGGCCAGGCCACCGCGCAGGAGGCGTTGCAGCTGCTGGATGAGGGCATTGCCGTCATGCCGTTGCCAGCGGCAGTCAAGGAAACCCTGCAGTAGCCACTGCACCCGGTCCTGGGGGTAGACCTTGCGGAATGGTGCCGGGATCAACTGGTGAACTGCAGTGCAGCCAGGCGCGCATACACCCCACCTTGTGCCATCAATGCGCTGTGGGTGCCTTGCTCCACGATCTGACCGTGGTCCAGCACCACGATGCGGTCGGCATTTTGTACCGTGGCCAGGCGGTGGGCGATCACCAGCGTGGTCCTTCTGCCAGTGTGGCGCTGCATGGCGATGTCCAGCGCGGCCTGCACCATGCGCTCACTTTCTGCATCCAGTGCGCTGGTGGCCTCGTCCAACAGCAACAGGGGCGGATTTTTGAGCATGGCTCGGGCAATGGCGATGCGCTGGCGTTGGCCGCCCGACAGGCGTACACCCCGTTCGCCCAGAAACGTGTGGTAGCCCTCGGGCAGCGCTGCGATGAAGTCATGCGCAAAGGCAGCCCGGGTGGCCGCCATGACCTCTTCGTCGGAGGCATCCGGACGGCCATAGCGGACGTTGTCCATGGCCGAGGCGGAGAAAATCACGGCATCCTGAGGCACGGTGCCCGTATGGGCGCGCAGTGTGTCCAAGCTCAGATCGCGGATGTCCACACCGTTCAACAGGATGCGTCCCTCTGGTGAACCCTGAGCACCCGCCTCCCTGCCCCTATCCACGTCATAAAAGCGCTGCAGCAACTGAAACACCGTGGTCTTGCCTGCCCCGCTGGCGCCCACCAGTGCCACAGTCTCTCCGGGTGACAGGTGCAGAGAGAAGTTCTGCAGCGCGGGCTGATCCGGGCGCGACGGGTAGTGAAACTGCACGTTGTCAAACTGCACCTCCAGCCCCTGATCCGAAGTGGGCAGCCGCTTGGGTATTGCTGGGTTCGCCACCGGGGATTGGCTGGACAGCAACTCCATCAAGCGCTCGGTGGCACCGGCAGCACGCAGCAGGTCTCCGTACACTTCGCCCAGTACTGCCACCGCGCTCGCCAGCAGAATCACGTACACCACGGTCTGGCCCAGGTGGCCCGCACTCATCTGCCCGGCCAGCACGGCTTCTGTACCCCGGTACAACCCCCACAGCAGAAGGGCCGCGTTGGCGATGATGATGAAGGCAACGAGCAAGGCGCGTGCCTTGGTGCGCTTGACCGCCGCGCGAAAGGCGTCTTCCGTGGCCCGCGCAAACCTTGAGGCCTCGCGTGGCTCAGCGGTATAGCTCTGCACCACGGGGATAGCGTTGAGCACTTCGGCCGCGATGGCGCTGGAGTCGGCCACGCGGTCCTGGCTGTCGCGTGACAATCGGCGCACCCTGCGACCGATCCACATAGTGGGCAGCACCACCAGTACGACGGCCAGCAGTACCACCGACATCACATAGGGATTCGTCCACACCAGCATGACCAGGGCACCCAGGCCCAGGACCGCATTGCGTAGCCCCATGGACAGCGACGAGCCGACCACGGTCTGCACCAGCGTCGTGTCCGACGTCAGCCGCGACAGCACCTCGCCGGTTTGGGTGGTTTCGAAGAACTGGGGGCTTTGCTGCAGCACATGGCTGTAAACGGCGTTGCGCAGGTCAGCGGTGACGCGCTCGCCCAGCCAGCTCACCATATAAAAGCGCGCGGCTGAAAACCCGCCCAGTGCCATGGCCACCGCAAACAGCTCTTCAAAATGCCCGCGAAGGGCCATGGCCTGCGCTCCCCGGTCACCCGTTGCAGAGACCAGGCCTCCATCGATGAGATGGCGCAGTGCCATGGGAAACGCCAGTGTGGCCAATGCCGCCAGCACCAGGAACACCAGCGACAGTGCAATGCGCGCCCGATAAGGGCGCAAAAAGGGCAGCAGTCCCGTGAGCGACCGGGGCGCACCGCGGGTGGGCGTGGAGGAGGAGGGGGAGGGCATCGTGGCAGTGTAGGCGGCGCAGCCGGGCGCTGCAGAAGGAGCAGGCACAGCCTCTCTCTCGCTGTAGGTGGTGCCCACGGTGGTGAATACCAAGGCCTGTCAGCAAAAAGTCAGTGAGGGGCGTGGCGCTGCACTGCCACCGCGTGTGGGCTTCTGTCCCCGTTACTGCGCCAGATTGAGCACTGGCGCGCTGCCCACGCCCGTACATCCCCAGCGCCGCGCGCCCTCAGGGCGGGTACGTAGGCATTTATACATAGGCATTAGTCCCAGTATCTACTGCGGGGTAGGGAGACATACGATGCGTTGCGATCCAACCACCTGGAGACCTTGTCGCAAGGCTCCTCATTTCAGCACCCTACGGAGCGGCCAAGGCGCAATGAGCGACGTCATTCTTGAAACCAACAGCCTGACCAAAGAGTTCAAGGGCTTCACCGCCGTCAGCGATGTGAACCTGGCCGTTCGGCGCGGCTCCATCCATGCGCTGATCGGTCCCAATGGTGCGGGCAAGACCACGTGCTTCAACCTGCTCACCAAGTTCCTGGAGCCGACCTCGGGTGTCATCCGCTTCAACGGACACGACATCACGCGAGAGCAGCCCGCACAGATTGCGCGCCGTGGAGTGATCCGCTCGTTCCAGATCTCGGCCGTGTTCCCGCACCTGACACTCATCGAGAACGTACGCCTGGGCCTGCAGCGCAAGCTGGGCACCTCGTTCCACTTTTGGCGCAGCGAGCGCACCCTGCGGCAACTGGACGACCGAGCCATGCAACTGCTGACCGAGGTGGGGCTGGAAGACCTGGCCGATGAAGTGACCGTGAACCTGCCCTACGGCCGCAAGCGCGCACTGGAGATCGCGACCACGCTGTCCATGGAGCCCGAGTTGATGCTGCTGGACGAGCCCACGCAGGGCATGGGCCACGAAGACGTGGACCGCGTTACCCAGCTCATCAAGAAGGTCTCGGCAGGCCGCACCATCCTGATGGTGGAACACAACATGAAGGTGGTCTCCACCATCGCTGACCGCATCACGGTGCTGCAGCGCGGCGCCGTGCTGGCCGAAGGCCCCTACGCAGAAGTCTCCAACAACCCCCAAGTCATGGAAGCCTACATGGGCACGACCGACGGCCAACTGCAGGGAGCGCACTGATGGCTGGCGCTCCCGCACTCGAAATCAAGAACCTCGAAGCCTGGTACGGCGAGTCGCATGTGCTGCACGGCGTGGACATCGTCGTCCAGCCGGGCGAGGTGGTCACGCTGCTGGGCCGCAACGGCGCAGGCCGCACCACCACCATGCGCGCCATCATGGGGCTGACCGGTGCGCGCAAGGGTTCGGTCAAGATCAACGGCGTGGAAACCGTGAACATGCCCACGCACCGTATTGCGCACCTGGGCGTGGGCTACTGCCCCGAAGAGCGTGGCATCTTCTCCAGCCTGTCGTGCGAAGAAAACCTGCTGCTGCCACCCGCCCTCAAGACGGGCACGCCGGGCATGTCGGTGCAGGAGATCTACGCCATGTTCCCCAACCTGGCCGAGCGCAGGAACAGCCAGGGCACGCGCCTGTCGGGCGGTGAACAGCAGATGCTGGCCGTGGCCCGCATCCTGCGCACCGGCGCCAACCTGCTGCTGCTCGATGAAATCTCCGAAGGCCTGGCGCCCGTCATTGTGCAGGCCCTGGCCCGCATGATCACCATGCTGCGCCAGAAGGGCTACACCGTGGTCATGGTTGAGCAGAACTTCCGTTTTGCCGCACCGCTGGCCGACCGGTTCTACGTGATGGAGCACGGCCGCATCGTGGAGAAGTTCGGCGCTGCCGAGCTGGAAGCCAAGATGCCTGTGCTCAACGAACTGCTGGGCGTCTGAGCCACGCCCACACCCTTTCCCTACCGCTTTCTTCCACCACACCCACAGGAGACAAATCCATGAAGAAACAACTCAAAGTGCTGGCACTGATGCTGGGCGTTGCAGGCTTGGCCACCTCGGCCGCGCACGCACAGGACAAGGTCAAGATCGGTTTCATCACCGACATGTCCAGCCTGTACGCGGACGTGGAAGGCAAGAACGGCGCGGTCGCCATCCAGATGGCCATTGATGACTTTGGCGGCAAGGTGCTGGGCATGCCCATCGAACTGATGAGCGCCGACCACCAGAACAAGGCCGACATCGCAGCCTCCAAGGCCCGCGAGTGGATCGACACCCAGGGCCTGACCATGGTGTTTGGTGGCACCAACTCCGGCACCGCACTGGCCATTGCCAAGGTAGCCGCCGAGAAGAAGCGCGTCTACATCAACAACGGCGCTGCCAGTTCGGCATTGACCAACGAACAGTGCTCGCCTTACACCGTCCACTATGCGTATGACACCGTGGCGCTGGCCAAGGGCACTGGCTCGGCCATTGTGGATGGCGGTGGCAAGAGCTGGTACTTCCTGACGGCAGACTATGCCTTCGGCCATGCGCTCGAGGCCGACACTACCTCAGTGGTCAAGGCCAAGGGCGGCAATGTGGTGGGTGCCGTGCGCCACCCGCTGAACGCGTCGGACTTCTCGTCCTTCCTGCTGCAGGCACAGAACTCCAAGGCGCAGATCCTGGGCCTGGCCAATGCGGGTGGCGACACCATCAACTCCATCAAGGCTGCCAAGGAGTTCGGCATCGGCAAGAGCATGAAGCTCGCCGGCCTGCTGATCTTCATCTCCGACGTGCACAGCCTGGGCCTGCGCAATACCGAAGGCCTGCAGTTCACCACCAGCTGGTACTGGGACCTGAACGACGAGACCCGCAAGTTCTCTGCCCGCTTCTTCGAGAAAACCAAGCGCATGCCTGGTGAAATTCAAGCTGCTGACTATTCAGCCACCATGAACTACCTCAAGGCCGTGGAAGCAGCCAAGTCGGTGGATGCCGACAAGGTCATGGAAACCTGGCGCAAGATGAAGATGAATGACTTCTTCGCCTCAGGTCAGATTCGTCCTGATGGCCGCTATGTGCACGACATGTACCTGATGGAAGTGAAGAAGCCCGCAGAGTCCACCAAGCCCTGGGACTACTACAAGCTGATCAAGAAGCTGCCTGGTGACTCGGTGTTCACCACCAAGGCCGAGAGCAAGTGCCCGCTCTGGAAGTAAACCCCTGAGAGGGCGCACACCGGCCTGGCGGTCCCTGCGGGGCGCCGGGCCCGATGTGGTCCTCTGACCTGAACTCTCTCCACCTGCTGCTGCCTCCCATGGAAATCTTTGGTGTCTCATTGCCCGGCCTGTTGAGCCAGCTCCTTCTGGGGCTGGTCAACGGATCGTTCTACGCAATCCTCAGCCTGGGGCTGGCTGTGATCTTCGGCCTGCTCAACGTCATCAACTTTGCGCACGGTGCACTGTTCATGACCGGGGCATTGCTGACATGGATGGCCATGAACTACTTCGGCATCAACTACTGGTTGATGCTGGTGCTGGCGCCGCTTGCGGTGGGGCTGTTCGGGGTGCTGATCGAGCGCTTGCTGCTGCGCTGGATCTACAAACTCGATCACCTGTACGGGCTGCTGCTCACGCTGGGCCTGACCCTGCTGATCGAAGGCGTGTTCCGCTCCATCTACGGCGTGTCGGGCCTGGGCTACGACACACCCGAACTGCTGGAAGGCGCGACCAATCTCGGCTTCATGATCATGCCCAACTACCGCGCTTGGGTGGTGGTCGCGTCGGTGGTGATCTGTCTGGCCACCTGGTATGTGATCGAAAAAACCAAGCTCGGCGCCTATTTGCGTGCCGGTACCGAAAACCCGCGCCTGGTGGAGGCCTTCGGCATCAACGTGCCGGTGATGGTGACCCTGACCTACGCCTTTGGTGCCGCACTGGCCGCTTTTGCCGGTGTGCTGGCCGCCCCCGTGTACCAGGTCACACCGCTCATGGGCCAGAACCTGATCATCGTGGTGTTTGCCGTGGTGGTGATTGGCGGCATGGGCTCCATCATGGGCTCCATCTTGACCGGGCTGGGCCTGGGAGTGATCGAAGGTTTCACCAAGGTGTTCTACCCCGAAGCGTCTTCCACCGTGGTGTTTGTCATCATGGTCATCGTTCTTCTCATTCGCCCCGCCGGCCTGTTCGGCAAAGAAAAATAAGGGGCCGCCAGCATGAATTCCAAGAACACTGCCACCATTGGTTACGGCCTGCTGTTGCTGGCCCTCATTGCCGCGCCTTTTCTCGGCGCCTATCCCGTCTTCGTGATGAAGCTTATGTGCTTTGCACTGTTTGCTTCTGCGTTCAACCTGCTGCTCGGTTACACCGGCCTGCTGTCTTTTGGCCATGCGGCCTTCCTCGGTGGCGCCGCCTATGTGGCTGGCCACGCCATCAAGGTGTGGGGCCTGACGCCTGAAGTGGGCCTGTTGCTCGGCACCGCTGGTGGCGCGCTGCTGGGCTTGCTGTTTGGCTGGCTGGCCATTCGCCGCCAGGGCATCTACTTCTCCATGATTACATTGGCGTTGGCGCAGATGCTGTTCTTTGCCTGTCTCCAAGCACCCTTCACGGGTGGTGAGGACGGCTTGCAGGGTGTGCCGCGCGGCAAGCTGTTTGGCGTGATCGATCTGCAAAGCGACCTCGTCATGTACTACGTCGCGCTGGTCATCGTGGTCGCAGCCTTCTTGCTGATCGTGCGTACCATCCACTCGCCGTTTGGCCAGGTGCTCAAGGGCATCAAGGAGAACGAGCCACGCGCCATCTCGCTGGGCTATGACACGCACCGCTTCAAGCTGCTGGCCTTTGTGTTGTCGGCGGCTCTGGCGGGCCTGGCAGGCTCTCTCAAGACCCTGGTTCTCGGCTTTGCCACGCTGTCCGATGTGCACTGGACCGCGTCGGGCCAGGTCATCCTGATGACGCTGGTAGGCGGCCTGGGCACGCTGTCGGGCCCGCTCATCGGCTCGGCCGTGGTGGTGCTGCTGGAGAACAAGATCGGTGAATTCGGCAACCTGTTGGCCGCCTTGACCAGTGTGGAATGGTTCAAGACCCTGGGCGAATCCGTCACCATGGTCACGGGCCTGATCTTCGTGATCTGCGTGCTGGCATTCCGCCGCGGCATCATGGGCGAGATCATTGCCTGGCTGGCGCAGCGCCGCGCAGGCAACTCTGCCAAGCATTGAAGAGGTGACGCCGCCCGATCTGGCGGTATCTTTCTGGCATCAAGCCGCTGCTGCTTTTACAGGCGCAGCGGCTTTGCGTATCCGGTCATCTCCAGGTAGCCCCTACCCATGGGTTGGCCTCCGGCGCTCATCAGGTCAGACAGCCCTTCCCAATAGATGGCCCCCGTTGATCCGCTGCTGTCCAGCTCCTGGCTTTCCAGCAGCGCATTCACTTCAAAGCTGCCTGCGGGCGTTTCCACCCGCCACTGCACTGGGTAGCGCGCGCCACTGCGCGGGCTGGCCCACCACCGCAAGGGGGTGAACGCCACAGACTGTGCGCCAAACACTTGCACCGGCTGCCCGGGCGCCCGCCACGATCCACCCGCCCACAACGCGGTGCCATCAGCCCGCCGCAGTCGGAAGGCCGTGAGCGCACTGCCATCATGCAGGTTCATGCCAATCCAGTCCCACCCCTGGGCCTCAGGGTGCAGCAGGGCCTCGCTCCACTCGTGGTCCATCCAGGCACGGCCGGTGTCGGGCGTCACCGCCATGCGTTGGTTGCCCATCTGCAAGGTACCGCTGACGGTGAGCTGGGGCTGGCTGTAGTAGTAGCTGGCCTGCTCGGCGTCTGGCCCCTTGCGGGATAGCCCCTGCTGCCCTTGCAACAGCAAGGGCTGGGTGCTGTCAAACACCAGGTCCAGCCCAAACTCGCTGCCCACGACGTGTGTGGTGTAGCGGCTGGCTGCAAAGTCTGGCTTTCCGCGTGCGGTGTCACTGCGTTCCAGTGCCCAGTCCTGCAGGCGGATGCGGGTGTCGGCCTCGCTGGCTTGCGCCACCCCAAACCCTGCACGCGCAATGCGCTGGTCATGCACCAGCCGCTGCCCGCGCACATCGGTGATGGCGGCGTGCGCGAACAGCAGGTGTTTGGCAGCAAACGCCGACTGCAGCTGTTGCGTTGCATCGACCCGCGAGCGAAAGAATGTGATCTGAAAGCCCCACGGTTGCCCCTGCGCCTGCACATGGCCGGTGATGTACCACCACTCGGTACGCAGCTCCGGGTGGCTGCCGTGGTCACGGGGAAAGGTCAACGCCCGTGCAGGCAATGCATGCGCTGTCTCGGGCAACCACCCTGCAGCACCTACGGCTGCCAGGCCCACGGGCATCTGCGTTACCAGCCACTGGCGTCGGGTGGCCAGAGGGCCACTTGGTGGCGTCAACGGGCCTGGAGGCAAAGCAGAAAAGGGCATGGTGCGGAGGGTAGCGGGCGTCAGCCGATCAGTGCGTCTATCTTCTGCTGTGCGGCCGAGCAATCACCAAACGTGCGGTCCACCCATTCAGTGTCGAAATACGTGGGCAAGTACCGTTCGCCCGCATCACACAACAGCGACAGGATGGAGCCGCGCTCGCCCCGCTCGCGCATCTCGCTGGCCAGCGTGAGCATGGCCACAAAGTTGGTGCCGGTGGACGGGCCCACGCGCCGCCCCAGCAACTGCGACAGCGCACGCATGGCGGCGATGGACTCGCAGTCCGCCACATCCACCATGTGGTCCACCAGCGTGCGGATAAAGCTTGGCTCCACCCGTGGGCGACCAATGCCTTCAATGCGGGATCCTGGCGCCGTCAGCTGCGCATCGCCCGTGCGGTGGTAGGCACTGAACACCGACCCCGCCGGGTCGGCCACACACACCTGCGTGGCATGGCGCTGGTAGCGCACATAGCGGCCAATGGTGGCGCTAGTACCACCCGTGCCCGCGCCCACCACGATCCAGCGCGGCACAGGGTGCGGCTCGCGCGCCATCTGGGTGAACATGCTCTCGGCAATGTTGTTGTTGCCGCGCCAGTCGGTCGCGCGCTCGGCATAGGTGAACTGGTCCATGTAGTGGCCGCCCGTCTCCTCGGCAATCGCACGGGCCGCGTCATACACAGCGCCCGCGCTATCCACAAAGTGGCAACGCCCGCCATGGAACTCGATCTGCGCGACCTTCTCGGGCGAGGTGCTGCGCGGCATCACTGCCACAAACGGCAACCCCAGCAGCCGGGCAAAATAAGCCTCACTCACCGCCGTGGAACCGCTGGACGACTCGACGATGGTCGAGCCCTCATGCACCCAGCCATTGCACAGCGCATACAAAAACAGCGACCGCGCCAACCGGTGCTTCAGGCTGCCCGTGGGGTGGGTGGATTCGTCCTTGAGGTACAGGTCAATGCCATGCGCGGCAAACGCGGGCAGGCGCAGTGGGATCAGGTGGGTGTCGGCACTGCGCTGGTAGTCGGCTTCGATGCGGGAGATGGCTTCGTGGAGCCATCGAGTAGGGGAGGGCGGGATCTGCATGTGCGCATTGTCGCAGCGCCTTCAGCCTGTACCGTGCTGGAGGTCACAGTCCGTAGAACGCCTGATTTGCTTCAATGCGTTGGGCTTGGTCCGTCGGGTATCGGCGCTCGGCCAGCAGCCGCTGCAGCGCAGCACGGCCCAGGTCTCGGTGGGGGGTGTAGAAGGCACTGACGGCCAGTTCATCCAGTGCACGCCATGCGTACACCTGTGTATCCACAAAAAGAATGTCCGCA
Organism: Acidovorax sp. ACV02; assembly: GCF_014851475.1. Lineage (NCBI taxonomy): Bacteria > Pseudomonadati > Pseudomonadota > Betaproteobacteria > Burkholderiales > Comamonadaceae > Acidovorax > Acidovorax sp. ACV02. The sequence goes on from NZ_JACUZU010000001.1 coordinate 650,634, forward strand.
GGTTGCGGAATATGTGACGCCTGCAAGGCAAACACGGTGGCAAGTGCATGTTCGGCCCGTTCGCGGTGATAGCGGGCCAGTTCGCACAGGGGCTCAGCTCTCTGCGGGCGGGCCGCGTAGGCAGCCAGATAAGCATTGCGCACGGTGGTGGGTGGGGCCTGGTTGCGCTCATGCAGCACGGCGATCTGGAACAGGGCATACCAGCGTTCTTCGTCCCACCCCCCCATGTCAACCCGTCGCTGGTACCACTGCAAGCTGGGTTCGATTTTCCCGGCATCGCGGCAGCTCTGGGCAAGGTAAAAAACGTTGCGTGTATTCGTGGGGTCATCCCGCACTGCCTGTTCCAGCAGCGCCATGTCGCGCAGGTAGGTCTCCGGGTCGCGCGCGCGGGCGCCATCGTGGGATACGTGGATGACGGGCCCTTGCAGGGTCTGCCAGGGGCCATGCTGCTTGGCCGTAAGGTACTCGTGCAGCACGCCCTCCCAACGCCAGCCGATGCGTGTGGCCACCAGGCTGTTGCGCTGATACTCCCAGCCGTCCATGTGGCAGGTCAGGGTGTACCCGTCGGCCGAGAGCGCGGGCCAGGCAAAGTCGGGCGGCACACGCAGTTGCTCATCGGCGTCAATGAAGAGCAGATAGCCGCCATAGGGGCGCGCTAGTTCCAGTGCCTCGTTGCGGTTGTGCGCAAAGTTCTTCCAGGGGCGTTCGAACAGCGTGCCGGGAACGCCTTGCATGAAATCTCGGACGATGTCCTGCGTGCCATCGGTGGAACCCGTGTCCACGATGACCCAGTGGTCTATCAAGGGCTTGACCGAAGCAAGGCACCGGGTGATCACCGGTGCCTCGTTCTTGATGATCATGTTGAGCGTAATGTTGCGCATGGAGGTACCGCCGCAATGTACGGCAGGGAGGTCAGTCGAGCGCGGTAGAAAAGCCTTTGGCGAGACGGTTACACAGTACAACAACGAAGCCGTTCATTGAACGCCAGTCCGGTTCATGCACACCGATGAAAGAGCGAGTTGTTCGAGACGTGGCTTGTGAGTGCACCAACGCTACTGGCACGAAAATTCAACGGAAAGCCCACCGCTGGTGGTTCCGAGTTGAGCACCGCCACCATCCACCGTGACCGCGAAAGAATCGCCTGCATTGAACGCTTGGTTGGCTGCGATGGTGCACGGAGTACCTGTGCAGGAACTGACAAGGCTGGGTGCCACGAAACCGTTGCCCCTGAGCAAGTTTGTCGTCAGCGCGGGAAAGGAGTTTACGGAGCGAACATTGACGTTAGCGACGGTGCAGTTCGAGGGCATTGCATAGATGGCAATGCCTGATGGGGCCACCGCTGAACCGTTCATATAACCCGACGTGGTGGTTACAGTGGACGCGAGGATGCCCTGCCAGCGGTAACCTCCACTTCCTGCAGGCCCGGTGGCCCCAGTAGCCCCCGCAGCGCCGGTAACCCCTGTTGGCCCCATGGCGCCAGTTGCACCGATGTTCCCCTGTGGTCCAGGCACGGTACTGTCTGCCCCGGTAGGGCCGGCAGGCCCTTGAATGCCCTGGATACCTTGAGCCCCCGTAGGTCCCGTAGGCCCTTGGACGGTGCTGCCAGCACCGGTGGCGCCCGTTGCTCCTGTGACCCCCGTGGCGCCCGTCGCACCGGTAGCACCCATGGCTCCGGTTGTCCCAGTGGCACCCGTTCCAGAGGCGCCAGTGGCCCCGGTGGGCCCTGTTGCACCGGTGGCGCCAGTGCCTATACCGCTGGCGCAAGGGCCCAGGCGACCTGTGGGGCCATCAAAGCAGGTGAGGTTGGTGTTGGGCGTTGCGCCGCTCAGGCCAGGGGCCCGCACTTCACCACTGTCCTGTACCCGAAAGCGTTCCTGGGTGCCGGCGGAGTTCTTGATCACAAAGCCACCACCACTGGGGACAGTGGCGGAGATGTCGGCGGCCAGGGCCAGCGGCGTGTGCAAGGCATAGGCTGCGCTCAGTGCAACCATCAGGCGAAGGGGATGGAAGGGGAATGTCATGGCAAATCGCTCCTGGTTGCAGATATCAAGCGTGCGGTGTTGTGGCACCACGGCGATGGCGCCAGAAGGCAGCCATGCCCATCAGGAGTGCCAGAAGCATCAAGCCGTACTCGCTGAGTGTCGGGATGCTGCTGGCCGCAACGGCCGCGCCGATTTGAACGTTACCCGCCACAGTGGCGAAGGTGCGGTTGACTGTTGCGCCGGGCCCAAGGTTGATGACGGCAGTGCCGCCACCCGAAGAGATCAGCTGGATGTTTTGTCCCGGTGCTCCTTGGAGCGTCAGGGTCCCCAACACGGTGATGTTGGTACCTGCCGGAATGACAAAGGTACGTCCCGTGGAGCTGGACAAAGTCAGATTGCGAAACACCAAGGTGCCTGAAAGCTGGCTGGTATTGCCTATGCATCCGTCTGTGAGCACCACAGAGCCGGTCTCGGGGTTGAACGTGCCGGAGCTGCTCAGGTTGCCGCCCACTTGAAGCAGGCCGGTGCCGCCGTTGAAAACCCCCGAGCCAGCGATGTCGAGGTTGCTGCCTGTCGAGAACTGGCCGGCACCGATGATCAGGGAGCCTTCCACCTGCACGGGGAGGCAGCCGAGATCCCAAGAGCCTCCTCCGGACATGTCAATCGAAGCGCCAGCGCCCACGACATATTGCGACCACGCGGGGGCGATGAGGCCGCAACAGAGCACGGCTGCGGCGGCCATATGCCGGAATACTGATTTCATGGATTTCCCTCTTACTCTTATGTACGTTATGTACGCGGCAGCTCAGTCTTGCATTGCCAAGTGACTGTGCGCAAGGTGAATGTTGTGAAATTACCGGTACCTGAAGTTCCGGTAGGAGATCGCACTGCGTGCCAGGAATGCCTTGCATGAACTCGCGGACGATGCCCTGCGTGCAGCCCGTATCAACGATGACCCAATGGTCTATCCAGTGCTTCACCGAAGCGAGGCACCGGGTGATCACCGGTGCCTCGTCCTTCACGATCATGTTCAGGCAAATGCGGAGCGGGGCCAATGATTGCAGCGCGTGGTTGAAGATCGATTTCGTCCGTGCGCGAATGGCGGCGGCGCTGGCGCCCCTTATTGGCAGTAGGCGTAGGCTGTGATGGCGCTCGCACTTCCACAAGAGAAGGTACAGCTCCACTTGTCTGTGCCCACGCGTTTGCTGATCGAAAACAGGTCGGTGGTGGGGGAGGCTGTCTCACATCCGCCACTGATCACAGCTTTTCCTGCGCCACAGGTGGCTTCTACCTGGACCGTGTACGGTGGTGTGACGTTGTCGCAATTGGATCCGTTGGAATACTCTGTCAACGATACGGTAGCGCTGCCTGTGGGGCCGGTCGGCCCCGTAGGGCCTTGAATCCCCTGGATCCCCTGGGTGCCCTGTGGCCCGGGCACAGTGCTGTCGGCCCCAGTGGCGCCTGTGGGGCCCACCGCTCCAGCGGCTCCCACAGGGCCTGTTGCACCGGTTGGGCCGGTTGCACCGGTAGCGCCTGCTCCCGTGGCACCGGTGGCGCCCGTGGCGCCAGTTGCCCCGGTGGGTCCCGTTGCGCCAGTTGCCCCAGTGGCACCTGCTGCTCCCGCGCTGCCTGTGGGGCCGGTCGTTCCAATGGCTCCAGTAGCGCCTGTCGGGCCTGTTGCACCGGTGGCGCCAGATCCAATACCCGCTGCGCAAGGGCCCAGGCGACCTGTGGGACCATCAAAGCAGGTGAGGTTGGTGTTGGGCGTTGCGCCGCTCAGGCCAGGGGCCCGCACTTCACCACTGTCCTGTACCCGAAAGCGTTCCTGGGTGCCGGCGGAGTTCTTGATCACAAAGCCACCACCACTGGGGACAGTGGCGGAGATGTCGGCGGCCAGGGCCAGCGGCGTGTGCAAGGCATAGGCTGCGCTCAGTGCAACCATCAGGCGAAGGGGATGGAAGGGGAATGTCATGGCAAATCGCTCCTGGTTGCAGATATCAAGCGTGCGGTGTTGTGGCACCACGGCGATGGCGCCAGAAGGCAGCCATGCCCATCAGGAGTGCCAGAAGCATCAAGCCGTACTCGCTGAGTGTCGGGATGCTGCTGGCCGCAACGGCCGCGCCGATTTGAACGTTACCCGCCACAGTGGCGAAGGTGCGGTTGACTGTTGCGCCGGGCCCAAGGTTGATGACGGCAGTGCCGCCACCCGAAGAGATCAGCTGGATGTTTTGTCCCGGTGCTCCTTGGAGCGTCAGGGTCCCCAACACGGTGATGTTGGTACCTGCCGGAATGACAAAGGTACGTCCCGTGGAGCTGGACAAAGTCAGATTGCGAAACACCAAGGTGCCTGAAAGCTGGCTGGTATTGCCTATGCATCCGTCTGTGAGCACCACAGAGCCGGTCTCGGGGTTGAACGTGCCGGAGCTGCTCAGGTTGCCGCCCACTTGAAGCAGGCCGGTGCCGCCGTTGAAAACCCCCGAGCCAGCGATGTCGAGGTTGCTGCCTGTCGAGAACTGGCCGGCACCGATGATCAGGGAGCCTTCCACCTGCACGGGGAGGCAGCCGAGATCCCAAGAGCCTCCTCCGGACATGTCAATCGAAGCGCCAGCGCCCACGACATATTGCGACCACGCGGGGGCGATGAGGCCGCAACAGAGCACGGCTGCGGCGGCCATATGCCGGAATACTGATTTCATGGATTTCCCTCTTACTCTTATGTACGTTATGTACGCGGCAGCTCAGTCTTGCATTGCCAAGTGACTGTGCCCGGGGCGTGGCGGACAACGCTGGTCACGCCTTGCCGCCACCTGCGCTTCTATGTCGCTTGCGCTGGCATTTCAAAGGATGATTATCAAAATCTTCCGAGATTGCAAACAATTTTTAACGGCGCTATTGAATGATCACAAGTGGTGTGTCACCAGTCCTCTTTCACCGCCATCACCGCATCCCTTCCCGCCGCCGCCCGGCCTGCCAGCCATGCGGTGACCGTGCCCGACACAACAACGGCAGCACACAGCGCCAGCAACCTCCAACCCGGCACTGCCAAATCCATCGTCCAGTGAAAACTCTGCGGGTTCACCACGTGCACCAGCACCACGGACACGGCCAGCCCCAGCAGCACCCCCGCCGCTGCACCCACCGCCGTCCACGCGGCCCCTTCGCCCGCCACCACGGTCAGGATCTGGCGCCGCGTGAGGCCCAGGTGGGCGAGCAGGCCAAACTCCTTGCGCCGTGCCAGCACCTGGGCGCTGAAGCTGGCGGCCACGCCGAACAGGCCGATGCCGATGGCGACGGCCTGTAGCCAGTAGGTAACGGCAAAGCTGCGGTCGAAGATGCGCAGCGAGCGCTCGCGGATGGTGGCGGCGGAGCTGAATTCCACCAGGGCCTCGTTGCCGTCGCCCGTGGTGGCGCCCGCCGCAGTGGAGGGTTGGCGGCCGGCTTGGGTCGCAGCGACTGCGCGGATGGACGCCTGCAAGGCAGACACATCAGTGCCCCCGCTGGGCCACAGGGCCAGGTCGCTGGTGCGGGCGTCGCCGGTCAGGCGCAGCCACACCGCGCGGTCCATCACCACGGCGCCGGTTTGCCGGGCGTAGTCCCGCCAGATGCCTGCTATGTAAAAGATAGCTGTTGGCGCATGATTCTCTAGCGCTTTGGGGCTAAAAGCCTTGGAAAGTGCAGGCCACTCCATGCCGGGGCGCAGGCCGTACAGGTCCACCACGGCCTCGCTGATGTACACGCCGGTGCGGCCGGGGGGCACCGGCAGGGCCTCGCCCACAAGCGGCAGGGTCTGCGCCGGCTCATCGCCCAAGGGGCGGCTTAGCACCGTGAGCGAGGGCAGGGTGGGGGACAGCTGCAGTGGGCTGGCGCGCAGGGGCTGCATGCGGTCCAACCCTGGCAACTGGCCCACCGCTTCGGCAAAGCCTGCGGGCAGCAACGTGGCCTCACCGCCGCTCGTGCCACCCGCACTGAGGGCCGAGCGCACGTACAGCGGCGACGGCAGCACTGCGTCCAGCCACTGTGTGACCGAGCCGCGAAAGCTGGACACCATCACCGTCAGCGCCACGGCCAGGCTGAGGGATGCGACCACACCGCCCACCGCGATGGCCGCGCTGCCACGCATGCGCCGCGCGCGCTCCAGCGCCAGCAGTGGCAGCGCATGGCGTGCGGCCAGGGGCTGCAGCCACGCCAGCAACCGCGCCATGCCCCAGGGCAGCAGGGCGATGCCACCCACCAGCAGCAGCGCAATGGCCACGTAGGCAGCCAGTGGAATGCCAAATACGGGTGGGGCGCCAGTCAACAGTGCCCCGGTAGCTATCAAAACGATACCAACAGTGCCCTTGTCCGCCTGGCTGGCTGCGGCGCCGAGGCCCTTCAGGGTCTGGGCCGGGGGCAGTGTCTGCGCGGCGCGTGCGGGCCACCAGCCACCCGCCAAGGCGGCCGCCACGCCCAGTGCGCCGTACACCAGGGCGGCGGGGGCGCTCCATTGCAGCGCGGGCCGCACGCCCGCAAAGTAGCCACCGCCCAGGTCGCCGCCCAGCAGTTGCAGTGCCGTGGCCGCCAGCGCGGTGCCCAGCGCTATGCCCAGCACGCTGCCCAGCAGGCCCAGCGCTGCCGACTCTGCCAGCACCAGTGCCAGCCGCTGGCGCGGCGTGGCGCCCAGCACGGCCAGCAGCGCAAACTGCGGCCCGCGCTGCGCCACGCTGAGGGCCAATACCGAAAACACCAGAAACGCCCCGGTGAACAGTGCCACCAGCGCCAGCACCGTCAGGTTGACCCGGTAGGCGCGCGACAGGTTGCTGATGCGCTGGGTGGCATCGCCGGGCTGCGCCAGCACCAGGTTGGCAGGCCAGCCGGGCTGCGCGCGCAGTGTGGCTTCCCACGCAGTGCGGTCGGTGCCGGGCTGCAGTTGCAGGTCGATGCGGGTGAGTGCGCCCGCGCGGCCAAACAGGTCTTGCGCGGCGCCAATGTCCATCACGGCCAGCGGCGCGCCGCCGGCGGTCACGGTGCCCGCCACCTGCACCGTGAGCGCCTGTTGCAAACCCACCCGCAGCGTGAGGCGGGGCAGGGGCGAGGATGGTGCTGGAGCGGCGGCAGAAAGCCCCAGTACCTGCAGCGCGGCCGTGTTGAGGAACACCGTGGCGGGTGCGAAGAGGGCGAACCGGTCGGCGCTGTCCCAGGGGCGCGGCACCAGCGCCGGGGCCATGGTGGGCAGCAGCAGTGCATCGGCGCCCAGCACGCGGATGGGCGTGCGAAGGGACTGGTCATTGGCACCCGCGGCTGTATCTGCCTGCGCTACGGCCGACAGCTCCAGCAGCGGGCTGGCGCGGGCCACTTGCGGGTCGGTGGCCAGGCGTTCGTACAGAGCCTCGGGCAGGCTGCCTTGCATGGCGCGCAGCTCCAGGTCGGGCTGGCCGTTGACGGCGCGCACCGCCTGCGAGAACTCGTCCAGTGCCGACGCATTGATCACATGCACCGCAAACGCCAGCGCCACACCCAGCATCACTGCTGCTACCGCTGCGGCGCTGCGCCAGGGATGGTGGCGGAGGTCTTGCCAGGAGAAGGTGCGGAGCAGGGCGAGCATGGGCTGCATTGTGGCTGCAGGGGCCAGCTGCAGCGCCTTTGAGGTACATCAACCTTGCGTTTTGCGCCCTCTTGAAGTGCCGAAAGGCTGCGCCTAACTTGGAGCCAGAAGGTGTGAATGAGCCCCGCGCGCAGGCATGTAGGGCTTTGTTCGCACCCTCTCAGGGGCCCGCCCTCCTGCGCAGGCCCGGTTGTTTGTACCAACCCCTTTTCAGGAGCCAAAACCATGAACTCTCTCGTGACCCGTGGCAGTCTGTTTGACGACTTTTTCAAGGACATTGCCCCCGGCTTTTACGTGCGCCCGCTGCATGGCGACAACCTGCCTTCGCCCAGCCAGATCAAGGTGGATGTGAAGGAAACCGAAGGTGGCTACACGGTGCAGGCCGAGGTGCCCGGCGTGGCCAAGGAGGACATCCATGTCTCGCTCGAAGGCAATGTGGTGAGCCTGCGCGCCGAGGTGCGCCAGCACGATGAAAAGCGCGAAGGCGAAAAGGTGCTGCGCAGCGAGCGCTACTTTGGCGCCGTGGCGCGCAGCTTCCAGCTGCCCGCCGATGTGGACGCCGCGCAGGCCAAGGCCAAGTATGACAACGGCGTGCTGACGCTGACCCTGCCCAAGAAGGTGAACAAGGCGGCGCAGCGGCTGAACATCGAGTAAGAGCCCGCAGCCGCTTTGGCTGCAATGGGGCTCTGCCTAACCGGCGATGCCGCTGGCCGTGAGGCGCAGCACCCGGTCGGCCCGCGCCGCGGCAGCGTCGGAATGGGTGACCAGCACCAGCGATGCGCCGTGCTCGCGTGTCTGCGCCAGCAGCAGGTCCATCACGCGCGTGGCGGTGGTGGGATCGAGGTTGCCGGTGGGCTCGTCGGCCAGCAGCAGGGCGGGGCGGTGTACCAGTGCGCGGGCGATGGCCACGCGCTGCAGCTGGCCGCCGCTGAGCTGCTGCGGCAGCCGTGCGCTGAAGGCCTCCAGGCCCACGGCGGCCAGCATGTGCTGCACCCGGGCCGCGTCGGTTTGGCCCAGCAGCATCAGCGGCAGGGCCACGTTCTGTGCCACGTCCAGGTGCGGCAGCACGTGGAAGGCCTGGAACACAAAGCCCACATGCGCACGGCGCCACAGCGCACGGGCGGTGTCGTCGAGCTGGCCCAGGTCGGTGGTGCCGTGGGTGATGCTGCCGGTGTTCCAGGTATCCAGCCCCGCCAGGCAGTTGAGCAGCGTGGACTTGCCCACGCCCGAATCGCCCACGATGGCCACAAACTCGCCGGGTGCCATGGTGAACTGCACGTTGGCGAACACCGGCGTGCTGCCGTAGTGCTTGCCCAGGTTCTCCACACGCAGCAGCGTCATGGCGTGGGCTGCTCCAGGCGCTGCAGCACGGCCTGCACCAGCGTGGCCACAGCATGGGGCTGGTCGCAGGCGATGGCGTGGCGCTGCGGCATGCTGCGCAGCCAGGTGATCTGGCGCTTGGCCAGCTGGCGCGTGGCGGCAATGCCGCGCTCGCGCAGGAAGGCGGTGTTCAACGGCGTGCCAGCGGGGCGGCTGGCCTGGAAGTCGAGTTCTTCCCACACCTGCCGGTAGCCTACGCAGCGCATGGAGGGCAGGTCGGGGTGCAGGTCGCCGCGTGCGCGCAGGGCCGCCACCTCATCAATGAATCCTCCGGCCAGCATGGTGTCGAAACGCTGGGCGATGCGCTCATGCAGCCAGACCCGGTTGTCGGGTTCCAAGGAGAAAAGCGCGCTTGCGCCGGTGTTGTTTGTGTTGTCTGCTATCTTTTTAATAGTGTGAAAGCTCGACAACGGCTGGCCCGAGACATGCCACACCTCCAGCGCACGTTGAATGCGCTGGCTGTCGCCGGGGGCCAGGCGCGCGGCCGTCACTGGGTCCACACGCGCCAGCTCGGCATGCAGGGCAGGCCAGCCCTGCTCGGCCGCCTGGGCTTCGATCTTGGCGCGCACCTCGGGGTCGGCGGCGGGCATGTCGTCAATGCCATCAAACAGGGCCTTGAAGTACAGCATGGTGCCGCCCACCAGCAATGGCAGTGCGCCGCGCGCGCGGATCTCGGCGATGAGCCGGGTGGCGTCCTGCACAAACTCGGCGGCGCTGTAGGCCTGCAGCGGATCGCGGATATCGATGAGGTGGTGCGGCACGGCGGCGCGCTCGTCGGGCGTGGGCTTGGCGGTGCCAATGTCCATGCCCCGATACACCAGGGCCGAGTCCACGCTGATGATCTCGACCGGCCGGCCCTGTTTGCCCAGCACAGCGGCCAGCGCCAGCGCGCCGGCGGTCTTGCCCGACGCCGTGGGGCCCGCCAGGGCGATGGTAGGGAGGGTGTCAGGCGTGCTCACGGGGCGCTCCAAACTTCTGCACCAGCGTCCACGAGATCACGGCCAGCACCACCGACCAGAACCAGATCCCGTTGACCAGCGGCCACACCGTGCCATCGAGCCGCAGCCCCAGCCAGCCGCCAATGGCAAAGGCCGCCAGCATCATCATGAAACCGTTCAGGGCCGATGCGACGCCTGCTGCTTTGGGGAAGGGCCCTACAGCGCCACTTTGCCCGCAGGGCTGGTGGATGCCGTGCGCCACCATGAACAGGTAGAACGGTAGCGTCAGTGCCCAGGGGTGGTGCCAGCCCATCCAGGCCACCAGCGCCATCAGCGTGCCGCCGCTGGCGCTCAAGGCCCCGGCAATGGCCACCGTGCGCTGCAGGCCAAAACGTGCCAGCAGAGCGCGGCACACAAAGGTGCCCGCAAAGTAGGCCACGCAGGCAGACGCCATGACCCAGCCATACATGGTGCGCGTGAGGCCCAGCACGTCGATGTAGACGAACGAGGACGACGCAAGAAAGGTGAACAGCCCGCCATAGGTGGCCGTGGTCTGCAGCGAAAACGCCCAGAAGGTGGGGCTGCGCAACACCTGTTGCCAGGTACCCACCAGCGCACGGGGCTGCAGCGCTTGGGGGTTGCGGTGGGACAGGGTCTCGGGCAAGCGCAATGCCACCAGCGCCAGCGTGACCACGGCGTACACCGTGAGTGCCAGCAGCGCAGCGCGCCAGCCCAGCCATTCGCTCAGCAGGCCACCCATGGGCGCGCAGATGCAGGCCACGATGCCCAGCCCCGTGAGCGCCTTGGACATGGCGCGGGCGCCCTCCAGCGGGGTGTACAGGTCGCGCACGATGGCGCGCGCGCACATCACCACGGCACCCATGGCAGCACCCTGGGCGATGCGCCACAGAATCAGCAGGCCCATGGTCGGCGCAAAGGCACTGCCCAGCGAGGCCACGGTGTAGATGGTCAGGCCCGCCAGCAGGATGGGGCGGCGGCCAAAGCGGTCAGACAGAGGACCCCACACCATCTGCGAACAACCAAACGCCAGCAGCAGCCCGCTGAGCGTGAGCTGCGCCGCCGCCATGGGCGCGCCCAGGCTGCGGGTGAGCGCGGGCAGCGCGGGCAGGTACAGGTCGGTGGTGACGGGCTGGATGGACAGCAACAGGGCCAGTACCAGAATGGCCAGGCCGGGTTGGACAGAGACAGGGGCGGCCGCAGACGCTGCGGTGGCGGAGGGGGCAGACATATCTGTCTGAGGGTACCAGAAGGTACATCCGCGGCCGGGGCGGGCCCAGGGCGTGCTCCCGGGCTATTTCAGGTGGAAGAGCGATGCCACCGCCGCGCGATACTGCCGTTGGCCCACAGAGTTGGTGTTGTGGTGCGAGCCGCCCTCTACCAGCACAAACTGCTTGGGCTCCCGCGCTGCCTCGTACAGCTGGCGGCCCAGCGTGGGGCGGATCAGGCTGTCGTCGCTGCCATGCACCACCAGCAGCGGCGAGCCGATCTCGGCCACCTTGCGGATGGATTCGAACCGCTGCGTGATGAGCGGCGACACGGGCAGCCAGCCCCACTTGAAGGTGCTGACCACGTCGGGGATGCTGGTGAAGGTGCCTTCGACGATGGTGCCCTTTTCATCCGGCACCTGGCGCGCCAGATCGATCGCAATGGCGCCGCCCAGCGAGTGGCCGAAGATGTAGCGCGGCTTGTCCGGGTGCTGCTCGGCCAGCCAGTTCCAGGCGGCGCGGGCGTCCTCGGCCGCGGTGGCCTCGGACGGCAGGCCTGCGCTGCTGCGCCCAAAGCCCCGGTAGTCGATGGCCAGCACCGAAAAGCCCAGCTCCTGCATGCGCCGGATGCGGCCTGACGAGCCCGCCACGTTCCAGCGCGCGCCGTGCAGGTACAGCAGCACCGGCGCCTTGGCCTGGGTGTGGGGCAGCCACAGCCCGTGCAGGCGCTCGGCCTTGCCGCTGGCGTCGGAGGTGAACTCGATCCACACGTCCTGCATGCCTTCGGTGGACGGCGCGCCCCCCCAGCTGCGGTCGCTGGGCTGGAAGATCCATTCGCGCTGTTTGGCGTCAAGGGTGGCGCAACCCACGCTCACGGCCACTGCCAGCGCCAGGGATGCAAGGAGAGGGATTCGTTTCATCGTCCGACTGATTCTGGCGCAGGTACAAAAGTTCGGTGAGAGTCAAGCACGGGAGCCGGTGGCTTGCTGTGGTAGAGCAGACGATACCCCTGGCGCCAGCACTCCGTTCACGACAGCCGCGAGGCCGACTGCATGGGCGAGGAGGTATCGATGGAAAGCTCTCCTGCATCCTGCGTGGTCACGCCGGCCGCCAGGCGCACACGCAGCGCCAGGTCGGTGCGCGAATCCGCATTGTGCAGGGCCTCGTCCAGCGAGATGCGGCCGTCGGTGTAGAGCTGGTACAGCGCCTGGTCAAAGGTGCACATGCCGATCTCAGTGCTGTGGCCCATGGCCTCCTTGATGCCCGAGAACTCACCCTTGGCGATCAGGTCGGCGATGTAGGGCGAGTTGAGCATGACCTCCACCGCAGGCACCAGCTTTTCGTGCAGGCCGGGGATCAGGCGCTGCGAGATCACGCCGGCCAGGTTCAGGCTCAGGTCCATCAGTAGCTGGTGGTGGGCGTCTTCGGGGAAGAAGTTGATGACCCGCTCCATGGCCTGGTTGGCGTTGTTGGCGTGCAGCGTGGACAGGCACAGGTGGCCGGTCTCGGCATAGGCAATGGCCTGCTTCATGGTGTTGCGGTCGCGGATCTCGCCGATCATGATCACGTCCGGCGCCTCGCGCAGCGCGTTCTTCAGGGCCTCTTCGTACGACTGCGTGTCGATGCCCACCTCGCGCTGGTCCACCACCGAGCGCTTGTGCGCGTGCAAAAACTCCAGCGGGTCTTCGATGGTGAGGATGTGGCCCGTGACGTTCTCGTTACGGTAGTTGATCATCGACGCCAGCGTGGTCGATTTGCCCGAGCCCGTGGCTCCGGTCACCAGCACCAGGCCGCGCTTGCGCAGCACCAGCTTTTCCAGCACCGGGGGCAGGCCCAGCGCGGCCAGCGGCGGGATCTTGTTCTTGATGTAGCGCACCACCATGCCGGTTTCGCCGCGCTGCACGAATACATTGACCCGAAAGCGCCCCAGGTTCTCGGCCGAGATCGACAGGTTCATCTCCTGCTTGGCCTCGAACTCGCCGATCTGCTTTTCGTTCATCACCGCGTAGGCCAGCTGCTTGACCTGGCCGGGCAACAAGGCGGGCATCTTCAACGGGTGTGTGACCCCTTCGATCTTGAGATTGACCGGCGCACCGACACTGAAAAAGAGGTCCGAGCCTCCCTTTTCGACCATGACGTTCAAGAAGCTGAAGATTTCCACGGCGGACTCCCGAAAGTGTGCGTATTGGTTTTCAAGTGCAGCATAGCCTGCACTGCGCTGCGCGCCAAAAACAAAGGGGACGAAGCCCCAGTGATTTGCTGCGTGAACAGGATCTTGGAACGCAAACACGTTCCAAGGCCCGGCCCTTCCCCTTACACCACGCCCTGCGCCAGCATGGCGTCGGCCACCTTCACAAAGCCGGCGATGTTGGCGCCGTCGATGTAGCTCACGCTGCCATCGGCGCGCTTGCCGTAGTGCAGGCAGGCTGCGTGGATGCCCTGCATGATCTGCAGCAGTCGGGCGTCCACCTCCTCGCGGGGCCAGGACAGGCGGGCGGCGTTCTGGCTCATCTCCAGGCCGGATGTGGCCACGCCGCCTGCGTTGCTGGCCTTGCCGGGGGCGTACAGCACGCCTGCGGCCTCAAAGGCCTTGGCGGCCTCGATGGTCGAGGGCATGTTGGCGCCCTCGGCCACGCAGAGCACGCCGTTCTGGATCAGCGTTTTCGCGTCGTTCTCGTCCAGCTCGTTTTGCGTGGCGCAGGGCAGGGCCACGTCCACCTTCACATGCCAGGGGCGGACACCGGCTTCAAACTTCACACCCGTGCGGGCGGCGTAGTCGCTCACGCGGCCGTAGAGGTGGTTCTTCACATCCATCAGGATGGCGAGCTTTTCGGGAGTGAAGCCATCCTCGTCCACCACGGTGCCGCTGGAGTCCGACACCGTCACCACCTTGGCGCCCAGCTCCATCGCCTTTTGCACGGCGTATTGCGCCACGTTGCCCGAGCCGGACACCGACACGCGCAGGCCGTCGAACGAACGGCCTCGGGTCTTGAGCATTTCCTGCGCAAAGTACACCGTGCCGTAGCCTGTGGCTTCAGGGCGGATCAGCGAGCCGCCGAACGACAGGCCCTTGCCGGTGAACACGCTGGCCGCGTTGTTGGCCAGCTTTTTGTACATGCCCGCCATGAAGCCCACCTCGCGGCCGCCCACGCCGATGTCGCCGGCGGGCACATCGGTGTCGGGGCCCACATGGCGGTACAGCTCGGTCACGAACGCCTGGCAAAAGCGCATGACTTCGCCAGGGCTCTTGCCCTTGGGGTCGAAGTCGGAACCGCCCTTGCCACCACCCATGGGCAGCGTGGTCAGTGCGTTCTTGAAGGTCTGCTCAAACGCCAGGAACTTGAGCACCGACAGGTTGACTGACGGATGAAAACGCAGGCCGCCTTTGTACGGGCCAATCGCCATGCTGTGCTGGATGCGGTAGCCCCGGTTGACCTGCACGCCGCCATGGTCGTCCACCCAGGACACGCGGAACATCACGACGCGCTCGGGCTCCACCAGCCGCTCCAGCAGACCATGCTCGGCGTAGCGCGGGTGCTGCGCAATGAACGGCCAGAGGCTTTCCATCACTTCGGTGACGGCTTGCAGGAATTCCGGCTGGCCGGGGTTGCGGAGCGCCACGTGGGAAAGGAAGCTCTCGGCGGTCGCGTGTTTCATGGTTCAAAAGGCTTTCAGCATCAAAAGGTCAACAACGTCAAAGATCGCTAACGCACCGGTTTGGCGCACTGCAACATCGAATTATGTTCAAAAGTTATACGTTCATGCCGATGCCTATGCACAATGGTGGGGAATGTGGCCGAGATATTCGCCACATATTGGTGCGGTTGGTGTGTGGTGCGACCGTCATGCGTTTGCAAAAAGGACGTCATGGTCTTGTCACATGCCGACTCCACAGTTCGGCGGTTCTACCAACAACATAGCGAGGAGAAGAGCATGCACATCACTGGTGTGAAATGGGGAGCGCTGGCCATGGTGGCCACGCTGGCAGCCTGCGGCGGCAGCGACAACTATCCGTACCCCACCCTGAACGGCGACAAGCCCCTGGTGATCGGCCACCGGGGCACGGCGGGCTACCGGCCCGACCACACGCTAGAGGGCTACAAGCTGGCCATCGACATGGGCGCCGACTTCATCGAGCCCGACCTGGTCGCCACCAAGGACGGTGTGCTGGTTGCCCGCCATGAGCCCAACATCACGGGCACCACGGATGTCTCCACCCGCGCCGAGTTTGCGGGCCGCAAGACCAAGAAAGTGGTCGATGGCGTAGAGGAGGAAGGCTGGTTTGTCACCGACTTCACCCTGGCCGAACTCAAGACCCTGCGCGCCATCCAGCCCCTGTCGGACCGCGACCAGTCGTACAACGGCAAGTTCCAGATCCCCACCTTTGAAGAAGTGCTGGACCTGGCTAAGACCGAAGGCGCCAAGGCTGGCCGCACCGTGGGCGTGTACCCCGAGACTAAGCACCCCACCTACCACGTCAAGCAAGGCTTGCCGCTGGAAGACCGCCTGCTGGCCATCCTGGCCAAGTACGGCTACACCTCCAAGAGCTCGCCCGTCATCATCCAGTCGTTCGAGGTTTCCAACCTCAAGTACCTGCGCACCAAGACCCAGGTGCGCCTGGTGCAGCTGGTGGACGCGGACGATGTGAACCCCGATGGCACCATGTCGCTGGTGGCCCCGTACGACAAGCCCTATGACTTTGCTGTGGCCGGTGACTCGCGCACCTTCGCCAGCCTGCTGACCCCCGCAGGCCTCAAGGAAGTCAAGACCTATGCCGACGGCATTGGCCCCTGGAAGCCGTACCTGATCCCCTCTAAGCAAGTGGATGCCAACAAGGATAGCAAGGCCGACGACCTGAATGGCGACGGCAAGATCGACGAGCGCGACCGCGTGATGATGGCGCCCACCGACGTGGTGAAGAACGCCCACGCCGAAGGCCTGTTCGTGCACGCTTACACCTTCCGCAACGAAGCCAAGCGCCTGGCCTCGGACTTCAAGGGTGATCCCAAGGCCGAGTACAAGCTGTTCTTCAACCTGGGTGTGGACGGCGTGTTCAGCGACTTTGCCGACACCGCCAAGGCTGCGCGGGATCAGTGACACCCTCGCCCGGGGGCGCACCGCCCGGCTGCAATCCCCAAGAGCTACCCGCAGGAAAGCGCCGAGAGGCGCTTTCTTTTATGGGCGGCGAAAGAATGAAAGAGCCTGTGCCTGAAATCTACGCAATATGAGGCACCGCTTTTTCAAAGATGAAGATCACTTCTTCCTTGTTTTTCAGAATCAGCCGTGTCTCGTAAGCGAGGCGGTACAGGGGCTTGATCCTGGAGAACATGTCCACCATGCCCTCCATGGTCCAGGCGTGAAAGTGAATGCTGTAGTCGGCTGCATTCAATTCCTGGGCTACTTCATTTTCGAACTGCTTTAGCGCCGCGCCGCTGTGGCGTGGGAAAAGCCCTTTGTCCATTCCGTTGGCCGCAAAGATCTTTGCAAACTCGGCATAGGCCGAATCCCGCGACCAGGCAGGCCCCTCCTCATAGTCTCGTTGAAGGTGCTCAAAGGGCGTGGGTTGTCGGACGCTGTCAAAGCTATGCCGCATTTCGGGCAGGCTCAAATACAGGATGCCTCCGTGTTTCAACACTCTGAGCATGTTGCGAAAGCCCCTTATCGGATCTTCAAAATGCTCCAGGACATGGTTGGCAATCACGAAGTCCTGTGAGTAGTCCCCCACTTTCGCAAGGCATTCGCCATCGTCCACGATGTCCGGGCGGATCACGGTGCTCAGATCGACCCCAAAATCCCCCAGCGATAAGCCAGCCACCTTGTGATTCGCGTCCAAGTCTTCCAGGTTGTATTTGTCCACATAAGTTACGCGAGCCGCGTCGGGCACTGGCAGGGGCGAAGCGAAGGCACCGATTTCCAACCCGTGGCCCGCAATGAAATTGTCTGCAACGGTTTTGCGCACCTCGGTCATGGATCCGCAGAGCGAACGTGCTGCGGGTGCTACGGGTACTTCTTTTTTTGTTGAAGAGCCAGTTCAATACTTGCTAGCCGGCTGTCAAGGCCCGGCGTGCCTACCAATCTGCGGATGAGGGATGTGATTGCAGTTTTCAAGATCGAGATTTTTCGTGTGTTCAGTGAGGTAGTCCCTGGCAGCCAATGCGTGGGACCCATTTGCATAAGACCAACGCTGCGGCAGGGGGCTGGCGCTATCGCCGAGTTTTGCGTTGTATTCTTCCCGATTTGGCGCGCCTTATGCGGGACTTCGCATTTTCAGGTTGTTCGCCCATATTTCCGCCAGCGCGTTCCCGGCACGTCAGCTGCGGTGCCAGCCCACCAAGTCGATTTTCTCTTCCATGACCGCACCCTCTGCTTCCTCCCCAGTGCAGCGCGCACAGCCCTGCGATTGGTTGGCCGTGCTGCTGTTGCTGGGATTCGGTTTCCTGCAGCTGTACTACTGCGATCTCACTTTCCATGGCCCCGACCAGATTCGCGACGTGGACACAGTGCGCCAGTGGTTGCACCGCGGCCAGTGGCCCCAGAGCAGCACCCCGTTCAACGGTCGGTTTTTTCTTCCCCCGGGGTTTTATTACCTGCTGGGCCTGCCCCTGCTGGTGGTGGACAGCGAGGTCAGCATCTTTGCCGCCTTCGGGTTCTTCAACGTGGCCTGCATCGGCTGGGCATGGACCATGCTCCGCACGCACCTAGGAAGCCGCGTTGCGCTGGCCTATGTAGCGCTGTGCATGCCCATCTTTGGCAGCGTATACACCCACAGTGCCTGGAATCCGGCGCTGGTGATGGGGCTGTCCAGCCTGGTACTGGCGCTGTGGGTACGTGCCTTGCACCGGCCGGACACAGGTTGGTTTGCGCTGGTGCTGGCGATGTTCGTACTGCTGCAGGTTCACCCCTCGGCGGCTTTGCTGGCGGTGGTCATGGGACTGTTTGCCGTGGTTCATCCATCCGTGCTGCGCCAGCGCGGCACTTGGGCTGGCATCGGCGTGGTGCTGGTCCTGACGGCCTGGTGGGCGTTGTGGGCCAAGCCGTGGAGCATCGAGCGTGTGGTGGCGGCTCCGCCGCCACCGTCCGAGGCGGGCTGGACGGCGCTCGCTGGCCGGCTGCTGAGTCCGGGCAAATGGTGGGATGCACTGGCCATGCCCTACCACATGGTCGCGGGCATTGAGCCTGCCTTGCCCATGGTGGCCGCCGCCGCCGCTGTGCTGCTGGGAGTGTTGCTGGTGGGAGTGTTGCTGGGGCTGGTTCGGGCCGCCCGGTCTTCCTCCATGCGCTGGGTGGCAGCGGCGGTACTGGTGTGGTGGGGTATGGCCATGCTGCTGCTGCCCTTTGGCGCGTTCTGGTACCTGGATGTGATCCAGCCCTGGATGGCTTTGTTGGCGGCCTACGGCTGGGCTGGCGCCAGTGCGCGCTGGGCTCGCAGCGCGGCGGCCTGGCTTGCGGTGATGGCCGCCGTTGGCGCTATGGCGTTGGGCGGGCAATGGGCGCTGTACCGGCAGTTTGAGGCGCTGGGCAAGCTGGACCTCGGGGCCAACGTGTCGTTCTTTCCGCGCATCGGGGGGCCACAACGCTGGGCGCCATCCTTCAGCTTCAGGTACCTGCGCGCCATGCAGGACTATGTGGAATCCGAAGCCCTTTGTCAGAGCCAGCTTCGGGGCCTGTACTGGATGCTGGTGCGCGATATGACGAACCGCCAGTTCGACGCCAGGTGCCAGGTCGCTGCGGGGGGCGCCTTGGCCACGCAATATCTGATCGAACCCAAGGCTCAGGCGGTGCCGACCGCATTCACCCAGGGGCTTGTGCCCGTGGCTGCGCTGCCCGGTGCGGCGGTGTATGCCTTTGCGCCGCTGTCCGTGCGCGTAAACGGCCGCGAAGGTGGCAATGTCTTTACCGACGAACGGTTGGACTACATGACGTTCTTGCCAGCCACGCACCGAGAGGGTATTGCGCTGCAGATCAGCGCGCCGGGGCCTTCTGTGCTCCGCGTGGCCCTGCGATGCACCGACGAGACGGTGCTACCCCCGCCGGAGGGCTGGTCCTTGGTGCAGGCCAGCTCCAGTGTGCCGCCGCGCGCCGAGCACTTCAGGTACATGGGCAGCAACTACTACACGCTGGAGTGGTCCTTGCTGCCGGCGCGGCCAGGTGCTTCCATTACCGTGGCGACGCCTCCGGTAGCGCTGCAATGCGACGTGTCCGCAGCAGCGCGCGCCTTGCCCTGAGCGGCTTGTCCCCCTGCTCTTTGCCGGTGGGGGCAAGAGGATGCTGGGCGGGGCGGCAGTAGCTGCGGTTTTATGCGGCGCTGCGTCGGGTCAGAACCCCAGCGCAAACCCCAGGCTCAACAAGGTGCGACCTTGCTGGCGGCCCACGGTAGCGTCAAGCTGCTTGCCTGGCGCCCACTCCCAACGTGCACCCGTCTGAAAGGTAGGGGCGCTGCCCCGGGTGCCAAAGGCCTCCAGGTGCGGCGTGATGGCACCCCAGCTGCCTTCCACCGAGGCGCCCCAGGTGGCGCGCCAGGACTGGCCGTGCTCGCGCTGGCTGCCCAGGTTGGCATTGACCACGCCCCAGGTCGCGGCGCATGTGCCGATGAGGTTGAGCGCCACCACGCTGCCCGCGCTTTGCCCGGCACTCTGGCGCCGGTGCACGACACCGGCACTGCTGCCTGCGTTGCAGCCCTGCTCCTGTGCGGGGCTCCACAGCCACTTGGCCTGCACGCCTTGCAAGGTGTGGCGTTCATTGCGGTCACGCGCCAGCACGGCGCCCAGCTCCAGTCCCGCCATGGGGGTGAAGGCAGGGGCCATGTACACCGTGCCGGGCTGGCCGCGCTGGCCCTCCCACCACACTTCGACGTGACCATGGCCCACCTCGTCCACGCCCGCATCGTCCACGGTCAGGGGGCGCCCGGCGTGGGCGGACCAGGCCACGCACAGGGTGGTAGTGGCTGCCAGCATGCGCGATGCGGTGGCGTGGGTGGTACGGTGGTAGCGGTGCTGGGTCATGGAGGGCGGTGGGCAATGGCTGGAGGAAAGGGCTCTGGCTATGTCGCGGGCGGGGAAGTGCCCGCCGCTACCGACCGCGCAGGAACAGCGCATCCAGCTCCTTCATGCTCAACTGCCGCCAGGTGGGGCGGCCGTGGTTGCACTGGTCGGAGCGGTCGGTGGTTTCCATCTGGCGCAGCAGGGCGTTCATCTCGTCGATGGTGAGCTTGCGGTTGGCCCGCACGGCACCGTGGCAGGCCATGGTGCCCAGGATTTCATTGCGGGCGCGTTGCACCACGGTGGTGGCGTCGTGGGCGGCCAGCTCGGCCAGCACGCTGCGGGCCAGCTCCACCGGGTCGCCCTGCGCCAATGTGATGGGCACTGCGCGCACGGCCAGCGTCTTGGGCGAGAAGGGCACCACCTCCAGGCCCAGCGTGGCCAGCACGTCGGCAGACTCTTCGGCCGTGGCGACTTCCTGCGGCGTGGCAGCGAAGGTGGCAGGGATCAGCAAGGGCTGGCTGGCAATGCGCGCGCCACTGTCCACCTGGGCCTTCAGGCGTTCGTAGACGATGCGCTCGTGGGCGGCATGCATGTCCACCACCACCATGCCCTGGGCGTTTTCGGCCAGGATGTACACGCCGTGCAACTGGGCCACGGCCTTGCCCAGGGGCCAGGCGGTTTCGTTGCCATCGCGGCCCACGGGCCAGGCCGTGGGTGGGTTGCTGGCCAGGGGCTCGGTGGGGGAGCCTGCAACCGGAGCGGCCGTCTGTGCGGAGGGCGCACCGTCCCAGGGCGTGGCAGATGCATGGGATGCGGCAGGCGTTGCCCATGCTGCGGGCGCATCTGACTGGGCCGAGGGCGCCCACAAACCGCCCACGGCCGCGCCCGATGCGGGGTCTGCCACGGGGCTGGCAGGCGTCGCACTGCGCGGCCCCCACAGGGCCTGCAGGTCTTCCACACGGTGACCACGTTCTTCAAATTTGATAGCGGCCTGGGCATTCCACACTGGCGCTTGGGGCGTCTGGGGCTTGAAATGCTCCCCATCACCGGCTGCGGAGGGGGGGGGGGCCGCCGCGGCGGCTGCCAATGCGGCAGCCCGGGGCGCAGCCAGCGCGTTTTCCACCGCATGGCGCACGGCCTGGTGCACCTCGCGGCTGTCGCGAAAGCGCACCTCGATCTTGGTGGGGTGCACGTTCACGTCCACACGCGCCGGGTCGATTTCGACATACAGCGCATAAATGGGCTGCTTGTGCCCGTGCAGCACGTCCTCGTAGGCGCTGCGGGCGGCGTGCGTGAGGACCTTGTCGCGCACGAAGCGGCCGTTGACGTAGCAATACTGGTGGTCGGGCCGCGAGCGCGCCGCGTCGGGCAGGCCTGCGCGGCCGGTGACGGTGACCGGGCCCACGCGGTGCTGCACGGCGACCGACTGGGTGACGAAGTCTTCGCCCAGCACGTCCGACAGGCGGCGGGCAAGCGCGTCCTGCACGTCCTGCGGATCACCCTGGCCCGGCACAAAGGTGGCGCGCCACTGCTCTACCAGCTTGCCTTCATGCCAGATGGCAAAGCCCACGTCGGGCCGTGCCAGTGCGTGGCGGCGCACTGATTCAATGCAGTGCGCCAGCTCGGTGGCATCGGTCTTCAAGAACTTGCGGCGCGCGGGGGTGGAGAAGAACAGTTCCTTCACCTCCACCGTGGTGCCGGTGCTGCGCGCGGCGGGGCGCAGCTCACCACTGCGGGCGTCCAGCAAGAAGGCGCTGGCCTGCGCGGCCGGGCGCGAGAGCAGGGCCATCTCCGACACCGACGCAATCGCTGCCAGTGCCTCGCCCCGAAAGCCCATGGTGGCGACGGTCTCCAGGTCGTTCAGGTTGGTGATCTTGCTGGTGGCGTGGCGGCGCAAGGCCACAGGCAGCTCTTCTTGCGGGATGCCGCCGCCATCGTCCTCCACGGTGATCAGCCGCACGCCACCGGCCGACAGGCGCACGGTGATCTGCGTGGCACCCGCATCGAGCGCGTTGTCCACCAGCTCGCGCACCACCGAAGCGGGGCGCTCCACCACTTCACCCGCAGCAATCTGGCTGATGAGTTCATCGGGCAGATCGCGGATGGGGCGGCGCGTGGTGTTGGGGGGGCTGGAGGCGGGCTGCGCCGCTGCGAGGAAGGGGGTGGTGTCGTTCACCCACCGGATTTTAGGGCGGGGGCTGCGCAGGGGTATCGGGCTGGGGTGGGGCGTGATGGGGATAATGCGCCCACCTTTTTTCCGCGCTGCGCCCAGGCCCGCCTTTTCATGGAACTTGTCACTTTTCTCATCGACTTCATCCTGCATGTGGACAAGTATCTGGAGGCGTTTGTGCAGGCCTACGGCATGTGGGTGTACGCCCTGCTGTTTGCCATTGTGTTTGTCGAGACAGGCCTGGTGGTGATGCCGTTTTTGCCGGGCGACTCGCTGCTGTTCATCGTGGGCGCGCTGTGTGGTGCCGGCATGATGAGCTTTCCGCTGGCGTGCGCGGTGCTGCTGGCGGCAGCCATCTTGGGCGACCAGTGCAACTACTCCATCGGCCGCTACTTTGGCCCCAAGGTGTTCCAGTGGGAGGATTCGCGCTGGTTCAACCGCCGGGCGTTCAACCAGGCGCATGAGTTTTACGAGCGCTACGGTGGCATCACCATCGTGATTGCGCGTTTCATGCCCTTCATCCGCACGTTTGCGCCCTTCGTGGCGGGCGTGGCGGAAATGAATCGTGCCAAGTTCACCGCCTACAACGTGGGCGGGGCGCTGCTGTGGGTGCTGGGCATTGCCACGGCCGGGTACTTCTTCGGCAACTTTGCGTGGGTCAAGGAGAACCTGGACAAGATCATCTGGGCGATGATTTTTGTGCCGGGCCTGATCGCCATCTTTGGCGCCTGGCGCGCCGGGCGCCAGGCCCGCACAGCCTGATAGGCAGCGAATTTGCTACAAATAAAAAGAGCGGCAGGCGCATGATTTACATGCGCCTGCCGCTCTTTTTATGCCCAGATCAACGCTCTGGGCGGGGAGGGAAGTCCCAGAGGCTTAACGGCGGTAAGGGCGGCGTTGGTCGCGGTCTTCGCCCACTTCATGGCCGATGAGGGCGCCGGCAGCGGCACCGCCGATGGTGCCAACAGGGCCGCCGAAGATGGCGTTACCGGCAACGCCACCGACCACGGCGCCGACGCCAGTGCCGACCTGGGCGTTGGTGGGGTTGGATGCACAACCACCCAGTGCCAGGGCCGCAGTGCAGGTAGTCGCAAGAAGAATGTGACGGATGTTCATGGCGAGATTCCTTGATGGTTGTGGAGTCAGGCCGTGGTCCCCAATCCGCGGTAGCGGCTGAAGCTCGACCTGTGCCTCTACTGTGGCTGCCCGGCCGCGCGGTGGCTGTAGGCAGGCAAGGGTGCTGGGTGTAGGACAGGCGGCACAGGAGGAACTAAGGGTTTCCCTGCGCCTGTCGCTGTTGCCAACCGGGTTGCGCAGGCAGATCATTTCCTTGTCATACAAAACTTACACAAGGACACGCGATGACCCAGCACATCCAGCAAGCCGGCCGGGGCGGCGTGGGCACCCAGCTGACGGTGGCGCAGCAGATCGGGTTGATTGTGGGCGTGGCGGTGCTGGCGCTGGTGGTCGTCCTGGCGCTGAGCCTGGTGCGTGTGCAGCGGCTGGGGGCTACGGTGGATCAGCTGGCCACCGAGCAGGTGGAGCGGCTGCAACTGGCGCTGCGCTGGCGCAGCAACATCGCCGTCAATTCCACGCGTGTGTTCTCCATCGCCCAGACCGAGGGCGATGACCTCCAGAACTATTTCAAGGAGGCAGTGGCCGCCACCACCGCCGACACCAGCAAGGTGCAAAAGCGCTATACCGAGCTGGAAAACAGCCCGGAGGGCCTGCGCATCCAGGAAGAGCTGGCCACCATCCGCAAGTCGTACCTGGAGTCGCGCGACAAGTCGCTGGAGCTGAAAAAGGCGGGTGACATGGCCCAGGCGCGCGCCTATGCGCTGGGCACGTTTGCGCCAGTGCTGGACAAATACAACGCCGTGGCCGACAAGATGGTGGATTACCAGGTGCGCCGCTCGGCCGAGCAGGCGGCCGAGGCGGCAGAGCTCATCCAGTCCTACCGCATGACCGTGCTGGTGGCGGGTGTGGCAGGGCTGGCGCTGCTCGTGGTGCTGTCGTGGGTGGTGGTGCAGCGCATCCGCCGCTCCCTGGGGGCGGTGAGCGCGGTGGCGCAGCGCATTGGCGAGGGTGACCTGTCCCAACCCATCGAGGTGCAAGGGCGTGGTGAGGTGGCCGAGATGATGCGTGCCATGCAGGGCATGCAGACCTCGCTGGTGCGCATCGTGGGCGACGTACGGCACAGCAGCGACAGCATTGCCACGGGCTCCAGCGAGATCGCCATGGGCAATGCCGACCTGAGCCAGCGCACCGAGGAACAGGCCAGCAACCTGGAGGAAACGGCCGCCTCCATGGAAGAGATCACCAGCACCGTGAAGAACAACGCCGACACCGCGCGCAAGGCGGCCACGCTGGCCGGCTCGGCATCGCAGGCGGCGGTCAAGGGCGGCGAGGTGGTGGGCCAGGTGGTGACCACCATGCAGGACATCTCGGCCGCGTCCCGAAAGATCACCGACATCATCAGCGTGATTGATGGCATCGCGTTCCAGACCAACATCCTGGCGCTGAACGCGGCGGTGGAGGCCGCACGCGCCGGTGAACAGGGCCGTGGCTTTGCCGTGGTGGCCAGCGAGGTGCGCAGCCTGGCCCAGCGCAGCGCCGAGGCGGCCAAGGAGATCAAGGCCCTGATCAGTGCCAGTGTGGAGAAGGTGGAGAACGGCACCCAGCTGGTGAGCAACGCCGGGCAGAGCATGGAAGATATCGTCGCCCAGGTGCAGCGGGTGAGCGACCTGATTGGCGAGATCTCCAGCGCCACGGGCGAGCAGACCATCGGCATCAGCCAGGTGGGCGAGGCGGTGATGCAGCTGGACCAGGTCACCCAGCAGAATGCGGCCCTGGTGGAGCAGAGCGCTGCGGCGGCCGACAGCCTCAAGCACCAGGCGGCGCGGTTGTCAGAGATCGTGAGCGTGTTCCGGCTGGGGCGCTGACCGCCTTCAGTGCCGCACGGTCTTCACCCCCTCAGGCCTTCGGGGCCCGGAGTGCAAAGAAGCCAACGCGGCCAAAGAGGCCTCAGGTTTTCTCCGCAGGCTTGAGGCACATCGTCACCAGCAGTGACGCAGGTTCTACCGCCTTGAGCGAATGCAGCGCGCGCGGTGCCAGGTGCACAAAGTCGCCGGGATGCAATTGCTGCACGCCCTGCTCGCTCGCAAACTCCACCACGCCCTCGATGCACTGCACGGTGGCCTCGCCGGGCGTCTGGTGTTCTTTCATGGATTTGCCCACGGGCAGGACCACCCGCATGACTTCGAGCTGGCCGGCTTTGAGGACGGCGGTGGTGACTGTGTCGGCCAATCGTGCTCCCAGGGGACGCACGCTGACGATCTGACCAGATTGGGCGTGGGGCAGGGCCATGGCAGTTCTCCTTGCTGGCCAAGGCGCGGTGCGCGCCCGGCCGATGCAGGCTACTGTGCCTGCAGTTGGCAGTGCGCGCAAGGTGGGCTGGCCGTCCCGCGCGCGATGTCCCTGCCCGCCTACACCGACCGGCTGCGCGCCAGTGGCGGGTTCTTGGCGAAGTAGCGCGTGATGCCGCGCATCAGCGCGTCGGCCAGCTGCTCCTGGTAGGCGCTGCTGCGCAGGCGCTTTTCTTCTTCGGGGTTGCTGATGAAGGCGGTTTCGACCAGCACGCTCGGGATGTCAGGCGCCTTGAGCACGGCAAAGCCCGCCTGCTCCACGCGCGGCTTGTGCAGCTTGCCCACGTTGCCGATCTCCCCCAGCAGCACGGTGCCGAGCTTGAGGCTGTCGTTGATCTGCGCGGTGGTGCTCATGTCCAGCAGCGCGCGCTGCACATGCTGGTCCTTGGACTGCACGTTGATGCCGCCCACCAGGTCGGCCTGGTTCTCCTTGTTGGCCAGCCAGCGGGCGGCCGTGCTGGAGGCCCCGCCCTGGCTCAGCGCAAACACGCTGGCGCCGCGCGCCTCGGGCGTGGTGAAGGCATCGGCATGGATGGAGACGAACAGGTCGGCCTGCACGCGCCGGGCCTTTTGCACGCGGGTGCCCAGGGGCACAAAGTAGTCGCCGTCGCGCGTGAGGTAGGCGCGCATGGGGTTGCCACCCACGGTGGTGGCGTTGATACGGTCGCGCAGCAGGTGGGCCACGCGCAGCACCACGTCTTTTTCGCGGGTGCCGGAGGGGCCAATGGCGCCGGGGTCTTCGCCCCCGTGGCCGGGGTCGAGTGCCACGATGATGATGCGGTCTGTCTCGGTGGCTGTGGGGCGGTTGCCAGGTCGTGAGGGCGCGGCAGGGGCGGCGCTGGGCGCGGGTGCTGCGGCCACCACGGGCGGCTGGGCTGTGGTGCCGGACTGCGCGGGGCCATTGGCGCGTTGCGCGATCAGGTCGCCCAGCGGGTCGTGCTCTGCGGCGCGGGCTGTGGCGGGTGCGGGCGATGGCGCAGGTGTGGCGGCCGGGCCGCTGGCATCGCGCAGGCGCTCGGCAATCAGTGCCTCCAGCGGGTCCACAGGCGCCGCGGGGTACAGGTCAAACACCAGCCGGTGGCGGTAGGCGGCGACGGGTGGCAGGGTGAACACCTGCGGCATGGCGGGCTGCTTGAGGTCCACCACCAGGCGCACCACCCCCGGTGCGTTCTGGCCCACGCGGATGCCCGCGATGTTGGGGTCGTCGGGTTTGACCTTGGCCACCAGTTCGCGCAGCTCGGGGCTCAGGTCGATGCCCTCGATGTCCACCGCCAGGCGCGGCGGCGAGGTCACGAAGAACTGCTTGGCCACCAGCGCGCCATCGGACTCGATGGTCACCCGCGAGTATTCGGGTGCGGGCCAGACGCGCACGGCCACGATGGTGGCGCCGCGTGCAATCTGCTGTGCGCCCAGCAGCAGCACCAGGCTGCTGGCGCGCAGCACGGCACGGCGCGATGGCTGGGAAGCGGCGTGGCGGTCGGGCAGGGTGGGTTCGTTCACGGTGTCTCAGAGAGCTTGCAGCAGGCTGCGCCCCGTGGCGGTGGGGGCATGCAGCGTGACCTTCCTTTCGGTGTCATCCATTGCTTCAATGTGGATAGCAAGGTCTGCAAGCGGGGTAAGCGCTGCGGCCTTTTCCGGCCATTCTGCCACCTTGAGACCGGGGTTGGCAAAAATGTCCCTGAAACCGGCGTCTTCCCACTCGCGCGGATCGTCAAAACGGTAGAAGTCGAAGTGCCAGATCGAGAGACCCGGCGCCTCGTGGGGCTCCACCACCGCATAGGTGGGGCTCTTGATGCGGCCCTGCACGCCCAGCGCGCGCAGCAGGTGGCGCACCAGGGTGGTCTTGCCCGCGCCCAGGTCGCCGTGCAGGGTCACAAAGGCGTTGGCCAGCAGAGGCTGGGCGGCCAGGCGCTGGGCAAAGGCGGCGGTGTCTTCCTCGCTGTGCCAGGTGAAATGGCGCGTGGTTTCTGCAGGGGGGGTGGCCGCAGCATCGGTGCCGCTTTCTACAATCTGGCCGGTATGTGGTGCAACAGTCAACTCGTTCCTCAAATGCAGGAGTGGGCCCGCGAGCTGGGATTTTCCCAAATCGGCGTGGCGGGGGTGGACTTGTCTGCGGCCGAGCCGGGTCTTGCGGCCTGGCTGGCGCAGGGGTTCCATGGTGACATGCATTACATGGCATCCCACGGCATGAAGCGCGCGCGCCCGGCCGAGCTGGTACCCGGCACTGTGAGTGTGATCACGGCGCGCATGGATTATTTGCCGCGCGATACCGCCAGGGATGCGCCCGGGGGCTGGCAGGCGGCCGAACTCTCACGCCTGCAGCGCCCGCACGAGGGCATCGTCTCCGTCTATGCCCGGGGCCGGGATTACCACAAGGTGCTGCGCGCCCGCCTGCAAAAGCTCAGCGACCGCATTGCCGAGGCCATCGGCCCGTTTGGCCACCGCGTGTTCACCGACTCTGCGCCGGTGCTGGAGGCCGAACTGGCCGCGCGCAGCGGCCAAGGTTGGCGCGGCAAGCACACGCTGGTACTCAACCGCGAGGCGGGGTCCATGTTCTTTCTGGGCGAGATTTATGTGGACATGGCGCTGCCCCAGAGCGAGCCCGTCACTCCGCACTGCGGCAGCTGCAGCGCGTGCATCGACATCTGCCCCACGCAGGCCATCGTTGCGCCGCACCGCGTTGACGCGCGGCGCTGCATCTCGTACCTCACCATCGAACACGCCGGGCCCATCCCTGTGGAGCTACGCCCGCTGATGGGCAACCGCATCTATGGCTGCGACGACTGCCAGCTGATTTGCCCCTGGAACAAGTTTGCGCAGGTCAGCCGCCTGCCGGATTTTGACGAGCGCAAGGGCCTGTCGGGCCAGCAGCTGGTGCACCTGTTTGCGTGGGACGAAGCCACCTTTTTGCGCATGACCGAGGGCGGCCCCATCCGTCGCATCGGCCATGAGCGCTGGCTGCGCAATGTGGCCGTGGCGCTGGGCAATGCGCTGCGTGCCACGGGCGATGGGGCCTTGCGCGCTGCGCTGCAGTCGCGGGCCGAGGATGCCAGCGCGCTGGTGCGGGAGCATGTGGCCTGGGCTCTGGACGCTGCTTGAGGGCGTTTTTGGAGGAAATTGCCTGGTAGCGCTAGTGCAATATGCCTTGGCAGCTATCAAAATAGGAGTAACGGTCGTTGTGCCGGGGCCTCACTGCACCAGCAGCCCCGTCTGCCGCAAAGTGCCCACCAGCCCCTGGGCGAACTCCGCATATCCGGCAGCGTTGGCGTGGATCTGGTCCGACCGCAACCGCTCTTGCGCCAGCACGCTCGACCAGCCTTTGGCATGCAGCGGGATCTTCAGCTCTTCGGTAACCTCTTCGTACAGTGGGTGGTCGCTCAGGCGGCCGGCAGCGGCCATGAGCGACAGTTCGGGCACAGCCACCAGCAGCACCTGGGCGCCGCTGGCCCGTGCCTCGGTGCAGATGCGCAGGATGTTGGTGCGCGCGGTGGCAGCACTCTGGCGCCGCAAAAAGTCATTGCCGCCAATGCCCACGATGACCAGCGCGGGCTGGTGCTGTTGCAGCAGGCCCGGCAGGCGCGCAAGCGCCTGGGCCGAGGTGTCGCCCGACACACCGCCGTTGACCACCTTCCAGCCCGTCAGGCGCGCCAGTTCGGCGGGGTAGGCGGTGTCGGCCGAGGCTCCCACGCCCGACGTGAGCGAGTCGCCCAGCGCCAGGACCGTGGCGCCTGCCGGGACGGCCTGGGCACGCGCAGGTTTGCGGCCGCAGGCGACCAGGCCGAACGCGGTGGCCAGGCTGGCGCCGAGCAGCCGCCTGCGGTTCAGGCCCCGGCTCATCGCAGCACCCCCAGCGCAAACGGCAGGCTCACGATGCCCAGCAAGGTGGACAGCGTGACCAGCCCCGCCACATACGGCCCGTTGTAGCCCATGCGCGCTGCCAGCACATAGCAGGTCGATGCCGTGGGCAGGGCTGCAAAGGCCAGGAGCACCGTCGTCTGCACGGCGTCGAGACCAAATATGCGGGCCATGCCAAAGGCCACCAGCGGCTGCACCAGGTGGCGGATGGCCAGCACCGACACGCTCAGCGTCTTGCCCCGCGTGAGCAGGCCAAACTGCAGCCCCGCCCCGGCCGCCATCAGGCCCAGCGCCAGTGAGGCGGAGCTGATGCGGGTGACCGTGGGCACCGCCCATTCGGGGATCTGGAAGCCCAGCAGATTGGCCACCAGCCCCGAGGCGGTGGCGATGATCAGCGGGTTGCGCAACAGCTCGCGCGCAAAGCTGTGCTGCCCGTGCCGGGCCATGGGCCACACCGCAGCCACATTGAACAGCGGCACACACACGCCGATCAGCACCGCGATCATCAGCAGGCCCTGGGTCCCTGCCAGCCGCTCGGCAATCGCCAGGCCAATGAAGGAGTTGAAGCGGAACGCCACCTGCGCGCTGGCCGCATGGTCGCGCACGTCGATGTGCTTGCCCACCCAGGGCCAGTGCGGCAGGCTGTAGGCCAGCGCGATGCCGATCACGCCCGACAGCATGCCCGCCCCGATCAGCCCCGACGCGGCGCCAATATCCATCGGGCTTTTGACGATGGACTGGAACAGCAGCACCGGGAACAGCAGGTAGTACACCAGGCTCTCCACCGGCTGCCAGACCGAGCGGTTCAGGGCGGTGTACCGGCAGATCAGGTAGCCCAGGAAGATGAGGGAAAAGTCGGGGAGCAGAAGTTGGGCGTAGTTCACGCACCGAGAATACTTGATGCATGGCAAGCCGCCCGGGGGCTCCCGGCAGGCTGAATGGGGCAGGGGGACTACCCACCCCCACTTTGTTTCTAGGGTTAGCCCTTATGTGGAATCCGCAGGGCGGTTTGGCGTGCGTTGGGCATACCATCTGCGCTGTTTGTTGTTACCCCGCACGAAGGAGATTTCCATGCATCGTCGTCAATGGCTTGCGCTGACCGTACTGGCTGCCGCAGCTGGATCGGCTGCCGCACAAGGCTACCCCAACAAGGTGATCCGGCTGGTGGTGCCCTTTGCACCCGGTGGCACCACCGACATCATTGCGCGTGTGATCGCCGAGCCGCTGGGCCGCGTGCTTGGCCAGAGCGTGATCGTGGACAACAAGGCCGGTGGCGGCGGCATTGTGGGTGCGGCCGAACTCGCCCGTGCCACGGCCGACGGCTACACGCTGGGCGTGGCCACCGTGTCCACCACCGCAGCCAACCCCGCCATCAACCCCAAGACGCCGTACAACCCGCTGACGGACTTCTCGCCCATCATCAACATTGCGGCCACCCCCAACATCATTGCGGTGAACCCCAGCTTTCCGGCCAAGGACTACAAGGCGTTTGTGGCGGAACTCAAGAAGTCGCCTGGCAAGTATTCGTACTCGTCGTCCGGCACGGGCGGCATCGGTCACCTGCAGATGGAGCTGTACAAGAACCTCTCGGGCACCTTTGTGACCCACATCCCCTACCGCGGCGCGGGCCCGGCCCTGAACGACACCGTGGCCGGCCAGGTGCCCATGATTTTTGACAACCTGCCCTCGGCGCTGCCCTTCATCAAGGAAAACCGCCTGGTGCCCATCGTCGTTGCAGCGCCCCAGCGCGTGGCGGCCCTGCCCAATGTGCCCACCTTCAAGGAACTGGGCCTGGAGCCGGTGAACCGCATGGCCTACTACGGCATCGTGGGCCCCAAGGGTCTGCCCAAGGATGTGGTGGACAAGATCAACGCCGGTGTGCGCAAGGCCCTGGAAGACCCGGCCGTGAAGAAGCGCATCGAAGACACTGGCTCGCTCGTGATCGGCAACACGCCCGAGCAGTTTGCCGAGCAGATCAAGGCCGAGTTCGCGGTCTACAAGGATGTGGTCGTCAAGCAGAAGCTGACGCTGGAATAAAAGCCACCGCTTCCATCCCCAGCCGCCTTCGGGCGGCTTTTTTGTGCCCGTGGAGTCGAATGCCCGCGATGCGTGCTATGGTTTTTGGATGCTCGCTCCCAGTCTGAACGCCATCGACACCTTTGTGGACGCCCTGTGGCTGGAAGATGGCCTGTCGCGCAACACGCTGGCCGCCTACCGGCGCGACCTGACGCTGTATGCGCAGTGGCTGGCCGACCAGCAGCCCGCCCTGGCGCTGGACGACACGGCCGAACACCACCTGCAGGCCTACTTTGCCGCCCGCCATGCGCAGACCCGCGCCACTTCGGCCAACCGGCGCCTCACGGTGTTGCGCCGCTACTTTCACTGGGCGCTGCGCGAGCGGCGCATCACTGCCGACCCCACGGTGCGGCTGCAGGCGGCGCGCCAGCCGCTGCGTGTGCCCAAGACCCTGTCGCAAGCGCAGGTGGAGGCGCTGCTGAACGCGCCCGACCTGGGCAACTCTCTGGGCCTGCGCGACCGCACCATGCTGGAGCTGATGTACGCCAGCGGCCTGCGCGTGACCGAGCTGGTCACGCTCAAGACCTACCAGGTCGGCCTGAACGAAGGCGTGCTGCGGGTGATGGGCAAGGGCAGCAAGGAGCGCCTGGTGCCGTTTGGCGAAGAGGCGCGTGCCTGGCTGGAGCGCTATTTGAACGAGGCCCGCGGCGCCATCCTGGGCGGGCAGCAGACCGACGACCTGTTCGTCACCCAGCGCGGCAGCGGCATGACGCGCGTGATGTTCTGGGTCATTGTGAAGAAGTGGGCGCAGGTGGCGGGTATCACGGTGCCGCTGTCGCCGCACACGCTGCGCCACGCGTTTGCCACGCACCTGCTCAACCACGGCGCCGACCTGCGCGTGGTGCAGCTGCTGCTGGGCCATGCGGATATCTCCACCACCACCATCTACACCCACGTGGCGCGCGAGCGGCTCAAGTCCCTGCACGCGCAGCATCACCCCCGTGGATAGCGTGCAACACCACACTGGCGTGGGCTGAGCGGCGCGCCAGACCGGTTTTCCCACACCAAAACCAGGAGACATTGCATGAAAAAACTCATCACCAGCGCACTGCTGCTGGGGGCTGCCACCCTGGCCATGGCGCAGGCCTGGCCCACGGCCAAGCCCATCCGCCTCATCGTGGGGTACCCGCCGGGCGGCGGCATCGACTTTGCCGCGCGCACCGTGCAGGTGCCGCTGCAGGAGCTTGTCAAGCAGCAGATCGTGGTGGACTACAAGCCCGGTGCCGGTGGCATGCTGGCGGCGACCGAGCTGACCCGGGCCGCGCCCGATGGCTACACGTTGCTGCTGGCCAATACCGGCCCGTTCGCTATCGCACCGTATTTGCAGCGCAAGATGCCGTACGACCCGCTCAAGCAGTTCAGCTACATCGGCCAGATCAGCCAGGGCAGCTACATCGCGGTCACCCGGCCGGACCACCCTGCCAAGGACCTCAAGGAATGGGTGGCATGGGCCAAGGCCAACGCTGGCAAGGTGAACTTCGCATCGGGCGGTGCGGGCACCTCCACCCACCTGAATGGCGAGCTGATGAACCAGGCGACCGGGCTGGACGTGACGCATGTGCCCTACAAAGGCAGTGCCCCGGCTGTGCAGGACTTGATCGGCGGACAGACGCAGTTGCTGATCGATGCAGGGCCGGTGCTGCTGCCG
This sequence comes from Acidovorax sp. ACV02, assembly GCF_014851475.1. Taxonomy (NCBI): domain Bacteria; kingdom Pseudomonadati; phylum Pseudomonadota; class Betaproteobacteria; order Burkholderiales; family Comamonadaceae; genus Acidovorax; species Acidovorax sp. ACV02. The sequence goes on from NZ_JACUZU010000001.1 coordinate 683,896, forward strand.
CAGGTCAAGGGCGGCAAGCTGAAGGCGCTGGCAGTGACGGGCCCACGCCGCGACCCGCAGTTGCCCGACGTGCCAACGGTCGCTGAACTTGGGCTCGGCGGCATGGAATCCGTCGGCTTCCAGGGGCTGGTGGGCCCCGCAGGCATGCCCAAGGAGGTGGTGGACAAGCTGGCCGCCGAACTGGCTAAGGTTCTGGCACAAGCGGAGGTGAAGGCCAAGTTCGCGTCCACAGGTTCAGAGGTACATTCTCTGGGACCCACGGAATTCTTCGGCTTTGTGAAGGGCGAGAACGACAAGTGGGCCAAGCTGATCCGCGAGCGCAAGCTCGAACTGGATTGACGGGCTGACCTGACGGCTGCCCATCGAACTCCTCACCATTGGCTCTCACCATGAATCTGCTTTTTTCTCGCCGCCAGTGGGTGGCCGCTGCTGCTGTCGCCCTGGTGGTCTCTCCCGTCGTGGCGTCGGCCCAGGCGTGGCCCGCCAAACCCATCCGCATCATCGTGGCCTACCCGGCAGGGGGCGTGAGCGACAACATCGCCCGCGCGCTGGCCGACAAGCTGGCGGTGCAGCTGGGCACCCCTGTGGTCATTGAAAACAAGGCGGGCGCCAGTGGCAGCCTTGGCGTGGACGCGGTGGCCAAAGCCGCGCCGGACGGCTACACGCTGGGCTTTGCAGCGGTCAGTCCCCTGGCGCTCAACCCGCACCTGGGCAAGTCCCCCTTCGATCCGCAAAAGGACATCGCGCCAGTGGTCAGCGTGATGTATTCGCCGGTGTTGCTGTTGGGCACGCCCGCGAGCCGGGCGACCGACTTCAAGGACCTGATTGCCCGCGCGCGGGCCCAGCCCGGCACGGTGCGCTGGGCCACGTCGGGGCAGGCATCGCTGGGACACATCATGCTGGAGCAGATCCAGTCGGTGGCGCAGGTGCAGATCACGCACATCCCCTACAAGGGCGGCGGGCAGCAGATGAACGACGCGCTGGGCGGGCAGTTTGAGGTGCTATCGACCAACGCCGGCCCAGCGGTGCTGCAGCACATCCAGGCGGGCAAGCTCAAGCCGCTGGCGGTGGGGGCTCCGGCGCGGCTGGATTCGCTGCCCCAGGTGCCCACGCTCGCCGAGCTGGGTCAGCCTGCAGCCAATCTCTCGTCCCTGTTTGGCCTCTATGCCCCGGCCCAGACGCCCAAGACGGTCATCACACGCATCAATACCGAGGTGAACAAGGCGTTGGCCCTGCCGGACATTCGCGCCAAGCTCGATGCCACTGACAACGTGCCCACAGGTGGCACCACGGCCGAGTTCGCGCGCCAGATTGCGCTGGAGTCCGAAAATAACGCCCGCATCATCCGCGCGGCAGGAATTCAGGGCAACTGACCGTGTGCAGGGGTTTGAAGCCCCAGAAACGCCACAGGCCCTGTCAAAGCAGGGCCTGTGGTCTTTTAAGGGGAAAGGCGGGACTATTCTTCGTTCAGGCTCTCGGCCCAGGTCAGCGCCTGCAGGTGGGCCCAGTTCACCTGGCGGTTGGACAGGTGCAGCGCATCGGCGTTCTTGGCAAAGGCCACTTCATCGCCGCTTTCGCAGGCCTTGGTCAGCTCCAGGAACGGGGCAAACACACCGGTGCCACGCAGCAGGGCATCCATCACGGGTTCGGGCAGGGCCACGGATTCCAGCGCCTTTTCGAGCGGCACGCCCAGCATGGTGTCCAGCAGCGAGAACACGCCCACGACGAAGGCGTTGTCGCATTCTTCGGGCGGCAGCAGCTCGGCAGCCAGCAGCTCCATCAGGCGGCCGCGCACCACGGCGGTCTGGCCCACGGCCGGTGGCGCTCCCCCCGCACGCGAGGTGGTCATCAAGAGGGCCGCCCAGCGGAACAGCTTTTTCAGCCCCAGGATCATCACCGCGTGGCGGAACGAGGTGATCTCGCACGACAGGCCAAAACCCGACGAGTTGATGAAACGCAGCAGGTTGAAAGACAGGGTGGGGTCTTTCTTGAGCAGGTCTTCGATCTCCGCCGTGCTGGCCTGTTTGCGCACGAGGTTGATGAGCTGGATGATGGTGGCCTGCGAGGGGCGGATGGTGGTGGCCTTGACCAGCGAGGGATGCGCAAACCAGTAGCCCTGGAACAGCTTGACGCCCAGATCGCGCATCAACTCGTATTGCGCAGCCGTTTCGACCTTTTCGGCCACCAGCGTGGCCTTGCTGTGGGTGGTGGCAAATTTGACCAGGGGGGCCGCCAGCTCGGGCTTGAAGGCCTGCATGTCCAGCTTGATGAAAGCCGCCATCGGCAGCCAGCTGGTGTAGGCGCGCTTGAGGGCCTGCTGGTCAAACGCGAGGCGAAAGCCACGTGTGCGCAACGCCTCCAGCGTGGGAACGCGGCCTTCGATTTCTTCGGGGGTGGCGCTGTCGGGCAGCGGTGGCACCTCCAGCACCACCTTTTCGGGGTGGATCAGCTCCAGGTGGCCGCCCGAGAGGCTGTCATGCGTGCAGTTGATGAACACCGTCTTCTTGCCGACCAGGGCCTCGGTGCCCGCGTAGGACAGGGCATTGAACAGCAGGGCTGCATCGCTGGCGGCGGTGTGTGAGTCGGACGCGGTGGAGCGGTCGAACAGCTCGTAGCCATAGACCGCGCGGCTTTCGTCCACGATGGCCTGGCGCGCAATGATGGCAAGGTTCTCGTCCACGGGATCGACCACAGGCGCTGCGGCGTCCGGGGTGTCTTGTTCGGGTGTGCTCGACATGGGGTCCACTGAAATGAAGGGCTGACGATCATTCTAGACCGCCGGGCGTTGGCAGAGAACCAAAGTCTGACCGGGGGCCGCCAGTGTGGCGGCGATACCTGTCAGTCGCTGATGTGGTCGGCCCAGGCCAGCGCCTGCAGGTGGGCAAAGTTGATCTGCTGGCTGGTCAGGTGCAGCAGGCCGGCAGCGCGGTCAAACACGGCGTCGTCGCTGGACTCGCAGGCCTCCGCCAGGGTCAGCAGGTCACCCAGGAAACCTTCGCGCCGCAGCAGCGCGGCCGCCACGGGTTCGGGCACGTTGAGCAGGCCAATCGCCGACTCCATGGGCATGGAGAGCATCACATCCAGCAACGAGAAGATGCCCACCACAAAGGCCTGGTCGGCTTCCTCGGGGGGCAGTGTCTCCAGTGCCAGCAGCTCCATCAGGCGCCCGCGCACCACGGCGGTGTGGCCCACCGACGACGGCGTACCGTTGTTGCGCGACGCGGTCAGCAGCAGCGCCGCCCAGCGGAACAGCTTTTTCAGGCCCATGAGCATCACGGCCTGGCGGAAGGAGGTGATCTCGCGCGACAGGCCAAAGCCGGCGGAGTTGATGAGGCGCATCAGGTTGAAGGCCAGGCCCGCATCCTTCTTGAGCACTTCTTCGATCTCGTCGGTGCTGGCCTGTTTGCGCACCTGGTTGATCAGCTCGATGATGCTGGCCTGCGACGGCGTGAGCAGCTTGGTCTCGACCAGGGCAGGGCGGGCAAACCAGTAGCCCTGGAACAGCTGCACCCCCTGGCTGGACACCATGTCGTACTGCTGGGCCGTCTCCACCTTCTCGGCGATCAGTTCGGCCTTGCAGTGGCGGCCCGCGTAGCTGATCAGCACCGCGAGCTGGTCGGGCGCCAGCACCGACAGGTCCAGCTTGATGTAGTCCGCCAGCGGCAGCCACGGCGCATACGCCGACTGCAGCACCGTGTGGTTGAAGGCCAGGTGAAAGCCCCGGTCGCGCAGCTCGGTCAGGATGGGCAGGCGCGTAGCGACCTCTTCGGCGGCCGCATGGCCCAGGGGCGGAATCTCCAGCACCACCTTGTCGGGGTCCACCAGCTCCAGGTGGCCGCCCGACAGGCTTTCATGGGTGCAGTTGACGAAGATCAGCTTCTTGCCCACCAGCTCCTCGGTGCCAGCGTGCGACAGGGCGGTGAACACCAGGATCACGTCGGTGGCGGCCGTGTGGGCGGCGCCGCTGCGCGAGCGGTTGAACAGCTCGTAGCCAACCACCACCTGTTGTGCGTTCACGATGGCTTGGCGCGCAATCATGGCGACCGACGATTGGTTGCCCGGCGGTGGCGCTGGCGGTGTGCCAGGGGTGAAGGCTTGGGTCATGGGCGTGGGCTTGGTGTTCTTGAAAGAGGGTGCGCTGACCCGCTGGGGGCATCGCCAAGAATTGTAGGAGCCATCGTATTCCCCTCAGATCGTCAACACATGGCTTGGTGATTAGGCCTGCTGCAGCCAGCGCAGCTCGGCGTCGCTGAAACCGGCGCTGCGTCGCGCCGACTCATTGAACGGTGGCTTCAGGCGGGGGGCTTCGTACCGCTGCACCAGCGTGCCGTAGAGGGATTCCGGGTCCTGGCCCGCGCGCTCGCACAGCCAGCGGTACCAGTGGTTGCCGATGGCGACATGCCCCACCTCGTCATGCAGGATCACGTCCAGGATGGCAACGGCGGCCAGGGCGTCGGGCGTGCCCACCTGGCGCAGTTTGGCCTGGATCTGCGGCGTGGCGTCGAGCCCCCGGGCTTCCAGCGTGCGGGGCACCAGTGCCATGCGGGCCAGCACGTCGTGCCGGGTTTTCTCGCACATGGTCCACAGCCCCTGGTGGGCCGGGAAGTCCCCATAGTCGTGACCTTGGCTGCGCAGGTGGTCGCGCAGCAGCCTGAAGTGCTTGGCCTCTTCGGCCGCCACGCGCATCCAGTCCTGGTAGTAGGTGCGGGGCATACCGTCAAAGCGCCACACGGCGTCCAGCGCCAGGTTGATGGCGTTGAACTCGATGTGGGCGATGGCGTGGATGAGGATGGCCCGGCCCTCGGGGGTAGCGGGCGAGCGGCGGGCCACCTGGGTGTGGCGCAGCAGTTCGGGGCGCTCGGGACGGCCGGGCAGGGCGTCCGGGTCGGTGGGGGCCGCAGGGGCAGTATCTGCTATCGAAAGCGTAGCTGCCTGGGAATACAGGTCTAGCGCTGCAGCCGCTTTTTGTTCGGGGTCTGCCAGGCACAAGACCTGCAGTGCACGGTGGCGAAGCTCCATCCTTACAATTCTAGGCCTTGCCATCGGCACCAAGGCTTGCGCTTTGTAACGATTGGCGACCTCTCAGGGCGCGCCATGGCGTGCCGCTTCTTTTGTTTCAGCGGAGTGGGTGCATGGCAATTTACGAACTCGACGGTGTGGCTCCCCAAGTGGCGGCGTCGGCCTGGGTGGCCGACAGCGCGCAGGTGATGGGCAACGTGGTGCTGGGTGAAGACTCCAGCGTGTGGTTTGGCACCGTGGTGCGCGGCGACACCGAGAGCATCACCATCGGCGCAGGCTCCAACATCCAGGACGCGAGCGTGCTGCACGCCGACATCGGCAAGCCCCTGGTGGTGGGCGATCGGGTGACGGTGGGCCACCAGGTCATGCTGCACGGCTGCACCATCGGCGACGAATCGCTGATCGGCATTGGCGCTGTGGTGCTCAACGGCGCCAGGATCGGCAAGAACTGCCTCGTGGGCGCGGGTGCGCTGGTCACCGAGGGCAAGGAGTTCCCCGATGGCTCCATGATCATCGGCAGCCCGGCCAAGGCCGTGCGTGAACTCACCCCTGAGCAGATCGAAGGCCTGCGCCAGAGCGCTCAGCACTACATCGACAATGCGCGCCGCTTCCAACACGGCTTGCACAAGATCGGCTGAACGCCGCCCACTGGCGCTCGCTGCTGCTATTTTTCTCCTGGAATCCCTGCGTGTCTGAACTCCACAAGTTTCTTTTCGATGGTCTGCCCGTGCGCGGCATGATCGTGCGCCTTACCGATGCCTGGACCGAGATCCTGAAACGCCGGGCGGGCAACACCGCCACCGGCGCCTATCCCGCCCCCGTGAGCGAGCTGCTGGGCGAGATGGCGGCCGCCGGCGTGTTGATGCAGTCCAACATCAAGTTCAACGGCGCGCTGGTGCTGCAGGTGTTTGGTGATGGCCCCGTCAAATTGGCCGTGGCCGAGGTGCAGTCGGACCTGAGCCTGCGCGCTACAGCCACCGTGAATGGCGAGGTGCTGCCGGACGCGAAGCTGAGCCAGATGGTCAATGTGGGCGGCGGTGGCCGCTGCGCCATCACCCTGGACCCCAAGGACCGCCACCCTGGCCAGCAGCCCTACCAGGGCGTGGTGCCTCTGCACGGCGACCACCACGAAAAGCTGGAGCGTCTGTCGGACGTGCTGCAGCATTACATGCTGCAGTCCGAGCAGCTCGACACCATTCTGGTGCTCGGCGCCAACGACCAGGTGGCGGCAGGCCTCTTGATCCAGCGCATGCCCATCAAGGGCGAGGGCAACCTGGCCGCGGGCCTCTCGCACCGCGAGAACGAAGACCAGATCGGCCACAACGAGGACTACAACCGCATCGCCCACCTGGCTGCCAGCCTGACCCGCGAAGAACTGCTGACGCTGGACGTGGACACCATCCTGCGCCGCCTGTTCTGGGAAGAAAAGTTGCTGCGCTTTGAACCCCAGCAGGGCGCCAGCGGCCCGCGTTTTGCATGCACCTGCAGCCGCGAGCGCGTGAGCAACATGCTGCGCAACCTGGGCGCTGAAGAGGCCGAGAGCATCCTCGCCGAGCGCGACGACATCGAAGTGGGTTGCGAGTTCTGCGGCCAGCAGTACCGGTTTGATGCCGTGGATGCTGCGCAGATTTTTGTCTCGCCCGCCGCTGCTCAGCCCCCGGGGCCCACAGGCATCCAGTAGCCGTCTGCAGCCTCCATCGGGCGCGGTGGTTGGCTGACCATCGTTGACAATCGCCCCCGCCATCCACGCCTAAGATTCCTGGGTCACCCTGCAGCAGCGCCTGCCGCTGCGAGGGGCCGGCGCACAAGGTCCGATCGCAAGGCCTGTGTGCGTTCAAGCGATCACATCCGGTCGCGCAGGAAATGAACGAGGGGTGTCATGCAGTTTCTTCGCCGTGTTCTGGGGGGCCACTGGGCCAGCCCGGCTACGCCTCCGCTGGCGCTGTACGACAGCGCGGCGGCACCCGACTCGCGGCGTGCCGATACCCTGCTCGCCGCGCTGGACATCGACGCCGCCATCAATGCCCACGAGCGCTGGAAAGACCGCCTGATGGACTACCTGGAGGGCCGCACCTCCGCCGGGCTGGACCCGGCGCTGGTGCGCCGCGCTGACCACAGTGCGCTGGGCCGCTGGTTGCACGGCGTAGGCGGCGAGCTGCTGGGCGACCAGCCGGCCTATCCGCTGCTGGTGGCGCGCTACCAATACTTTCATGAGCAGGCGGCCACCCTGGTGGAACTGGCCCAGCAGGGCGAATGGGACCGGGCTGTGCAGGTGCTCAACGGTGGTTACCGCTATGGTTCCAGCCAGGTGGTGTTGCTTCTCAAGGAACTCAAGCGCGGTCTGGCGTGATGGCTTGCGGCGGTGTCGTATCCCGCTGCTCAACGAGCGCCGTGAACAGTCGATGCTCACAAGCCGGGTCGCTGCACTTTTCGCAGTTCCAGGCGCGCAGCCGGGCTGCTCTGGGCGTATTTTCAGTGTCCCATGCGGCCCTTGCGCTAGTGGAATATGCCTGTGGTGCTATATTTTGTATAGCAATAAGCGCATTGCGAGTGCGCTGCTCGCCCGTTCCGTACACCACGCGGTAGGGTATCGCCGCAGCCGCCAGGGCCGCACGCAGCCGGGTATCGCAGGCCTCCTGCGCAGTCCGTTCCTCGGCAGGACAGGGCTGATCGAGACCCATGAGCAGAGTCAATGCCACCGCGTCGGACTCTGCCTGCGGTGTGGGCGGGGTGTGGGCCAGGTGCGGGTGGTGCAGGGCGATACGCACCGTGCTGGGAGTGATCTGCTGCTGCAGCGCCTGTGCCAACGCCTCCACGCCCGTGTAGGGCGCGCCCAGCAGGGCAATCAAGGGAGTGGGGGGAGAGGGCTGCCGCACGGGGTTGAATGAAGCGCAGGCCTTGGTCCAGGGCTGCGTTGTGGGTGTGGACGGTGCGGGGTGGTCCAAGGCGGCTGAGTGACCCCGCACGACAGATCAGCGGGGTGTGAACTGCACGTACACCTCGTTGGGCTTGACCATGCCCAGCTCGCTGCGCGCCTTTTCTTCCACCATATCAAGGCCTTCCTTGAGGTCGTGCACCTCCGAGGTCAGCCGCGCATTTGCCTGGCGGGCCTGTTCGTTGGCCGCCTTCTGCACATCAATCTGCCGCTGCATCGCATTGACGCGCGGCACGCTGCCCCGCCCCAGCCAGAGCTGGGCGTGCAGCGCTGCCAGCAAGGCCAGCAGGATGACGGGGACGATGCGGGAGACCAATGGAGGGCTCGCTCAGGCGAGGGCTGCCAGGGGCTCAGCGCAGGTTGTAGAACGCAGCGCGGCCAGGGTACTGCGCGATCTCGCCCAGGTCTTCCTCAATGCGCAGCAGCTGGTTGTACTTGGCGATGCGGTCCGAGCGCGACAGCGAGCCGGTCTTGATCTGGCCCGCATTCGTGCCCACCGCGATGTCGGCAATGGTGCTGTCCTCGGTCTCGCCCGAGCGGTGCGAGATCACGGCGGTGTAGCCCGCGCGCTTGGCCATCTCGATCGCAGCGAAGGTCTCGGTCAGCGTACCGATCTGGTTGATCTTGATCAGGATCGAGTTGGCAATGCGCTTGTCGATGCCTTCCTTCAGGATCTTGGTGTTGGTCACGAACAGGTCGTCACCCACCAGTTGCACCTTGTCGCCCAGGCGTTCGGTCAGATGCTTCCAGCCGTCCCAGTCGCCTTCGTGCATGCCGTCTTCGATGCTGATGATCGGGTACTTGTCCACCCAGGCCGCCAGCATGTCCGTCCACTGCTGGGCGGTGAGCTTGAGGCCGCCTTCGCCTTCCAGCACATAGTGGCCGTCCCTGTAGAACTCGCTCGCAGCGCAGTCCAGGCCCAGGGCGATCTGATCGCCCGCCGTGTAGCCCGCAGCTTCAATGGCTTGCAGGATCAGGCGGATGGCTGCTTCGTGGTTTTCAACGCTGGGGGCAAAGCCGCCTTCGTCGCCCACGGCGGTGCTGATGCCCTTGTCGTGCAGGATCTTCTTGAGCGCGTGGAACACTTCGGCGCCCCAGCGCACGGCTTCGCGGAACGTGGGCGCGCCCACCGGGATGATCATGAACTCCTGCAGGTCCAGGCTGTTGTTGGCGTGTGCGCCGCCGTTGATCACGTTCATCATGGGCACGGGCAGTTGCACGCTGCCCATGCCGCCCAGGTAGCGGTACAGGGGCAGGCCAGACTCTTCGGCGGCGGCGCGGGCCACGGCCATGGACACGGCCAGCATGGCGTTGGCGCCCAGGCGGCTCTTGTTCTCGGTGCCATCGAGGTCGATCAGGGTCTTGTCCAGGAAGGCCTGCTCGGAGGCATCCAGGCCCAGCACGGCTTCGCTGATCTCGGTGTTGATGTATTCCACGGCCTTGAGCACGCCCTTGCCCAGGTAGCGGCCTTTGTCGCCGTCGCGCATTTCAATGGCTTCACGGCTGCCGGTGGAGGCGCCCGACGGCACGGCGGCCCGGCCCATCACGCCCGATTCGAGCAACACGTCGCATTCGACGGTGGGGTTGCCGCGGCTGTCCAGAATCTCGCGACCGACGATGTCAACGATGGCACTCATGGTTTTCCTTTTGCAGAAGTTTTAAATCAAATCAGTCTCTAGCGCCTTCTGTATAAGCGCTAGCAGCTATTAATTGGTGAGCGATTTGGGTGTGTGCGCTCAGACGCCTTCGACACACACCATGCGCATGACGGCGGCGCCTTCGCGGGCGGCCTTGGCTTTCTGGTACTCGGGCGTGTCGTAGAAGGCGCGAGCGGCTTCAAAGCTCGGGAACTTGAGGATCACGGTACGACCGGGGTTCCAGTCGCCCTCCAGCACTTCGACCTTGCCGCCACGCACGCAGACTTCAGCGCCGTGGGCTTGCATGGCAAGGGTGCTCCACTTGCGGTACTCGTCGTACTGCGTGGGGTTGGTGACGGTGACGGATGCGATGACGTAACCACTGCTCATGTCTCAAGCTCCAAAGTTGTTTTCGAGGAATCCGCTTTTCTTGGTGACATCGTCCAGGGCCACCAAGGTCTCCAGCAGCGCCTTCATGTGCTTGAGCGGTACGGCGTTCGGGCCGTCCGACCAGGCCTCGGCGGGGCGGGGGTGGGTTTCCATGAACAGGCCCGCCACGCCCACAGCCACACCGGCACGCGCCAGCACGGGCACCATCTCGCGCGCGCCACCGCTCACGGCGCCCAGGCCGCCGGGCTTTTGCACCGAGTGGGTCACGTCGAACACCACGGGTGCGCCGGAGTTGCGCATCTCGGCCAGGCTGGTCATGTCAGCCACGAGGTTGTTGTAGCCAAAGCTCACGCCGCGCTCGCAGGCCAGAAACCGGTCTTCCGACAGGCCGACTTCGGCCGCAGCAGCGCGGGCCTTGTCGATGACGTTCTTCATGTCCCAGGGCGCCAGGAACTGGCCCTTCTTGATGTTCACCGGCTTGCCGCTTTGTGCCACGGCGCGGATGAAGTCCGTCTGGCGGCACAGGAAGGCAGGCGTCTGCAGCACATCGACCACGCTGGCCACCTCGGCCACGTGCGAGGTGTCGTGCACGTCGGTCAGGATGGGCAGCTGCAGCTGGCGGCGCACTTCATCGAGGATCTTCAGGCCGGCCTCCAGCCCCACACCACGCTTGCTGGTGCCCGACGAGCGGTTGGCCTTGTCGAACGAGCCTTTGTAGATCAGCGGAATGCCCAGCGGCGCGCAGGCTTCCTTGAGCTGGCCTGCGACATCGAGCGACATCTCCAGGCCTTCAATGGAACAGGTGCCTGCGATCAGGAAGAAGCGCTGGTCCAGGCCAACGTTGAATCCGCACAGCTGCATGGTGAGGTCCCCTTAGGCTTTTTTCGCGGCTTGCTGGTGCTCCACGGCCGCCTTGATGAAGGCATTGAACAGCGGGTGGCCGTTCCACGGAGTGGATTTGAACTCGGGGTGGAACTGCACGCCGATGAACCAGGGGTGCACGCTTTGCGGCAGCTCCACGATTTCGGTGAGTTCTTCACGCTGGGTCAGCGCCGAGATCACCAGGCCCGCCTTGCGCAACTGGTCCAGGTAGTTCACGTTGGCTTCGTAGCGGTGGCGGTGGCGCTCGGTCACCACATCGCCGTAGATGCTGTGGGCCAGTGTGTCCTTGGCCACGTCCGAGCTTTGCGCGCCCAGGCGCATGGTGCCGCCCAGATCGGAGTTTTCGTCGCGTTTCTTGATGGTGCCGTCCGCGTCCTTCCACTCGGTGATCAGGGCGATCACGGGGTGTGGGGTGGTGGGGTCGAACTCGGTGCTGTTGGCGTGGGCGAGGCCTGCCACGTGGCGCGCGTATTCGATGGTGGCCACCTGCATCCCCAGGCAGATGCCCAGGTAGGGCACCTTGCGCTCGCGGGCAAACTGGGCCGTGGCGATCTTGCCTTCCACACCACGCTGGCCGAAGCCGCCGGGCACCAGGATGGCGTCGTATTTGGCGAGCTTGGCGGCTGCGTCGGCGCTGTCAATGGTTTCGGAATCGACATGGTCGATCTTCACGCGCACATGGTTGCGCATGCCGGCGTGCCGGAGGGCTTCGTTGACCGACTTGTAGCTGTCCGACAGGTCCACATACTTGCCGACCATGGCGATGGTGACTTCGCCTTGGGGGTGTTCGGTCTCATGCACCAGATCGTCCCAGCGCTTGAGGCTGGTGGGCGGGGTGTTCAGGCGCAGCTTGTCGCAGATCAGGCCGTCCAGGCCCTGCTCGTGCAGCATGCGCGGCACCTTGTAAATGGTGTCCACGTCCCACATGCTGATCACGCCCCATTCGGGCACGTTGGTGAACAGCGAGATCTTGGCGCGCTCTTCCTCGGGGATGCGGCGGTCGGCGCGGCACAGCAGGGCGTCGGCCTGGATGCCGATCTCGCGCAGCTTCTGCACCGTGTGCTGGGTGGGCTTGGTCTTGAGCTCGCCCGCTGCCGCGATCCAGGGCAGGTAGGTCAGGTGCACGAAGGCCGCGTTGTTGGGCCCCATGCGCAGGCTCATCTGGCGCACGGCTTCGAGGAACGGCAGCGATTCGATGTCGCCCACGGTGCCGCCGATCTCGACGATGGCCACATCCACGGCATCGGGCGTGCCAATGCCGGCGCCGCGCTTGATGAATTCCTGGATTTCGTTGGTGACATGGGGAATGACCTGCACGGTCTTGCCCAGGTAGTCGCCACGGCGTTCCTTCTCCAGCACGGACTGATAAATCTTGCCCGTGGTGAAGTTATTGGTTTTCTTCATGCGCGTTTCGATGAAACGCTCATAGTGGCCCAGATCCAGGTCGGTTTCTGCGCCGTCATCGGTCACGAACACCTCGCCGTGCTGGAACGGCGACATGGTGCCCGGGTCTACGTTGATGTAGGGGTCAAGCTTGATGAGGGTGACTTTGAGTCCCCGCGATTCGAGGATCGCGGCAAGGGAGGCTGAGGCGATTCCCTTACCGAGGGAAGACACCACACCGCCGGTGACGAAGACAAATTTGGTCATGTCTTTTTTGGTGGTGGGAAATTGGGATTATAGATGGCACCCCGGCGACACCCCCGGGGGCAGGGTCACCCCCGTCTGCTAAATTCGCGCCATGAATGAGCTTGCTGGCAAACACATTGTTCTGGGTCTGAGTGGGGGCGTGGCTTGCTACAAGGCAGCCGATCTGTGCCGTCAGCTCATCAAGGAGGGCGCCACCGTGCAGGTGGTGATGACCGAGGCGGCAGAGCAGTTCATCACCCCGGTCACCATGCAGGCGCTGTCTGGCCGCACGGTGTACGGCTCGCAATGGGATGCGCGCGAGCCCAACAACATGCCCCACATCAATCTGAGCCGCGACGCGGATGCGATCCTGATCGCGCCTTGCAGTGCGGACTTCATTGCGCGCCTGGTGCAGGGCAGGGCGGACGAGTTGCTCAGCCTGCTGTGCCTGGCGCGTCCCGCTCAGCGCGTACCCCTGTTGCTGGCCCCTGCGATGAACCGCGAAATGTGGGCGCACCCGGCCACGCGGCGCAATCTGGCCCAGGTGGCGCAGGACGGTGCAGTGGTGCTGGGCGTGGGCAATGGTGACCAGGCCTGTGGCGAGACGGGTGACGGCCGCATGCTGGAGCCGCTGGAGCTGCTGGACGAGCTGATCGCTTTTTTCACGCCCAAGACCCTTGTGGGCCGGTCGGTACTCGTCACGGCGGGGCCCACGTTTGAAGCCATTGACCCGGTGCGTGGCATCACCAACCTGTCGAGCGGAAAGATGGGCTTTGCTGTGGCCCGGGCGGCGCGCGAGGCGGGTGCCGATGTCACCCTGGTCGCAGGGCCGGTGCATGTGCCCACGCCACGCGGCGTGCGGCGTGTCAATGTGCAGTCCGCCCAGGAGATGCTGGCGGCCGTGGAGCGGCATGTCCAGGCCGCCTCGGTGTTTGTTGCCACGGCCGCAGTGGCCGACTGGCGCCCTGCCCACCAGTCCGACCAAAAGATCAAGAAAGACGGCTCGGGCCAGTCCCCGTCGCTGGAGTTCGTCGAGAACCCCGACATTCTGGCCACCGTAGCCCGGTCGCCGCATGCGCTGGAAGGGGATCTTTTCTGCGTGGGTTTTGCCGCCGAAAGCCATGACCTGCTGGCCCATGCCACCGCCAAAAGGACGCGCAAGGGCGTCCCCTTGCTGGTGGGCAATATTGGCCCCGCTACCTTTGGGCAGGACGACAACGCCCTGCTGCTGGTGGACGCGCAGGGCAACCGCGAGTTACCCCGCGCGTCCAAGCGTGTGCTGGCGCAGCAGCTTATCGCTGAGATCGCCGCGCGTTTGCCACCTTTGCGTTCTTGACGGCCACCACCGTGGGGAGGTGTGATGACAACTGGTGCCACCAAGCCTGATTGGGACACGCCACCCGATGGCGACTTTGCGGCTTACGTGGAACGGCTGACAGCCCAGGCGCCTTTGCAAAAGGCCCGAGCGGCACAGGCAAGTGCTGCCGCTACCAACGGTGCCGTTCAGTCATCCAAGGCCAGTGCGCCAGCGACTTCCCTGCCTCAGGTCCTGCCGCCCGATGTGCTGCAGCTGATGCAGCCGCTGGCGGGCGTACTGCGCACGGTGCGATCGGTGTTGCTGGTAATGATGGTGTTGCATGGCATTGCGCTGTTCCTGCTTGGTCGGGGCTCGCTGCCAGGCCTGGTGGTCATGGGGGCGGTGTGGTGGGGACTGGGTTGGCTGATGCAATCGGCCGCACAGGCTGGGGGTGCGCAGGCCCCGGGTGGGCGTGCAGGGATGGAATCGTTGCAGGATCGCCTGCGACAAATGGCGCAGCAGCGCAGTGGCACAGGAATAGGAACAGGAAAGAAAAAACCGTGAAGATAGATGTGAAGATTCTCGATCCGCGCATGGCGGACCAATTGCCCACCTACGCCACACCCGGTAGCGCTGGGCTGGACCTGCGTGCCTGCCTGGATGCGCCGCTGACCCTGCAGCCCAACGCCTGGCAACTGGTGCCTACGGGCATTGCGATCTATCTGCAAGACCCGGGCTATGCCGCGCTGATCTTGCCGCGCTCGGGCCTGGGGCACAAACATGGCATCGTGCTCGGCAATCTGGTGGGGTTGATCGACAGTGACTACCAAGGGCAGCTCATGGTGAGCGCCTGGAACCGCAGCAATGTGGCGTTTACCCTGGAGCCCATGGAGCGGCTGGCCCAATTGGTGATTGTTCCGGTGGTGCAGGCCCAGTTCAACGTCGTCACCGAGTTTGCGGCCACGCAGCGGGGTGAGGGGGGCTACGGATCCACAGGCAAGTCCTGAGGTGGACCGCCCGGGGCTCCGAGCGCGTGATGGGTGAGTGGCCGGGTTGTAAGACCCCGCTTACGTTTCGATGGGTCTGTTACCGACATGGCGATGGCCCCTTGTCTACGCCGCGGCATCCTCAGGCGTTGTTCCAATCGGTATATGGGCATTGAGCTCTGGGTCGTCGGAGATTTTTCAGTGCCTGCCCCAACAACTTCTGGAGATTGAACATGCAATTCACCCGTCCCCTCGCCCTCGTGGGCACCGTGGTTCTGGCTGCTTCGCTGGCTGCTTGCGGCCACAGCCGCCCGGCACCTGCTCCGCAATACTCCGGCGGTTATTCGAGTGGCTACCAGACGGCGCCTGCCTATCCGCAGAATCAGGCAGGCACCGAATATGGTCGCGTGTCCAACATCGAGGTCCTGCAGGGCCGCAGCCAAGGCCAGACCACCGGCACTGGTGCCGTTCTGGGCGCGGTGGTGGGCGGCGTTCTTGGCAACCAGGTGGGCAAGGGCACGGGTCGTGCTGCAGCCACCGCTGTAGGCGTGTTGGGTGGTGCGGTGGCTGGCAACGCCATCGAGGGGCGCAACAACCAGGAATTTGTGCAGGGATACCGGTTGTCCGTGCAGCTGGACCAGGGGGGGTATCGCGTGTATGACGTGAGCAGCCCGGGTGACCTGCGCATCGGCGATCGCGTGCGTTTGTACAACGGTCAGATTTCGCGCATGTGACCTGACGCACTGCCCTCACAAGCGGGCGCTCCGAGTTTCCTCGGGGCGCCCGTTGTGCTTTTGGTAGGACTTAGTGCAGCAACGAGCTGCCTGGCGCCTGGGGCTGGACGCGGAAGAAGCCGGTTCCAGCCGTGCCACGCCCGATTTCTTCTTCGGTGGCTTCGCGCACGGCCTGCACCGTCAGTTGCAGGCGCAGCGCGATGCCCGCCAGCGGGTGGTTACCGTCGAGCACGATATGTTCGGGATAGATCTCGGCCACGGTATAGAGGGCCGTGCGGGGGGCATCGGGGTTGCAGCCCTCGGGCAGGGCCATGCCGTCAAACGTCATCCCTTCTTCGATCTCGGCGGGGAAGAGGGCGCGGGGTTCCAGAAACAGCAATTGGTCATTGAAGTCACCGAAAGCGTCCTCGGGTTCGAGGTGCAGTGCCAGCGTGGCACCAGGGCCGTGGCCTTGCAGGGCCTCTTCGATACGGGGCAGGAGATCATCACCGCCCACCAGAAACTCCACGGGTTCGTCGAGTACGTCGAGTTCTTCGCCCAGGGTGTCTTTCAGGGTCCAGGTCAGTGCGACCACACATTGTTGGGTAATTTCCATAGGAGAATTGTCGCAGTTTGACCAACGGCCCCGCAAAAGGGCAACACTTTCCCCATGGACATTCAGCAACCCTTGGCCCTGCTCGGCGGCCTCACTCCCGCGCAATTCATGCGCCGCCACTGGCAGAAGAAGCCCTTGCTGGTGCGCCAGGCCATCCCGCAGTTTGCGCCGCCGGTGCTGCGGGCCGAGCTGTTTGCGCTGGCCGGGCAGGAGGGTGTGGAGTCCCGCCTGGTGCAACAGATCAAGGGCGCCTGGAAGCTGCGCCACGGGCCCTTCAACCGCCGTGCACTGCCTGCGTTGCAGCAGCCCGACTGGACGCTGCTCGTACAGGGCGTCGATCTGCACAACGACGCGGTGCATGCGCTGATGCAGCAGTTTCGTTTTGTGCCCGAGGCGCGGCTGGACGATCTCATGATCAGCTACGCCAGCAATGGCGGTGGCGTAGGGCCCCATTTCGACAGTTATGACGTCTTTTTGCTGCAGGCGCACGGCAAGCGGCGCTGGCGCATCGGGCGCCAAAAGGATCTGTCGCTGCGCGACGGCATTCCCTTGAAGGTGCTGGCCCAGTTCGAGCCTGAGGAGGAGTTTGTGCTGGAGCCGGGTGACATGCTGTACCTGCCCCCGCGTTATGCCCACGACGGGATTGCCGAAGGCGAGTGCATGACCTACTCCATCGGTTTTCGCGCACCGGCCCGCGCCGAGCTGGCGCAAGAGCTGCTGGTGCGTCTGGCGGAAGATGCCGGGGAGGACGACCATCCGTTGCTGTACCGCGATGCCGGACAAGACGCTGTGGCGCAGCCGGCGCACATTCCTGCCGGGCTGCAGGACTTTGCGCGTGAGGCGCTGTCGCGCGCGCTGGCCCAGCCGCTGGTGCTGGAACGCGCGCTGGGCGAGTACCTGACCGAGCCCAAGCCCAGCGTGTGGTTTGAGCCTGGTGACCCCAAGGTGATGCTGGAAGGGGTGCGGCTGGACCGCAAGAGCCGCATGATGTACGACACACAGCACATCTTCATCAACGGCGAAAGCTACCGCGCAGCGGGGCGCGACGCCACGCTGATGCGGCGCCTGGCCGATGAGCGCCAACTGTCGGCACGCGATCTGGCACGGGCCAGCGACGACGCGCTGGAGCTGCTTTCGTCGTGGTGCGATGCGGGCTGGGCCCATGCCTGGGCCGGCTGAGACTGACCAGGAGCCAGTGATGACCGACACAGCAACCCCCTCCGCCGAGCCTTTGCGTGACTTGCCCAGTGGGAGATTCAGCGGGCGTGAGGCGTTTCAGCAACTGGTGCGCGACGCCATTGCAACGGCGGCGCGGGACGGCTGGCAAGAGATTTTCATCAGCGATGCCCACTTTCATGACTGGCCCTTGGGCGAGCGTGCTGTGGTCGAGTGCTTGCAGGACTGGGCCCGCAGCGGCAGGCGCTTCACCATGCTGGCCTGCAGCTACGACGACGTGATCCGCCGCCATGCCCGCTTTGTGCGCTGGCGCGGTACCTGGGACCACATCATCACCTGCCGCCGCAGCCCGGCCGCCGACCCGCTGGACCTGCCCAGCGCGCTCTGGTCGCCGCAATGGGTGCTGCACCGGCTCGATCCTGAGCGCTGCGTGGGGGTGACCGGCAGCGAGGCCGATCGCCGGGTGCTGCTGCACGAGACACTCAACGAATGGGTGCGCAGCAAGAGCGCACCCGGCTTTCCCTCCACCACACTGGGCCTGTAGCTTGTGCCCCACTTTGGGGAGCGCCCGTTGGCATGGCGCCACGCGGCAGTCGCGCCTGGGGGGATGCTGCGCAAAGTCAAGCTGGCGTAAAGCTTTCGTCAGTGTTAGTCAGTATTGACTAAATACCAATATAATCTGCGGCTGTGCCCAAAAAGGTGCAACCAAGTGCATTGTGCCAATGCGTGCATGGGCTCAGGAAGCCTGACGCCGTGGCTTTTCAAGATTCTGTCTGTCCAAATAGGAAAATCGAAATGAAGAACTCTCTCGTTCTGGCCGCCCTGATCGCTGCTGCTGCACTCGCCGCTTGTGGCAAGAAGGAAGAACCCGCTCCAGCACCCGCTCCTGTGGAAGCTCCTGCCGCAGCACCTGCTCCCGCCGCCGAGCCAGCAGCACCTGCCGCTTCCGACGCTGCTGCTCCTGCCGCCGCTGCACCTGCTGCTGACGCTTCTGCTCCTGCCGCTGACGCTGCCAAGGCTGCTGCTGACGCTGCTGCCACCGCCGCTACCGGCGCTTCCGCAGCCAAGTAAATTGCTGCAGGCTCTGGGCTGACCCCAAGGTCGGCCTGTGCCACGGCCCCGCACCGCAAGGTCCGGGGCTTTTTTTATGCCCTTCGCCAGGGTGAGACATTTATGGACGCCCGGTCTGGGCCATCAAGGGTTGACGTCGAGCCAATCAGTGCCTTCGGTGGGGCTGGCGACCTGGATCTCCTCGTCCGCCCAACCCAGCGCGGCGGCGAGCGATTGGCGGGCGAGTGCGGGGAGGTTGTTTTGCGCACTCAGGTGCGCTGCCACTACGCACCGCAGGCTGTCGTGCTGCACCGCACGCAGGATCTCCGCCGTCGCCGGGTTGGCCAGGTGGCCGTACAGCCCGCCTACGCGGCGTTTCAGGAAGAGCGGGTAGCGGGACGCGGCCAGCATGTCGGGGTCGTGATTGGCCTCGATCAACAGGGCGTGGCATCCCTGCAGCTGCTGCAGCACATGGGGGCTGGCGTGGCCCAGGTCGGTCAGCACGCCCAGGTGTGCTGCGCCGTCGGAGCACCGCAGCTGCAGCGGCTCCCGGGCATCGTGGGGCACGGTGAAGGGGCGGGCTTCGAACGCGCTCATGTCAATCGCTTCCATGTCGTGCGCCACCCGCAGCAAGCCGTCCAAGTCTGGCGCACCGAGGGCCGCGTACGTGCCCTCGCTCATCCACACGGGAATGCGAAAACGCAGCGCCACGGTCTGGGCACAGCCGATGTGGTCCGAGTGTTCGTGGGTGATGAAGAGGGCGTCCAGGTATTCCACCTGCAACTGGGCTTGCGCCAGACGGGCTTGCAGCTGCCGGATGCCGAGCCCGCAGTCGATCAGGAGGCGGCGAACCTGGCTGCCACTGCGGCCTTCGACGACCGTGGCATTGCCGGTGCTGCCGCTGCCCAGGTTCTTGAATCGAAGCATGG
Source organism: Acidovorax sp. ACV02 (assembly GCF_014851475.1). Lineage (NCBI taxonomy): Bacteria > Pseudomonadati > Pseudomonadota > Betaproteobacteria > Burkholderiales > Comamonadaceae > Acidovorax > Acidovorax sp. ACV02. The sequence continues at coordinate 703,155 of NZ_JACUZU010000001.1, forward strand.
CGGGGCGAAAGGGTGGGTTTGTAGCGGCCCAAAAAACCAGAGCCACCGTCCACCAGAAGGCGGAGGGGGCTCCAGATGTGTGGGTGGGGGCCTGCGGCCGGCTCTTATTTCAGATCGTCAGCAATCACGCGCACGATGCGCTCGGCGTTGGCCGAGGATTCGGGGGCACCAGCCTCATTGAGCACCGACACGGTGGTCGACTCACCCTGGCTGCGCACCACGATGCGGTACTTGAGCGGAGGTGTTGCGGAGGTGGAGCTGAACAGCTTGCTGAAGAAGCCAGGCTCTTTCTTCACGGTGTCCGGAGCCACGTAGCGCACGAAGTAAGTGCCCTCGTTGCGGTTGCGGTCTTCCACGGTGAAGCCGGTGCGGTCCAGGGCCAGGCCCACCCGGCGCCAGGACCGGTCAAAGCCCTCGTCCAGCTGGACCACCGGCACATTGTTGACCGTGGCCATGCGGGCGGCCTGGGCACGCGCCGCGGGTGCTGCGGCCACTGCCTTGGATTGCTCCTGGCTGACGCCCAGCTTGACCATCAGGCGGCGCAGGAATTCGGTTTCGAGTTCCGGGTCGGATGGGCGGGGCTGCCAGACGGTGCTGTCCTTGGTGACGTTGCCATAGACCTCGACCATCCCGCGGTGGGTGATGTAGATCTCGGTACTACCATTGGCATTGCGTTCCAGCCGGGTGCGGAACTTGTCCCGTTCGCCGGTCGAGTACAGGGACTCCATCAGCTTGCCGATGGTGGATCGGATGAAATCCTGGGGCAGTTTGGCGCGGTTCTCTGCCCAGTCGGTTTCCATGATGCCGACGTTGGCCTCGGACTGGGCCAGCGTGAAGCCGCTTTCCAGCCAGAAGTCGCGCACGGGCTCCCACAGCTTGTCGGCGGGGCGATTGACCACCAGCCAGCGCTGGCTGCCATCTCGTTCGATCCGCACGTCGCCCAGCGACAGGGCCGCCGCGTTGGCGTTGCCCGACGGCTGCGCGGCCTGGCCTGCCTGCATGGCAGCGGCAGACACCGAGCCACCTGGCATGGCGTAGCGCGAGTCGCGTGACAGCTGGGTGAGGTCCGGGGGGACTTCCAGTGACGAGCCCTTGGCGGCGCTCTTGTAGTCGATCTTGTCGCCCTCCAGAATGCTGGTGGAGCAGGCGGACAGGGCCATGACAAGAGCCAGCAGGCTCAGGCGGGTGGTAGCAGCTTTCACGCGGAAATCCTTGGGAAGTGTCTCTGAGAGCGGGCGCAAAGCCCGGATTAGATCAGGCCGCTGGTGCGCAGTGCCGACTCGACCACAGCCTCGTTGCTGCTGGCCAGGGGCGTCATGGGCAGGCGCATGGTGCCACCACACAGGCCCATGCGGGACATGGCCCACTTGACCGGGATGGGGTTGGCTTCGACAAACAGGTGCTTGTGCACCGGCATCAGCTGAAACTGGATCTGCATGGCGCGTTGCACGTTGCCGGCCAGTGCCGCCACGCACAGCTCGTGCATCAGGCGCGGGGCCACGTTGGCCGTCACGCTGATGTTGCCGTGGCCGCCACACAGCATCAGGGCGACGGCGGTCGGGTCGTCGCCCGAGTACACGCCAAAGCCCTTGGGCACGTCACGGATGAGCCACTGGGCACGCTCGATGTTGCCGGTGGCTTCCTTGATGCCGATCACGCCGGGCACCTGGGCCAGGCGCAGCACGGTGTCGTGCTGCATATCGGCCACCGAGCGGCCAGGCACGTTGTACAGCACGATGGGCAGGTCGCCCGTGGCTTCTGCAATCGCCTTGAAGTGCTGGTACTGGCCCTCTTGGGTGGGCTTGTTGTAGTAGGGCACGACCTGCAGCTGGCTGTCGGCACCCACGCCGCGCGCGAACTTGGCCAGCTCAATGGCTTCGGCGGTGGAGTTGGCGCCGCAGCCGGCCATGATGGGCACGCGCTTGGCAGACTGTTCCACGGCCACGCGGATGATTTCGCAGTGTTCTTCCACGTTCACCGTGGGGGACTCGCCCGTGGTGCCCACCACGCCGATGCAATCGGTGCCTTCGGCGATGTGCCAGTCGATCAGTTTGCGCAAGGTGGGGTAGTCCACGCTACCGTCCTCGTGCATGGGAGTGACGAGGGCGACGATGCTGCCGGTGAGTGGCACGGAAGAAGAAGTCATGTCCGCAGTGGTAAACGGTAAAAGGGCATTCTAACTAGCCCCGGTAGACAAAAGATGTCGTGAGGGTCCACCCGCCTGCGGGAGTTCCCGTACGGCCGTGATGCGTTGCACGAAACGCGCGGGTTCGTCGATGAAGCCGTCCTCATAAGCCACCACGCGCAGGTCCTGGCATGCCTGCAGCAGTTCGCCGTGCGCGAGCAGGAACTCCGCCCGCGCCGGGCGCCCCACGGTTTCGTTGCCCTGGGCAAAGGTTTCGTAGACCAGCACCCCGCCCGGCGCCACGCTGGCCACGATGGTGGGCAGCAAGGGGCGCCACAGGTAGTTGGTGACAACCACGCCACCAAACTGGCGGCCTGCAAAAGGCCAGGGGCCGTTTTCGATGTCAGCCTGCACCAGCTCGCCCAGCCCTTCGCAGGCGGCCAGCGCCTCGGCGGACCGGTCCACGCCGACCACGGTGTGCCCTCGTTCCCTCAGATGGCGCAGGTGGCGCCCTGCGCCGCAGGCGACATCCAGCACGGTGCTGTGGGGGGCGATCAGGTGGCTCCAGCGCCGCACCCATTCCGAAGGGGCTTCTGTACCGTGCATACCGTGCATGAACTATAAAAATGATAGCTGCCTGCGCATGATCCACTAGCGCTTGCTGCCAAAAACGCTTCAAAAGCCTGCAGAGAGTGTCAAAAACATGCCCACATCTGGTCGGCCAGCAGCACCATGAATTCGGGCACGGTGTACAAGCCAAACACCACCAGGCACAGCAGCACGGCCACTGCACCGCCCAGCCAGCGCAGGGCACGCGGCGCGGGTTTGCGGGGCGGGGTGGTGTCGCTCATGCGGGGGCAAACGGGTCAGGCGGGTTGGGGGCTGTTGCGCGCGATCGGGCTTTCCTTGACTGGCAGGTTCACCAGCCCGGCAAAAATGCCCAGGCCGATCGCGATATACCAGACGATATCGTAGCTGCCGGTAGCGTCATACAGATAGCCGCCCAGCCAGACGCCCAGGAAGCTGCCGATCTGGTGGCTGAAGAACACAAAGCCGCCCAGCATGGACAGGTGCTGCACCCCAAAGATTTGTGCAATGGTGGCGTTGGTGGGCGGCACGGTGGACAGCCACAGCGCGCCCATCACCGCCGAGAACACGTACACCGACAGCGGCGACAGCGGTACCAGCAAAAAGATGCTGATCGCCACCGCGCGGGCAAAGTAGATGAAAGCGAGGATGTGGCGCTTGGGCATGCGCTGGCCCAGCGTGCCCGCGATGTAGGTGCCAAACACATTGAACAGTCCGATCAGCGCCAGCGCATAGCTGGCCACCTGGGGCGACAGGCCATGGTCCTTGAGGTAGCTGGGCATGTGCACGCCAATGAACACCACCTGAAAGCCGCACACAAAGTAACCGGCCATCAGCAGGTTGAAGCTGGGGTAGCGGAAGGCCTCGCCCAGCGCCTGCGCAATGGTCTGCTCGCGCTTGACCGGGGCCGCGCCCTTGAAGCCCGGCTCCCGCAGGCCAAAGGCCAGCGGCACGATCAGCAGCACCGCCATCGACAGCACCAGCAAGGCCTGCTGCCAGCCCAGGCCTGCAATCAGCCAGCCTTCGACCGGCACCATCAGGAACTGACCGAACGAACCCGCCGCCGCTGCCACGCCCATGGCCCATGAGCGTTTTTCGGGCGCAATCTGCCGCCCCAGCACACCATAGATCACTGCATAGGTGGTGCCCGCCTGCGCCGCGCCAATCAGCACACCGGCCGTCAGCGCAAACAGCGTGGGCGTGGGCGACAGCGCCATGCCCGCCAGGCCCAGGGTATACAGGGCTGCACCGCCGAGCAGCACGCGGAAGGCCCCAAACCGGTCGGCCGCCATGCCCGCAAAAATCCCGATCACGCCCCAGGACAGGTTCTGGATGGCGATGGCCAGGGCGAACGACTGGCGCGTCCAGCCCATTTCCTGGGTGATGGGGAGAAGCCACAGCCCGAACCCGTGGCGGGTGCCCATGGACAGGGTCACGATGGCCGCGCCGCACGCCAGCACCTGGAACATGGATAGTTTGGGAGGATTCATATGCATGCGCAGGAATGTAGCCAGATTGGGCGAAACGCGCTGATACACCCGCGACCAATACAGTTGGCGGTGGGGGCGGCAGAAAATGCAGCGCTTGGCGCAGCGGTTTGAAGGGCTGGTTATTTATCCAGCTATTGCTGCGGTGCCGCACTACAATCCGCCCCATGGCAGCCAAACCCTCTTCTGTTTCCGCGAGCGAATACTCCGAAGGCTCAATCCGCGTGCTCAAGGGCCTGGAGCCCGTCAAGCAGCGCCCGGGCATGTACACCCGCACCGACAACCCCCTGCACATCATCCAGGAGGTGCTGGACAACGCCGCCGACGAGGCCCTCGCCGGCCACGGCAAGAAGATCCGCGTCACCCTGCACGCCGATGGCTCGGTCAGTGTGGAGGACGACGGCCGGGGCATCCCGTTCGGCCTGCACCCGGAAGAAAACGCACCGGTGATCGAGCTGGTCTTCACCCGCCTGCACGCGGGTGGCAAGTTCGACAAGGGCAAGGGCGGCGCCTACAGCTTCTCGGGCGGCCTGCACGGTGTGGGCGTGTCGGTCACCAACGCCCTGGCCACCCGGCTGGAGGCCACCAGCTACCGCGAAGGCAAGGCGGCGCGCCTGGTGTTCTCCGCCGGTGACGTGATCGAGCCTTTGGTCGCCCGCCCGCTGGAGGCGGGCGAGCGCAAGCAGGGCACCTCTGTGCGCGTGTGGCCCGACGCCAAGTATTTTGAATCCAGTGCCCTGCCCATGGGCGAGCTGACCCATCTGCTGCGCAGCAAGGCCGTGCTCATGCCCGGCGTGACGGTGCAGCTGGTCAACGAAAAAACCCGCGACACGCAGACCTGGCAGTACAAGGGCGGCCTGCGGGACTACCTGATGCAGACGCTCACCGGCGACCCGGTCATCCCGCTGTTTGAAGGCGAGGGTTTTGCCGACAGCGGCAACGAGAGCTTTGCCGAGGGCGAAGGGGCGGCCTGGGCGGTGGCCTTCACCGAAGACGGCCAGCCCATGCGCGAGAGCTACGTCAACCTGATCCCCACCAGCGCGGGTGGCACCCACGAAAGTGGCCTGCGCGACGGCCTGTTCAACGCGGTCAAGAGCTTTATCGAGCTGCACAGCCTGTTGCCCAAGGGCGTGAAGCTGCTGCCCGAGGACGTGTTTGCGCGCGCCAGCTATGTGCTGAGTGCCAAGGTGCTCGACCCGCAGTTCCAGGGCCAGATCAAGGAGCGCCTGAACTCGCGCGACGCCGTGCGGTTGGTCAGCGGCTTCGTACGCCCGGCGCTGGAGCTGTGGCTGAACCAGCACGTTGATTACGGCAAGAAGCTGGCCGAGCTGGCCATCAAGGCCGCGCAGACGCGCCAGAAGGCCGGGCAGAAGGTTGAAAAACGCAAGGGCTCGGGCGTGGCTGTGCTGCCGGGCAAGCTCACCGACTGCGAAAGCAGGGACATCGCCCACAACGAGGTCTTCCTGGTGGAGGGCGATTCGGCCGGTGGCAGCGCCAAGATGGGCCGCGACAAGGAAAGCCAGGCCATCCTGCCGCTGCGCGGCAAGGTGCTTAACACCTGGGAGGTGGAGCGCGACCGCCTGTTTGCCAACAACGAAATCCACGACATCTCGGTAGCGATTGGAGTGGACCCGCATGGCCCCAACGACACGCCGGACCTGAGCGGTCTGCGCTACGGCAAGATCTGCATCCTGTCTGATGCCGACGTGGACGGCTCGCACATCCAGGTGCTGCTGCTCACGCTGTTCTTCCGCCACTTCCCCAAGCTCATCGAGACCGGCCACATCTATGTGGCGCGCCCACCGCTGTTTCGCGTGGATGTGCCTGCGCGCGGCAAGAAGCCTGCGGCCAAGATGTATGCGCTGGACGATGGGGAGCTGACGGCCATCCTCGACAAATGCGCCAAGGATGGCGTGGCACGCGAGAAGTGCCAGATCAGCCGCTTCAAGGGCCTGGGCGAAATGAACGCCGAGCAGCTGTGGGAAACCACCCTCAATCCCGACACCCGCCGCCTGCTGCCCGTGCAGCTGGGGGATGTGGACTTTGCCGCCACCGAAGGCCTCATCACCAAGCTCATGGGCAAGGGCGAGGCCGCCGCGCGCCGCGAGCTCATGGAGCTGCATGGCGACGCGGTGGAGATCGATATCTGACCGAGGGCTGTCCGACAGGTCTGCCATGAGGAATCCAAACAAGAATGGCGTCATGCGCTGGTACTTATTGGGTTGTTTGCTCTGTTTTTTGCAGCAAACGGCCCATGCAGACCTGTGGGCGCATGTGGATGAGCGCGGCGTGACGCACTTTGCGTCCGAGCAGGTCGATGCGCACTACCAGCTGTTTTTTCGGGGCAACGACTTCGACTCCACGCGGGATGCACCGGCCAACGCATCGCCCATGCCCTATGCGCTGCCCGCAGCGGGTGCGCGCCTGCTGGCGTTTTTTGACATTGCGCCCGACTACAAGCGCGTCAAGCACCACCTGCGCGCTGCGTCCAGCCAACATGGTGTGGACTACGAGCTGCTGCAGGCCGTGATCGCCACCGAGTCCGGCTTTGACGCCGCCGCCGTGTCGCCCAAAGGCGCCGTGGGCCTGATGCAGGTCATGCCCGCCACGGCCAGCCGTTTTGGTGTGAATGCGGACAAGAAGCGCTCGGTCGAGCAAAAGCTCGCCGACCCGGCCGTGAACGTGCCCACCGGCACCCGTTACCTGCGCTACCTGCTGGACCTGTTCCCTGGCCGCATGGACCTGGCCGTGGCCGCCTACAACGCCGGCGAAGGCGCGGTGCAAAAGGCGGGCAACCAGATACCGGCCTTCAGGGAAACCCAGAACTACGTGCGCACCGTGCTGGGCCTGTATGCCCAGCTCAAGCCCCCGGCGCCGGTGCTGGCCCAGCGTGCGCTGCCCGGCCGCGTGCGCATGGAGCTGTCGGGCGGCGCGCAGAACCGGGGCAACCTGCCGCCCACCCGCGTGGCGCAGACACCCACCGCTCCCCAGAACGTGAATCCAGAAACTGTACCCAACGAATGAGCGACCAACCCACTCTCGATTTCACCACCGCAGGCGATGACGGGGGCGACTCCCTGGGCCTGGCGGGCTATGCCCAGCGTGCCTACCTGGAGTACGCACTGTCGGTCGTCAAGGGCCGCGCGCTGCCCGACGTGTGCGACGGCCTCAAGCCCGTGCAGCGGCGCATTCTGTATTCGATGGACCGCATGGGCCTGGGCTACAGCGGCCCCACGCGCAACACGGCCGCCAAACCGGTCAAGAGCGCCCGCGTGGTGGGCGATGTGCTGGGCCGCTTCCACCCGCATGGCGATCAGTCGGCCTATGACGCGCTCGTGCGCATGGCGCAGGACTTTGCCCAGCGCTACCCGCTGATCGACGGCCAGGGCAACTTCGGCAGCCGCGACGGCGACGGCGCTGCTGCCATGCGCTACACCGAGGCCCGCCTGTCGCGCATCACCAGCCTGCTGCTGGATGAGATCGACGAAGGCACGGTCGATTTCATGCCCAACTACGACGGCAGCACGGAGGAGCCGCGCCAGTTGCCCGCGCGCTTGCCGTTCGCGTTGCTCAATGGCGCCAGCGGCATTGCCGTGGGCCTGGCCACCGAAATCCCCAGCCACAACCTGCGCGAGATTGCTGACGCCTGCATTGCGCTCATCAAGACGCCCTCGCTGAGCCAGGAAGACCTGCTCGCGCTGGTGCCCGGCCCGGACTACCCCGGCGGCGGCCAGATCATCAGCAGCGCGGGCGACATTGCCGATGCCTACCGCACCGGACGTGGCAGCCTCAAGGTGCGCGCGCGCTGGAAGATCGAAGACATGGCGCGTGGCCAGTGGCAGCTGGTGGTGAACGAGTTGCCGCCCGGCGTGAGCACGCAAAAGGTGCTCGAAGAGATCGAGGAAATCACCAACCCCAAGGTCAAGGCCGGCAAAAAGGCGCTCTCGCAAGACCAGACCCAGCTCAAGGCCAGCATGCTGGCCGTGCTGGATGTGGTGCGCGACGAATCGAGCAAAGACGCGCCCGTGCGCCTGGTGTTCGAGCCCAAGACGGGCAAGACCCCGCAGCAGGAGCTGATCACCGCCCTGTTGGCTCACACCAGCCTGGAAACCTCGGCCCCCATCAACCTCACGATGGTGGGGCTCGATGGCAAGCCCGTACAGAAGTCGCTGCGTGTGATGCTGGAAGAGTGGATTGCCTTCCGCCAGACCACCATCACCCGCCGAAGCCAGCACCGGCTGGACAAGGTGCTGGACCGCATCCACATCCTCGAAGGGCGGCAGACCGTGCTGCTCAACATCGACGAGGTGATCGCGATCATCCGTGCGGCCGAGGAGCCCAAGGCCGCGCTCATCGCGCGCTTCAACCTGAGCGACCGGCAGGCCGAGGACATCCTCGAAATCCGCCTGCGCCAGCTCGCACGGCTCGAAGCCATCAAGATCGAACAAGAGCTGAAAGAACTGCGCGAAAGCCAGGGCAAGCTCGAAGACATCCTGAACAACCCCGGCTCGCTGCGCCGCACCATGGTCAAGGAGATCGAGGCGGACGCGAAGACCTTTGCCGACGCACGCCGCACCCTCATCCAGGCCGAGAAAAAGGCCGTGGCCGAGGTGAAGGTGGTGGACGAGCCTGTGACCGTGGTCGTCTCGCAAAAAGGCTGGGTGCGCGCCCGCACCGGCCATGGCCATGAGGCCGCCAGCTTTGCCTTCAAGGCAGGTGACGGGCTGTACGGCACGTTCGAGTGCCGCACGGTGGATACCCTGCTGGCCTTTGGCAGCAATGGCCGCGTTTACTCGGTGGCCGTGTCGCTGCTGCCCGGTGCGCGTGGCGACGGCCAGCCGGTGACCACGCTCATCGAGCTGGAATCGGGCACGCAACTGCTGCACTACTTTGCGGGGCCAGCCAACGCCACGCTGCTGTTGTCCAACTCGGGCGGCTACGGCTTTCTGGCGGCGGTGGAAAACATGGTCTCGCGCCAAAAGGGCGGCAAGGCCTTCCTCACCCTGGGCGAGGGCGAAACCGTGTGTGTGCCGTCGCACGCTGCGGGCACCACGGGCAGCAAACCGGTGCTGCCGGCCACGCACGTGGCCTGCGCGTCCACGGGCGGGCGCATCCTGACCTTCGAGATCACCGAGCTGAAAACCATGGCCAATGGCGGCCGGGGGCTGATGCTGATCGACCTGGAAGACAAGGACCAGCTCGCAGGCGCGGCGGCCTACACGCGCAGCATTCGCCTCGATGGCGTGGGCCGGGGCGGCAAGCAGCGTGATGAGACGCTGGAGATCCGCAGCCTGAACAACGCCCGTGCTGCGCGCGGCCGCAAGGGCAAGGCAGCAGACCTGGGCTTCAAGCCCACGACAGTGACGCGCGTCGAGTAGTTGTTTTCGGCGAGGGGCACGGCCGGCGACCCTGCGCCGCGCCGGTACCTCTCAACGCGCGGCGCCGAGGGCAGACCCTGATGCCGAGGCGGTCTGTTTGTGCGATGGTGAAAAAAAGAGCAACATCTGTACACAAACACAACGCTTCAGGAGACATCCATGCCCAAGCAATTCCGGATGGCGCACAAACTCTGGCTGGCGGTGGTGCTGATTGTGGTGCTGCTGGTTGCCGTGGTGGGTTTCTCCGGCTACCGCTCGGCCAAGGTGCAGGCTGAGGCCGATGCGATGGCCAAGGACATGGAGGCGCGCGTGCAGGCCGCTATCCGCTGGTCGGGCCTGACGGAAACCAACGCGGCGCGTACCCAGGCGCTCATCGTCAGTGGTGACGCCGCGGTGGAGGCCGAGTTCAAGGACGTGATTGCGGCCACCACGGCGCAGATCAGCGAGGTGCAAAAGTCACTGGAGGCCATGGCCCTGTCCGACGCCGACAAGGCGCAGATGGCCAAGATTGCCGAAGCACGCAAGGCCATGATCGACTTGCGCGGCCAGGCCCGCAAGCTCAAGGCGGATGGGCAACAGGACCAGGCCATTGCACTGGTCAAGCAGTCCTACAACCCGGCCGTGGCCACCTACCTGCAAGCCCTGCGCGACTTTGTGCAGCAGCAGCAACAGAATGCGGCCGCCAAGCAGCAGGAGATGGCAGCCTCACGCATGCTTACCGTCAAGATTGCCGCGGTGGCCGTGGGCCTGCTGCTGCTGGCCATCATCGTGGGGGCGTATTACCTGATTGGCAGCATCCAGCGGCCCTTGGCCCAGGCCAATGGACTGGCCGAACGCATTGCGGGTGGCGACCTGAGCCTGCAGGAGGCTGTCACGCGCAGCGACGAGTTTGGCGACCTGTTGCGCTCGCTCTATGCCATGAGCAATGCGCTGGGACGCATGGTGCACCAGGTGCGCCAAAGCACGGACAGCATTGCCATTGCCAGCGCAGAGATCGCGACCGGCAACCAGGACCTGTCGGCCCGCACCGAGCAGACCTCCAGCAACCTGCAGGAGACGGCCGCCGCGATGGAAGAGTTCACCAGCACCATCCAGCAAAGCGCAGGCAGCGCCCAGCAGGCCAGCAGCCTGGCAGCGGGTGCCACCGGCGTGGCGCGCCGGGGCGGCGAGGTGGTGACCCAGGTGGTGGCCACCATGGAGGACATCAACCACAGCAGCAAGAAGATCGCAGACATCATCGGCGTGATCGACGGCATTGCGTTCCAGACCAACATCCTGGCGCTCAATGCGGCGGTGGAGGCCGCGCGTGCCGGCGAGCAAGGCCGGGGCTTCGCCGTGGTGGCCAGTGAGGTGCGCAGCCTGGCCCAGCGCAGTGCCGAGGCAGCCAAGGAGATCAAGCAGCTCATCAGCGCGTCGGTCGAGAAGGTGGAGACCGGCTCGCGCCTGGTGTCCGATGCGGGCACGACCATGACCGACATCGTGCAGTCGGTGCAGCGCGTGACCGACATGATCGGCGAGATCACCGCCGCATCGTCTGAGCAGAGCGCGGGGGTGTCGCAGGTCAACAAGGCGATCAGCAACCTGGACCAGATGACCCAGCAGAACGCCGCCCTGGTGGAAGAAAGCGCTGCGGCAGCACAAAGCCTGCGCGAGCAGGCCGATCACCTGGCGCGCGAGGTGTCCATGTTCAAGGTCAACGCTGCCAGCTACGGGCCTGCGCAGGCCGCCATTGGGATCGCGCGCGGCACGGCCAAGGCGACAACCACCATGCCAGCCACCCGCAACAAGCCCGCAGCGTCCGCCACTGCGGGCGGTGCCCCTGCAGCCCGCATCAGCACTGCGAGTGCCCCGGTGGCACTGGCGAAATCGCCTTCATCATCGCCTGGCGTGAAGCAAGGTGCCAAGCACGGTGCCACGGCTGGGGCGGAAGAGGACTGGGAATCTTTCTGACACGCTGAGGTGGGTGCTCCCGGCTGCCGCAGGCCCAGGCGGCGGGACCCTGCGCTGCACAGGCAACAAAAAAACCCATGGCAGTGATGCCATGGGTTTTTGCTGGGGCGCGCGGTCTGTCAGGCCAGTTCGGCGATCAGTTCAATCTCCACGCACGCGCCCATGGGGATCTGGGCCACGCCGAAGGCGCTGCGGGCGTGCACGCCCTTCTCGCCAAACACCTGGCCCAGCAGTTCGCTGGCGCCATTGGTCACCAGGTGCTGCTCGGTGAAGTCGCCCGTGGAGTTCACCAGGCTCATGACCTTGACGATGCGTTTGACACGGTTCAGGTCGCCGCCGCAGGCGGCTTGCAGCGTGCCCATCAGGTCGATGGCCACAGCACGCGCAGCCTGCTTGCCTTCTTCGGTGCCGATGTCGCGGCCAAACTGTGCAGCCCAGGGCTTGCCGTCCTTGCGAGCGATGTGGCCGCTCAGGAACACCAGGTTGCCCGTCTGCACATAGGGCACGTAGGCGGCGGCGGGCACCGACACGGGGGGCAGGGTGATGTTGATTTCTTTCAGCTTGTCGTAAACGCTCATGGTGGTCCTCGTTAGGAAGTGTGGGTGGATAGACGAGAGCGGTCTGGTGCGCAGGCCGCCGAGCGCGGTAAGTGTTACACAGCACCCCACCCTCGCGCCGACGTGGCAGGCCCTGGCGGCGCATTAGCATCAGCGCATGTCCGCCATAAGCGCCCCTAATGCCACGCTGCTGTCCGCCACAGGCCGGGGCGTGGAGGGGCCATTGCCCCCGCGTCCGTGGCTGCTGCCCGCTGTGTTGCTGGGCGTGGTGGCCGGGGCTGCGCTGCAGCTGCAGCAGCCCACGCTGTGGTCCGCTGCGGCCTATGGGTGGCTGTTGGGGGCTGGTCTGCTGCTGGGCGGTGGTGCGGTGGCCGCCGCGCGGCGGCGCCCAGGGCTTCGCTGGGCTCGCAGTGCCATCGCCATGGCGCCCTGGCTGATGTTGCTGGCGGGGGCGCTGGCCATGGCGGGAGGCACCGGCCTGCGGGCCCTGGCCTACCAGGCGCAGGCATTGCCGGCAGCGTTGGAGGGCAAGGACCTGCGCATCACCGGCGTGGTGGCCGCCATGCCGCAGATCAACGAGGCGGGCAACCGCTGGCGCATGGTGGTGGAGGGGGCGACGCTGCAGGGCGCGCCGGTATCCTTGCCGCCCCTGGTGGATGTGGCCTGGTATGGCGGCGCTTTCGGCGGTGCGGGCGAGGTGCTGGACCTGCAACGCCAGCCCGCCCCGGTGCGGGCGGGCGAGCGGTGGCAGATCACCGTGCGCCTGAAGGCGCCCCATGGCCTGCGCAACCCGCATGGCTTTGACTACGAACTGTGGATGTGGGAGCAGGGCCTGCAGGCCACGGGCTACGTGCGCGCGGGGCCCAAGGATGAGCCGCCGGTGCGTGTGGCCGCCACCTGGCAGTACCCGGTGGAGCAGCTGCGCCAGCGCGTGCGGGACGCCATCCTGGAGCGCCTGGTATTTGGGCAGGATGGCTCGGGCAATGACATCGCCGACCCCGCCCGCACGCGCACGGCGGGCGTGGTGGCGGCGCTGGTCACCGGCGACCAGCGTGCCATTGACCGTGCAGACTGGGATGTGTTCCGTGCCACCGGGGTGGCCCACCTCATGAGCATTTCGGGTCTCCACATCACGCTGTTCGCCTGGCTGGCGGCGCTGGTGGTGCGGGCGTTGTGGCGGCGCTCGCCCCGGTTGAGCCTGGCGGTGCCTGCGCAATCCGCCGCACTGGTGTCGGGTGTGCTGCTGGCCGCTGCCTACGCCCTGTTCAGCGGCTGGGGCGTGCCCGCGCAGCGCACCGTGACCATGCTGGCCATCGTGGGGCTGCTGCAGCTGAGCGGGCGCCGCTGGCCCTGGCCCCAGGTGTGGCTGCTGGCCTGCGGGGCCGTGGTGGTGCTGGACCCCTGGGCGCTGGCACAGGCAGGTTTCTGGCTGAGCTTTGTGGCAGTGGGCGTTCTGTTTGCTACTAATCCAATAGCTACAGGGGCAAGTAGTACAAGCGCTACAGGCCATTTTTATGCATTGGTGCGCGAGCAGTGGGGGGTCACGCTGGCGCTCACGCCCCTAGGCTTGCTGCTGTTTGGCCAGGTGTCGCTGGTGGGTTTTGTCGCCAACCTGGTGGCCATCCCCTGGGTGACGCTGGTGGTCACGCCGCTGGCGCTGGGGGGCGTGTTGTGGGCGCCGCTGTGGAGTGCGGCGGCCCTCAGCCTGCAGCCGTTCACCGTGTTGCTGCAGTGGCTGGCGCAGTGGCCATGGGCCGCTGTGTTTTTGCCTGCCGCGCCGCTGTGGGCGGGTGTGGCGGCGGTGGCAGGGGGCGCGCTCTTGGCCATGCGCCTGCCCTGGCGCCTGCGTTTGCTGGCGTTGCCCTTGCTGCTGCCGGTGTTGTGGTGGCAGCCCGAGCGGCCGGCCGCTGGGCAGTTGGATCTGCTGGCCGCCGACATCGGCCAGGGCAATGCCGTGCTGGTGCGCACGGCCACGCACACCCTGCTGTATGACGCAGGGCCGCGCTTCAGCCGCGAGAGCGATGCGGGCCACCGCGTGCTGGTGCCGCTGCTGCGGGCGCTGGGGGAGCAGGTGGATGTGCTCATGCTCAGCCACCGCGATGCCGACCACACAGGCGGTGCAGCGGCCGTGCTGGCCCAGCAGCCGGGCGCCGAACTGACCGGCTCCATCGAAGCCGAGCACGCCCTGCAGCGCTTGCGCCCCAGCAGGCCCTGCCTGGCAGGCCAGCGCTGGGAGTGGGATGGCGTGGCTTTTGAGGTGCTGCATCCGCTGCCCGGTGACGACGCACCTGTGGCGGCCAAGGCCCCGCGTCCCAATGCACTCAGCTGCGTGTTGCGCATCACGGCCGCTGGGCCCGAGGGCGGGACGGCCCTGCTGGTGGGCGACATTGAGGCACCGCAGGAGCAAGCCTTGCTGACGCGCAGCGCACCCTTGCGGGCCGACCTGCTGCTGGTGCCCCACCACGGCAGCAAGACCTCGTCGTCGGCGGCTTTTCTGGAGGCTGTCCAGCCGCGCACCGCTTTGGTGCAGGCTGGTTATCGCAACCGCTTTGGTCATCCGGCGCCGGATGTGCTGCAGCGCTACCGTGCGCGCCAGATTGCGGTGGTGGAATCGTCGCGCTGCGGGGCCGCCCGCTGGTCCTCGTCGCAGCCTGGGCAGGTGGCCTGCGAACGCGACACGGGCGAGCGCTATTGGCAGCACCGCATGGTGCCACGGGACGACTGATTCGGGGCCGATGGCGCAGCGCCGCCAGGGGTGTTGGGCGGGGGTGGGCTCACAACTTGCTATCCTGATCGCAGGAGGCCCGTTCATGCAGAAATTTGACGAGATGTACGCCATGCTGCCGTTTGATGGCAGCGACGTGCGGGAACACTACAAGCGCTATGCGCAGTGGTTGAGCAAACAGCCCCCTGACGTGATGCAGGCCCGCAGGGCCGAAGCCGAGATGATCTTCCGGCGCGTGGGCATCACCTTCGCCGTCTACGGCGCCAAGGATGAAGGCGGCGCAGGCAACGAGCGGTTGATCCCGTTCGACCTGATCCCCCGCATCATTCCGGCCCACGAGTGGGCCAGCATGCAGCAGGGGCTGGTGCAGCGTGTCACGGCGCTCAACCGTTTCATCCACGACGTGTACCACGGCCAGGACATCATCCGCGCCGGCATCGTGCCCGCCGACCTTATCCTCAACAACGCGCAGTACCGGCCCGAGATGGCCGGCGTGCATGTGCCGCAAGACATCTACGCGCACATCGCAGGCATCGACATCGTGCGCGCCCCCGATGCCCAGGGCAATGGTGAGTACTACGTGCTTGAAGACAACCTGCGCGTGCCCAGCGGTGTGAGCTACATGCTCGAAAACCGCAAGATGATGATGCGGCTGTTCCCCGAGCTGTTCAGCCTGCACAAGGTGGCGCCGGTGGCCCACTACCCCGACATGCTGCTCGAAACCCTGCGCGCCAGCGCCCCCGCCACGGCGGATGAGCCCACGGTGGTGGTACTCACGCCCGGCATGCACAACAGTGCGTACTTCGAGCACGCCTTCCTGGCCCAGCAGATGGGGGTGGAGCTGGTGGAGGGCCAGGACCTGGTGGTCAAGGACAAGTTCGTGTACATGCGCACCACACGCGGCCTGCAGCGGGTGGACGTGATCTATCGCCGCGTGGACGATGACTTCCTCGACCCCCAAGTCTTCCGCCGCAATTCCACCCTGGGCTGCTACGGCCTCATGGAGGCTTACCGCGCGGGCAACGTGGGCATCTGCAACGCTGTGGGCACGGGCGTGGCGGACGACAAGTCCGTCTACCCCTATGTGCCGGAGATGATCCGCTTCTACCTGGGCGAGGAGCCCATCCTGAAGAACGTGCCCACCTGGATGTGCCGCAAGCAGGACGACCTGCAGCACGTGCTGGCCAACCTCAAGGACCTGGTGGTGAAGGAAGTGCACGGCGCGGGCGGCTACGGCATGCTCATCGGCCCTGCCGCTACGCAGGCCGAGATCGAGGACTTTCGCCGCGCGCTGCTGGCCAACCCGGCGGGCTACATCGCGCAGCCCACGCTCAGCCTGTCGAGCTGCCCCACGTATGTGGAAAGCGGCATTGCCCCGCGCCACATCGACCTGCGCCCCTTTGTGCTAAGCGGTCGCGAGGTGCAGATGGCCGCCGGCGGCCTTACGCGCGTGGCGCTGCAAGAGGGCTCGCTGGTGGTGAATTCGTCGCAGGGCGGCGGCACCAAGGACACCTGGGTGCTGGGCGAGGGTACGCCCGCAGCGCAACCCAAGGCCGCGCAATCCCAGTCGCAATCGCAATCGCAGGGACAAGGTCAGTCGCAAAGTCAATCGCAAGGGAGCCTCTGAACATGCTGAGCCGCACCGCCGACCATCTGTTCTGGATGTCTCGCTACACCGAGCGGGCTGAAAACGCCGCCGAAAGCGGGGTTTCACCACAACACAGCCAGCGTGCGCAGCACGCGCGGGGTTCTCTGCCCGGGGAGGAAAAATGCTAAGTCGCACTGCCGATCATCTGTTCTGGATGTCCCGATATACAGAGCGGGCAGAGAACACAGCAAGAATGCTCAATGTGAGCTACGAGACCTCCCTGTTGCCCCAGGCTGCCGATGTGGCGCAAAAAGGCTGGGAGGGCCTGCTGTCCATCAGCGAGCTGATCCCTGCCTACACCGCCAAGCATGGTGAAGTGACGCCCGCCAACGTGCTGGAGTTCATGGTGCACGACGGCAACAACCCGTCGTCCATCCTGTCGTGCCTGCGCGCCGCGCGCGAGAACGCGCGGGCCGTGCGCGGTGCGCTCACCACCGAGGTGTGGGAGACGCAGAACCAGACCTGGCTGGAACTGCACCGGCAACTGGAAGGCGGCGCGTTTGAGCGCGACCCAGGCCAGTTCTTTGAATGGGTGAAGTACCGCTCGCACCTCTCACGCGGCGTGGTGCTGGGCACCATGCTGCAGGACGAGGCGTTTCACTTCTTGCGCATGGGCACCTTCCTGGAGCGCGCGGACAACACCGCGCGCCTGCTGGATGTGAAGTTCCACGCGGTCAAGAACGACTTTTTTGGCCGCCCCAGTGACCGCAACCAGGAAAGCGACTTCTACCACTGGAGCGCCATCTTGCGCAGCGTGTCGGCGTTCGAGGTGTACCGCAAGGTCTACCGCGACGTGATCACGCCGGGCCGCGTGGCCGACCTGCTGATCCTGAGCCGCGATATGCCGCGTTCGCTGCACGCGTGCCTGCGCGAAGTGGTGGACAACCTGGCGGTGCTGGCCAACGGGCAGTCTGCCGAGACCAGCCGCAGGGCAGGGCGCCTGCTGGCCGACCTGCAGTACGGCCGCATCGACGAGATCCTGGCGACCGGGCTGCACGCGTTCCTCACGCAGTTCCTGGACCGGGTGAACGACCTGGGTGGCGGCATCAGCCGCGATTTTCTGGTGACGTCCGGCGATTGAAAACCAGCAGGGCGGCGCCATGCCAGGCCAGCCCCGCTGCGTAGGGAAGGAGCGGTGCCCAGGGAGAGCCCAGCCAGGCCCTTGCCTGGGGGCTGCTGAACCACGCTAACCAGGCGGGCAGGGTTGCACCCCATGGTGCGTGCAGGTGGGCCTGCAGTAGGCCACAGGCGGTAAGCCCCAGGCCCACCAGCGTGCCCACCGCGATGCCGTAGGCGACTGGCAGCTTGCGGTGGCCCGCCATCGCCATGAAAGCCGCACTGAAGAACACCCCCAGAAACACGGTGGCCAGCCAGGCCACCGGCCACCAGCCTGCATCACCGGCTCCAGACCGAGCCACCAGCAGCGCGTTGAAACCACCCATGGCGCCCAGCGCCAGCAGCGGTACCAGAAAGTTGCGATACCGCGCGCTCAGCTGTGCCGAATGCGCCGCCTGATTGGGCGTTGTTGCGGTATGGCTGCGCGCATCGCTGGTCATTCTTGCGCGTTGCGCCGCTGGTCCCGCAGCATGAAGAGGTAGAGGCTTTCGACCTTCTCGCGCGCCCAGGGGGTCTTGCGCAGGAACTTGAGGCTGGAGCCCACGCTGGGGTCGATCTGGAAGCAGCGGATGGGAATCTGCCGCCCCAGCTCATCCCAGCCAAAGTAGTGGGCCAGGCCCACCACCATGGCTTCGAGTGTCACGCCGTGCAGGGGGTTGCGCGGCTGGGTGGGCTTGTTGGCCGGTGGGGCGGGTGGCGGGGTCTCTGGAGTGCTCATGGCTCCAAGCATACAGACTGGGAGCGTGAACACGCCCTGAGGGAAATCCTGTCGTTTGCATCGGGCGTTAACCCCACCACCGCCACCATAGAACCGGCTCAGGGGACGTCAGGCTTTGCGCTGCAGATGGGCCTCGCGCTGGAACAGCTCGGCCGCCCAGTCCACAAACGCGCGCACCTTGGCGCTCAGGTGGCGATTGGGCGGGTACACCACATACACAGGCAGCAGGGGTTGGGTCCAGTCGGGCAGCAGCTGCACCAGGGCTCCGCTGGCGAGGTAGCGCTGGGCTTGCCAGCTGGTGATCTGGCCAATGCCCAGGCCCGCCACGATGGAGGTGACGTAGGCGTTGGCCTCGTTCACGCTCAGCTGGTAGGGGCCGGTGATGTCGATGGACTCATCACCCCGGCGAAACTCCAGCGGATAGTGCCGCCCGCTTTGAGGCGAGAAGTAGATCACGCTGGCATGTTTCTCCTCGATCTCCAGCGGGTGCGTGGGTGTGCCCTTGCGCTCCAGGTAGGCGGGTGCGGCGACGGTGATGAACTCCAGGTTGCCAATGCGGCGCGCCACCAGTGACTGGTCGCTCAGCTCGCCCCCCCGGATCACGCAGTCCACGTTGTCCCCGATCAGATCCACCGTGCGGTCGCTCACACCCAGGTCCACCTGGATGTCCGGGTAGCGGGCATGGAACTCCGCCAGTTGCGGAATGATGAGCAACTGGGCCACCGACGTGCCCACGTCGATGCGCAGCCGCCCGCGCGGGTTGGCGCGCGCGTTGGTCATGCTGGCCTCGATGTCGTCCAGGTCGGTCAGCAGCCGCACCGTGCGGTCGTAATAGGCCGCGCCATCGGGTGTCACGGTCACGCGGCGGGTGGTGCGGTTGAGCAGCTTCACGCGCAGCCGCTCCTCCAGCGCCTGCACATGCTTGGTCACCGTGGCTTTGGGCAGGCTCAGCGAATCCGCTGCCCGGGTAAACGTGCCGGCCTCCACCACCCGCACGAATATGCGCATGGCCTGTATCTGGTCCATGGCTTCTCCTTGAGTCATCAGCACCCAGATTGGGTGCTGAGGAATTCTCACACGGGCGCCCCGGTTTGATTGTTGAGCTTTTGGAAACAGTGCGGTGGTGTTTGACCTGTTTATCAGAAAGGCCCAACCCACTACATTTCATCCATCGTCAACCGACCTTCCACCTATCCACCTACCTACTGGGTACCTGCCATGCAGCCCGACCGCCCGTCTTCATCCTCTTTGCCCACGCAGCCCGCTGCGGCGCCCGCCAAGGCGTCCGGGGTGGCTGCGTCCGTCTGCACCGATTCCACCATTGAGGTGGCCCAGGGGCAGGACGTGGAAGTGCGCATGTACGGCCGCAAGAAGACCGGTCAGGCGTCACCGGTGGTCGTGCACTTCCATGGCGGGGCCTTCATGTCGGGCGATCTGGACAACGGCTGCACGGTGGCTTCTCTGCTGGAGAGTGCCGGGGCCGTGGTGGTGTCGGTCGCGTATCCGCTCACGCCCTTTCCACAGCCGGTGGACACGGGTTACGGTGTGCTCAAGTGGGTGCACAAGCACCGCACCAAGCTCGGCGGGCAGGGCGCCGCCGTGTACCTGGCGGGCGAAGAGGCCGGTGGCAACCTGGCGGCGGCCGTGGCACTGATGGCGCGTGACCAGTCTCACCCCCCGCTGGCCGGGCAGATCCTGCTGTCGCCCATGCTGGACCCCTGTGTGGGCACCGCGTCGCTGCGCGAGGCCACGGGGGATTCCACGGGCTGCAAGTGGACCGAGGGCTGGCGCAACTTTCTGCGCTGCCCGCGCGATGCCGAGCACCCCTATGCGGTGCCTGCCGGTGCGCAGCGCCTGGCGGGGCTGCCCCCCACGCTGATCCTGGTGGGCGACACCGACCCCATGCACGACGAGGCGCTGGCCTACGCGGCCCGGCTGGAGGCTGCCGGCCTGCCGGTCACGCGTCACGTGTTCTCCAAGAACCCGCAATGGCCCGATGCCCTGCTGCAGACCGGCCCGCACGAATGTCCGTGTGCGGCGGGTGCGCAGGAGCAGTTCCGGCAGTTCTTTGCCTCCACGCGAAGTCCGGTGCCGTCCTGACGACGGCCCCTGACACCTTCTCACACCCCTGACAGCCGCTGACCTCCACCCGGGTGGAGGCAGAGAAACGCGGGCTCGGCGCGAGCCCCATTTCCTTTTTGCATCTTGATTTCCGGCCTGGCGTGCCGGAGGGGAAACGCTTGCCCGGCGTTGCCCGCTCCGCATGTCCTAGAGCCCACGTTAGCCATTCAAACGACACGGAGGAAAGAACTCACCATGCATGCACCCCTGATCCCGTTGGCCTGCGGCCGCTGTCACAGCGCACCTGCCCGCACCGTCTTTTGACGGTGGCACGCAGGCCGCCCCGGTGTTTGTCGCCGGGGTATTGACCTTTCCACCGTGTCATTGCCGAGACTTCATTTCGCGCCTATTGCATTGACACCTGCCGAGCGCAGCCCACAGGCGCCAGCGCA
Source organism: Acidovorax sp. ACV02 (assembly GCF_014851475.1). Classification (NCBI taxonomy): domain Bacteria; kingdom Pseudomonadati; phylum Pseudomonadota; class Betaproteobacteria; order Burkholderiales; family Comamonadaceae; genus Acidovorax; species Acidovorax sp. ACV02. Next base: position 723,960 of record NZ_JACUZU010000001.1, read on the forward strand.
CGGCAGACAAGTTTCACAGCGTGCTCCACAAGGGCACAACTACTGATCGAAAGTGACCATGAACTTCCCATCCTTCTCCAAGTTCTCCCAGCGCCGCCCCCTGGGTCTGGCCACCCTTGCCACGGCCGTGACGGCCACCGTGGCGGCTGCTGTTCTGGTGTTTCAGGCACCCGTGGCGCAGGCGGATAGCGCCCCCGCAGCACCGCCCGCTATGCCGGTGTCGGTGGCTGCCGTGCTGCAAAAAGACATCGCCCTGTGGGACGAGTTTTCCGGCCGGCTCGAAGCCGTGCAGCGCGTGGACGTGCGCCCGCGCGTCTCGGGCGCCGTGCAGGCCGTGCACTTTCGCGAAGGCTCGCTGGTCAAGCAGGGCGACCTGCTGGTCACGGTGGACCCAGCCCCCTACGCTGTGGAGGTGGACCGCGCCGAAGCCCAGGTGGTCGCTGCGCAGGCCCGCCTGTCGTACACCCGCAGCGAACTGGAGCGCGCCACACGCCTGCTCGAAGAAAAAGCCATTGCCCAGCGCGAGCATGACGAGCGCCTGAACGCCCAGCGCGAGGCCGATGCCAACCTGCGCGCCGCCCAGGCCGCGCTGCAGACCGCGAAGCTGAACCTGGGCTACACCCAGGTGCGCGCACCGGTGGCGGGCCGTGTGGGCCGCATCGAAGTCACCGTGGGCAACCTGGTGGCGGCCGGCGCGGGCGCCCCCGTGCTGACCACGCTGGTGTCCGTGAGCCCCATCTACGCGAGCTTCGACACAGATGAGCAGATCGTGGTGAAGGCCCTGGCCGACCTGCAAAGCGGCCAGCGCGGCAACAGCGCCCGCCAGCTCATCGAGCGCATCCCTGTCCAGATGGGCACGGGCACCACGGGTGGCACGCCGCACGCCGGTCGCCTGCAGCTCATTGACAACCAGGTGGATGCCAAGAGCGGCACCGTGCGCGTGCGCGCCGTGTTCGACAACGAAGACGGCTCGCTCATCCCCGGCCAGTTCGCTCGCATCCGCATGGGCCAGGCCCGTAACACCCAGGCGCTGCTCATCAACGAGCGTGCCGTGGGTACCGACCAGAACAAGAAGTTCGTGATGGTGGTGGGCGAGGGCAACAAGGCCGAGTACCGCGAGGTCACCCTGGGCGCGCCGATTGACGGCCTGCGCGTGGTCACCTCGGGCCTCAAGGCGGGCGAGAGCATCGTCGTCAACGGCCTGCAGCGCGTGCGCCCCGGCGCCGTGGTGGCGCCACAGCCTGTGCCCATGACCGCCAAGGCCGAGATTGCGGGTGATCGCAAGGAAGCCAAGAACGCCGCCAAGTCGCCAGCCGCCTGAGCGCGCTGGACACCAGGAATTTGCATCCATGAACCTGTCCCGCTTTTTCATCGACCGCCCCATCTTTGCCGGGGTGCTGTCGGTGCTCATCTTCCTCGGGGGGCTCATCGCATTGCGCGGTCTGCCCATCTCTGAATACCCTGAAGTCGCGCCGCCCTCCGTGGTGGTGCGCGCACAGTACCCGGGCGCCAACCCCAAAGTGATCGCCGAGACCGTGGCCACGCCGCTGGAGGAGTCCATCAACGGCGTGGAAGGCATGCTTTACATGGGCAGCCAGGCCACCACCGACGGCGTGATGACGCTGACGGTGACCTTTGCCCTCGGCACCGACCCCGACAAGGCCCAGCAGCTGGTGCAAAACCGCGTCTCGCAGGCCGAGCCGCGCCTGCCCGAGGAAGTGCGCCGCCTGGGCGTCACCACCGTCAAGAGCGCGCCGGACCTGACCATGGTGGTCCACCTGGTCTCGCCCAACAACCGCTACGACATCGACTACCTGCGCAACTACGCCGTGCTCAATGTGAAGGACCGCCTTGCGCGCATCCAGGGCGTGGGCCAGGTGCAGATCTTTGGCGGCGGCGACTACTCCATGCGTGTGTGGCTCGACCCGCAAAAGGTCGCGCAGCGCGGCCTCTCGGCCAGCGACGTGGTGGCCGCCATCCGCGGCCAGAACGTGCAAGCCGCTGCAGGTGTGGTGGGCGCATCGCCCGGCCTGCCTGGCGTGGACTTGCAGCTGTCCATCAACGCGCAGGGCCGCCTGCAGACCGAAGAAGAGTTCGGCGACATCATCGTCAAGACCGGTGCCGACGGCGCGGTGACGCGCCTGCGCGACATCGCCCGCCTGGAGCTGGGCGCGGCCGACTATTCGCTGCGCTCGCTGCTCAACAACGACCCTGCCGTGGGCATGGGCGTGTTCCAGGCGCCGGGCTCCAACGCGCTCGACATCTCGGCCAACGTGCGCAAGACCATGGACGAGATCCAGAAGAACATGCCCGAAGGCGTGGAGTACCGGATCGCGTACGACCCCACGCAGTTCGTGCGTGCGTCGATCAAGTCCGTGATCCACACGCTGCTCGAAGCCATCGCCCTCGTGGTGCTGGTGGTGATTTTGTTCCTGCAGACCTGGCGCGCGTCCATCATCCCGCTGCTGGCTGTGCCGGTGTCGGTGGTGGGTACGTTTGCCGTGCTGCACCTGCTGGGCTTCTCGATCAACGCGCTCTCCCTGTTCGGGCTGGTGTTGGCCATCGGCATCGTGGTGGACGATGCCATCGTGGTGGTGGAGAACGTCGAGCGCAACATCGAGGCGGGCCTGACCCCGCGCGAGGCTACTTACCGCGCCATGCGCGAAGTCTCCGGCCCCATCATTGCCATCGCACTGGTGCTGGTGGCAGTGTTCGTGCCACTGGCTTTCATCAGCGGGCTCACGGGCCAGTTCTATCGCCAGTTTGCGGTGACGATCGCGATCTCCACGGTGATCTCGGCGATCAACTCGCTGACCCTGTCGCCCGCGCTGTCAGCAATGCTGCTCAAGGGCCACGACGAGCCCAAGGACGCGCTTACGCGCGGCATGGACAAGGTGTTCGGCGGCCTGTTCCGCGGCTTCAACCGCCTGTTCCATCGCGGCTCCGAGGCCTACAGCGGCGGTGTCAAGCGCGTCATCGGCCGCAAGGCGCTGATGTTCGTGATCTATCTCGCGCTGGTAGGCGCCACAGTCGGCCTGTTCAAGATCGTGCCCGGCGGCTTCGTGCCCGCGCAGGACAAGCAGTATCTGATCGGTTTTGCGCAGCTGCCCGACGGCGCCACGCTGGACCGCACCGAGAACGTGATCCGCCGCATGGGCGAGATCATGAAGGAGAATCCGAACGTTGAAGACGCGATTGCCTTCCCCGGCCTGTCGATCAATGGCTTCACCAACAGCTCCAACTCCGGCATCGTGTTCGCCACGCTCAAGCCCTTTGCCGAGCGCACCCGTGCCGACCAGAGCGGCGGTGCGGTGGCAGGCCAGCTGAACCAGGCGTTTGGCAGCATCCAGGACGCGTTCATCGCCATGTTCCCGCCACCCCCGGTGGCGGGACTGGGCACCACGGGCGGCTTCAAGCTGCAGATCGAGGACCGTGCCTCGCTGGGCTATGAAGCCATGGACAACGCGGTGAAGGCCTTCATGGCCAAGGCCTACCAGACGCCCGAGCTGGCGGGGTTGTTCACCAGCTGGCAGGTCAACGTGCCGCAGCTGTACGCCAACATCGACCGCACCAAGGCACGCCAGCTCGGTGTGCCCGTGACGGACATCTTCGACACGCTGCAGATCTACCTGGGCAGCCTGTACGCCAACGACTTCAACCAGTTCGGCCGTACCTACAGCGTGCGTGTGCAGGCCGATGCGGCCTACCGGGCACGGGCCGAGGACGTGGGCCTGCTCAAGGTGCGTTCCAGCACCGGCGAGATGGTGCCGCTGTCGGCGCTGATGAAGATGGAGCCCAGCTTCGGCCCCGAGCGCGCCATGCGCTACAACGGCTACCTGGCGGCCGATGTGAACGGCGGCTCCGCGCCTGGTTATTCATCGGGCCAGGCACAGGCGGCCATCGAGCGCATCGCCAAGGAGACTCTGCCCCAGGGCATCACGTTTGAGTGGACCGAACTGACCTACCAGGAAATCCTGGCCGGCAACTCCGCCGTGCTGGTGTTCCCGCTGGCCATCCTGCTGGTGTTCCTGGTGCTGGCCGCGCAGTACGAGAGCCTGACGCTGCCCATCGCCATCATCCTGATCGTGCCCATGGGCCTGCTGGCCGCGATGACTGGGGTGTGGCTGAGCAAGGGCGACAACAACGTGTTCACGCAGATCGGGCTCATCGTGCTGGTGGGGTTGTCGGCCAAGAACGCGATCCTGATCGTGGAGTTTGCGCGCGAGCTGGAGTTTGCCGGACGCACGCCCATACAGGCCGCCATCGAGGCCAGCCGCCTGCGGCTGCGCCCCATCCTGATGACCTCGCTGGCCTTCGTGATGGGTGTGTTGCCCCTGGTGCTCTCCACCGGAGCGGGTGCGGAGATGCGCAGCGCCATGGGTGTGGCGGTGTTCGCCGGGATGATTGGTGTGACGGCCTTCGGCCTGTTCCTCACGCCCGTGTTCTACGTGCTGCTGCGCAAGCTGGCTGGCAACCGCCCGCTGGTGGAGCATGGCGCGCATGTGGCGCCTATCTCGCACAACACTGGCACTGGTGGCACCGCGCACCCCGTGCTGGCTGCGCCACGCAAGGAGCACGAATGATGCCCTTGACCACGGTGACAACAACGACCTTTGTGGCCCTAGATGCGCGCTCCACGGTGCACCCGCTGCCGACTGCAACGGGTGCATCGAGCGGGGCAGGAGACCAACCATGACCGATTTGCTATTGAAGAAAAACTCCACCGACGGTGCCCTTGCAGCGCGCAAGCGCAGCCTGCTGGCGCCCCTGGCCGCCGCCCTGGTGCTGGCCGGTTGCATGACGCAGCCCGTGGCCCCCGCGCCGCATGCGGGTGTGCCCGTGCCCGCCAGCTTCACCGCAGGGGGCGGCGCGCTGCCCACGGCCCCCTGGACGGTGGCCGCCCCCGCCGAGGCACAGCCCCGCGGCGAGTGGTGGCTGGGCTTTCAAGACCCAGTGCTGGCCGACTTGGTGCAACGCGCGGGCCAGGCCAACACCAGTATCCAGCAGGCCGCTGCGCGGCTGGCCGAGGCGCGCTCGCTGCTGCGCTCTGCCGATGCCGCGCGCTCGGTGCAAGTGGGCGCCTCGGCCGGTGTGACGCGCCAGGCAGGCGCTGCCACCACGGGCAGCGCAGCACCTGCCACGCTGGGCACGGCGGGGCTCAATGCATCGTACGAGCTGGACCTGTTCGGCCGCCTCTCGCAAACCAGTGACGCCGCGCGGCTGGACGCCGACACGCGCGAAGCTTTGCTGCAGAGCACGCGCCTCATGGTGCAAGCCGATGTGGCGCAAACCTATCTGCAGCTGCGCGCCGTGCAGGCCGAGCAGGTGCTGGTGCAAGAGAGCCTGGCCGCGTACCAGGACACGCTGCGCCTGACGCAGCGCCGCCTGCAGGCGGGCGACGTGGCAGAGCTGGACGTGGCCCGTGTGCAGACCGAAGTGGCCGCCACCGAGTCCGATGCCCTGGCCTTGCAGCGCCAGCAGGCCCTGCTGACCAACGCGCTGGCCGTGCTGGCCGGCGAGGTGGCCAGCGGCTTTGTGCTGCCGCCCGCGACGGGCGACGCCGCGCTGCCGGTGATCCCGCCGGGCGTGCCCGGCACGGTGCTGGCGCGCCGGCCCGATGTGTCGGCCGCGCAAACTGCCGTGCTGGCCGCGCAAGCGCGCGTGGGCGTGGCGCAGAAGGCGTGGTTCCCGGCGGTCACGCTCACGGGCAATGCGGGGCATGCGTCGCCCGAGCTGGGTGACCTGTTCAAGTGGTCGGCCCGTGCCTGGGGCGTGAGTGCGCTGCTGTCGCTGCCGATCTTTGACGGCGGCCAGCGCGATGCGCAGATCGAGGGCGCCAAGGCCCGCCTGGAGGCTGCGCTGGCGGACCACCGGGGGCAGGTCCTCAACGCGTTTCGTGACGTGGAGGATCAGCTGACCTCGCTGCGTCTGCTGTCTGGCCAGGCTGAGGCGCAAGGGCGTGCGGTGACTGCGGCGCGGCGGGCCACGCAGTTGTCGGATGTGCGGTATCGCAATGGCTTGGTGAGTCAGCTGGAGTTGCTGGACGCGCGGCGCAGTGAGTTGCGCAATCGGCGGCAGGAGCTGCAGGTGCGGACGGCGCAGTATGTGGCGACGGTGGGGTTGATTCGGGCGCTTGGAGGCGGGTGGGGGGATCAGCCTGTGGTGAAGGTGGCGGCTGCGCCGCAGTAGTTTTTGAGCGGTTTAGGCTGCTTGCGCTAGTGAAACATGCCTAGGTAGCTATTGATTTTGTAGTGTCTGGTTGTTGTGCTGGTTGGGCCGTACGCCTGGCTTGAGTGCGGAGGCCGGGAGTCGCCCGGCGAGCGAGTAACTTTCTTTTGCTTCGCCAAAAGAAAGTCACCAAAGAAAAGGCGACCCCCAGTCTGCGACCCCTTCGCAACGCGAAGGGGCAAACCTGCGGCGGGGCGGCTGTGGGGTGCGCCGTGGAACTCACTGCGCTGCGTTGCAGCTTCGTTCAGACATCCACGGCGAGTCAGTGCACGAGGCATGGGCGCTCCGACGCCCATGCTCACCCCGCAACCGCCCCGCCGCAGGCGCAGCCAGCAGGGGGTGGACAGCCGAACATCCAAACAACCGAACAGCCGGACATCCATTCGGGCCATTGCTGCGCTCGGCCCAGGCTGCGCAGCGCGTGGCGCTTGCGCCCGCGATTCGGGGCCGAGCGCAGCGATGGCCCGTGTGGATGTTCAGCTCCCCGTGCCCCTGTGGATGCGCCGAGGAGCGCAGGGTTTGGCGGATCAGGGCTCGCGTGTGTCTGAGCGACGCCCAGCGGCGCGAGTTGAGCGAGACCCCGCCACACCCGAGCACCGCAGGTTGCCCCGTAGCGTCAGCGCAGGGGACGCAGACAGCGGGGTCGCCTTTCTTTTGGGTACTTTTCTTTGGCGAAGCAAAGAAAAGTACCTCGCCTGCCGGGCGACTCCCGGCCTCCGCCCTCAACCCAGGCACGTGGCCCCATCAGCACAACAACCAGACACTACAAAATCAATAGCTACCGCCGCATATCCCACTAGCGCCTGCGGCCAAAAAGGCTCAAAAACCTCAAATCACCCCTTCAGCCACCCCCGCAACCTCCCCACCCCTTCCTCCAACCTCCCCAGATCCTGACTCGCAAAACACCACCGCAACCACCCCGCAGCCTCCCCCCCAAACGCACTGCCCGGCGCCAACCCCAGCCCCGCCTCCCGTACCAGCCGCTTGGCCAATGGCAAACACTCGTCATGCCCGTCGATGTGGAAGAACGCATACATGCCCCCACGTGGCGTGGCCACCGACACTCCCGGCACCTCGGCCAGCAGCGGCACCAGCGTGTCGCGGCAGTTGCGTAGATGGTTCACCAGCGCGGGCGTTACCTCCTCCGTGCGCTGCAGCGCCACCGTGGCTCCGCGCTGCACAAACACCGGTGCGCACGAGGTGTTGAACTCGATCAGCTTGCCCACCGCCTGGGTGAGTGAAGGCGGCAACACCAGCCACCCAAGGCGCCAGCCGGTCATCAAAAAGCTCTTGGAAAAGCTGTGCGTCACGATCAGCCGGTCCTCGGGCTCAGCCACGTCCAGAAAGCTGGGGGCCGCGCCATTGGCCGTGTCGCCCGCGTAGTACAGCCGCTCGTACACCTCGTCCGCCAGAATCCACGTGCCGGTGCGGCGGCAGTGCGCCAGGATGGTGGCTTGCTCCTCGCGCGTCAGCGTCCAGCCCGTGGGGTTGTTGGGTGCGTTGACGACCAGCAGGCGCGTGCCGCGTGTGATGGCGGCCATCAGCGCGTCCATGTCCAGCCGCCACGCGCCGTCTGCATCCGCTACCAGCGGCACAGTGCGCACCTGGGCCCCCAGAATGCGCGGCTGCGCCACCAGGTTGGGCCACACGGGCGTCACCAGCACCACTTCGTCGCCCGCGTCCACCAGGGTCTGCACGGCCACCATCAGGCCGTTCACACCGCCGGACGTCACTGCGATGCGGTCGAACCACGCATCGGTGTGCTGCTGCGGGTGCAGGCCGTGCATGTAGCCCGCAATCGCGTGGCGCAGTTCGGGCAGGCCCAGGTTGTGGGCATAAAAGGTCTCGCCCTTTTGCAGCGACGCAATGGCCGCGTCGCGGATGAAATCGGGCGTTACTTCGTCGCTCTCGCCGAACCAGAACTTCAGCACATCGCTGCGCCCCAGGCCTTCGTTGGCCACTTCGCGGATGCGCGACTCTTCGAGGCTTTGGACTACTTCTCGCATGCAATCTCCTTGAAATACACAGCCATCATCGCAGGCGTATAGTCGTTTTTTTGATTTTTTTGGCTGACCCCAACGCTCATGACCTATCCCAACACCCAGCTCTTCATCGCAGGCCAGTGGCAAGACGCCGCCGAAGGCAAGACCCTTGCCGTGTTCAACCCCGCAACGGGCAAAGAAATTGGCCGCGTGGCCCACGCCACCAAGGTCGACCTGGACCGCGCGCTGGACGCCGCACAAAAGGGCTTTGAAGCCTGGCGCGACATGCCCGCCGCCGAGCGCGCCAAGACCATGCGCCGCGCAGCGGCCCTGATGCGCGAGCGCGCCGAATCAATAGCCGCCATCATGGTGCAAGAGCAGGGCAAGCCCCTGGCCGAGGCCAAGGTTGAGACCATGGCTTCCGCCGACATCATCGAATGGTTTGCCGACGAATCGCTGCGTGTGTACGGCCGCATCGTGCCCTCGCGCAATCTCAAGGCCACGCAGATGGTGCTGAAGGACCCGGTGGGCCCCGTGGCCGCGTTCACGCCCTGGAACTTCCCCATCAACCAGGTCGTGCGCAAGCTGGCCGCCGCGCTCGGTGCAGGCTGCTCGATTCTGGTGAAGGCGCCTGAGGAAACCCCCGCCAGCCCCGCCGAGCTGATCCGCGCGTTTGCCGATGCTGGTGTGCCCGCTGGCACCGTGGGCCTGGTCTATGGCGACCCGGCTGAAATCTCCAGCTACCTGATCCCGCACCCCATCATCCGCAAGGTCACGTTCACGGGTTCCACGCCCGTGGGCAAGCAGCTGGCCGCGCTGGCGGGCAAGCACATGAAGCGCGTTACCATGGAGCTGGGCGGCCACGCTCCGGTCATCGTGGCCGAAGACGCCGACCTCGAACTCGCCATCAAGATCGGCAGCGGGGCCAAGTTCCGCAACGCAGGCCAGGTCTGCATCTCGCCCACCCGCTATCTGGTGCACGAGAGCATCCGTGCCGATTTCGTGGCTGCCTTCGCCAAGTACGCGCAGGGCCTGAAGGTGGGCGATGGCCTCACGGCCGGCACGCAGATGGGCCCGCTGGCCAACCCGCGCCGCATTACCGCCATGGCCGATTTGCTGGCCGATGCAGTGCAGCAGGGCGCCAAGGTGCTGGCCGGTGGCGAGCGCATCGGCACCGAAGGCAACTTCTTCCAGCCCACCGTGCTGAACGACGTGCCCCTGTCGGCCCGCATCGTGAACGAAGAACCCTTTGGCCCCGTGGCTGCGATTCGTGGGTTTGAAAAGATCGAAGACGCCATTGCCGAAGCCAACCGCCTGCCGTTTGGTCTGGCCGGTTATGCCTTCACTTCGTCGCTGAAGAACGCTCATTTGCTGGCGCAGCGCCTGGAAGTGGGCATGCTCTGGATCAACCAGGCCGCCGCACCTGCAGCCGAGCTGCCGTTTGGTGGCCTGAAGGATTCGGGCTACGGCTCCGAGGGTGGCCCGGAGGCCATCGAGGCGCACCTGAACACGCGTCTGGTGTCGATCATGAACGTGTGAAGGCGACCATCGCGCTTTTTGAACAGGTTCTCAGCGCGGTAGTCACAGGCCCCCGGTGCCATGGCATCGGGGGCCTTTCTGCTTTCTGAAGACTGCGCTGGGGCGGCGCAATGGTGCCGCGCTGGCACACGGCATGGGTAGCGGTGTGCCAGCGCGCACTGCTTTCAGGAGAGCCTAGCCCATGTTCTCCACGCGCTACCTTGCCCTCATCTTGGCCCCAGCCTGCGTATGCCCCACCTGGGCTGGCATGGACAAGGAAGGCTCCAGCCAGCGGCCTGGACTGTTCTGTGCCTGGCTGTCCCCGGACGATGGCCCGGTGTGGGCGCATTTTGAGAACCCCGCGCACCATGCCGCAACTGGTGCGGCACTGCCATACCGGCGCGCCGGTGTTTGCGCTGCAGGCAGGCACCCGCTACCAGTGCAAGGCAGCATCACCACAGAAGTCCGCCGGCCAGGAAGAACCCTACACCGCAGGGCTGACCATGCAAGCAGCCGAGGCTTCCAATCGCCCGATTCCACTCCAACCCTTCGGGCAAGTACTTGTGCAACTCCAAAAAGACTTTGACCAGGTTCTTAGTGTCGGAGGGGTGTGACGGCTGGTGCGTGTCGCTCTGGGGCCTGACGGGCGGGCTGCGGCAGCTGGGGCGGTTTGGCGGGCGTCGAGATGCCTGGTGCGTTTCGTGCGCACCGTACAGTGTTTGCAATGGGGCGCTGATGGCCGGACGCTGGCCAGAGCGCGCCGTGATTCAAAGCACCTGTGTGGTGACCCGTCGCTGGTGCCTGACACCTGTCGACACCGTGTGGGTGACTTCGGCCCGGTCGATATACAAGCCACTCAAATCGTCGAAAACCACGTGCCTGCTGGCGGTTTTGCCCGAGACTGAAAGCGCGCAAAACGCCAGCTAGGGCTGTTGCATACCGGCTATCGCGGTATCTACTCATGGATGGCATGAACACCAGATGCCTAGAGCACCTGGTTGCAATCGTATGCCCGGGAGGTCACACCAAAAGAGATTTTGAGTGCTGACTATTTATTCAGCAAGGCTGTGAGCGAGTGATTTTGCAAGAAAAGGTGCTGTGGAGTATTTTCCAGTGTCTACTGAAAAATAGCGGCCATGTCGTGTGATGCCATAGTCTGATCGGCGATGAAGCGTGGATTTCGGATCCGAGAGCAAACCCTGGCCAGCAGCAAAAACCCAGCCACCTTCCAGATAAATGTATTCGGCTTGTTCGCGAACCTGTGCTGCCCACGGCAACAATGACTCCAGATTTTGGAAGATGGAATCCTTCAGTGCCTGCGAATCGGAAACGGCCGACTCTTTGATATCCGGTGGCAAGACGTCTGAACTATCTACCCGCAAACCATCGGGATACCAAGAGAGATAAAAATCACGTCCATTGTAATTTTTGATGTCTCCGAAAGGCCCCGTGGCAATAACGGCACAAGGTGTGTTTACTGTTGCTCGTGTGCGTACGAATAGCGACTGGCGGTATCGATTCGACCAAGTCCCCGTCGGTTCTATTCCAGCGGTCTGGTCTATCGCCATGCGGCCCTGCCAGAGCGAGTTAATCACATAGTCATAAGGGCCAAACGTGCCTTCAGATGTTTCTATGCTCCAGGTACCTTCGGCGCTGTCTCCCGTGGGGTGGGCTGCTGTAATACGGACCCCCATCAAAGGCTCAATGAGTTTTTCTTCCGCCAAAGCGGATATAAATTTTTCGGCCACCCAATTGGTCTCTACAGAGCGCTCTGGAGCGCGAAACCCCGCAACAATGTCTGGAGAAGATGTCAAGTTGGCAAGTTGGGAGGAGTTCAGTCGCTGAACCCTGCAATCGGATACATCAGCTAAATACCGTTTTGTATCGGGATGCGCTCGCACCCGTTCAACAACTTTCTCCATGTACGTCATCATTTCTGATGCCGATGTTACTGAATCGCGATGGCACAAATACAGGTCGTCTTCGCTTGTGATGGCTGGAGCAAGTGAAGTGCCGACCAATTCTTCGATCAGAGGGCGAAAATTGAGCCCTCCAGGAATGACATGGCTTGCGGTGCGTAAAGATGGATCCGCACTGTAGATAAATCCCAGATGGATCTTTCCTTCGTTCCATCGACTTGCCGCACTGAAAGGATGTTTCTCTTTGTCAAATATGGATACGTGAAATCCTTTGCGGGCGAGAAAGATCGCGGTGGAGCAGCCCATTATCCCTGCTCCGAGTACCGCAATGCGTAACGGTTTTTTCATGTTTGTTTAATTCCAGTTATTCACATATGACGCGGGATCATATTTCTCACTGGCCATTACCAAGAGTACAGAGTCCGATGCAACGTATGTCTGGCGGCACCACACTCCACTGCCTAGGAGCAGGCCTGGCCCTGAAGGTATCAGCGCGGTATTTACTTCTTCTGGCCCTGTTCTTAGCACGAGTTCGATTTTCCCTTGAAGGCAGATCAATAGTTGCTGCCCCGTTCGGTGGCCGTGCTCGCCGCGTATGGCTCCGGCGGGTACGTTTGTTACCGTGAATACCCGGCGAGGCCGGAAAGGAAGATCGTCGAAATCGATTGACAGTAAATTGCCGCGTTCATCAGCATGAACGGGAAGATCAATCAGGCGGGCGCGCCCCTCAAACCAAGAGTGATGCGAAAAGTCAGCGCTGGTATTTATGATTTCCCTCACTTTCTAAGTCTGGCTTGTGTTGGAGGAGCCATCTCGCCATCGGACCGGTCAAGGTGAGTTTCTGTTCGCTAGTTAGGTCTGAGATCCAGATTTCTCGCATTATTGCGGCATGAACCTCAAAAAATTGCCGTTGAGAGAATTTCCAGCTTCGAGAAAGGCTGTCAGGTTTGTAGTACTTGTAGCATAGGGTTTCTGGTATTCGTGCGAACTCACCGAGCAGGCTCATGTGAAACAACCATGGCCAGTCTGCCGAAAATTCGCCCGCCCGGTGGGACTTGAGTCCCTGAATTCGACGTGCAGGCTCCAAGCGAAATAGACCTCGATTGGGCACCCACCATTTGTTGTCTCCCCGCATCATGATGAACCCTCTCTGTACGGGGTCGTGCACGCCTTCAATCTCTTCAAATATCCACTGCTCTTGAGATTCGTCGGTGTTAGTCAAGAGAACGTCGGAATAGCTCAATACAACTTCTGGCCGGCTGTCAAGTATGTTGACCAGCTTCTCGATATAAGCTGAATTTAATATATCATCGTGAAATGCAAACAAAACATAATCTGAGTTGGCTTGGTTGAGTAAAAAATTGCAATTGCCTACATACCCCAGCCGTTCCTGCTGTCGTATCACCCTGAAGCGTGGGTCATTGTGGGCATGGGCTGCACAGATTTCATAGGTCGAGTCATCGCATTTGTCCACTGAGATAATGATCTCAAGAGGGGCATAGGTTTGGGCCGACAGACAGTCAAGAGTCGCCTGAATAAAGCCTGCGGATTGCCATGCGGGAACCAGTGCGGTGACCTTCGATGGCTTTTTATGGGAGTCCATATGATTGAGAAAGTGATTTTTATTGCCAGCGCAGCAGGAGCCGGAAGGCCCGCATGGTCGAGCGCTTTCCTTGCTCTGTCGTGAAATTTTTTTCCCATACACGAAGGTATTTTTCGTGCAAGCAAGTACTGCGCCGACTGTTGGGAAGATACCAGTTCAAACCCGCACGGCGTGTCTATCTGTAACCGCATTGGGCATGCAGGGCTGGCACGGAAACGCTCGGTGGATTGGATGCGCAAGGCGTTGATTGCGCAAGAAAAAAACCCCGCACCTCAAAGAAGTGCGGGGTAATTGGCTGTTTGTCTGCCCTCCCACCAGTCAGGGCAGCAGCGTGTGGGGCGCTATCAGAAGTTGTGGCGCACGCCCACGGCGAAGGAGCTGAAGTCGTTACCCGGAGCCGACACGCCGTAGGTGGCAGCCTGGCTGTTGTTGATGCGGGTGTAGTACGTGTAGATCTTGGTGCGCTTGCTCAGGTTGTAGTTGTAGCCCAGCGTGTACTGGGTGGCGGCGCTGTTGGACACGTTGGAGTAGTTGCCGGCACGGCCCACGTTCACGTGGAACTCGGACACGCCCATGATGTAGGCGGCCGACAGGCGCAGGTTGGTGCGGTTGCCGCCGTTGGCGATGAACACGTTCTTGTCACGTTGCACGTAGGCGCCCATCACGAAGGGACCGGTGGAGTACGAAGCGCGCACTGCGAACTGGTTCTGGTCGCCCAGCTTGGAGTAACCAGCGCCCAGGCCCAGCTTGCCGATTTCGTAGTTGGCAGCCAGGTCCATGCTGTTCTTGCCGCCGGTGCCGCTGGGCTGCTCGTGCTGGGCCCAGCCGGCTTCGAACGTTGCGCCGCCCAGGCTGGGGGTGCGGTAAGCGATCTTGTTGATGTCACGGGCGGGGTAGGCGTACAGGGCGTCAGCCGACGAGCCGGTGTCGTGGTTGTGGTTGCTGATGAAGTCGGCCGTGGCGTAGTACGACTCGGACGTGAAGTTGCCCAGGCGAACCATGCCGAAGCCGCCGGACAGGTTCACTTCGCTCTGGCGGGCAAAAATGCCGCGCGAGTCGGTAGCGCCGGAGCTGGAGTCAAAGCCGCTTTCGAGCTGGAAGCCAGCCATCAGGCCGCCGCCCAGGTCTTCCTGGCCCTTGAAGCCGAAGCGGGAGGAGTTGTTGAACAGGCCGGTCTTGGAGACATCGCCGTCTTTTTGGTGTTCAAAGCTGGTGTTGACCCGGCCGTACAGGGTGACGCTGCTCTGTGCAAAGGCAGCAGACGTACCCACCAGGGCCAGCGCAGCGAGGGCGCAGCGGTTCAATGTTTTCATTCGCGAGGTTCCTTAAATCAAATTTTGTTTGATGACAAATAATCACCGGCCAAAAACGCACAGGGGTGATGCCTTCGGGCCGCCGCTACAAGCAAGTTTGGTGCCTGTGGTGATGTGATCGTTGCACTTTGCAACGGAAGGGGATGCTACTGGCCGCCGTGATTGGCCGCCAGCGGGGTAAACACCTTTTTGTCATCAAGATGTCGTTGCGGCGCAACATGGTTCTGGTAAGGCATGCCAGAACCGACCCAGGGCGAAGCCCGGCACCCCCTCCAAGGTCGCGAATGCAGCGCAAGCCCTACGCGGGCTGCCATCGGCGTGTCGCACTGCCCGGGCTGCTGCCGCCGTGCAGGCGCTGCAAGGGCCGCGAGGATTGCAAGCGCTGCAGGGCGGCGGGTGGGGTTTGTGGAGTGGGCGACGACCCCTTGAGGGATCGTCAACGGGCCCCTAGAACCGGTAGGTCGAGGTCAGCGTGTAGGTGCGCGCCTGTCCGTAGAAGCAATCCCCGCGTGCCAGGCACTGGGTGATGTGCACCTTGTCGGTCAGGTTGACCACGTTGAAGGCCACGCGCCAGTCGCCAGCGTCGTAGGCCAGCATGGCATCGGCCAGGGTGGCGGCAGGGGTGCTGATGGCGCTGGTGCCGCTCCATTGCGAGCCGGTGTAGCGCACGCCAGCGCCCACCACCCAGCCGCCACGTCCCTGCGCTGCAAAGCGGTGGCTCAGCCAGGCCGACGCGGTGTGCCGGGGCACGCTGGCCACGGGCTGGCCCTGGTCGCCTGCGTTGCTGCGGCTGATTTGGGCGTCGGTGAAGGCGTAGCCCACCGTGAAGTCCCACTGGCGCGCCAGGCTGGCCTGCACCTCCGCCTCGAAACCGTTGACCTTTACTTCGCCAATCTGCAGGCTGTTGAGCGGGTTGCCGGGGTCGGTGGTCTTGCGGTTCTTCTCGCGCAGGGTGTACACAGCGGCAAACGCACTGATGCCCTGGCCTGGCGGCTGCCACTTCACGCCAGCCTCCCACTGTTCACCGCGCTGGGGTTTGTAGGGGGTGCCGTACGCGTCGAGCCCACCCAGGGGCTGGAACGATTCGGAGTAGCCCACATACGGTGCCCAGCCGCCATCCATCTGGTACGTGACGCCTGCGCGTTTGGTCCAGGCCTTGTCGTCCACGGCAGCGGCGGGGCGGCCTTCGGTATCGGTCTGCGCACTGTCGTGGCGCAGGCCCAGCGTGGCCGTCCAGCGGCCCCATTGGATCTGGTCTTGCGCGTAGAACCCCAGCTGCTTTTGCACCACGCTGGGCTGGCGCACCAGCTGCGCCGCAGTGGGCGGCGTGAAGTTGCCGTACACCGGGTTGTACACGTCGATGGACGACGCCACCGCGCGCCAGGCCTGCTGGCCGGTGTGGTTGCGCTGCACGTCCAGGCCGGCGAGCACTGTGTGCGCAGTATTGCCCGCCTGCAGCTTGCCTTCGAGCTGCGTGTCGATGAGCAGCATGCGGCCGGTGTTGAGGTTCCACACCGCATCGCGCACCAGCGTGCGGTTGTCGCTGTTGAACACGGGGCGCGCAGGGCGGCCGGTCCCAGCGTTGGCGGTGAAGCTGGTGTAGATGGTGCGGTAGTCCACCTCGCTCACGGTGCGGCGCAGGTTCTGGCGCACTGTCCAGTCGCTGTTCAGACGGTGGCTGAACAGGTAGCCCCAGGAGTTGTTGCTGGTGTCGTAAGCGTCCCAGCCCGGCTCGCTGATGAAGGTGCTGCGCGGAATCTGTCCGTACTGGCTGGGCAGCTGCGTGCCTTGCCACGGGAAGAAGCCAATGAGCGAGCCGCTTTGGTCCTTCTGGTGCAGCGCCTGCAGCG
The DNA here is from genome assembly GCF_014851475.1 of Acidovorax sp. ACV02. Lineage (NCBI taxonomy): Bacteria > Pseudomonadati > Pseudomonadota > Betaproteobacteria > Burkholderiales > Comamonadaceae > Acidovorax > Acidovorax sp. ACV02. Next base: position 740,373 of record NZ_JACUZU010000001.1, read on the forward strand.
TCAGCGACGTGTCGGCATTGGGCTTCCAGGTGAGCGATGGCGCAAACACCACGCGGTTGTCGTCCACATGGTCCACCTGCGTACCGCTGTCGCGGCCCACGGCCACCAGGCGGTAGAGCCACTGGCCGTCCTGGTCGAGTGCGCCCGTCAGGTCGGCGGCGATCTGCTTGCGTGCGTTGTTGCCCAGCTGCACCTGCACCTCGCGCAGGGTGTCGGCCTGCGGGCGTTTGCTCGTCAGGTTGAGCACACCGCCCACGCTGCCCTGGCCGTACAGCACGGAGGTGGGGCCGCGCAGAAACTCCACGCGCTCCAGCGTGTACGGGTCCGGTCGGCTGGTGTTGTAGGTGCCGTAGGTGCGCAGCAGGCCGTCCTGGTACTGGCTCACCGTGCCGCCGCGTGCGGCAAAGCTGTCCACGCGGCTGTCGAAATAGTTGGACACCGCGCCCGCGGTGTATGCCGTCACCTGCCGCAGCGTCTGGACGCCCTGGGCTTCCATCTGGTCGCGGGTGATCACGCTGATGGCCTGCGGGGTTTCGATGAGTGGGGTGTCGGTCTTGGTGGCGCTGAGTGCACGCTGGGCCACAAAGCCGGTGACGGGCGCGGTGGGGTTCTCCTGCCCTGCGCCCGAAGAGACGGTGACCGGGGCCAGCGTGGTCTCGGCCGTGGTGGTCGGAGCGGTTTGTGCATGGGCAGCGGCGCTGCACAGCAGCAGCAGGGCGGCCTGTGCCACCGCGGTGCGCGGCGCGCAGCATGCGCGCGAATTGGATGCGGAAGGATGCATGATTTGCTATTAATTGGATAGCTACTTGGGCATATTCGACTAGCGCAAGCGGCCGTTTTGGCTTGAAATGGGCGCCGGTCAGCGTCCCGCAGGGGCGGGAGTGGGCGCTGGGGGCAGGGACGGCGACGGCATGCCGTCGGCCAGCACAAAGCTCAGCGTGGTCACGTAGCTGGCTTCGCCGTACGGTGCGCCATGTGCCTCACCCGGCGTCTTGTCGCTGTGCTTCACCTCGGCCACGTACTGGCCCTTCCAGGGGGTGACGAAGGTCACTGTGCCGTCTTCACCGGCCTCGGCCTCGCGCGTCCAGCCCGAGGGTGCGGCCAGCTGCACCTTGGCCTTGGGCAGCGGTGCGCCCTGATAGACCACTTTCAGCTCACCGGGCTTACCGGTGGGCACCAGGTCCAGCGGGGCGGTGGGGGCCACGGGCTTGGCCAGGCTGGCCACCCAGCGGGCCGCGGGCTGCCAGACCATCGCGGGCAGGTTGCGCTTGCTGCGGTCGATCAGCGGGTAGGTGGCGGTGGCAAACAGGGTGTCGGGCGTGCCGGCGGCGGGGTAGACAAAAGCGTCCTTGCCCAGTTGGCCTTCCACACGCTGGGCGGCGGCGCCCGTGCGTTGCTGTTCGAGTACGGGCACGCCCTTGAACTGGTCCAACCGGCCGGGCGATGTCTCGCGCAGGTTGTCGTTGAACTCCCCGAAGTGCAGGCGCGCCTGGCCCCCGGCGTTTTCCAGCCACACTTGGTGCGCGTGGACAGGGCCCAGTGCGGTCACGCTGGCGATGGTCAGCGCGGCAGCCAGCCAAGGGCGTGGGAAGGTGGGAGCACAAGACATGGATATTTCCTCTCTTTGGTTTGGGATTCAGGAACGCCGCCAAAAAACGCAGCGCGCAGCCCGCCGCACCACCCCCCGGGTGGGTGCAACAAAGCTCACTTTTTGGTAGCTGCCTGCGCTTTTGGGATAAGCGCTGGGTGGCTTTTTGATCTGAACATTGCAGCGCCCGGCTCACACCGGACGACAGCGCAGATCGGTGGTCCGTGGGGCCCGCTTCAGCGACCGCCATGGGGTCGTCATGACAGCCGCCGACAAACGCTCACAACGCCGCGCTCGCGCGCGGGTTCTTTGCTGGGGGAGTCGGAACCTGCGCACGCGGCCGGCCGTACCAGCCCATCACCCCCACGGGGATGCCCAGCGCTACCCACGACCACCAGTCGCCCCAGGTGTCGGACACCAGAGCCGTTAGCAGCCCGGTGGTGGTGAGCACACCCATCACGATGGGCCCGCCCCATAGGGCCCAGAAAGGGCTGCGCTTGTTCATACGGCTCCCTCGGTGGTGCGCGCTGCGCCCGATGTGGGCAATGCGCCGCCAGCCAAGTGACCGTTGGCGCTGCCCGCGCTTGGTGTTGCGGGGCTTGCGGCCTGCACGCCCTTGCGCAGCCACAGGTACAGCCCGCTGCCCAGCACCACGATGGTGGCGATGTCGAGCAGCGCCCAGAGGATCTTCATCGGCATGCCGCCGTAGTCGCCAAAGTGCAGCGGCTGCGACACGAGCAGCGCCGTCAGGTACCACGGCAGCATGGGCGATGCGGTGACCTGCGCTGTGCGCGCGTCCACCAGCACGGGCTTGAGCAGGCGCGATGTGAGCGGCTCGTTGCCGCGCAGGAAAAACGTGTTGTGGTGCGGGCTGGAAAACGCCGTGCCCGGGAACGCAATGAACGACAGCTTGGTGCCCGGCGCCTGGGCCTGCGCGGCCACCAGCGCCTGCTGCAGCGGCCCGCGCTCGGCAGCGGGCACGATGGGCTGGCCTTCGTAGGGCTTGAGCAGCACCGAGAGTTGGTCGTACTGCCAGTACTTGATGAGCAGGTCGGCCCACGTGTTGATCATGCCGGTGCCACCCACCACGAAGGCCCACACCAGCGTGACGATGCCCAGCAGGTTGTGCAGGTCGAGCCACTTCACCCGCGTGGACCGATCCCGCCGCACCTCACCAAACGCCAGCTTGCGCATGAACGGCGCATACAACACCACGCCGGTGACGATGGCCACCAGCAGCAGCAAGCCCATGAAGCCCAGAAACAGCTTGCCCGGCAGCCCAGCGAACAGGTCCACATGCAGCTTGAACATCACGTACATGAAGCCTTCGTCAAACCGTGGCTGCGCCAGCACCTGGGCCGTGCGGGCATCCACCGCCACAGAGCGGAAGTCATCGGTGGGCGCCGGGGTGGGCGTGAGCGTGACGAACCAGACGTTGTCATCGTCCTCCGCATGCGACGCGAACTGCACCACCCGCTCGGGGTGCAGCGCCTGTGCGGTGGCCAGCACCTTGTCCAGGCTCGCGCGCGGCGTGTTGGCAGGCATGGCGGGCGCCTCCACCTCGGTGCCCAGCAGGTGGCCGATTTCGTGGTGAAAGATCAGCGGCAGACCGGTGATGCACAGCAGCAGCATGAAGACGGTGCACACCAGGCTGGACCATTTGTGGGTCCAGCTCCAGCGGCGCAGGGCGGTGGGGCTCAGCATGGGGCGGGGTGGTAAGGGCCGTCATGCAATCGGACCACCGCCAGCGCCGCCCACGGCACGGGGCACGCTGTCGCAACAGAGAAGGCGAAAAAGTGGTTCATCAAGCCAGACAACCCGGAAACATCGGAAGACGGTGGGTGCTGGCTGCAGCCGGGAGGCCTGTTCGATGGCTCGCGGCAAGGACTATGGCTGGCGGAAACTCAATTTTACATTGCAAATGGGAATTGTTTGTATTCGTGATTGTGCTGGGGGGTAGAGGTGTTGCGAAATGGATTCAGCCATGCTGCCCATGCGGCGCTTTGAGGCAGGGACGGCTCTCCGGGCAGGGGCTGCAGGTGCAGGGCGGGGTTGGAGCCTGCAGGCTATATTCCTCTCGTCCCAACGCTGGTTTGGCAGACATTCACACCGGCGTTTGAAATCAGCCCATCGGCTTCAAACCCAGGCTGCGAGCCGCTTTCAGGAGAACTCTGTGTCCACGATATCCCGCGTCGTTCAGCCTGTCGCGTACAGTTTTGCGGCTTGCATGGGTGCCTTGTGGCGGGCGCTGCACAAGGTTGCCTTGCTCGGGCTCGCTGTTCTGGCCATTGGGTGTGCGGGCAACGTGCACGCCGCAGACGAAAGCACATCTGCGGAGCGAAAAGCCCGACTCGCAATACCCCCCGAGTTTCGGCATCTCGACTTTGTCCTGGCCGCTGCGGAAGGTGATTTGAACGGTGACGGCGTTCCCGACCGGGCCATGCTGTTGATGGGACGCAAAGGCGAAGGCCCGCAAGAGGAGCGGCTGTTCGTCCTGACCGGAAAGGCGGATGGCGGCTATCAGGTGCTCTCGGTGTCCGGCGAGTTCTGCCACCCCAGCAAGTTCTACAACCTGGACATCAAGAACAATTCGTTGTTCGTCCAGGCAGTCTTTTACGCCGACGCCGCCCGGTTCTCGGGCTTCACGCTGCAGTTCCGCTACAACCCCAAGACCAAAGACCTGGAACATATCGGCGAGCAGCAGGACGACGAAGACTATCCCAGCAACTCCTACCACCGCGTGAGCCTCAACTACCTGACCAACGCCGCCATTCATTCGCGGCGTGCTGGCAAGAAGTACAAGGAGGCGAGAGGCCGGATCGTTGATGGTCCGGGCGTGCTTCCTTTGAATGGGTTCGTCTGTGAAGGCTATGGCATGACGGGTTCTTCGGTCTACCTGGATGAAAGTTTCAAGGTGCACAAGAAGGGTATGACACCGCCATGATGCAGCGCAGGTTTGTTGAAGAGCTGGCTCGCACCTTGTTCGTGATTCACCATGATTCAAACCTATCCGCGGCTTGAGCTGTCGATTCGAACGTACCTGCTCCCTTTTTGAAGAATGACGGTTTCGCGGGTTCGGGCCGACTATTTCGACGTATCGACAATGGCGCGATTCATTGAGTGAATGTGCAAGGCTTCACCAGTACGCGTCGCCCTCACCGATTCGCCCAGTCCTGACATGTAAGTGGCCGCCTCCATGAGAAAGTACGTTTCCGCAAGAAAAAGAGCATCGCTTCAGTTGCTGAACGCTGAACTGGTACGACAGGTCATGCGCGGCATCTTTCCTCCGAAAAATGACTACATAGAGGACATGGCGCTGTACGAGGATTTGTTGCCAGAGCTACGCCGGTTTGGGATAGCAGACCGAGGAACTCTCAAACGCCTGATTACCCGGCACCGCAGGTCGCTGCTGGCGGATGATCGCAGTCCGCTTGCCGCGTGGGAGCAGCGCCATTTCAGTGAGATGTTTGGAGCCGACTTCGTTCGTGGTGCGGTTCGTCGGCACTATTGGTTTGCTTATCCGGCGCTTATTCGCAATGCGTTGCAGTCCGAGTTTGGCGAGATTGCTGCTGTGCGTGACGAAGATGTGGATGGGTAACCGCAGGTATTTGTTGCACACATCAACCACTTTCTTGTAATAGCGAACTATGAAAACCGTGTATTCAATCGCTGTTCACCAAATATTCAGTCCCCAGAAAACACTCTCTTCTCAAACCTTAAATCGTATGGGCTGCATCCTTCATTTCGTGGGCCGCGAGGCTGATGTGGAAAGCCTCGTCGCGCTGAGTCCCATTGAACCGTGCAGCGTTTGGCGGCGCGGTGTGCCGCGCAGTTCCCGGCCGAACAGCCGTCCTGCAGTGACTTCCGGGTTGACCTTGGTGGTGAGTGACGCTGAATTTGAGGACCTGGAGCAGCAGCAGGCCGACGCAATTCAGTTCCTCCTTGCCCATTCAAGCGTCTTGAAGGCCATGAGCGAAGTCGCAGGCGTGGAGCACGCGACTTTGGACTTCGGGATTGCCATGCGGGATGTGGTCGTCCAGTCAGACCACTTCCCTACAGAACTGATTGCTGCGCTTGCGGCTGCGGGCTGCAGTATGGAACTGACCCAGTTTCCGACAGGACGCAAGGCAAAGAACCTCAAGCGATATCGGAAGGCGCTGCGTGCCGGGCAACTTCCGAGGTAGGCGCATACCGCCTTCCCCCGGCAAACCCATGCGGCCCGCGCTCGAACAGAAGCTCATCGGCATGGTACGTTCGTCGCCCCGTTTGATGGCCGCACTGGTGGCAGTCCGCTCGTTGGGGCTGAGTTCCTGGTGCATTGGCGCGGGCGCCGTGCGGTCGCTGGTGTGGGACGCTCTGCATGGGTTTGATGCACCGTCGAAGCTTCAGGATGTGGATGTGGTGCACTTCACCAGCGAAGCGGCCGGGCCAGTGTCCGATGCGGACCTCGAAAGGCGCCTTCGCACGCTCATGCCAGCGGTGCAGTGGGAAGTGACCAACCAGGCCACCGTGCATCACTGGTTCGCTCGCAGTCTTGGGCAAGTGGTTCCCGCGCTTGCCTCGCTGGAAGAGGGTGTGGCCACGTGGCCCGAGTTCGCGACCTGTGTAGGCGTCTACCTGAACGAAGACGAATCGATAGGCGTTGTGGCCCCGCATGGGTTGGGCGATCTGTTTGGGCTGCGCGTTCGGCACAACCCGCTCAGAGCCAGCTTTGCCGTCTTCCGGCAACGTGTGGAATCGAAGCGGTTCAGCGAACGATGGCCGCTGCTTTCGATTGACGAAAATCCCTGACAGGTTGTGTACTCTGAGGAGAATGACTCAGATGGGGGGCGATTCTGTTCTCCCGGCGCGTCATGGGCCATCGGCCGTTCATATGCGCCTTTTTGTTGCTATTTATTTCATAGCTGCTAGTGCTTCTGGGTGAAGCGCTAGCAGCTGATCGGAATTGAAGTCAGGCGTCTGCTTTTGCTGACCCTCTCAAAACCGCGTGCGCACCGCCACCTGCACCGCACGCGGCGAGCCCGGCAGGATCAGGTTGTCGTTGCTGCCGTGCGCCGACACGTAGTACTTGCGGTTGGCCAGGTTCTTGATGTTCACGTCCACTTCCCACTGGCCCAGCGTGTACTGCAGGGCGGCATCGAGCGTGGTGTAGGCGGGCAGGGTGACCAGGTTGGTCAGTGAGGTGAAGCGCTCGCCCACGTAGTTCACACCGCCGCCTACGCGTAGGCCGTGGCCGAGGTCCTTCATGGCCCACAGGAAGGCGGAATTGCGGGGCGTGAGCGCAGGCACCTTGCCCTGGGCGGCAATGGCGGCGGTGGGCAACTGGGTGGAGGTGGTGGTGGCCAGTGATTTCGTCATGCGGCCATCCAGCCAGGCGTAGCCGGCGCTCACATCCCAGCGGCCGGGCAGGCGGCCGTTGGCGGTCAGCTCCAGGCCGTTGGTGCGTTGCGTGCCCACGTTGATCTGGCGCGAGGGGTTGGTGGGGTCGGTGTTCTTGATGTTGGTGCGCTCCAGGTTGAAGAGCGCGCCCGTTACGTTCATGCGGCCATCGAGCAGGTCGAGCTTCATGCCGATTTCCTTGTTCTGCGTGATCTCGGGTTCGTTGGCGGTGTTGTTGGCGGCCAGCGCAAAAGTCTCTGCCGAAGGCTGGAACGACTTGCTGTACGACACGTAGTACGACACCGCGTCGCTGGGCTGCCAGACCAGGCCTGCGCGGGGGCTGAACTTTTTGTCGGTGCGCGACAACGCGGAGAGCTTGCGGTCAAACTCGGTCTGCTGCTTGAACACGTCGTAGCGCGCACCCACCAGCGCCTTCCACTGCGGGGCCAGCGTGATCTGGTTTTGCCAGTACACCGCCGCTGTGTCTTGGGTGGTGTGGCTGGGGATGGCGCTGTCGGCGGTGTAGCTGGCGGCAGGTATCACCGGAGCGGCTACGCCGGCGGGGTTGGAGATGGAGACGCGGTCTGCTCCGCCCGACACGGACTCCGCGCGCTTCTTCTGCTGGCCCAGCTCCATGCCCATCAGCCACTCCTGCTTCAGGCCCCCGAGCTGGTTGCGCCAGGTCACGTCGGTCTGGTTGAACAGGCCGCTTTCGTCGCGCAGGATGAACGAGCGTGTGCGGCCCACGGTCAGGTTCACCGGGTTGGTGGTGCCGCCGGGCAAGGTGTTGTAGCGGTCCAGCGTGTAGTCGTATGCGCGTGTCACATTGCGCACCGACCAGTCGTCGTTGAAGCGGTGGTTGAGGGTGGCCGCCAGCGATTGCATAGTGCTGGTGGTGGTGTCGTCTTGCGCGGCGTTGCTGGAGCCGTAGTAGGTGCTGGCGGGCACGTTCACTGGACGGCCGTTGAGTGCGGGAATGCCGAAGTCCGTCAGGCGCTTGTCGCGCGCGTTGGTGTACTGCAGCAGCAGGTCGGTCTGTGCGGCGAGCTTGAGCGCGAGGGACGGCGCGAAGTTGTGGCGCTTGACGAACTGCTGGTCGCGGTAGCTGCCCGAATCTTCGACGGCGGCGTTGATGCGGAAGGCTGCGGTGTCGCTGATGCCTACATTCACATCGGCCGTGGCGCGGCGAAAGGCGTAGCTGCCCAGGCCCAGAGAAGCCTCGCCCGATGTCTCGCCGAACTTGGGTTTCTTGGTCACGCGGTTGATCAGGCCGCCCGAGGAGCCGCGCCCGTACAGCACGGCGGCGGGGCCCTTGAGCACCTCCACGCGCTCGATGTCGGCCAGGTCGCGGAAGTACAGCGCATCGTCGCGCACGCCATCCACAAACTGGTCGGCAATGGCGGTGAAGCCACGGATCACCACCTGGTCACGCTGGCCGTCGCCGTGGCTCATGGCCACGCCGGGTACGTTGCGCAGCACGTCTTCCATCGACCGCGCCCCCTGGTCGCGCATGAGCTGCTCGGGTACCACGTTCACGGCTTGGGGCACATCGCGCAGCGGCGCGCTGCCCTTGGTGGCCGAGGAGCTGACGGCGGGCGAATAGCCGTCATCGCCGCTGGTGGATTGCACGGTGACCTCGCCCAGCGTCTGGGGCGGTGCAGAGGGCGGTGTTGCTTGTGCCAGCGCGGTGCCGCAGAACGCGGCCAGGACGGCGGCGGCCAGCGGGTGCAGGGCCTGGGGGTGACGGAAGGGGCGGCGGAAAGGTGCGTGCATGGTTTGTCCTAGGTGTGTGCGCAACGCGGTTGAAAACGGCTCCGCAGGCACCGGGCCTGGCGCGGGCCTATGGGGCCGGTGGCTGGGGGGGCGCAGAGAGCGGGATGAAAAAATGCAGAGGTGAGAGGCGGATCAGAAAGTGCGACGAGCCAGAGGGGCCGCCGCATCCTTTCCGCTCACCACCCCCCGGCCCAGGCGGCGAGGCCTGCCAGCAGGGTCAACCCCGCCAGCACCGGTGTGCGCCGGGGCTGCCAGGTCACAGTGGCCGTCACGGCCACGGCTGCTACTGACAGGGCCACGGCCCATGCGGTCACGCCGAGCGAGACAGGCACGCCATCGGCCGGGTGTGCGGCCAGCCAGAGCGACAGCAGCAGCAACAGCCACCCCGCGCGGCGCAGCTGTTGCAGGCGGTGGGCCGCACCTTCACGGTCTGTGGCGTCTTCATGGTGGCGGTCCATGCCCAGCGCCATCACCGACCAGGCCGCAAAACACAGCAGAAATGCGGACATGGTGTTCAAGCCCCCGACGTTGAAACAGACACTTCGGTGGCCGCAGGCAATGCGGCCGCCGGGGCAGTGCGCGGTGTTTTGGCCTCAGCGGCTTTGCCCTTGGGGGCACGGCCCGGGCGCAGCCGCCACGACAGCCAGCCCAGCACCAGCCCGGTGGTCAGGAACGCCAGGTCCATGCTGGCCCACACCCATTCGCCCGCCGGCAGCGTGACGCCGAGGTGGGTGTGGGTGGTCAGGGCGTTGATGACAGGCAGCAACGCCCACACCAGCCCCGCTGCGCCCAGTGGCACCGACCAGCCCATGCGGCCAGGCCGCACCACGGCGCAGGCCAGCGCCCACAGCAGGGCCAGGCCCCAGGCGCTGAAGAACCAGGCCAGTTCCACATCGGCCCGGCCCTCAGCGTTCAGCGGGATCAGGCGGTTGGAGGCGATGTACACGCCGCAGGCCAGCGGCAGGCCCGCCAGCGTGGCAATGTTGATGGCTGCCACCAGGCGCTCGCCAAACGGCGCCTCGGTGGGTGCGACGCCCGCCCTGTTGTCTTTATTGGCGGCGATCCCTGTGCGGCTGGCCTGCGTCTGCGATTTGGCGCTGCGCTTGACCGACCACAGCACCATGCCGGTGGCGATCATCAGGCTGCCCAACACGCCAAAGCCAAACAGCGCCCAGCGCAGGCCGATGTCGGCAAACCGCGCCATGTGCAGGCCGTACAACACGCCGTAGGTCTTGACGGCGGGGCCGGTGGCATCGGCCTGGTCCAGCCACTGGCCGGTGGTGGCATCAAACAGCAGGCGCGGTGGGCGGTACTGCAGGCGGTCGCCTTCGTGGCGCGTCACCTCGACCACGGCGCGGCCCTTGGCGTCGCGGCGTGCCTGCAGGCTGCCGATGCGCCCGCCATCCCAGCGGGTGCGCGCTTCGGTCAGGATGGACGGCAGTGCAATAGCGGGCAGGGGCTCTACCTTGTCGCCCGGTCTGCGCCGGGGGCGGCTTTCGGCTTTCTCGCCCTGCAGGTCGGCAAAGTACGCGTTGGAGTCCACGCCGTTCTCGCCCTTGTAGGCGGTGGCAATGCCTGCAGGCATGTAGAGCGTGTGGAAGATCATCAGCCCGCTGAAGGTGATCATCAGGTAGAACGGCAGCACCAGTACACCGCTGACGTTGTGTGCGTCCAGCCAGGCGCGCTGGCCGCCCTTGGTGGGGCGGAAGGTGAAGAAGTCCTTGAAGATGCGGCGGTGCGTGATCACCCCCGAGATCAGCGCCACAAACATCAGCATGGTGGCTACGCCCACCACCCAGCGGCCTTCGAGGGTCCAGCGCCCCTTCTGCGCGGTGCGCAGCTCGAAGTGGAAGCGGTAGAAGAAGTCGCCGCCCATGGTCTGGCGCGCGTCGATGGCCTCGCCGGTCTGCGGGTTCATGCGCAGCGTCTCGAAGCGGCCATTGCCCGTGTCGCGCCACAGGATGTTGACGGCAGGGTCGCGGTCGTCGGGCAGGTGCATGATCCACTGCGTGACGTTGGGCACCCGGCGCACCAGCGCGTCCAGGGCTTTTTGCGCCACCTGCGGATCAGTGGCATCCACCGGCTGCAGTCCATGCATCTCGGGGCGCATCCACAGGTTGAACTCGTTCTTGAAGAACGACAGCGTGCCGGTCAGGAAGATCGCAAACAGCAGCCAGCCCAGGATCAATCCGGCCCAGGTGTGCAGCCAAGACATGGCCTGGCGGAATCCCTCGCGGTCGCTGGGCGCCTTGGGCTTCTTGGCTGAGCGTGCTGCTTCAGCCGCGGTGCTGGCCGCGGTGGCTGCCAGGGCCCGTTCTGCCGGGGTGCGGGAGGGGAGTGTGCTGCTCGTCATGCGGCGGCCTTCATCCAATGCGGTGCCGTGGCGCAGGCGCCCAGCACCAGTGCGGGCAGCAGCGTGCCACCCCAGGCGCCCCAGGCGGTGCGTGTGTAAAAAGCCCAGCCAGCGGCGGCGGCATACACCACCCACGAGAGCATGGTGGCCGTGAGCACAGCCTCCACGCGGGGCATGCATTGCGCTAGCAGGAGCGACAGCGCCGCCGAGAAGCCTGCCGCTAGCGCGTAGCCGCCCCCTATCGCCGCCACGGCGCGGGAGGTGATGGCCAGCCGGTAGCGTCCATTGACGCGGGTGGCCTTCATGGCAGGGCCCGGGGAGCTCCGGGGGTGTATGTGGGCAAGGGCCCCGCAAGGCGGGGGCGGGTCGTACGGTGCGGCATCAGCAAAGAGCTCCAGACAGGTGTGTGGGTACAAAACGCACAAACGCTGGCTGCAACGGGCGGCTGGAGCCGGCTGACTGGCTTGCTGGCGGGCTCGGGAATCAGGGTGTCACTGAACCCGGCCGCTGGTGGTAGGCTGACATTCTACTTTTGTTGAGAGGCATTCGCATTTGTGTTGCGGGAATTTTCTTCCGTTGATGTGCACTTGCAACAACCCGTGATCGCAGGGGGCATTGCTATCCGGGAGAAATATTCTCAAAGCTGCAGCGCGCAGGCACAAAAAAACGGGCCGAAGCCCGTTTTGATTTTTCTGCCCGCTTTCGTGGACCGATCTGGCGATCCGTGGCCTTACTCCACATCGCCCATCTGCGACTGCAGGTAGTTCTGCAGGCCCACCTTGCCGATCAGATCGATCTGGGTCTCGAGGAAGTCGATGTGCTCCTCGGTGTCGTCCAGGATCTTTTGCAGCAGGTCGCGCGATACATAGTCACGCACGCTTTCGCAGTGGGCGATCCCATCCTTGATGGTGGCTTGGGCGCCTTGTTCGGCGCGCAGGTCGCAGGCCAGGATCTCTGGCACGTCTTCGCCGACCTGGATCTTGGCCAGGTCCTGCAGGTTGGGCAGGCCGTCCAGCGTGAAGATGCGGTCCATGAGCCAGTCGGCATGCTTCATCTCGCCGATGGATTCCGAATACTCCTTCTTCGCCAGCTTGTCGAAGCCCCAGTGCTTGAGCATGCGGTAGTGCAGGAAGTACTGGTTGATGGCGGTGAGTTCGTTCTTGAGCTGGGCCTGCAGATGGCCAATGACCTGTGCGTCACCTTTCATGGGGACTCCTTGTAATGTGTGGATTCGGCGCTGATTGTCGTGACCCGCATCCAGCAGCGCAAGGCAAGCCCCTGCTGTGGCGCGCGGGCTGCGTGTGATGCTGAGAGGCGTTCGCGTTCACATCTTGTGTGCCCCGCGGCGCACCAGGGTTGTCACCGGGAGGTCGCACAGGGCGTTGTATAGTAATTGGCAATTGATTCGATGTAATCAATTAATTGGATTGATGGATTGGAAATGCCTAAACTTCAGTCCTGTTCAGTCAACCAACCACAAAGGAAACAGCAATGTCCCTGATCAATACGCAAGTTCAGCCCTTCAAGACCACCGCTTTTGTCAACCGTGCCGGCAAGGGTGAATTCATCGAAGTGACCGAGCAGTCCCTCAAGGGCAAGTGGTCCGTGCTGATCTTCATGCCTGCAGCCTTCACCTTCAACTGCCCCACCGAAATCGAAGACGCTGCCGACAACTACGCTGAATTCCAAAAGGCCGGTGCCGAGGTTTACATCGTGACCACCGACACCCACTTCTCGCACAAGGTGTGGCACGAAACCTCCGACGCCGTGGGCAAGGCCAAGTTCCCCCTGGTCGGCGACCCAACGCACCAGCTGACCAACGCCTTCGGCGTGCACATTCCTGAAGAAGGTCTGGCACTGCGTGGCACGTTCGTGATCAACCCCGATGGCGTGATCAAGACCATGGAAATCCACTCCAACGAAATCGCCCGCGACGTGTCGGAAACCCTGCGCAAGCTCAAGGCTGCCCAGTTCACCGCCGCCAACCCTGGCCAAGTCTGCCCCGCCAAGTGGAAGGAAGGCGCCAAGACGCTGACGCCTTCGCTGGACCTGGTTGGCAAGATCTAATCCACGGCTCCTCCAAAGCCGGACAGCGTCATGGCGCCATCGCGCCATGCCGTCCGGCTTTTTTACGCCCGGACGTTGACAAGCAGGCTTGAACTGCAGCCTTTTTGGCGTCACCCTCCCAGACACCACAACTCGAATTTCAAAGGACACCACCATGCTCGACGAACAACTCAAGACCCAACTCGCCGCCTACCTGGAGCGCGTGCAGCAGCCGTTTGAGCTGGTGGCTTCCCTGGACGACAGCGAGACGGCGCGCGACATGCGCGAGCTGCTGACGACCATCCAATCCCTGCGCAGCGACAAGATCACCCTGCGCACCGACGGCAACGATGCACGCAAGCCATCTTTCAGCCTGCAGCGCGTGGGCGCCACCAACAGCCTGCGCTTTGCCGGCCTGCCGCTGGGCCACGAGTTCACCTCGCTGGTGCTTGCCCTGTTGTGGACGGGCGGCCACCCACCCAAGGTCGAGCAGGATGTGATCGACTCCATCAAGGCGCTGGACGGAGACTTCAACTTCGAGGTCTACATGAGCCTGACCTGCCACAACTGCCCGGACGTGGTGCAGGCGCTGTCGCTCATGGCCATCGTCAACCCGAAGATCAAGACGACCGTGATCGAAGGCGGCGCCTTCCAGCAGGAAGTGAACGACCGCGAAATCATGGCCGTGCCCATGGTGTTCCTGAACGGCCAGGTGTTCGGCTCCGGCCGCATGACCATCGAAGAGATCGTCGCCAAGCTCGACACCGGCTCTGCCGCCCGCGAAGCCGCGAAGCTCAGCGCCAAAGACCCGTACGACGTGCTCATCGTCGGCGGTGGCCCCGCAGGTGCCGCAGCCGCCGTGTACGCCGCCCGCAAGGGCATCCGCACCGGCGTGGCTGCCGAGCGTTTTGGCGGCCAGGTGAATGACACGCTGGCCATCGAGAACTACATCTCGGTGCTCGAAACCGACGGCCCCAAGTTCGCCGCCGCGCTCGAAGCCCACACCCGTGCCTATGGCGTGGACATCATGAACCTGCAGCGCGCCGACAAGCTCATCCCCGCTGCGCAGCCTGGTGGCTTGATCGAAGTGCAGCTGGCCAATGGCGGCTCGCTCAAGGCCAAGACGGTGATCCTGTCCACCGGCGCCCGCTGGCGCAACGTGAACGTGCCCGGCGAAGCCGAGTACAAGAACAAGGGCGTGGCCTACTGCCCGCACTGCGACGGCCCGCTGTTCAAGGGCAAGCGCGTGTCGGTCATCGGCGGCGGCAACAGCGGTGTCGAAGCTGCGATTGACCTCGCTGGCGTGGTGGCCCACGTGACGCTCATCGAGTTTGCCGACCAGCTCAAGGCCGACGCCGTGCTGGTCAACAAGCTCAAGAGCCTGCCCAACGTGACCATCCACACCAACGCGCAGACCACCGAAATCACCGGTGCTGACGGCAAGGTGAACGGCCTCAAGTACAAGGACCGTGCCACTAATGTGGAGCACACCGTGCAGCTGGAAGGCGTGTTCGTGCAGATCGGCCTGGTGCCCAACACCGAATGGCTCAAGGGCACGGTGGAGCTGTCGCGCTTCGGTGAAATCATTGTCGATTCGCACGGTCGCACCAACATCCCCGGCGTGTTTGCGGCGGGCGATTGCACCACCGTGCCTTTCAAGCAGATCGTGATTGCGGCGGGCGATGGCTCCAAGGCAGCGCTGAGCGCTTTTGACCACCTGATCCGCATGCCCGTGGTGGCTGAAGGTGCCAAGGCGCAGGCAGCGCAGCCCGAGGCCGTTGCTGCCTGATGTCGTGCAGGGGATGGGGGCGGATGCTGCCCTCGTCCCTGCAGGTAGGGCGGCCCGGAGCGTGGATCCAGCTGCGGATTTAGGCCTGGGCCTTTTGCCACTCAACCACGCAAAGTCCTTCAACCCGGTCTGGGCGATCCGCTGTTTTTGTAGGGGTTCTACAAACCTCCCTAGAATCCGGCTGCCCATGCGCCGCTTGCTGTTGCTCTTCCTGTTGGTGTTCATGCCGCTCCAGTCTATCTGGGCGGCTGCTTCGCCCTATTGCGGGCATGAAACGGCGCCGCAAGCCTCGCACTTTGGCCACCATGTGCACGATCATGTGGCCGATGAATCCCCTGTCCATCCAGCCAAGACATCCAGTGCCACCCCGGCGGACATGGACTGTCACGCCTGCCATGGTGCGGGCAGCGGTCTCGCGCACAGTCCCGGTGACCATGCCATCGTGGTGACTGCAGCACGCCCGCTGGCCCAGGCGGCACCAGCCTGGCCTCCAGCCCCCCTTTCACGCCCCGAACGCCCCAATTGGCCCGTCCTCGCCTGAGCGGCGAGGCGGGGGCTCTGGGCTGTCCCGTTTCCATTTTGTTGATGGTGTTGAAGAGCTGCCTTTTGAGGCAGTCGCGACGCGCGCGCTGACGCCTGCGTGTGCTGCTGATCGTCTCTCCCTCCCATCGCGCCTCGCCGATTTCAACCTGTGGCCTCTGGCCACTGCAGAGGAATCGGATGCAATCAACGAAACGACGACACCATGCGCCCGCCGCCGTAGCGGCTATGGCGCTGGGCGTGGCACTTCTGGGCACTGCCGCACAGGCCCAGGCCCCCAACCCCGGCACAGCGCCGCTCACGCTCCAGGCCCTGTTCGAGCAGGCCCGGCAGCGCCAGCCCGAGGCGCAGTCAGCAGCTTTGCGGCGCGAGGCTGCGCAGGCCACACGCAGCGCGGCGGCAGCCTGGACGGCCGAGCCCGTGGCGCTGGAGCTGTCCACCAAAACCGACCGCCCCGGTAGCAACCAGGGCAGCCGCGAAGCCGAAGTGGGCCTGGCCCTGCCGCTGTGGCTGCCCGGCGAGCGCGCCCGCAAGGCCGCGCTGGCCGACGCCGAAGCGCAGGCGCTGGACAGCCGTCAGCGCGCCGCGCAGCTGCAACTGGCCGCCACCGTGCGCGAAGCGTGGTGGGCCGCGCAGCGCGCGCAGGCCGATCAGGCACTGGCGCAAGACCGGCTGCTGAACGCGCAGCGCCTGGCCGCCGACGTAGCGCGCCGCGTGCGTGCGGGAGACTTGTCGCGCGCCGACCACGCGCAGGCCGACGGCGCCGTGGCCCAGGCCGAAGCCGCCATGGCCGAGGCCCAGGGCGCACGGGACGCAGCGCAGGCCGCACTGGCCGCCTGGGGTGTGCAGGCCGCGCCCACCATGGCGCTGGCGGATGGGGCAGAGCCCGAGCCCCCCGTGCCCGATGCCACGGCAGCCGCTGCCCAGCACCCTGCGGCGGCCGACTGGCAGGACCAGGCCGAGGTGGCCCGCCGCGCGGCCGACCTGGCCGCCGTGCAAACCCGCGCCAACCCCGAGCTGACGGTGGCCGCCACGCGCGGCCGCGAGCAGGCGGGCGACCGCTACCAGCAGACCTTCACCGTGGGCCTGCGCATACCCCTGGGCGGGGGCGACCGTGCGCAAGCCAAGCAGGCCACAGCCCGCGCCGATGCCATCGATGCCGAGGCGCGTGCTGCCGTGGAGCAGAGGCGCCTGGCCGCCGACATCGCCGCCGCCATGGCCCGTGTGAAAGCCACCCAGGCCCAGCGCGACGCCTCGGCGCGCCACGCGGCGCTGGCACAGGGCACACGCGGCTTTATCGACAAGGCCTTCCGCCTGGGCGAGGCCGATGGCCCCACGCGCCTGCGTGTGGAGCTGGAGGCCGCCCAGGCCGAACGCCAGCTGGCCCGCGCCCGCATCGATGCGGCCGCCGCCATCTCCCATCTGCGCCAGGCCCTGGGCCTGCTGCCGCAATGAACTCCCTGTGAATCCCGACCAATTTTTAAGACGACCATGACACTCTCTTCCGCTTTCTCCACACTGGGCCTGGCCCTGCTGCTGGGCTTTCTACCGCCGACCGCGCTGGCTGGCGCAGGCCATGACCATGGCGAAGCCCCCGTCGCCGCTGCGGGCACAGCCCTGCCGCGCTTTGCCGCCACCTCCGACCTGTTTGAACTCGTGGGCGTGCTCGACGGGCAAAAAATTGCGCTCTATCTGGACCACGCGGGCGACAACAGCCCCGTGAAAGACGCCCGGCTGGAGCTGGACATCGCGGGCACCAGCGTGCCCGTCACCCGCGTGGCCGAGGGCGAGTTCCAGGCCACCCTGGCCGCCCCGCTGGCCGAGGGCGTGAGCCCCGTCACCGCTACCGTGGCCGCAGGCAATGAGACTGACCTGCTCGCAGGCGAAATCGACCTGCACCCCGCCGCCCACACCGAAGCCGCACCCGCAGGGCTGGCCCGCCGCACTGTGCTGATCGCAGGCGCCGTGGCCGCCGTGCTGCTGGCGCTGGTCGCCGTGTGGGGTTTGCGCCGGGGCCGTACTGCCCGCATGGGCAACACCCAGCGCGTGGGAGGTGCAGCATGAAGCGCTTCCACCCCATGCCTTCCTTGCTGGCCCTGCTCATGGCCGCCGCGCTCAGCGCCCCCCTGCCAGCCCTGGCAGGCCCCGGCCACGACCACGGCGACGCACCGCCCGCGCCCACCGGCAACGGCCCCAGCCGCCAGCCCGATGGCAGCGTGTTTCTGCCCAAACCCGCGCAGCGCCAACTGGGCGTGCGCACTCTTGTGGCAGCTACCGGGCAACACGCCAAGGCTTTTGAACTGGCAGGCTCCGTGGTGATGGACCCCAACGCGGGTGGCAAGGTGCAGGCCATGCTGGCCGGGCGGCTGGAGGCCGGGCCCAAGGGCCTGCCTGGCGTGGGTCAGGCGGTGCGCAAGGGCGAGGTGCTGGCCTATGTGGTGCCCACGGCGGGCGCCATCGAGCGCTCCAACCAACTGGCCCAGCAGGCCGAACTGCGCGCTGCGCGCGACCTGGCCGCACGGCGCGTGGCGCGCCTGCAAGAGTTGGCCGACACCGTGCCGCGCAAGGACATCGAAGCGGCCGAGAGCGAGCTGCACAGCCTCACCCAGCGCCTGGGCGCCGTAGGCGCGGGCCTGGCCACACGCGATGCGCTGGTGGCCCCGGTGTCGGGCGTCATCGCCTCGGCCAATGCCGTGGCCGGGCAGGTGGTGGATGCGCGCGAACTGGTGTTTGAGGTGGTAGACCCATCGCGCCTGCGCATCGAGGCCCTGGCCTATGACCCGGCCCAGGCGCAGAGCGTGGCCGGTGCCACGCTGGTTGCGGGCGGGCAGCGCGTGCCACTGCGCTTTCTGGGCGCGGCGCGCAGCCTGCGTGATCAGGCGCAGCCGCTGCAGTTTGCGGGCGACTCGTCTGCGCTTGGCACCTTGGCCCTGGGCCAGCCCGTACGCGTGTTCGTGCAGTCCACCGAAAGGGTCGATGGCGTGCAGGTGCCCGCCGCAGCGTTGCTGCGCAACCCGGCCAATCAGACCATCGTGTGGGTCAAGGAGTCGCCCGAGCGCTTTGTGCCCCGGGTCGTCACCTCGGTGCCGCTGGACGGCACCTCGGTGGCCGTGACCTCGGGCCTCCAGCCCGGCGACCGCGTGGCCACGCAGGGCGCCACGCTCATCAACCAGGTCCGCTAAGGAGTCACGATGTTCAAGTGGCTTCTCGAAAACAGCCTGACCCACCGGCTGCTGGTGCTCATCGCAGCAGCCGTGCTCATGGCCTACGGCGCCCTCACGCTCTCGCGCACGCCGGTGGACGTGTTCCCTGACCTCAACAAACCCACCGTCACCCTCATGACCGAGGCGGGCGGCATGGCCGCCGAAGAGGTGGAGCAGCTCATCACCTTCCCGCTGGAGACCACCATGAACGGCCTGCCCGGTGTGGAGAGTGTGCGCTCCACCTCCAGCGCGGGCCTGTCGTTCATCTACGTCACCTTTGACTGGAGCACCGAGATCTACCGCGCGCGCCAGATGGTGTCTGAGCGCCTGTCGTCCATGGAAGAGGGCCTGCCCAGCGGCATCACGCCGCGCATGGGGCCCATCAGCTCCATCATGGGCGAGATCATGCAGGTGGCCATCCCCATCGACGCAGGCAAGACCACGCCCATGGCCGTGCGCGAGTACGCCGACTGGGTGCTGCGCCCGCGCCTCATGGCCATCCCTGGCGTGGCGCAGGTGATCCCCATCGGTGGCGAGGTGCGCCAGTTCCAGGTGCTGCCCGACACGGCGCGCATGGCAGCGCTGGGCATCACGCACGACCAGCTCACGGGCGCGCTCAAGGGCTTTGCGGCCAATACCTCGGGCGGATTTCTGGAGCTGGGTGGGCGCGAATACCTCATCCGCCACCTGGGCCGCACCTCGCGGCTCGAAGACCTGCAGAACCTGGCCCTCACCGCCAAAAACGGCCAGAGCGTGCTGCTGCGCCAGGTGGCCGATGCAACCTTTGCCGCCGCCACCAAGCGGGGCGACGCGGGCTTTGAAGGGCAGGGCGCCGTCATCCTGGGCATCCAGAAGCAACCCACGGCCGACACCATCGGCCTCACGCGCAGCATCGAGGCCGCGCTGGTGGACCTGAAGAACTCGCTGCCCGCAGGCATGGAGGCGCCGCGCGTCACCTTCCGCCAGGCAAGCTTCATCGAGGCCTCGGTCACCACGCTGCAGGGCAAGCTCATGGGCGCCTCGGTGTTCGTGGCGGTGATTTTGTTCGTGTTCCTCGGCACGCTCAGGCCCACGGTGATTGCGCTCACGGCCATCCCGGTGTCCATCTTCATCACCGCGCTGGTGTTCAAGTATTTCGGCCTGTCGATCAACACCATGACGCTGGGCGGCCTGGCCATTGCCATTGGCGGCCTTGTGGACGATGCCGTGGTCGATGTGGAGAACGTGCTGCGCCGCTTGAAGATGGACCGCGCCAAGCACCCGAACCACCGCCTGCACCCCATCGAGGTGGTCAAGCTCGCGTCCATGGAAGTGCGCTCGGGCATCCTGTATGCCACGGCCATCATCGTGCTGGTGTTCCTGCCGCTGTTTGCACTGCCGGGCATCGAGGGGCGGCTGTTTGTGCCGCTGGGCATTGCCTTCATCGTCTCCACCGTGGCATCGCTGCTGGTGTCGGTCACCGTCACGCCGGTGTTGGCGTTCTACCTGCTTCCGCGCATGAAGAACCTCGACCACGGCGACACCCGCGTGGTGGCCTGGCTCAAGGCGCGCTACCGCAGCGGGCTTGTGGCTGTGCTGGCGCGGCCGCGTGCAGCCCTGGCCGTGAGCGCGGTGGCGGTGGCGCTGTCGGCAGCGGCGGTGCCGTTTTTCCCCACCACCTTCTTGCCGCCGTTCAACGAAGGCACGCTGCTCATCGGCATGCGGCTCAACCCCGGCGTCACGCTGGCCGAATCGAGCGCGCTGGCCCGCCAGGCCGAGGTGCTGGTGCGCCAGGTGCCCGAGGTCACGCACGTGGGCCGGCGCAGTGGCCGCGCCGAGCTGGACGAACATGCCGAAGGCGTGCACGTGAGCGAGCTGGACGTGGGCCTGCTGCCTGCGGCGGAGCTCAAGCGCAGCATGGCCGAGGTGCAGGCCGACATCCGCAGCCGCCTGGCGCACCTGCCTGCCGCCATCGCCATCGGCCAGCCCATCTCGCACCGCATCGACCACATGCTCTCGGGCGTGCGCTCGCAGATCGCCATCAAGCTCTTTGGCGACGACCTGGACACCCTGCGCGGCCAGGCCGAGGCCCTGCGCGCGCGGCTGGCGGGCATCCCCGGCCTGGCCGACCTGGAGGTGGAAAAGCAGGTGCTGGCACCGCAGATCACCGTGCGCGTGGACTACGCCGCCGCTGCACAAATGGGCGTGCCCGCACCCCAGGTGCTGGCCGCGCTGCAGACGCTGGTGGAGGGCGAGAAAGTGGCCCAGGTGGTGGAAGGCAGCCGCCGCTTTGCGCTGGTGGTGCGCCTGCCCGACAGCGCACGCTCCATCTACGGCCTGGCGCGTGTGCTGATCGATACGCCACGCGGCCCCGTGCCGCTGTCGCGCCTGGCCACCATCGAAGAAGGCGACGGCCCCAACCAGATCAGCCGCGACGACGGCAAGCGCCGCATCGTGCTGTCGGCCAACGCGCAGGGCAGGGCGCTGTCCGACGTGGTGGCCGACATCCGCCAGGCCGTGGGCGACACGCGCCTGCCCGAGGGCTACTTCATCACCCTGGGCGGCCAGTTCCAGGCGCAGGAAAAAGCCAGCCGCCTGGTGGGCCTGCTCGCCATCGTTTCGCTGGTGCTGATGTTTGTGGTGCTCTACACCCGCTACCGCTCGGCCACGCTCTCGGCCCTCATCATGGCCAACATCCCGCTGGCGCTGGTGGGCGCGGTGCTGGGGCTGTGGGTGTCGGGCCAGCCGCTGTCGGTGGCGGCGCTGATCGGCTTCATCACGCTGGCGGGCATCTCGGTGCGCAACGGCATTTTGAAGGTGAGCCACTACCTCAACCTGATGCGCGTGGAAGGCGAGCGCTTTGACACCGCCATGATCGTGCGCGGCTCGCTGGAGCGGCTTTCCCCCGTGCTCATGACCGCCCTGGTCACGGCGTTTGCGCTGGCCCCGCTGCTGCTGGAGGCCGAGCGCCCCGGCACCGAGATATTGCACCCGGTGGCGGTGGTGATCTTCTCGGGCCTGATCAGCTCGACCCTGCTCGACACCTTCCTGACCCCCGCCCTGTTCTGGCTGTTCGGCCGCCACGATGCCGAGCGCCTGCTGGACGACAAGAACGTCGGGGCGTTCTGATTTTTGTCGCTGTCTCAACCACCCTTTGAAAGGATTTTCATGAACACCAAATACTTCTTTGCCGCGCTCGCGCTGGCGGTGAGTGGCGCTGCGTTTGCCGTCGGCAACCATGGCCACGACTACAAGCCGCTGCACGGCGGCATCGTGGTCGAAGCCAACGACATGGACTACGAACTGGTGGCCAAGCCAGATACCCTCACGCTGCACCAGCGCGACCACGGCAAGCCAGCCAAGACCGAAGGCGTGAGTGCCAAGCTCACCTTGTTCAACGGCACCGAAAAATCCGAAGCCCTGCTGGCGCCTGCGGGGGAGGGCAAGCTGGAGGCCAAGGGCGCGTTCAAGGTCGCCGCGGGCACCAAGGTGGTGGCGCTTGTGACACTGCCGGGAAAGAAGGCGGCGAATGTGCGGTTTGCGGTGAAGTAAGCCGCTGCCGTAGATAGAGAGCGTTGTGCATTACGCGCCGCCGCGCTGGCTTTGGCTGGCGTGGCGGTGTGTGGCGGTGTGTGGCCTGTTTCAGTGGCGGTGCTCCATGAGAATGGGCGAGATGGGCGCACCCGTCGTTTCAGTAGTGAGGTGTGCTGAAATTTGAAAAAGATTAGGCTCTACCGCTTGTCTGTCAATCGCTTATTGCTATCAAATTGATAGTGATTTGGTTGATGCTGGGCGCAGGGTGCTTAGCTTGCGTGGGCGGGAATAGGCAGATTTTTTGGGCGGAGTGTCTGGCCGTTTTAGGCTGAACTGAGTCATTCAGGTCCGTGCCTGAACAGCAGCAACCGCCAATACCAGTCGCCGAGCGCCACCATTCCTGAACGCCCGCTTCACCCTCAGCATCGGTCATTTGACCGCGCGGCTCGTCGCGCCTGTGTAAATTCGCCTCGGCTAGTCTGACGCGCGTTCTGTTCGGCGGACGCATTTCAGCTTGTTGCCACAGTCAATTACCTCTTTGGTGGACGCGCCAACTCGAAGCGGCCGATCATGAAAGCCCCGCTTCTGGAAAAGTTCAATCGACCGCTGAGTCGGGCGAGGCTTCATCAGGCCTATGTCCTATTCCCACTGCACGAGTAGTCGCGGATTGTTGTCGGCAATGCTCGCACCGCCGACTTGGACATCCAGTTCGTACACACCCGCGAAGTCCGGCGTGTCAACCTTCAAGGCCAGCGAGTCGATAGGAGCGCCGATGTAGCTGACGGACAACTTGCTGGCAACTGCTGGTGACGGCAACGGCTGGCCGTCGCTTCCGGCGAGCCGAGACACGACGATCTCCGCTTCTATTTTTCCGGTTGGCGTGTTGAAGAACAGCACAATTGGCTCTCGGAAGCCAGGCGTCACCACCTCGTCTCGGAGACTAATCCGTACTAGCTCCGGCTTGAATTGAGAGGACAAGACCCCCTGCTTACCTAACAGTGCGCCAAGCGTCCGAAGAACCTCTGGCGTCTTGTAGAGACCGCCGTGGTCCCCACCTACCGCGAGCTGCTGCATGCCCGGAATGGACGCGCTCCAGCTCGGTACAGTCCCATCTCCGCCATCGGTGATTTCCACGCCTTCAGGAAGGGGCCGGTTCGCTGGAAACGCTCCGTCCTCCGTCTCGACTGCGAAGTTTCCTTGGACGTTGCAAATCGTGTCTTGCCTCGTTCCGATGAAGCAGAAGTAGACGACCCCGTCCGGCTTCTTCGCGGTATCTAGCGCGGCGTGGAAGGCCGCAGCAGACGCAAGATTCTTAGCGTTCAATCCAAGCAGCTTCGCGGTGCCGTCTTCATAGACCTTTGCAGGTTCCAGGCGCGCTTGCGGGTCAGTGTTCCAAAGATACGGCTCGCTGCGCGGTGGCATCAACTGGTACAGCGCCGGAAATTCATCCTGGTCGGCAATCTGCTTGACCTGCTTGGCGTTGAGGAAAAGGCGCTTAATCTGGCCCATCGCAGCGCACAACGCCAGCGGCGCTCCGCGGTGAGGCGTGCCAATGGTGATGAGGCGTTGAATCCGGTCGAATCCCAGGCAGTTAGCCGCCGAGTAGGAGCCCGACTCGAGGAAGTAGCGGCTGACCAAGCCTCCCATCGAGTGTGCAACGATATTGATGACAACGTCTTCGCCATGGTCCGCCCGCAGCTTCTTGACGCAATCTGCCAACCGGTCAGCCGCCAAGCGGTTGTCTTTGCGCCAGTCATATGGGCAGACGATGAGCGTTGGCGGACCCGCCTCCTCATCGAAGCCGCACAATTTGAATGCCTTGATGAGACTGGCGTACTGATTGGAGATGGACACCTTTCGGATGATGTCGCCGATCAGCAAATCCGGCCGCAGCAGCTTCTCCATCTTCCCGTATGGGAAGAGCATCTCAGCCGGAGTACCAGGCCAGATAAGCTCATCACCAAGGTAGAGCTCAGACCCCATGATGCCAGGGATAAAGACGCTGACTTCAGCCACGGTGCGTCTCCTTCATGCGAGCAAGAGCGGTGACCAGGCTCTTGGCGTTCTTCGCCTCGTCCTTATCCTTAAAGTGCTTCATGCAGTCGGCGTCGATGTGCATCCCGCGAATGCTTTCGACGAGTTCCGTCCGTTCATCATTGAAGTCAAAGATGCAGCCACGCGTTTCTTCGTGATACTCCATGTTGTTGCGCGACGCCAGTACCTGAGCCGCAATTAGCATTCCAATCGCCGCTTCGTAAGGCCTGCCTGCTTTCGTCGAAAACTCGCGTACATCACAGGTCGATACCACGGACACGTCCCCGTTCCCGGCCGCAAAGTAGTTCCACCGAGGAGCCCCTTTTTCTTCGAATGCAATCATTGCCGGCGTCAGGGCAACTAGTACATCCAGCTTGTTCTGTTTCCGTACTGACTCGCCAAAGAAGTAGAACTCGTCAGCAAGCATGTTGCGCTTGAGGTCCTTGGACTCTTCCTCCTTCAACGACCGACCCAACAACTTTTCGGCCCATCTGGCCAGCGGCTCCTCTGTTTTTATCAGCCCGGCCGGCACAGGTGTCTGTACTTCAAGGAAGACCAAAGCATCCTGGCTCTTGTTCATAACCTTGAGCAGATCCGGAAGCCGCGACACCCATGCCCCCAGGTCCAAAATCCCGACGGTGGAGGCGATGCTTCCGGAAGCCGCACGTTCAACAACCTTGAGCACCTCAGAAGACAAATCGGCAGCTGCCGGCAGAGCGGCCTTGACAACTCTCCGCTTGGCCGTCTTGGTAACAGTGGGCGACAAGACCTGATTCGAACTGGACACCAGAGCTTCCAACAGGCCGGGTGGCACACGGTCCATCACCAGCGTCCTTGACTGCTTCTTCAACGCTGTACTAACCATGTTTTCGGCTGTCTTCCGTAGAGACGTGAACTCAGCAGGACGGTTGACAATGCTGTAGGGGTTCTTGGACTTCATCATGCGTCTCCTCGCGGCACAAAGAGTTGATCGCCACCGGGCAGCCTATACAGAGCAGGAATTCCCCACTCAACCACTGCGCTCGCAGGAGGCATGGTCCTGCGCAGGGAATCCTGCAGTGCGACTCGACCTGACATCACCGCTGAATCAATGTTGCCTTCACGAAGCAAACGTTGGTAGAGTGCTCCAACAAAAGGGGCCACCGACTTAGTTGGAATTGAGGTTTGGTTCGCTACCACTGCAGGAATTCCGTTGCGAAGCAGTGCCGTCGCTACCGGCCCAAAGTCATCCTTGATATCCCCTGCGCCCGTCAAGCATGCGCTGAGGATGACTAGGCGAAGGTTCTGCCCACCGAGCGCGACGGCCACCTGCTCAGCGGTTATGAAGTCTGACTTCTTTGTGGCGACATCAACCAGCACAAGACGCCCCTCGCCGTCCACGATGCAGCCATGCCCCAAGAAGTGGAAGACATCATAAGAGTCAGCGTCCAAAGCCCTCAGCAGGGCCTCGCTTGTAGCTGCAGGGATAACTTTGAGAGTCGCCAGTCCATCTGTCTGCGCTTCGAAGACACGGCGGATGTTGTACTCTACGTCCTGCCAACCTACCCCGGCTTGGTCAATGGGGTCCGCAACTGCCAACAGCACCTTCAACTTCTTCAGTGACCTGGTTGGCGCGGGATCTGACGGAGCGCAGATGGGAAGTACACGAACTACACAGCGGTCCCGATGAGGAACCGCCATACGATCATGTGGCCGGATGAACTCCCAGGGAATCCGCTGAACGCTTGGTTCGTCGGTCGCAATCTGGATACTGAAATTCGGGCTCGGAACGCGGTTGTACAGGCGCAGGACCTCGCCATGGAAGATGTGATCGAAGAGGCGAGTTCCGACGTCATCGAGCTCCGCCGGCGTAGGCCGCTCGCCTCCGAGCACGACTTGCTCAACCCGTTCGGTAAACTGAATGAACGACTGAATCTCTGGATGTGCCAAGTCGAGCCTTGTGACCGCTGTATCCGGACCGCGTCTGGCTACAACCAACGCCTGGCGCTCAGCACAACCCTGAAGTACAAACAAATCCATAAGTTCTACGCCTCAAGCTTCATCAGCTCAGCGTTGTTCTCAAAGTCGTCTTTTGCGACCTCAAGAAGCGATGCGAAAGTGATGTTCCTGCCCCCACCGCCTTGCTGGAGTGTGCGCAAGGCGGCGTGCCAGGCAACCCTGCCGTTCGCTTGAAAGGCGAGTCTTGAGAGATCACCGCCAGCGCGGCTCCAGACCTCCTGGTCTCGCGGGCCAGATGGGTACAGGTCTACGAGTGCCTCTTCGAGAGCCTTCCAGTTTTGTGGCCCAGTACTCGTCAGCGAGGGGCCGTTGCCAGGAGAATTTTTCCCGCCGCGACTCAAAGCGACGGGAAAGTTGCCTTCAATCTGGTCTGCATGAAAAACAGGGTGTTGCTCGCTAATCACTTGTGGCACTTGGTCGGCGACATATCCGAACAAATCGAACACTCGTACAAATCCGCTGGCCGTCGGGTCTGCGGAACCTCGCAGCCCCTCCAGCAGGGCCGTGGTGAACACACTATTTCGCGCGTCGGGAAAGATGGACGATTCCTCGCTGGCGCGGCAAGAAGCCATGAGCGCCCGACCGCTGCCGTTGGCAAGCTTCGCGAAGGTCTTTTCGCTGTAGCCTGACTTGAGGTAAGGCGTCTGTCCGTCGCCAACACCTTTGGAGATAGCAGTCCCTCCGGCGTGGCAGGCGTCGACAAAGACCAGAAGCCGCTTCGCCTTCACCTTCATCAGTGCACTCGAGAACTCATCCGAGCTGATGGCCGTGGTCGGCAATTCCTCCGGATCGCTGTCCACTGTTAGCAGGAAACTGTCCTCGTAGGTTGCTTCGTCAAGCACGGCACCATGGCCTGAAAAGTACACGCACGCAGTGTCCTCAGCGCCAACTCTGGATGCTAGGTCCTCAAGCGCTTCCATGACTGCCACACGGGTGGCTTGAGCGTCCAGTAACGCTACGACATTCACCGGATCGTAGCCGCACAGGTCCTGGGCCGAAAGGGTTCGTGACAGATCCAGGACGTCGTTGCGAACGGCTATGGGCAGATTCGTAACGAAGCGGTAGTCAGTAACTCCGATTAGCAGCGCATGGCCCTGCGGGAAGCCGGGTGTAGTCATAGTGTATTTCTCGTAGAAGCTTCGCTCATCGCCGATACGACCCAACGATGTCGCTGTCGCTCGCGTACAGGCGAATCTTCTCGTTGGCGTAGAAGTCCTTCGCCATCTCCGCAAGGAGATCTCTGGCAGTTGGCTTCCCTCCGTGTCGAATCGACAAGAGGGCTGCGTGCCATCTCGCTTGACCGCTGGAAATCTTGGACGGTAGCGCAGCGTTCTTCCCACCGGCCCTAGACCACAGTTCACCGGTATCAGGGCCATCCGGATAGAGCTCGCAGGCTTCTTCCTCGAGCGCCGCCCATTTCTCGGTCACGGTGGGTTTGCTGATGCCTAGAAACCAGCACTTGACTAGGCCGAGTAGGCCTGCACATGCCCTCAGCGCCGGCAGGATGTCATGGCGACTTCTGGCGTACCGGTCGGCCAGCTCCTTCGCTGCGCGCTCCCACCTCCGGCTGGCCATGAGTAGGCCGAGTTGCTCCGCGGCAGCTGAGGACACGTGCCGGTGGGCTGTCAATGCGCTATGTACCCACGAGAGGAATCGGTCCTCTGGGAACGAGGGCAGAGCACTGATGATGGCGAGTCCGGGCTCGAGCGGGAGGTTCGCTCCACCGGGCGCCGTGCGTGGCACCAAGACGTTCAGGATGACCCGTTCAAGCGGATGTTCGGGTGATGTGACGCCGTCCCCCTTGATAGCTGCCTGAATCCAGCCGGTCGCTGTCGCCTGCAAGTAGGCGTCTCGGCAAGAACTCGGTAGAAGCTGCCAAACATGGCTACGCTCGGAAAAGCCAGTCAGATCGGCGAGCGGTGTTGTGGACAGGGCCTCGACCAAAGAGTCGTCGACCTGCTCCCGGTTGACCAACTGCACCAGGACGACATTGCGCGCTGCGGTAGCGTCGCGCGGCGCATTCCACAGTGCCGGAGACTTCTTTAGAGAAGCGCTCCAAACCGCCTGTTCGGTGAGGTCCTCGCACTTAATGCTTGCCAATACGGCCGGTTTTGACACAGCCGCCTCAGCAGCAAGTGTCACCAGGCGCTGATCCTTCAAGGTTTTTGCGCATTCCAGCAATTGAGTGGCGCTGGCATGGCGAAGGGCTAGGCGCAGACCTGCATCGCTTCGTCCACTCCTCTCGGCCTTCAACTGGCGTTGCGCTGATTCCAGCGGCGTGTGTGTGGCCGACAGCACTGCTCCATGTACCGCAAGCCACTGCTTGCTTAGAACCGCTTTCAGCAGATCGTCTAGGGAGTCGGCATTGAGCTTGGTCGGGACGGCTTCGGCTAGGTGCTTCTCCAGGGCGGGATCGGTCGGGAAAATCGACAGGGCTGCTTCGAAAGCAGGCGTGCTGCGCTCAGCCATTCGCCAGACTGCGGGGAGTGCAGCTCCGGCTTTGCCGGTCGCAGCTATAAATCCTGCGGCGACAGCACCACACCAGGCAGGACGCGCGGCGTCTACGTCCACGGCCATCGTCAGCATCTCCTGGACAACGTCATCGTTGAGCGGTGCGAAGTCCAGGCTGGAGACGCGCTGCTCGACGGCCAACCACAAGGCGCGGGAGTCCTTAAAGCCAGAGAGGTCCAGGTTCCTCATTGTCAGCAACTGCTGGTAGGTCACCTGCGAAACCTCTTCCGCCAGCTTTTGGACCAAGGCGGCCTTCTGTGGAATGCCGCGCGCAGGATCGCTGGATAGGCCGCCAACAAGTCGGCTGGCCGCAAGGAGGTCATCAAAGCCTCGTCCTGGTGCCAGCAGATGGTGGGCGCGCTCAAGCCGGGGCAGTTCCTTGACTGCGGTGACCTCGATACCCAACTGCGCCGCGAACTCCAGGATGGGCTGGGCGTCACGCTGACCGCAGAGGATGGCGGCAGCTTCACCCGCGGGCTCCAGGTCGTCCGGTGCCAGGACTCGATGCTTCGTCCATCGCGCCCGAAGTTGTTCAGGACTGCACACGATGGTTGGCAGCGGTTCGACCAGATCATTGGGGCCAAAGCTGAGCCTGAAGGAGAACGTCCTGCGAAGTGTGGGCCAAAAGTTGCGCCAAAGGTCAGCAACCAAGGCTTCAAACCCCACCACGCCGAGCCGGATGACAGGTCCGGCTGACCGCTCAGCGAGTGCATTGGCTGCGCCCGTGAGTTCGGCTGCACGCGAATATGGCTTCTCTGACGCAGTCAGCTCAATTGACGGGATGGCGCTGGGCAAGTCCTGCAGTGACGGAATGAGGTTTTCAAGCAGCTCGGAGATGTCCGTCAGTTCACAGATCTCTTCCAAGCGGGCGATGAGCGCATGCGAAAGCACCATGCCGCTGCGGGTTGCGGTCGTGTCGAGGAAAGTCCGAGCAAGGATGTAGTGGTCCCCCAGAGGAAAGCCCCGCACGAATGGCGACCAGGGCACTCCAGGCGGTGCGGCATCCGGCAGATCAAGCCTCAAAGCCAGCTCGGATACGATGGGCATGTCGGTGCTTGCGATCCTGAGCCCGTGCCCGCGACCCTGCACCTCGCCGTAAATGGCTTGCTCAACTTGCATGCGGTTAAGCGCCGTGGGCGAGTAATTGCTGGATTGGGAGGGTGATGTCCTTCGTCCGAGTACCGTTGGGAAGCACGACGAACCCGAAGCCTTCCGGTCCATGAATCGCGTAGTCAGGGTCCGGTTCAGTCTTGCTCAAAGGACGTTCGAGTGCAGAGAGCCCCATGACGATCGGTCCGGCCCAGTTGCTACGGACGAAGGACCACAGTAGGGGCAATCGCGAAGCGACTAAATCTTCCGGCAATTCATTGGTGTTCAGTTCGTCCCAGCAGCTGAGAAGAATCGTCAGGCGCGGTTTGGCCAGCGGCGACTCCGGGTGCAACTGGGCCAGGTGAAGCAGCATCTGAAGTAGCTCGATAGTCCTTGCCTGGTCTGAAAGCTCCCTAGTCGGACCTTCCTCAGCTGTTTCCGTTCCAGCGAAGACAGTAAGTGGGCGCGAGAAGATGTCGTCTTCCGCGCGCATCGAGTGAAGGCGTATCAGAACGATCCAGTCGGTCGCTTCCAAGACGCGATCTCGCCAGTCTGCGGGAATCTTTCGCTGGGTGACCAGATTGCGAACCTGCTCGCCTCCGTAGTCTGGCCAGACCAGATCAGCGGCGTGGCCTGCGGCGTCGGCGATTGGCCAAACGCTTTCGACGTAGGTGGTGGCGGGCGTGTGGTCAGTCGCTCTCCCTTCGGTGAGGCAACTGAGCGCTGCGGAGAATGGCTCCAGGTTTGTCGCGGCGCCGGACATGCTGAGCGCGCAGCCCTTGACCATCAATCGCTTCAGGAACTGCGCCCCGTAGTGGGTCTTTCCGACGTTTGACTCGCCGATAAGCAGGATGGAGTGTTTCGTTGCCACCGGCTACCTCCTGCCAAAGCGGAAAAGTGGGTCGTGCCCTAGGACCTCGGTCTTTGGGAGGATCGCCGCAGGCCGCCTTGTAGATAGGATCCAGTTGAAGAGCTGTTGAAATTCTTCGTTGGAGTTGGCTCCTTCGCGCGGCATGACGCTCACGGTGAACTCTGGGAGGCCTTGGGCCCCAGCGGCGACTGCGTCTCGAATTTTTTGCTCCATGGCTGGAGCAACCTCAACGTCGCTTTTGGTCCAGACAAGCGACAATCGCCGCCCACGAGACTCGGTAATCACGCGTTGGGCCATAAGCTGGAAATCGTTTCTGGCGGTTCCCATCTTGGGGCCCGCGAGAGCTTGGCGGTCTGCAATCAGCAGGGTCACGTCTGCCCGACGGGCAATCCACCGGGCTCCCTCGGCGTCAGAAGCTTGCTCGTTAATAGCCCACTTCTTGAACCATTCTCCCGGAGCGTCGGCAAACACGAAGTCCCGCAGGGAGCCGTCGCTTGACCGAAAGCCCAGGTGCAGCAAACCAGGCGAACGGGCGGCGGTGCTAG
Source organism: Acidovorax sp. ACV02 (assembly GCF_014851475.1). Classification (NCBI taxonomy): domain Bacteria; kingdom Pseudomonadati; phylum Pseudomonadota; class Betaproteobacteria; order Burkholderiales; family Comamonadaceae; genus Acidovorax; species Acidovorax sp. ACV02. The sequence continues at coordinate 771,605 of NZ_JACUZU010000001.1, forward strand.
GCGTGTGGGCAGGAAAACGAGGTGGCTGGCCCGGCTTCCAGCGCAACGATGACGCTACGGCCTCCCAGCCGGCCAAGGTGTAGCTACCGCTGAAGGTATCTTTGACGGGCCTGAGCGCACCTCGCCCGAGCAGTGTGTAGAACGCCGCCAGGATAGTCGTTTTCCCGGCGCTCTCCGGGCCAACAATGCCAACCGTGATGGGCTTGGTTCTGCCGCTGATATAAGTGAGGTCGTACTCGCCCATCGCCAGCCCGCTCCAGGGGAGCAAGATCTGACTTAGGTCGGACGGAGCACTCCCGCCAGCCTTCAGCGATCCTCGCCACTGGGGGCACTGCTCGAGTTTCATGTGGCCGAGCGTGCACTGTGCGTTGTCGTCGGGGAAACAGTTGGGATGCGGACATGTGTCCATGGCCGGGCCTATTTCTTACGGGTTTTCTTTGCCGGGCTGCCTGCTGTGGCACGCGCGGATTGAAGTTCGCGGAACAGGTAGGTGCCCCAGGCGGATGGCGTCAGCTTGGCGGACGAGTCGATGCCAGAGAATTGCCTGAACGCGGTGCTGTCGAGCAGACCGTGCTCTGCTGGATGCCCAATCAAGGAAAGCAGCGGGGCTCGCCCGGCGGGCGCAGGCACGTACTGGGCAGCGACTGCCCTCAATGGCTGTAGTGCAGTGCCCGTCCGCGCGCCACGCAGCAAGGCGTCAGCGTCAAGTTCGACGGTTTGGATCGCTTCGTCGGCCAAACTACGAACTGCCTCGTTGAGGAATGCAGAAACGCTCGAGGGCGAGTAGATCGGGAGCAGGTCGTGAAGGTCGAGCGCCATCAATGCGGCTGCATCGAACGGATCTAGGTCGCGGTAGCTTGCATGAGCGCTCGGAGAGTAAAGCGCCTCTTTCCACCAAAGCAGGTTTGTCCGACGTTGAAGTCCAGCGGTCGCTCCGCTGAAGCTGGCGAGCGCGCCTTGAACATGTTCGGCAACCGCCGCGGAAAGCGATGAGAGCGGCCCTGAGATGTCGATAGGAGTTGGTGACATTGCCTTAACAACTCCGCTAAATTCCGTGGCAAGGATGGCAGCCAACCTATTCGCAAACTCCTTACCCCAGTCCTGGGGATTGTTCTGAAAGTGGTATGGGTTCCTTTCGGCCTGGGGGCCCCAAGGTCCAGTGATTGGATAAATCTTCGCCCCCAGCGCTTCAAGGTCCACAGCATAGGCCCTAGGCTTGGCTGCGGCCGCCGCCGGTGGGGAGTACTGCATGTCCCCGACAGTGATCATTTCTGGCGTGGTCCACTCGGCTTCTGCGCGAGCGTCAACCTTGGTTTCAATCTCCGCGAGAACGTTGCGCCAGATTGATGCCTCATCAGATGACTCGCTATACGCCAGGGCATTGCGCGCCGTGCTCACAAAGGCAACAGCTATGGCGTCGTGCGCCCGGGAGGCCTGCGCCAAAGCGTCGAGTAACACTGCACGAAGGATGGCTACAGGACGTCCAGAAAACGCGTTAGAGACGGTTTCCCATTGCTTGCGCAGCGCAGCCATCGCTTCTTCGATGGTCGGGTCCATCGCGGCAATACGAGGGTCGGCAGCGACCATCGTGAATGTAGCGGTCTTTGCTGGTGTCTTGCCAAGCAAATTCGCCAGATCCTTCGCGGTGGAGCGAAGCTTTCCTAGCTTGTCGTCATCACCTTTAAGGTCAATGACTCCAGCCTCCAAGAACTGCATCAGGATCTCTTGTTCCATCCCTAACCCTCCATCGATACATATTACATGAGCGAGCCATTGCGACGACGAGCCGCTTGGCATGCAGCTACGGCAGGCGGGTAGAGGGAATACTCCCGGCGCATTCCTGTATGCATTACACCGCGGCTCGTAGGCTTCCGAGGTGTGCGTCGGAGGAGTAGGAGGATTTTTGTGCAGTGTTGTTGAGCACATGCTGCCATACTTAATCTGCCTAGCGCGCCGCCCTATCGGGGAGGAATGTCATCTCATGTCCGCGTTTCAACGACAGCGTCCTTGCGAAAAACTGGAACTGCGATGGTCAGGGATGGTCGAGACAGGGTGGCGAAACGTAGAGAAGCGGTTATTGGTGACGCGAGGACTGCCTCGTGAAAGTTCTACGACCGAAGTACCCTGTGAGCGGCCCTTCCCTCCATCGCTCTGTAGCCGCACCCAATGACTGCTTGATGCCGAACAGCGTGAGTACGAGAGCGGGCACCCACTGGCAGCAACCGCTGCAGAGCAGCCCCTGCTGATCTGAGTTGAATTGAAATGCCTTCGCATGGTCGAGCCACTCTTCGGCTGAGCATCGGTTCCAACGGCCTCCCTGCTACGCGGGCTGCCTGCCCGGCCCAGCCTCATCGGTAGAAGTTTGCGCCCGACCGATTCCCCCAAGACCACCTTCCGCTTCACTCGCTCATGCCCCCGCATGCAGCGCGGCCTGGCGCGCCTTGCACCGCCGCATGGCGCAGCAATCTCCTGCGCCGCCGTCCAAGTCATATTCACCTGGGTGATGTGAAACATCACCAGCGTTCCATTGACTGATATTGCTGCAGAGCGAATGATCGGTTCCCAGGCGCTGGGTGCATCCGCACCGGCCCCGAAAGACTGATTGATTGACTGATCAACTCGTGATGACAAAAAACAAAGGAGACGCCCATGCATGAATGCCCCGTCACCGTGTTCCCGCAGCAGATCCGCTGGGAGACGGAAGGCACCAGCCGCATTCCCTTTCAGGCCTATACCGATGAGGCGCTGTACCGCAAGGAGCTGGACCGTTTGTTCTACAACGGGCACTGGTGCTATGTGGGCCTGGAGGCAGAGATTCCCAACGCGGGGGATTTCAAGCGCACGGTGATCGGCGAGCGTTCGGTGCTGCTGGTGCGTGACAAGGATGCTTCTATCCATGTGGTGGAAAACGTCTGCGCCCATCGGGGCATGGCGTTTTGCCGCGAGCGGCATGGCAACCGCGAGAGCCTGACCTGCCCGTACCACCAGTGGAACTACACCCTGTCGGGCGACTTGCAGGGTGTGCCGTTTCGGCGCGGCGTGAAGCAGGATGGCAAGGTCAATGGCGGCATGCCTGCGGATTTCAACCCGGCAGAGCATGGGCTGACCAAGCTCAAGGTGGCCACCCGTGGCGGCGTGGTGTTTGCGTCGTTTGACCACGGCGTGGAGCCGCTGGAGGAGTTTTTGGGCCCCACCATCCTGGGCTACTTTGACCGGCTGTTCAATGGCCGCAAGCTCACCATCCTGGGCTACAACCGCCAGCGTATTCCGGGCAACTGGAAGCTGATGCAAGAGAACATCAAGGACCCGTACCACCCCGGCCTGCTGCACACCTGGTTCGTTACCTTTGGGCTCTGGCGTGCAGACAACAAGTCGCAATTGCTGATGGATGCGCAGCACCGCCATGCGGCCATGGTGTCCACACGCGGCGCGGCGGGCAAGGCGGCGGATGTGACGCAGGTATCCAGCTTCAAGGCGGGCATGGAGCTGAACGACCCGCGCTTTCTCGACATTGCGCAGGAGGACTGGTGGGCGGGGCCACCCCCGGTAGCCAGCGGGGAGGGTGCAGCGGTGCCCAATGCGCAGGCATCAGTGCCGACGGCGGTGATGATGACCGTGTTCCCCAGCGTGATCTTTCAGCAGCAGGTCAACAGCGTGTCAACGCGCCATATCCAGCCGGATGGAAAAGGCGCTTTTGATTTTGTGTGGACGCATTTCGGCTTTGAGGACGACAGCGAAGAGATGACGCAGCGCCGCCTGCGCCAGGCCAATCTGTTCGGCCCGGCGGGCTTTGTGTCGGCCGACGATGGAGAGGTGATCGAGTGGTCGCAAGAAGGCTTTGAGACCAAGCCCGCGCACCGCACGCTGGCCGAGCTGGGGGGGCGCGATGTGGGCGACACGGACCACATGGTGACCGAGACGCTGATCCGGGGCATGTACGAATACTGGCGCAAGGTGATGGAGGCGGAGGCTTGACCATGGACTTCCAGACCTACTTTGAACTGAACCAGCTCTACGCCCGCTACGCCCGCGCGCTCGACGCGGCGGACTGGGGGGCGTGGCCTGAATTTTTTATCGACCACTGCGTGTACAAGCTGCAGCCGCGAGAGAACCACGAGCGCGGGTTTCCGCTGGCCACACTGGCGTTTGACAGCAAGGGCATGCTGAAAGACCGCGTCTACGGCATTCGCGAGACGTTGTTCCACGACCCCTACTACCAGCGCCATGTGGTGGGTGCGCCGCTGGTGCACAAGGTCGATGCGGATGGCCGCATCCACTGCGAGGCCAACTATGCGGTGCTGCGCACGCGCCTTTCGAAGGAATCGACGGTGTTCAACGTGGGGCGCACGCTGGATGAGGTGGTGCCCACGCCCGAGGGCCTGAAGTTCGCGTCGCGCCTCGTCGTTTACGACAGCGAGATGATCCCCAACTCGCTGATCTACCCCATCTGAGGAGCTGCCATGACGACGATGACGACGAACTGGATTGACGCCGCCGCGCAGGATGATGTGCCGCAGGATGACGTGATCGGCCTGGCCGTGGCCGGGCGCGACATTGCGCTGTATGGCGTGGGCGGCGAGGTGTTTGCCACTGACAACATCTGCACCCACGGCCATGCGCGCCTGTGCGATGGGTTTCTGGAAGGGCACGAGATCGAATGCCCTTTGCACCAGGGCAAGTTTGATGTGCGCAACGGCAAGCCCACCTGTGCGCCGGTGACCGAGCCGCTGCGCAGCTACCCCGTGAAGATCGAGGGCGGCCGCGTGTGGCTGGCCCTGGACTGAGCGCCGCTGAGCACAGCAACCCTCTCAAGGAGACCCCCCCATGACTGCCGAACGACCTGAGGTCGAGGCCGCTGCATTGCCGTATGAAGGCGCAAACGCCCACTCGGCCCACACCATCGTGATCGTCGGTGCGGGCCAGGCGGGCGGCTGGGCGGCGCAAACGCTGCGCAGCGAAGGCTTTGCGGGCCGCGTGGTGCTGGTCGGTAACGAAGCCCACCCGCCGCACGAGCGGCCACCGCTGTCGAAGGCGGTGCTCTCGGGCGCAGCCGCGCCGGAGAGCGCGCGCCTCATGAAGCCCGAGGCCTTTGACGCCCTGGCGGTGCAATGGCGGCCCGGTGTGCAGGTGCACCGCATTGACCGCGCGGCCAAGCAGGTGCTGCTGTCGGATGGCACCGCGCAGCCCTACGACAAGCTCATCCTGTGCACCGGCGGGCGCGCCCGGCGGCTTGCCTTGCCGGGGGCAGACCAGGTGCCGCTGCACACGCTGCGCACCATTGAAGATGCGCAGGCGCTGGCCCCGGCCCTTCGGCCTGGCCGCAGCGTGGTGGTGGTGGGCGGTGGCTGGATCGGCCTGGAGGTAGCGGCCACCGCACGCCAGCAGGGCGCGGAGGTGGTGGTGGTGACGCAAAGCCGCTTGTGCGAGCGCACTGTGCCCGCCGATGTGTCGGCGTATCTGCTGGCGTTGCACCGCGCACAGGGCGTGCGCGTGCTGCTGGGCGCGGGGGTGCGGGGCTTTGCCCGCGCTGCAGATGGCGCAGACGGCGCAGATATTCGCTCGGAGGTCTTGCTGGCCGATGGCAGCGCGCTGGCGTGCGACACCATCGTGCTGGGTGTTGGCCTGGTGCCCAACGATGAGCTGGCGCGCGCGGCGGGCCTGGCTTGCGAAGGTGGCGTGCTGGTCGATGCCCAATGCCGCACGTCCGACCCTGACATCCTGGCCGCAGGCGATGTGGCCGTGGCGCCCAACCCCTGGGCGGGCCGCAGCCTGCGGCTGGAGTCGTGGCAAAACGCGCAGGAGCAGGGCATGGCCGCTGCGCGCTCGGCCCTGGGCCAGACCGTGGACTACCAGCCGCTGCCGTGGTTCTGGTCCGACCAGTACGGCATGAACCTGCAGATCTACGGCATGCCCACGCCTGCGCACCGCGTGGTGCAGCGCGGCGACCCGGCCAGCGGCAGCTTTGTGTGGTTTTACCTGGCGGGTGACGTGGTGCAGGCCGCCGTAGGGGCCAACGCAGCGCGTGACCTGCGCTTTGCCCGCAGGCTGATCGAGCAGCGCAAGTCGGTGAATGCCGAGCAGCTGGCCGACCCGAACACGCCGATGGCAAAGCTGTGAACCCAGCTTGATGCCGCGCAGCACAGAAGCCCGCACCCGCACCCAAGCCCACCTGAACCGACCACGACAACCCGCTAAGGAAACCACCGATGACCGCAACCACGTCAACCACTTACCTCTGGACCCCGCCCCCCGTCTATTCGCTGCCTGTGCGTGGCCGCAGCGAGCGCCTGCCCATCCACCGGCTGTTCTTTGTGGGCCGCAACTACCACGCGCATGCGGTTGAGATGGGGCGTCCGGTGGACAAGGCGGTGGAAGTGCCGTTCTATTTCACCAAGGCACCCTCCACGCTGGTCGAGTCTGGCGCGACCGTGGCCTACCCACCCGGCACCCAGAACTACCACCACGAAATGGAACTGGTGCTGGCCATTGGTGCACCCGGTTTTCGTGTGAGCGAGGCGGATGCGCCCCGCCTTGTCTATGGCTATGCCTGTGGCCTGGACATGACGCGCCGCGACCTGCAACTGGTGGCGCGGGATAAGGGTCGGCCTTGGGACCTGGGCAAGGATGTGGAGCAGTCCTCCGTGGTCTCCGAGATCGTGCCCATGCCGCAGGTGGTGCTGGGTCAGGGCGACCTGGAGGTGTCGGTCAACGGCGCTGTGCGCCAGAAGTCCGACCTGTCCAAGCTGATCTGGAACATCCCCGAGCTAGTTGCCGACCTGTCCAAGTTCTACCACCTGCAGCCGGGTGACCTGATCTTCACCGGCACGCCCGAGGGCGTAGGCCCGGTGCTGGCAGGCGACCGCATCGACGGCCACATTGAGGGCGTGGGCAGCATCGCGCTCCACGTTGGCCCGGCGGAATAAGAAAAACCACATCCAGGAGACAACCTCACCATGACCACCGACCTCACGCCTTCCCCCGTGCGGCTGCATGCCGTTGCGGGCAAGGGCCAGCCCGATCCGACGCCCGAGCTGGAGCAGCTGTACCGGGGCTTTGAGCAAGAGCTGCTGGTACCGCTCTGGACGCAGATTGGCGACCTGATGCCCCGACAGCCCCAATCCAAGGCCGTGCCGCACTTGTGGCGCTGGGACCGCTTGAAGGCCCTGGCCGCACAGGCGGGCGCCATCGTGCCCGTGGGCCGTGGCGGGGAGCGCCGTGCCATTGCCTTGGCCAACCCTGCGCTGGGCGGGCGCCCCTTTGCCACGCCCACGCTGTGGGCCGCCATCCAGTACCTGATGCCCGGCGAAGACGCCCCCGAGCACCGGCACACGCAGCACGCGTTTCGTTTTGTGGTGGAAGGCGAGGGCGTGTGGACCGTGGTCAATGGCGATGCGGTGCGCATGTCGCGGGGCGACTTTCTGCCGCAGGCGGGCTGGAACTGGCATGCCCACCACAACGCTGCCACCGAGCCCATGGCCTGGATCGACGGCCTGGACATTCCGTTCTCGTACTACACCGAGAGCCAGTTCTTTGAAGTGGGGCGCGAGAAGCTCCCGCCCGCCGAGCGCACCACCGCCGAGCGTTCTTATTCAGAAAGGCTGTGGGGCCACCCGGGCCTGCGCCCGGTATCGATGGTGCAGGCCCAGCCCGCCACGCCCTTGCTGGCCTACCGCTGGGTGGATACCGATCGTGCACTGGCCGATCAGCTGGCGCTGGAAGACGAAGGCCAGGCGGGCACGCTGAGCCCCGGGCATGCAGCGGTGCGCTTTACCAACCCCACCACCGGCGCTGATGTGCTGCCCACCATGCGGACCGAAATGCACCGCGTGCGCGCGGGCGGTGCAACGCGGGTGCACCGTGATGTGGGGTCGTCGGTGTTCCAGGTGTTTGACGGCAGCGGCACCGTCACGGTGGGTGAGCGCACCTGGCAGGTGGCGCGGGGCGACTTGTTTGTGGTGCCGTCGTGGCAGCCGTTCTCGGCCCAGGCATCGGCCGCTGGCGCGCTCGACCTGTTCCGCTTCAGCGACGCGCCGATTTTTGAGGCGCTGCACAGCCACCGTGTGCAAGTCACTGTTTGATCCATCACTCACCAGCCGGATTCGGCTTTCATAAAACCAAGGAGACACCCCCCATGCTGACCGCCATTCGTTCACAGATTTTTAGACCCGCCCTGGCGCTTTGCGCGCTGGCCCTTGTGGCCGCCGCGAGCGTGCCCCATGCCGTGGCGCAGACCTTCCCCGCCAAGCCCGTCCGCTCCGTCGCACCGTATTCGCCCGGCAGCGGCCCCGATGCGGTGATGCGCATCCTCAGCGAGCGCTTGTCGCGCAACTGGGGGCAGCAACTTGTCATCGACAACAAGCCGGGTGCCAACGGTTTCATCGCCATCGGCGATGCCAAGCGTGCAACGCCAGACGGCTACACGCTGCTGCAGGTGGACAACACGCACATGGCCCTGCAGCCGCATGTGTTCAAGCAACTGCCCTATGACCCGTTGAAGGACTTTGAGCCAGTGGCGCCGGTGTATTTCACGAACTTCTTTGTGGTGGTGGCGGCCAACTCGCCCTGGAAGGACGTGGGCGATTTGATCAAGGCGGCCAAGGCGGCGCCGGGCGACATCACCTACGGCTCCTGGGGCATCGGCAGCGTGGCCCATGTGGGCGCGGCGAGTCTGGAGGCAGCAACGGGCACGAAGATGATGCATGTGCCGTACAAGGACATGGGCAGCGTTTACACCTCTGTGGCCACGGGCGACATCAAGTGGGCGTTTGGCACGGCGGCGACGGCCGGGCCGATGTTCCAGGCCAAGAAGGTGAAGTTTCTGGCCCTGGCTGCGCCCCAGCGTCTGGCGGGCTTCACCGACATTCCGACCATGGGCGAAGCAGGCGGCCCGGCCGGGTTTGAAGTGAAGACCTGGGTGGGCCTGTTCGCGCCCGCTGGCACGCCGAAGGCCGCCATCGAGAAGATCAATGCCGATGTGGGCAAGGTGCTGGCCACCTCGGAGGTCAAGGAGCGCCTGGCGACTTTCGGGTTTGAGCCTTACATCGGCCCGCCCGCCGAACTCACCAAGGCCATCGAACGCGATTCGCGCACGTTCGGTGAAGTCGTCAAGCGCGCCAAGATTGCCCTGGACTGACACAGGGACGGAAACAGAGACTGAGCATGAAACTTTATTCCTTCTTCCGCAGCGGAACATCCCACCGCTTGCGCATTGCGCTCAACCTCAAGGGGCTGGCCTACGAACAGGTTGCGGTTGACTTGCGGCGCGAGGAGCATCTGGGCGATGCCTTCAAGGCCATCAACCCGCAGCAGTTGGTGCCCGTGCTGGAGGCCGACGAGCGCCTGATGATTCAGTCGCCCGCCATCATCGAGTGGCTCGAAGAGCGCTATCCCACCCCACCGCTGCTGCCCGGCGATGCAGGCGATCGCGCCCAGGTGCGCGCCCTGGCGGCCATCGTGGGCTGCGACATCCATCCCATCAACAACCGCCGCATTCTGGAGGCGCTGGGCCATCGCTTTGGTGCCGACGAGGCGGCCGTGAACGACTGGTGCGGCACCTGGATCAGCGCGGGCTTTGATGCCATTGAGGCGCTGCTGTCGAAGGACCCGCAGCGCGGTGATTTCTGCTTTGGTAGCACCCCCACGCTGGCCGATGTGTACCTGGTTCCGCAGGTGGAGAGCGCGCGCCGCTTCAAGGTGGACTTGTCGCGCTGGCCGCTAATCCATGCAGTTGACGCTGCCTGCGCGCAGCTGGAAGCGTTCCGCAAGGCGGCGCCCAGCGCGCAGCCGGATGCGGGCTGAGCCTGTCGAAGCCCCTCGCGGCGCTTTGACCACGCTGAGTGAGCGGTTCAAGTGGATTCAGACGACTCCAAGAACCTCATTCCGTTTCCAAATCATTCGTGTCTAGGCGCGAAGCCGCAGACAGTGCTGTAGCACGGCAAGGCGAAGCAACAACGACACGGATGATTTGGAGACGGAATCAGTCGCCCTGCATGTAAAAAGCCTCGGCATGGAGGTGCGCCGCCTCCAGGCCTTTGCCCAGCGCCAGCAGTGTGGTGGTCTCCACCATCGGCGGCGATCCGCACAGATACGCCTGCCAGCCTTGCAGGCTCGCGTGGTCCTGCTCGATGGCCTGGGTCACCAGCCCGCGCCGCTGCGTGGCAGAGTCGGCGCCCGAGGCCACCACCACGTGCACCTGCAGGGCCGGGTGCACGCTGCGCAAATGGTCCAGCCACGCCAGGCCATACAGCTCGCGCGGCGAGCGCAGGCCGAAGTACAGGTGAATGGGGTTGCGCATGCCCGCAGCCACTGCGCCGCGCACCACCGACAGCACCGACGCCAGCCCGGTGCCCCCAGCCACGCACAGCATGGGCCCCGTGTGCTGTTGGCGCAGATACGCCGCACCCAGCGGCCCGCTGACCTTGACATTGTCCCCCACCTTCAGCTGCCCGGCGATGTAGCCGCTGACCCGGCCCTGAGGCATGAGTTGCACATGAAACTCCAGCAGCGGTTCGCCCGGCAGGTTTGCCATGGAGTAGGGGCGCACGTGCGTCGGCGTGAACCCCAACTGCATGTACTGGCCTGGCGAGTACGCAATGGGTTTTGCCACCTTGAGCAGCAGGCGCCGGATGTCTGCCGCCAGCGGCTCGATGGCCACCACGGTGGCCTTGGCCACGCGCGCACGGTGCACCACGGCCTCTTCGGGGGCGGGCACTTCGATGGTGCAGGGCTCGGTCACATAGGTCTGGCAGGCCAGCACGGCGCCGTCCACGCCGTCCAGCGGGCGCTGCTGCTCGCGCCCGCCATCGAGCACCTCGCCAGACAGCACCCGGCAGCGGCAGATTCCGCAGCGCCCAGAAAGGCACGAATACGACATCGGAACCTGCGCCGCGCGCAGGGCGTCGAGCAGGTTCACGCCGGGCTCGGCGCGGATCACGCGGTTAAGCGGCTGAACGAGGATGTCCATGGCGGGCTGCGTTCGATTTCATCCAGCCCATTGTGCCCACGAAAGCGCCTGCGAATCACTGGCTGCAATACCATCGCCACTTCATATCACCCGAGCTGATGGAGTGGCGATGGAGCTATCGGATATCGACCTGAACCTGCTGGTGCTGTTTCAGCAACTTATGGTCGAGCGGCGCGTGTCGAAAGTGGCCGACAACCTGGGGCTGACACAGCCTGCGGTCAGCAACGCGCTGGCCAAGCTGCGGCGCATTTTTGGCGACGAGCTTTTCTTGCGCACCTCGGGCGGCATGGTGCCCACGCCTTTTGCCGAACAACTGGGCGAGTCCGTGGGGTATGCGCTGGGCATGATCCACAGCGGGCTGAACCAGCGCACACAGTTCACGCCCGCAACGCTCAAGCGCACCATCACCATTGGCATGACAGACATTGGCGAGATCGTCTTTTTGCCCGCGCTGCTGGAGCGCCTGGGGCGGGAGGCGCCGGGCGTCACGCTGAACACCGTACGCAACAACGCGGCCCATCTGCGCGAAGACATGGAGGCTGGCAAGGTGGACCTGGCCATCGGCCTGCTGCCGCAGCTGAAAGCCGGGTTCTTCCAGCGGCGCTTGTTTCGCCAGCGTTATGTGTGCCTGTTCCGAAAGGGCCACGCGCTGGACCGGCCCAAGCTGCTGTTGTCGGACTACAAAGCGGCAGAGCACCTGGTGATCGTGTCGGCGGGCACGGGGCACGGCAAGGTGGACGAGCTGATCCAGAAGGCCGGCATCGACCGCCTGGTGCGGCTGAGCGTGCCGCACTTTGTGAGCGTGGGCCACATCCTCCAAAGCACGGCGCTGGTGGCGACGGTGCCCGAGCGGCTGGCGCTCAAGCTGGTCGAACCCTTTGGCCTGGTCCTGCGCACGCACCCCGTCAAACTGCCTGACGCGCCCATCAGCGTGTTCTGGCACGCCAAGGTGCACCGCGAACCCGTCAATCAGTGGCTGCGCGGGATGGTGTTTGAGCTGTTTGGGGGCGACGGTACCGTTGGCGGTGGGTTACCGTGATCTGTGGAGCGAGCCAGCGGCGCATGCCAGGTTGCGCCGTTGGCTCTCTTAGAGATTGCTATGTTATCTGTAGCTTGCTTTTCTTGTAGGTAAAGCGGTAGGCCCGGTTTTTATTCAACATTCTGATCGCCACTCCGAGGGGTTGGTGGTTGTCGGTTGGTGGCAGCGTTGTCACCCAACGCTGTTCAATACACCAGCCGCTCCGGCCGCACCTCCTGCAGGATGGTCGTCGCAATCTCTTCAATCGATTTGGTAGTGGTGGACAGCCACCGGATGCCCGCGCGGCGCATCATGGCTTCGGCCTCGGCCACTTCGGCGCGGCAGTTTTCGATGCTGGCGTATTTGGAGTTGGGGCGACGCTCGGCGCGGATCTCGGCCAGGCGGTCGGGGCTGATGGTCAGGCCAAAGATCTTGCTGCGAAACGGCACCAGGGCCGGGGGCAGCTGGCGGCGCTCGAAATCCTCGGGGATCAGGGGGTAGTTGGCGGCTTTCAGGCCACATTGCATGGCCAGGTACAGGCTGGTGGGGGTTTTGCCGCTGCGGCTCACGCCCACCAGGATCACATCGGCCCCCGCCAGGTCGCGGTTGCTCTGGCCGTCGTCATGGGCCAAGCTGAAGTTGATGGCTTCAATGCGGTCCGTGTACTCCTTGCTGCGGCTCACGTCGCTGAAGCGCCCCACGCGGTGGTGCGACTTGATGCCCAGCTCTTCCTCCAGCGGGTGCACAAAGGTGCCGAACATGTCCAGCAGCATGCCTTTGCAGCCCTCCTGGATGACCTTGAGCACGTCCATGTTGACCAGCGTGGTGAAAACGATGGGCTTTTTACCCTCGACCTCTGCAGTGTGGTTGATCTGCCGCACCGCCTGGTGCGCCTTGTCCACGGTGTCAATGAAGGGCAGGCGCACATGGCGCGGCTTCATCTCGAACTGGGCCAGGATGGCGTTGCCGAAGGTTTCGGCGGTGATGCCGGTGCCGTCAGAGACAAAAAATACGGTGCGCGAGTGCATGGAGCCCCTTTTTTTGGATGCGGCTTGCGCCAGCCGGGTGGACACCACAAAGAAGTGGCAATTCCCCGTTTTGCGTCAGTCGCGTGAAAGCGTCAGCCCGTTGCCAGATGCGCGGGCCTACAATTGTCACAATTATCCAATTCTCACCATGCACACCGTCGGCCTACAACCACAACGACAAAGCTGCAGCCTGTGCATGGCCGCTCGCCCATCGCTCTCAGGGGGCAGGCGCGCAGACCCGGTTTCAACTTCTGGAGCTTTCCCATGTCTGCACTTTTCAGCCCGACCGCCCTGGTCGTACCGTTTGAAAACCTGAGAATGACCGATGTCGAGGCAGTTGGCGGTAAAAACGCCAGCCTCGGCGAGATGATCTCCCAGCTGCCGCAGGGTGTGCGCGTGCCCACGGGCTTTGCCACCACCGCCCACGCGTTCCGCGAGTTCCTGGCCTACGACGGCCTGGCCGACCGCATCAGCGCCAAGCTCAAAAGCCTGGATACCGAGGACGTGCGCGCCCTCGCACAGGTCGGTGCCGAGATTCGCGCCATGGTTGAGGCCCAGCCCTTCCCGGCCGACCTGCAAAAGGCCATCGCCGACGAATTTGCCAAGCTGAGTGCTGGCAACCCCGCCGCCTCATTTGCCGTGCGCTCGTCGGCCACGGCGGAGGACCTGCCCGACGCTTCGTTTGCCGGCCAGCAGGAAACCTTCCTGAACGTGGTGGGCATCGACGAAGTCATGCACAAGATGAAGGAAGTGTTTGCGTCGCTGTACAACGACCGCGCCATTTCCTACCGTGTGCACAAGGGCTTCGAGCACGATGTGGTGGCCCTGTCGGCCGGTGTGCAGCGCATGGTGCGCTCCGACCTGGGCGCCGCCGGCGTGATGTTCACCATCGACACCGAATCCGGCTTTGAGGACGTTGTCTTCATCACCAGCAGCTACGGCCTGGGCGAGACGGTGGTGCAGGGCGCCGTGAACCCCGACGAGTTCTACGTGCACAAGCCCATGCTCCAGGCAGGCAAGAAGGCGCTGATCCGCCGCAACCTGGGCAGCAAGCTGATCCAGATGGTGTTCTCCACGCCTGAAGAAAAGGCCGCCAGCGGCAAGCTGGTCAAGACCATTGATGTGCCCACCGAGCAGCGCAACCGCTACTCGCTGACCGACGCCGATGTGGAGCAACTGGCCCGCTACGCGCTGGTGATCGAGCAGCACTACGGCCGCCCCATGGACATCGAGTGGGGCAAGGACGGCACCGACGGCCAGCTCTACATCCTGCAGGCACGGCCTGAAACCGTGAAGAGCCAGGCCAAGGGCCAGGCCGAGCTGCGCTACAAGCTCAAGGGCCAAGGCACCGTGCTGGCCGAGGGCCGCGCCATCGGCCAGAAGATTGGCACCGGCCCCGTGCGCCTGGTGCACAACATTTCCGAGATGGACAAGGTCCAGCCGGGCGATGTGCTGGTCACCGACATGACGGACCCCAACTGGGAGCCCGTGATGAAGCGCGCCAGCGCCATCGTCACCAACCGGGGTGGCCGCACGTGCCACGCCGCCATCATTGCGCGCGAGCTGGGCATCCCGGCCGTGGTGGGCTGCGGTGACGCGACCGAGCGCCTGAAGGATGGCACGCTGGTCACGGTGAGCTGCTCCGAGGGCGACACGGGCAAGATCTACGACGGCCTGCTCGAAACCGAAGTCACCGAAGTGCAGCGCGGCGCGATGCCCCCCATCAAGACCAAGATCATGATGAACGTGGGCAACCCCCAGCTGGCGTTTGATTTTGCCCAGCTGCCCAACGAAGGCGTTGGCCTGGCGCGGCTCGAGTTCATCATCAACAACAACATTGGTGTGCACCCCAAGGCGATCCTGGACTACCCCCAGATCGATGCCGACCTGAAGAAGGCCGTGGAATCCGTGGCCCGTGGCCATGCATCGCCCCGCGCGTTCTACGTGGACAAGGTCGCTGAAGGCGTGGCCACCATCGCCGCCGCCTTCTGGCCCAAGCCCGTCATCGTGCGCCTGTCTGACTTCAAGTCCAACGAGTACCGCAAGCTGATCGGCGGCAGCCGCTACGAGCCCGAGGAAGAAAACCCGATGCTCGGCTTCCGTGGTGCCGCCCGCTACATCAGCGAAGACTTCGGCGAAGCCTTTGCGATGGAATGTGAAGCCTTGAAGCGCGTGCGCAACGACATGGGCCTGACCAACGTGCAGGTGATGGTGCCCTTTGTGCGCACGCTGGGCCAGGCCGAGCGCGTGACCAAGCTGCTGGCAAGCCATGGCCTGCAGCGTGGCAAGGACGACCTCAAGGTCATCATGATGTGCGAGGTGCCCAGCAACGCCATCCTGGCCGAGCGTTTCCTTGAGTTCTTCGACGGCTTCTCCATCGGCTCCAACGACCTGACCCAGCTCACGCTGGGCCTGGACCGTGACTCGGGCCTGGAGCTGCTGGCGCAGGACTTTGACGAACGCGACCCGGCTGTCGAGGCACTGATTCATCAGGCGATCAAGGCCTGCCTGGCCCAGGGCAAGTACATCGGCATCTGCGGCCAGGGCCCCAGCGACCACCCTGACTTTGCGCAGTGGCTGGCCAAGGAGGGCATCTCGTCGATTTCGCTCAACCCCGACAGCGTGATTGCCACCTGGCAGCAACTGGCAGGCTGACGCACCGACCGGGCTGCCATGTGCCAACTGCACCACCCGCCATCGCGTCCGTGATGCCGCGCCAGTGATGCCGTTGCAGCAGCCCGCTACCCGCCCCGCCGACGCCGAGATGGCGGGACCGTTTCCCCCCGACTTGCACGACGTGCGCCACCTGTGGCTCAAAGCAGGTTTGCTCCTGCTGTGGGCCCTGGTGTCGTTTGGTGCCACCTACTTCGCCCGCGACCTGCAGGTACTGGTGGTGGGGGGCTGGCCTCTGGGCTACTGGATTGCGGCGCAGGGCGCGGTGCTGGTGTTCATCGCCATCGTGGTCGCCTACGGCTGGGCCATGAACCACTTTGAGCGGCAGGACCAGCAGCAACGCGAGGCGTTGGAGCTTTCCGCCCCTCCCGCAGAAGACCGCGCCCATGGCTGAGCGCAAGCCAGGCAGCGCCGAGGCGGACCGCGCCTATTTGTGGCGGCTGCACCGCATCCTGGCGCTGTACGTGGCGGGGGTGCTGGGCTTTCTGGCACTGATGACCTGGGCTGAACACCAGGGGCTGTCGCGCCACTGGATCGGCCCGATTTTTCTGTTTCTCACCGTCATGGTGTACGCCGGCATCGGCGTGTACGGCCGCACGACGGACCCTGAGGACTACTACGTGGCAGGGCGGCGCATTCCGCCCATGTACAACGGCATGGCGACGGCGGCCGACTGGATGAGTGCGGCCTCGTTCATCAGTCTGTCGGGCGCGTTGTACCTGCAGGGCTTTTCGGGCACGCCGGGGCAGGCCGGTGGCCTGGCCTATCTGCTGGGGTGGACGGGGGGCTTTTGCCTGGTGGCCATGCTCATTGCACCCCACCTGCGCGCCATGGGCCTGTACACCGTGCCCGACTTTTTTCACGTGCGTTTTGGCGGGCGCTGGCCGCGTGTCATCGCTGCACTGGCGGCCGTGTTGTGCTCGTTCACTTACGTGGTGGCGCAGATCTACGGCGTGGGGCTGATCGCTTCGCGCCTCACGGGCGTGCAGTTCGAGATCGGCATCATGCTGGGCCTGGGGGGGGTGCTGCTGTGCTCGTTCCTGGGCGGCATGCGGGCCATCACCTGGACGCAGGTGGCGCAGTACGTCGTGCTGCTGCTGGCGTTCATGATCCCGGTTTCGTGGCTGGCGTACAAGCAGCTGGGCAACCCGCTGGCGCCATTGGTATATGGCGCGCAGATCAGCAAGATTGCCGACCTGGAGGCGCAGCTGCTCGACTCCCCGGCCGAACACCAGGTGGTGCAGGCTTACCTGCAGCGCGCCAAGGACTTCGAAGCGCGCCTGCAGGATGTGGAGGCCGCCCTGGAGCGTGAACGCGAAAAGGGGCGTGAGCGCATCCGGGCCCTGCGTGCGCAGAACGCTGATGTGGGCCTGATCGTCTCTGCCAGCCGCGAGCTGGCGGCGCTGCCCCGCGATACGGCAGCTGCCCGCGAGCGCTGGACCCGCGAAATGCGCGAGAACTACGAGCGCGCGCGTCCTTTGGGCGGGCTGCCGCCCCACAGCCAGGCCTATGCCGGCGACCCCCACGGCACCCCCGAGGAGCAACGCGACTACGAGCTCACGCGCCGTAATTTTCTGGCGCTGATGTTCTGCCTGATGGTGGGCACCGCCGGGCTGCCCCACCTGTTGACCCGCTACTACACATCGCCCACGGTGTCTGCGGCCCGTGCGTCGGTGGGCTGGTCGCTGTTTTTCATTGCGCTGCTGTACCTCAGTGCGCCCGCGCTGGCCGTGCTGGTGAAGTTCGAGGTCATGCAGAACCTGGTAGGCAGCAGTTTTGAGGCCCTGCCCACCTGGATGGCGCAGTGGGCGCGGGTGGACAGCTCGCTGCTGTCGGTGGAAGACGTGAACGGCGATGGCCTGATCCAGTTTGGTGAGATCCGGCTGGGGGCCGACCTCATCATGCTGGCCACGCCCGAACTGGGTGGGCTGCCGTATGTAGTGTCGGGCCTGGTGGCGGCAGGGGGGCTGGCAGCGGCGCTGTCCACGGCCGACGGCTTGCTGCTCACCATCAGCAATGCGCTCGTGCGCGACCTGTATTTCCAGGACACGCGCCGCCAGGCGTCGCCCGAGCAGCGGGTGATCCTGACCAAGTTCACGCTGCTGGCCGTGGCCTTGTCGGCTGCGTTTGTGGCGGCGCTCAAGCCATCCGAAATCCTGCCCATGGT
Organism: Acidovorax sp. ACV02; assembly: GCF_014851475.1. NCBI lineage: Bacteria > Pseudomonadati > Pseudomonadota > Betaproteobacteria > Burkholderiales > Comamonadaceae > Acidovorax > Acidovorax sp. ACV02. The sequence continues at coordinate 789,454 of NZ_JACUZU010000001.1, forward strand.
GTCGGCGTCCTTCTCGCTGGCGGCGTCGGCGTTTGTGCCGGTGATGGTGCTGGGCATCTTCTGGCGGGGCACCACGCGGCAAGGCGCGGTGGCGGGCATGCTGGGCGGGCTGGCCATCACGGTGTACTACATGCTGTCGCATGTGCCCGCCATGCAGGCGCTGCCGCGCTGGCTGCTGGCCGATGGGTTGTGGTTCGGCATCCAGCCCATTTCGGCCGGGGTGTTTGGTGTGCCCTGTGGCCTGCTCGTTACCTTGGTGGTCAGCTGGATCACCCGGCCTGCACCGCCGCTGCCACGCATTCGCTCGGAGATGTGAGGGGTTGGCGCCGCGCGGGGGTTATGTGTAAACCCCGATTTGCAGAGGTGCCAAAACATGGGATTCTGGTTCGCAGGTGATAGCCTTGCGGCGTCCCCCGCGACTGCTCACTACTAGGAGACTCATGGTTCTCGTCAAAACCCCCGCAGGCCAGGAAGCACTCAAGGACCGTCACGGCAGCCTGAGCTCGCGCCAGCGCTCGGCCTTCATTCTTTTTGACGGCAAGCGCACCACGGGGGAGATTTTGGCGGCCACGGCGGCCATGGGCATCACGCAGGACGATGTGCAGGCCATGATCGCCCAGGGGCTGTTGGCGCCGGTGGGTGGGCAGATGACTGCCGCAGTCGTGGGCTCCGTTGCTGCCGGTGCACCCCTTGCCTCCGCCACGCTGGCAGAGGCTCCCGCCACCGATCTGGGCACGGTGGCGTCGCCCGTCGAAGGCTCGGGGCGTTCGCCCATGGAGCGCTACCAGGCGGCGTATCCCATCGCCACGGAGCTGACGGCGGCGCTGGGCTTGCGCGGGTTTCGCTTGAACCTCGCGGTGGAGGGCGCAGGCAGTTTTGAAGACCTGGCAGCACTGGCCCCCAAAATCCGGGAGGCGGTGGGTGATGCCAAGTTCGAGCGGCTGGACAAGGCGCTGTTTGATTGAGGCCCCGGGGTTCCGGACTGGTCTCGACGGATAGGAGCCAGAGGGCTCCACAGCCACAGCCCGTTTGCAAGATGCGCGGGCATGAAAAAAGCGGCCCGAGGGCCGCTTTTGTTTTGCCGATGTAGACCGGAAGGGGGCTGAGATCAGCGGCCCACCTTGAGCAGTTCCACGTCGAACTTGAGCGTGGCGTTCGGGGGGATCACGCCGCCCGCACCGCGCGCACCGTAGCCCAGGGCGGCGGGGATGATCAGCGTGCGCTGGCCGCCGATCTTCATGCCCTGTACGCCTTCGTCCCAGCCCTTGATGACCATGCCGGCGCCCAGTGCAAATTCAAAAGGGTCGTTGCGGTCGCGGCTGGAGTCGAACTTGGCACCTTGCTCACCGTTGTTGTACAGCCAGCCGGTGTAGTGCACCGACACGTTCTGGCCCTTGGTGGCTTCGGCGCCTTCGCCCACGGTGGTGTCTTCGTATTGCAGGCCGGATGCAGTGGTGGTCAGTGCCATGGGAGTTCCTTGTTTGCTATTAAAAATATAGCTTCAAGCGCATGTTTTGAGTGCGCTTGAAGCTATTTTGACCCCTATTTTAACGAAAGCCCCGCGCGGAGGTCCGGCGGGGCTTTTCCCTGCGGGGCAGGGCGAGCAGGGGGAGGGAAGAGGGCTCAGGCCTTCTTGGCGCGGCCTGCGACCCAGCGGGTGGCAAAGGCCTGCACGTCCGACAGGCGCTTGAGCAGGTCAGCGCCCGAGGGGGTGACGGTGTAGCCGTCGCTGCCATGGTCCACAAAACCGGCTTCGCGCAGCTCTTTGATGCGGGTGTTGAGCGTGTTGGGGGTGATGCCACCCACGCTGTCCTGCAGCAGGCGGAACGTCTGGGGGTGGCCGTCCTTCAGGGCCCACAGCACGCGCAGCGCATAGCGGCATTCAAGTTTCTCGAAAAGCTGGTTGATGGAAGCATTTTCTTTGGAGCTCATGGACGCTTCTCCTCGCGCAAGTGTTGGATCTGGATTCAGTGCGGGTGGCCGTCAACCGGGCCCGCTGATGCGCTGAGACTATAGCGCGGAACCCATTTTGCTACAAGTTTAGTAGCTCAGAACGCACAGCACACATGCGCTAGTGGCGAAAAATACAATGTTGCGTATCAAACTGTTGCGACAGGGCCACGGTTTTCGGCCCCTGTCAGCTGCGCCCCAGCCCCGCCAGATGCGCGACCAGCAACTGGGCCGCGGGGGGCAGCCACTGGGCGCTGCGGTAGCAGATGGCAAAGCGCCGCTGGGCCCAGGGGTCGCTCAGCGGGACGATGCGCACCGGTGCCAGCTGGGCAAACGGCTGGGCCACTTCGCGCGGCACCACGCTGATGGCCAGGTTGGCGCGCACCACCCGCAGGGCGGCGTCAAAGTTGGACACCAGCACGCGGTGGGCCAGCATTTTTCCCTCCACCGCAGCGGCACGCGCCAGCAGCACCTGCACTGCACTGAGCGCGGGCATGCTGACGAATTCGTGCTCCAGCACGTCGGCAAACCGCACGCTCTGCAGCTGGGCCACGGGGTGCGACTCGTGTGCCACCACAGCCAGGTGGTCGCTGCGGTAGGCGCTGGTTTCCAGGCCCGACAGGTCGGCTGCGTCCCAGCAGATGCCGATGGACGCGCTGCCGTCGCGCACGCCTTGCACCACGTCCGGGCTCACGCGTTCCTCCAGGCTGATCTGGATGTTGCGGTGTGCCGGGTCTTGCAGAAAGGCCGCCACATCGTCGGCCAGCGACTCGGCCATGACCGAGGCTGTGACCAGCATGCGCACATGGCCCCGCGTGCCGGTGGCGTAGGCCGCCATGTCGCGCTCGATCTGCCCTACGCTGGCCAGCATGGTGCGGGCATGCTCCAGCAGCGTCTCGCCCGCAGGGGTTGGCACCACGCCCCGGCGCTTGCGCAGCAGCAGCGGCGTGCCCACCGTGTCTTCCAGCTGCGCCAGCCGCTTGCTGATGGCCGAGCCCACGATGGACTCCTGCTCGGCCACACGCGCAATGCTGCGCTGTTCGCACACGGCGGCAAAGAGGCGCAGGGTCTGCAAGTCCAGGTCGCGCATGGCAAACCTCCAGGGTTGTGATGTTCCGTTTTGGAATGTTATGGCTTCCGAGATGTATTTTCTGATTCATTCGGGAATTTTTAGAATCTTGCCCAGACCCACCCGAAAGAGACATCCCGTGCACACCTCACCGATCCCATCCGACCTGCAGCCCCCGGTGGCCCGCGCCATCGTCCGCGAAGTCGGCCTGCGCGACGGCCTGCAAAGCATCGCCACGGTGGTGTCCACCGCGCACAAGATCGAATGGATCAACGCTGCCTACGCCGCCGGCCAGCGCGAGATCGAGGTGGGCTCCTTTGTGCCCGCCCGGCTGCTGCCCCAGCTGGCCGACACGGCCGAGGTGCTGGCCCACGCCAAAACGTTGCCCGGCCTGGTGGCCTCGGTGCTGGTGCCCAACATCAAAGGCGCCGAGCGCGCGCTGGAGCAGGGTGCCAACCTGATGATCGTGCCCCTGTCTGCCAGCCACGCCCACAGCCTGGCCAACCTGCGCAAGACCCCCGACGAGGTGGTGGCCGAGGTGGCCCGCATCCGCGCGCTGCGCGACGCGAGCGGCAGCCGCACCTTGATCGAAGGTGGTGTGGGCACGGCCTTTGGCTGCACCCTGCAGGGCGAGGTGGCTGAGAGCGAAGTGCTGCGCCTGATGCAGGCGCTGCTGGATGCGGGCGCCGACCGCGTGAGCCTGGCCGACACCGTGGGCTATGCCGACCCTGCCGCCGTGGCCCGCCTGTTTGGCAAAGCGCGTGCGCTGGTGGGCGACCGCCTGGCCTGCGCGCACTTCCACGACACGCGCGGCATGGGCCTGGCCAACGTCTATGCCGCCTGGCAGGCAGGCATCACGCGCTTTGATGCCTGCCTGGCGGGCATCGGCGGCTGTCCGCACGCGCCGGGCGCCAGCGGCAATGTCACCACCGAAGACCTCGTGTTCATGCTGGAGCGCATGGGCATCGCTACCGGCATCGATGTGACCGCGCTGCTCGCGCTGCGCCAGCGCGTGGCCGGATGGCTGGCGGGCGAGATCCTGCATGGCACCCTCTGGCAGGCCGGGCTGCCGCAGAATGCCGCACCTGCAGCGCTGCGCGAAGCAGCAACGGCCTGAACCCCTTTCTGAACGCTCTGAACATGCACAACACACCCGCCACTCCCTCGTCCCCCCGCCTGCCGCTCGAAGGCCTGCGCGTGGTGGAGTTCACCCACATGGTCATGGGCCCCACCTGCGGCATGGTGCTGGCCGATCTGGGGGCCGAGGTCATCAAGGTCGAGCCGGTGGACGGCGACCGCACGCGCCACCTGCTGGGCGCGGGCGCGGGCTTCTTCCCCATGTTCAACCGCAACAAGAAGAGCATTGCGCTCGACCTGCGCAGCCCCGAGGGCCTGGCGGTGGCGCGCAAGCTGGCCGCATCGGCCGACGTGGTGGCGCAAAACTTCAAGCCCGGCGTGATGACCAAATACGGCCTGGACTATGCCGCGCTGAGCCAGGTCAACCCGCGCCTCATCTACGTCAACCACACCGGCTTCTTGCCCGGCCCGTACGAGCACCGCACGGCGCTGGACGAAGTGGTGCAGATGATGGGCGGCCTGGCCTACATGACCGGACGCCCTGGCGACCCGCTGCGCGCGGGCAGCAGCGTGAACGACATCATGGGCGGCATGTTCGGTGCCATCGGTGCCATGGCGGCGCTGATGCAGCGCGGCATCACCGGGCGCGGGCAGGAGGTGGACTCGGCCCTGTTCGAGAACAACGTGTTCCTGGTCGGCCAGCACATGATGCAGTACGCCGTCACCGGCAAACCGGCCGCGCCCATGCCCGACCGCATCTCGTCCTGGGCCGTGTATGACGTGTTCAGCGTGAAGGACGGCGGGCAGATCTTTTTGGCCGCCGTGAGCGATGCGCAGTGGCAGACCTTCTGCGACGCCATGGGCTATGCCGACCTGAAGGCCGACACCGGCCTGGCCACCAACAACGACCGCGTGCGCGCCCGCCCCACGCTGATGCCGGTGCTGCGCGAGCGGCTGGCGCAGCACACGGCCGACGAACTGGCCGCGATCTTCGAGCGCCACGGCCTGCCGTTTGCCCCCATCCGCCGGCCCGAAGAACTGTTTGACGACCCGCACCTGCAAGCCACGGGGGGCCTCGCCGACATCACGCTGCCCGATGGCGAACGTGCCGGGCAGACCGCGCAGATCACGCTGATGCCGCTGCGCATGGACGGCCAGCGCCTGGATGTGCGCTGCGACCCGCCGCGCCTGGGCCAGCACACGGCCGAGCTGCTGCAGGGCCTGGGCTACACGGCCGATGAAGTGACCGCGCTGCAGGCCACCGGGGCCATTGCCTGATTTTTCCTTGACGACCGGGGCAGCCCACGCGGCGCAGACCGCAGGCCCCGGATTCCAACCCCACTACCGGAGACAACCGTGCCCCAGCCCACCCCTGCTTTTGACATGCACCGCATCGCGCCCGCCCGCCATGGCGTGCTCACGCGCCGCCAGGCGCTGGCCACCGGCGCGGCCGCGCTGGGCGCCGCAGCCTGGGGCCTGCCCCGCATGGCGCGTGCCCAGGGCGACGGCAAGCCGCTGCGCGTGATCCTGCCGCTGTCGGCGGGCTCAGGGGCCGACGGCGCCATCCGCGCCATCAGCACCAGCCTGGCCAAGGCGCTGGGCCAGCCCGTCGTCATCGAGAACCTGCCGGGCGCGGGTGGCATCACCGGCACCACGCAAATCGTGCGCGCACCCAAGGACGGCTCGGTGATCGGCGTGGTGTCCAACAACCACGTGGTCAACCCCAGCGTGTACAAGAACATTCCGTTCGACTCGCTGGCCGACATCACCCCCATCACCATCCTGGGTGCCACGCCGTTTGTGCTGGTCGCGCACCCTGCGGTGCCCGCCAAGACGGTGCAGGAGCTGATCGCGCTGGCCAAGTCCAAACCCGGCGTGCTCAACTATGGCTCGTCGGGCAACGGCACCATCCTGCACCTGGGTGCGGCCATGTTCGTGGACCAGGCCAAGATCGACATCAAGCACATCCCCTACCGGGGTATGGGCCCGCTGATGAACGACATCCTGGGTGGGCAGGTGCAGCTGGGGGTGGTGGCAGTGGCACCGGCGGCTGCGCACATCAAGGCAGGCGCCTTGCGGGCCCTGGGGGTGACCACGGCCACCCGCGTGGCGGCACTGCCGGGCGTGCCCACCATTGCCGAACAAGGCCTGCCAGGCTACGAGCTGGACGGGTGGATCGCCCCCGTGGCGCCTGCGGGCCTGCCCAAAGCCGAGCTGGCGCGGCTGTACAACGGCTTCAAGGCCGCCATGGAGATGCCCGAGGCCCGTGATGCGCTGATTGCGCAGGGCTACGAGATCAAGCTCACGCCGCCCGAGCCGGCCGCCGCCTTCTTCCGCAGCGAAGCAGTGCGCATGGCGCAGGTGGTGAAGAACGCGAACGTGAAGATCGACTGACGCAGCGCAGGGGTCTGCCTGCAGCGTGTTTTCGCGCAGCATCAGGCAGGCTTTGAGGGTTTTCGGGCGCTTGCGCTAGTGCAATATGCCTGAGCGGCTATCTTATTGATAGCATTTGCATGGCCGCCGTGGCCCTGCGCCCGCAGGGCTGCGGTGCCATCGCGGGGGCGGTGTGATGCACAACTGCCTTGCGGCAACCCGCGTCAGGCGCGCGGCGCGGGGAGCGCGGGGTGGGCGGGATGGGCGTGGCGCAGGCGGAACACCTCCACGGCCTCCACCAGTTGCTGCGCTTGCCCGCTCAGGCTGCCTGCAGCAGCGGCGCTTTCTTCGACCAGGGCGGCGTTCTGCTGTGTCGCCTCGTCCATGCGCACGATGGCCTGTGTCACGCGCAGCATGTCGCTGGTCTGTGCGGCGCTGGCCTGGCTGATCTCTTCCATCAGCGCGCTCACACCCTGGATGGACGACACCACCTCGGCCATGGTGGTGCCTGCATTGCGCGCCAGGTCCGAGCCGGCCTGCACGCGCTCCACGCTGGTCTGGATGAGCTGCTTGATCTCGCGTGCGGCGCTGGCGCTGCGGGTGGCGAGGTTGCGCACCTCGCTGGCCACCACGGCAAAGCCCCGGCCCTGTTCACCGGCGCGCGCGGCCTCGACGGCGGCATTGAGCGCGAGGATGTTGGTCTGGAATGCGATGCCGTCGATGACGCCAATGATGTCGGCAATGCGGCGCGAGCTGTCCTGGATGCCCTGCACCACCTCCACCATCTGCGTGACCACGTCACCCCCCCGCTGCGCCACAGTGGCGCCGTTGCGCGCCAGCTCGTTCGCGCGCTGGGCGTTGGAGGCGTTCTGCTGCACGGTGGACTGCAGCTGCTGCATCGACGAGGTGGTTTCGTCCAGCGACGATGCCTGCTCTTCGGTGCGCATGCTCAGGTCGGCATTACCCTGCGCAATTTCGGCGCTGGCGCTGGCCACGCCCTCGGCATTGCTGCGCACGCCAGAGACCACGTTTTCCAGGTTGTCCTGCATGGCGCGCAACGCCTCCAGCAGGCGCGCGGGTTCATCCTTGCCCTCCACCTCGATGCGGGTGGTGAGATCGCCCGCCGCCACCTTGTGCGCCACCGACACCGCCACCCCCAGGGGGCGCACCACCGAGCGGGTGAGCAGCCAGCCCGCGCAGGCGCCCAGCGCCGTGACCAGTGCAAGTGCCACCAGGCTGCTGAACAGTGCGCGCCGGGCGTCCTGCGCGGCCTCCTGGGCAATGGCCGCGCTGCTGGCGGCCACCTGCTGGCTCAGCTCGGTGAGCAGCTTGGCCGGGCCCTGGTCGATGTCGGCCACGTCCGCATCACCCGCCGAGGGCACAAAGCCCAGCGACTGGAACACCTCAAAGCCCTTGCGGTAGCCCTGCGCCATCTGGGCATGGGCCTGGGTGAACTTTTGCAGCGCCGCCTTTTCCTGCGCGTCGGTCAGCTGGGGCTCCAGCGCCTTGGCCGCATCGGCCACCCGTTTTTCACTGGCCTGGAAGGCGTTCCAGTGCAGCTCGCGCTTGCGCGAGTCCTCTCCACGCAGCAGGGTGTTCTTCCACTCCAGCACCTGGGTCTTGAACTCGCTTTCCATGCGGCTCACGGCGCGCTCCTGCGCCACGCGCTGTTGCACCGTGGTGTCGTAGGTGCCGAGCGTTTGGTACAGAGCCGCAATGCCGAACAGCGCGGCCCCCAGCAGCAGGGCCAGCACCAGGCCCAGGGCCGTGGCCATGCGTGCGCCGATGGAGTAGTTGGACATTTTCATCAGAGGCTCCAAAGGTTCTGCAGCAGGCCGGTCGGCTGGTGCTCAGAGGCGCTTGCGGCGGGGGTGTTCAGACCTTCTCAGGCCTTCAGCTTGAGCAGGTACACCATCACGCGGGCGGTCGTGAGGTCCAGTTCCATGAACTCTGCCAAATCCTTGCCGGTGAGCCAAGAGGGTTCCCACCGGTTCTGCTTGAGCGTGCGCAGCCAGGATTCGTGGCGGGTGGCGGCCTCAACGGCGGCCAGCATCTCCGCCGTGCGTGCGGCGGACACGCCCTTGCCGGTGAACACACCGCGCCAGTTCGCCATCACGGCATCCAGCCCTTGTTCGCGGAACGACGGCAGGCCAAAGACGCTGCGGCGCGACGACACGCCCACGGCGCGCAGCTTGCCGCTGGCAATGGCATCGTTGAACTCGCTGTAGCCCGACAAACCCAGGGCCGCGTTGCCCGACAGCACGGCCTCGACCACCTCGGCACCGCCAGGGAAGGGCTTGTAGACCAGCCCCTCCGGGTTGGCCTTGGCGGCGCGGGCCAGCACGCCTGCGTAGATGTGGTCCACACCACCGGCCGAACCGCCGGCAATCGGCACGGCCTTGAGGTCGGCACGCAGCGCATCGGCGAGGTCCTTGGTGGTCTTGATGGGCGAGTTGGCGGCCACTGCGGCCACCAGATAGTCGCTGGTGAGCCGCGCCAGGGGCTGGATCTGTGTCATGTCCACTGCAGGCTTTTGCAGTGCCACGGCGCCCACCATCACCATGCCACCCATCAGCAGCGTGTTGGGGTCGTTGCTGTACTTTTCGGCGTATTTGGCCAGGCCGATGGTGCCCCCCTTGCCGCCGATGTTTTCGTATTCCACCTGGTCCGCAGCGCCGGCTGCGACCATGGCTGCTCCGAGGGCTCGGCCTGTCTGGTCCCAGCCGCCACCGGCATTGGCAGGGATCACGATGCGCACGGTGCCCGCCAGCTTGGCAGGCTTGGCGGCTGCAGGGGCAGGACGGGCTGCTGTCGCAGCGCTCTGCGCCCAGGCGGAGGGGCCGAGCGCAGTCCAGGCCAGGGCGGTCGCAACGGATTGGGCAAGGGCACGGCGGCGGTCGATGGCTGCAGACATGGAAAGTCCTTTGACAAGAGGGAAGGCAGGAAGGGCGTCGGGAACCAGATCTCAGGCCGCTGCGGGAGCGCCCTGACTGGGTTGCTTGCGCGTTGCCACGCCGAAGCAACGCAGTCAGCCTGTGGCGGCATGCACAGGGAAGGGACCTGCGCACCACCTGGGCTGCGCGCAATGGTCGCCAGCCAAGCTGTCAGTCTGCTGTCGCTGGCATCAGGGTAAACGCGGGGTTTATGGCCCCGTGCAGAGCGGTGCGCCGATCAGCGCAGCATGAAAAACGCCCTGCGCCGCAGGTGCGGGGCAGGGCGTTGGAGCCAGTAAAGGCTGGGTCGCGAGGCTTACAGCGAGTCGATGAAGCTGCGCAGCTTGTCAGAGCGGCTGGGGTGCTTGAGCTTGCGCAGCGCCTTGGCTTCTATTTGGCGAATGCGCTCGCGGGTCACGTCAAACTGCTTGCCCACTTCTTCCAGCGTGTGGTCGCTGGTCATCTCGATACCGAAGCGCATGCGCAGTACCTTGGCTTCGCGCGGCGTGAGGCCGTCCAGGATGTCCTTGACCACGTCGCGCAGGCCGGCCTGCATGGCCGCTTCGATAGGCGCGGTGTTGGCACCGTCCTCGATGAAGTCGCCCAGGTGGCTGTCGTCGTCGTCGCCGATCGGCGTTTCCATGGAGATCGGCTCCTTGGCGATCTTCATGATCTTGCGGATCTTGTCCTCGGGGATCTCCATCTTGGCCGCCAGTATGGACGCATCGGGCTCGAAACCAAACTCTTGCAAGTGCTGGCGGCTGATGCGGTTCATCTTGTTGATCGTCTCGATCATGTGCACCGGGATACGGATGGTGCGCGCCTGGTCGGCGATCGAGCGGGTGATGGCCTGGCGAATCCACCAGGTGGCGTACGTCGAGAACTTGTAGCCCCGGCGGTATTCGAACTTGTCCACTGCCTTCATCAGGCCGATGTTGCCTTCCTGGATCAAGTCGAGGAACTGCAGGCCACGGTTGGTGTACTTCTTGGCAATGGAGATCACAAGGCGCAGGTTGGCCTCGATCATTTCCTTCTTGGCATCGCGCGAGGTGGCTTCACCTTCGTTCATGCGCTTGTTGATGCCTTTGAGCTCAGCCAACGGCACGACCACGCGCGACTGCAGGTCGATCAGCTTTTGCTGCAGGTCCTGGATGGGCGGGATGTTGCGCGCGATCACGGCCGACCAGGGCTTGCCGGCGGTGGCCTGCTTCTCGACCCACTGCAGGTTCAGCAGGTTGGGCGGGAAGTCCTTGATGAAGGTCTCCTGGGGCATGCCGCACTTGTCCACGATGATGCGGCGCAGCTCGCGTTCCTTCTTGCGCACGTCGTCCACCTGGCCGCGCACCATGTCGCACAGCTTCTCGATGGTCTTGGCGGTGAAGCGGATGGTCATCAGCTCGGCCGACAAAGCGGCTTGCGCCTTGACATAGGCGGGCGTGCCGTAGCCTTCCTTGTCGTAGACCTTGTGCACTTTCTCGAACAGCTCGCGCAGCTTGTCGAAGCGCTCCAGTGCCTGCTTCTTGAGTTCTTCCAGCTTCTTGGTCAGCGCCTTGGAGCCGCCCTTGCCGTCGTCGTCATCGGCCTCGTCGAATTCGTCGAAGTCTTCTTCGGCCACATAGTCGTCGGCCTCGTTGGGGTTGGAGAAGCCGTCCACGATGGTCGAGATGACGACCTTGCCTTCGCGGATTTCCTCGCCCATGTTGAGGATCTCGGCGATGGTGGCGGGCGATGCGCTGATCGCCTCCATCATGGCCATCAGGCCGCCTTCGATGCGCTTGGCGATTTCGATTTCGCCTTCGCGGGTCAGCAGCTCCACGGTGCCCATTTCGCGCATGTACATGCGCACGGGGTCGGTGGTACGGCCGAATTCCGAGTCCACGGTGGACAGCGCGGCTTCGGCGGCTTCTTCGGCTTCTTCCTCGGTGGCGCCAGCGGGAGCGTTGTCCGTGATGATCAGCGCTTCGGCATCGGGCGTCTGCTCGTACACCGCCACGCCCAGGTCGTTCAGGGTGGTGATGACGGCTTCGAGGGTTTCGGCATCGACCAGCTTGTCGGGCAAGTGGTCGTTGATTTCAACGTGCGTGAGGTAGCCGCGGGTCTTGCCCAGCTTGATCAGGGCCTTCAGGCGCTGGCGGCGCTTTTGCATGTCCTCTTCGGACAGGACGGTTTCGTCCAGGCCGAATTCCTTCATCAAGGCGCGTTCCTTGGCCTTGCTGATCTTCATGCGCAGGGGCTTGACCTTCTCGACCGTGGCGGCTGCCTCGGGGGTCTCTTCGATCTCGCCTTCGAGATCGGCCTCGATGTCCGACAGGTCGGTATCGTCCACGCTCTCATCGCCACCGGCGGCTGCCTTGGGCTTGCGGCCGCGCTTGGCGGGGGCTTTGGCTTCGGCGGCACCAGCAGCCTTGGCGGGGCGGCCAGGCTTTTTCTTGGGCGCTTCTTCGTCGTCGGCGGCTGCGGCGACGGCCTTGGCGCGGGCAGGTTTCTTCTTCAGCAACTCATCGGCAGCTTTGATCAGCTCGGCGGTACTTTTCACGGGCACAGTTTTCACTTTCTTGGCGACCGGGGCGGGCGCGGCGGCAGCGGCCTTTTTGGGGGCCGCCTTGGCCGGCGCTTTGGCCGCGGTTTTGGAGACAGCCTTTGCGGCGGTGCCTGGGGCAGACTTGGGCGACTTCGCGGACTTTTGAGCGGGCATGGAGCAACCTCAGAATCAAAAACGGACACAAAGAAAACGCAAGCGCCTCAGATCCCGGCGCGGGTGGCAACGCAAAGCAACGAGGGCTTTGCGCCTGGAGGGGACACCCTCAGCGGCAAGATGTCTGGGCGATCATTTGGTGTGCAGTCCTTGCGATAAGTGGGCCCATCAGCGCATAGGTGCGCGTTTGTCACGGTGGCCCGGCTCGGAGGTGCTGCTGTCGCTCTTGCCAATAACTAACCTTATATTATACCGCCCAGACCCTATTCAAGTGGTTTTTGGCGCTATTTGCTCCAGTTCCTTGCGCTTTTCGGCCAGCGCCCGGTAACGCTCCAGGGCAGAGGGGTCTTGTGCCACCTGCAGCACCAGCACTTTTTGCTGCTCCTTGATGTCTTCGATCTGCATGCGGGTGAGCAGGTCGCGCAGCTCCAGCCGCAATTCGTGCAGTTCGCCCTCGGTCTGCGCATGCGAGCCGGTCATCACCTTGACGGCCAGCTCTTCGCACTCGTGATCGCGCAGGCTTTCGCGCAGCACGGCCCAGGCCAGGGGGCCATGTTCGTGGAACTGCGCCTCCAGCCACGCAAACAGTGGCCCATGGGGCGCAGGCTGGGCCGCCAGTGTGGTGTGGTCGTCGTGCGTCAGCTCTTCCAGAAACGCCATGTGCGACAGCAGCAGCCGCGCCGCGTGGTCCGCCCGGCCCATGGCCGGCGTGCGGGGCAAACGGGGCTGGGGCGGCCAGGGAGCGTCCTTGTCGCGCTTTTTCCAGCCTCCGCCGCTTTTCCAGTCGCCTCCCTTGCGGAACGGGGGCTTGCCGCCGCTGCCATAGCCATTTTGGCCTCCGTAGCCTCCCTGGTTGCCGTAACTGCCGTAGCCGGGGTCGTAGGCCGTGCCTGTCGACTCGCTGTGGGGTTGCCAGCCATCGGTGTCGGGCGGGGCATCCCAACTGGGGGCGTCATCAGGGGCGGTACGGGGCGGGTGGCGCTGCGGGGGGGCATGGTGTACAGCGCGCAGGCCGTCGCGGGCGGCGGCCTGGCCCCACAGGTCGGACAGGTCGCGGGCATTGAGCTGGGTCAGCTCGGCCAGCTCGCCCAGCAGCTGGCGCTTGAGCACGCCGTCGGGCAGCGCCGTCCACAGCGGGCGTGCATTGCTGGCCATGTGGGCGCGGCCTTCGGCGGTGGCCAGGTCGCAGCCCTCGCTGGCCGATTCGACCAGGAAGCGGCTCAGCGGCATGGCGTCGCTCACATGGCGCGCAAAGGCGTCGGTGCCATGGTCGCGGATGAAGCTGTCCGGGTCGTGCTCTGCGGGCAGGAACAGAAACTTGATGCTGCGCGTGTCGGTGGCATGGGGCAGGGCGCCGTCCAGGGCCTTGCGCGCGGCGCGCCGCCCGGCGTTGTCGCCGTCAAAGCTGAACACCACCGCGTCGGTAAACCGCAGCAGCTTTTGCACATGCTCTGGCGTGCACGCCGTGCCCAGTGTGGCCACCGCGTTCGGAAAACCCAGCTGCGCCAGGGCCACCACGTCCATATAGCCCTCGGTGACCAGCGCGTAGCCCGCCTCCCGGATGGGCGTGCGGGCCTCGAACAGGCCGTACAGCTCGCGCCCCTTATGGAACACCGGGGTTTCGGGGGAGTTGAGGTACTTGGGCTTGTCGTCCCCCAGCACCCGGCCACCAAAGCCGATGTACTCGCCCTTGACGTTGCGGATGGGGAACATCACCCGGTCGCGGAACCGGTCATAGCGCTTGCCACCGTCTTCGTCGTTGACGATGACCAGGCCGCTTTCCTCCAGCAGCGGGTCGTCATAGCTTGGGAACACGCTGGCCAGGCTGCGCCAGCCTTCGGGCGCGTAGCCCAGGCCGTAGCGCTTGGCCACCGCGCCCGAGACACCCCGGCCCTTGAAGTACCCGATGGCGCGCTGCGACTCGCGCAGGTGGCGGCGGTAGGCGTCGGCGGCTTTCTCCAGCACCTCGTTCAGCGTGGCTTGTTTCTGTCGCGCGGCGGCGGCGCGTTCCTTTTCCTGCGGGGAGATGTCGTCATCGGGCACCTGCAGGCCCACGCTCTGGGCCAGGTCCTGGACGGCCTCGACAAACCCCATGCCCGCGTGGTCCATCAGAAAGCTGATGGCATTGCCGTTCTTGCCGCAGCCAAAGCAGTGATAGAACTGCTTGGCGGGGCTGACGCTGAAAGAGGGCGACTTCTCTCCGTGAAAGGGGCACAGCCCCATGAAATTGGCGCCACCTTTTTTCAGCTGGACGTAGCGCCCCACGATGTCCACCACGTCCACACGGGTGAGCAGTTCCTGAATGAAAGACTGAGGGATCGTCACGCGCCCTATTGTCCGCGTAAACTCTTTGTAACCAGTTATTGCTGGAAAGGCTTTTGGCATGGGGTTCGCGGCATGTGGGCGGGCGTTGGCGGGTAGGGCGCTGCACGGGTGGCGCGCCAGCCTGCCCGTGCTGCTGTTCGCGCTGGCGGGGCTCGCATGGCTGCCGGGGGCCTCGCAGGCCGCGACGGTCCTCAGGGTGCTGGCCTGGCCGGGTTATGCCGACCCGGACTTTGTCGCGGTGTTCGAGAAGCGCCATGGGGTCAAGGTGGAGATCACCATCGTGGCATCGGATGACGTCTTGCGCGCCAAGATGGACAGCACCGACGGGCCGGGTTTTGACCTGGTGGCTGCCAACACGGCGGAAATTGCGCGGCTGATCCTCCATGACAAGCTCGCGCCGTTGCCGTTGAGCAACATCCGCAACACCGCAGGGCAGCTGCCCCGGTTTCGCCAGCTGCACACCATCTCGGGCATTGGCTGGCGGGGCGAGGTCTATGCCATGCCCTTCACCTACTCCGAGATGGGGCTGGTGTACGACCGCCAGCAGTTCAGCACGCCACCGCAGTCGATCGCCGTGCTGTGGGACCCACGCTGGCAGGGCAAGGTGCTGGCGTTTGACGGCAGCAGCCACGGTTTTTCGCTGGCCGCCATGCGCCGGGGCCTGCCGCCGTTTCGCATCGACGCCGCCCGTTTCAGCCCACTGGCCAAGGACCTGGTGGCCCTGCGGCGCAATGTGCGGTCGTTCTACAGCCTGCCCGAGGAGTCGGTGGAGCTGTTTCGCAAGCACAATGTGGCGGTAATGCACGCCAACTACGGCCAGCAGCAGCTCAAGCAGCTGCGCGATGCGGGACTGGATGTGGGCTACGTGGTGCCCAAGGAGGGCGCGCTCGCCTGGCTGGATTGCTGGGCCATCACCCGCCGCTCCACCCAGGTCGCGCTGGCTGCCGAGTGGATCAACTACATGCTCGACCCGGCCGTGAGCCGCGAGTTCACGCGGCGCCAAGGGCTGGCCAACACCCTGGACGAGCCACCAGCGCTGGCGGGCGATGTGCCCGGGGGGACCATGGGCCCCATCGTGTGGCTGGAGCCGGTGGAAGACGAAGCCCTGCGCGCCCGCCTCTGGCAACGCATCGTGTCGGGCGACCGACCCAACCGGTTCTGACCGATGGCACGCGTGAAATGGAGCATCGCGCTGAGGCTGGGGGCCCTGCTGGCCTCGTTCAGTGTGTTCGCGGCCGTTCTGGCGGGCTACTACACCTTTGACTCGAGCCGCGAACGCCTGCAGGGGCGGGCCGAGCGCTCGCTGCTGGCCACCACGCAGGTGCTGGCGCGCCACATGCAGGCGGGCTTTGGCACGGTGGCGCGCGACACGGCCTTTCTGGCCGACGCCGCTGCCGTCGAACAAGACCAGGGACGGCTGGCCGACCTGTTCAAGGCCAACCTGCAGGCCCATCCCGCCTATCTGCAGATCCGCTTCATCAGCGCCAGCGACTACGGGCTGGAGCTGGTGCGCATCGACCGCCAGGGCGACAAGCTGGTGCGCGTGCCCGATGACCAGCTACAGGAGAAGTCGCACTTTCCGTTTGTGTTCGAGGCCCTCAGCCTGCCCGATGGGGAGGTGTATGTGTCCGAGTTCGGCATCAACCACGAAGACGCCGCGCAGGAGGCGGCCGTGCCCGTGTTCAACATGGCATCGCCCGTGGTGCAGGGGGGCCAGCTGCGGGGCGTAGTGGTGGTGCGGGTGGCGGCCGCGCCGTTCCTGCACAACTTCAATGCGGCGCTGCCGACCCCTTACGGGTTTTATCTGAGCAACCGCTGGGGTGACTTTCTGGTGCACCCGGACGCCGCGCAGACCTTTGGCTTTGACCGGGGCCAGCGCATCCTGATCCAGGAGTCGTTCCCGCAGGTGGCCGCGCTGGTCGATGGCCGTGCCGAAGAGGCGGTACTCAGCCAGTCCGGCACCGACGACGAGGAGGCGCGTGTTTTTGCCTTTGTGCGCATGCCCTTTGGCAACGCGGACGAGGGGCGTTTCATGGTCGTGGGGCTCTCGCAGCCGCTGGCCGTGGTGCAGGGCGAGGTGCTGGACCTGGGGCGCAGCATCCTCAAGATCCTGCTGGTGCTCAGCGTGGTGGGTGTGGCCCTGGCGGCTGGGGTATCGCGCCTGGTGACCCAGCCGCTGCAGGCCATGGTGAAGGCGGCGCAGGCGTTTTCACGCGGGGAGGCCCACGGCGCGCTGCCGGTGCACCGGGGCGACGAGGTGGGCGAGCTGGCCCGCAGCTTCCAGGATATGGAGCAGCAGATCAGCCGCCAGCTGGCCGAGCTGAACCTGAGCCGTGACGCCATGGCCCACCTGGCGCACCACGACGCACTCACCGGCCTGCCCAACCGCCGCATGTTCGAGCAGCGCCTGGCCCAGGTGCTGGAGCTGTCGCGCCGCAGCGGCCGCAGCTGTGCACTGTTGTTCGTGGACCTGGATGAGTTCAAAGCCATCAATGACACGCGCGGGCATGCCGTGGGCGACCTGGTGCTGCAGGCGGTGGCACGCACCATCGTCGGCGCCGTGCGGCAGGTGGACACCGTGGCCCGGCTCGCCGGGGACGAGTTCACGGTGCTGTGCGAAAACGTGGATTCCGAAGAGGCTGCGCTGCAGATCGTGACCAAGCTGCAGCACGCGTTCGAGCCACCGCTGGACATCGATGGCGAGCCCCTGGCCGTGCGCGCCAGCATTGGCCTGAGCCTGTTCCCCCGCGACGCGCAGGATGCGCGCACACTCATGGCCAGCGCCGACGCGGCCATGTACCGCATCAAGCAGAGCCACAAGCGAAGGTTGTGAGGCTGCGCACCGCAGTCCACACCGCGCTTGCGCTGGCCCGTGTTGCTTTCGTGTCAGCCTGCGGCGCTAGGCTGTGTGTAGTTCACCTTCTTGCACCGACCCATGACCTCCATCTTTGACCAGCACCTGCCCCGCAACGAAGCCAACTTTGCCGCCCTGTCGCCCCTGTCGTTCATCGAACGCACGGCCGAGGTCTACCCCGACCGCCTGGCCATCGTGCACGGCGCGCTGCGCCAGACCTGGGCCCAGACCTACGCGCGCTGCCGCCAGCTGGCCAGCGCGCTGACCCAGGCCGGCATCGGCAAGAACGACACCGTGGCCGTGATGCTGCCCAACACGCCGCCGATGGTGGAGGCGCACTTTGGCGTGCCCATGGCGGGCGCGGTGCTCAACACCCTCAACACCCGGCTGGACCCGGAGGCCATCGCCTTCATGCTCGACCACGGCGAGGCCAAGGCCGTGATCGTGGACCCGGAATTCACTGGCACCATGGCCAAGGCGCTGGCCCTGCGCACGGGCACCACGCCCATCCGCGTGATCGAGGTGCAGGACGCGCTCTACGGCCCCGCCGTGCAAAGCCTGGGCGGCACCGAGTACGAGGCCTTTGTGGCCAGTGGCGACGCCACCTTTGCCTGGAGCCTGCCTGCCGACGAGTGGGATGCGATTGCGCTCAACTACACCAGCGGCACCACCGGCAACCCCAAGGGCGTGGTCTACCACCACCGGGGCGCCGCCACCAACGCTATCAGCAACGTGCTGGAGTGGGACATGCCCAAGCACGCGGTGTACCTGTGGACGCTGCCCATGTTCCACTGCAACGGCTGGTGCTTTCCGTGGACCATTGCGGCGCGTGCGGGCGTCAACGTGTGCCTGCGCCGTGTGGACGCGCAGGCCATCTTCGACGCCATCCGCACCCACGGCGTTAGGCACTACTGCGGTGCGCCCATCGTGCACGGGCTGCTGGTCAACGCGCCCGAGGCCATGAAGGCGGGCGTTCCTGCAGGCGTCAAGGCCATGGTGGCGGGCGCCGCGCCACCGGCCTCGATGATCGAAGGCATGGAAAAGATGGGCTTTGACCTGACCCATGTGTACGGCCTGACCGAGGTGTACGGCCCCGCGACGGTGTGCGCCAAGCACGAGGCCTGGGATGCGCTCGACATTGGCGAGCGCGCCCGCCTCAACGCCCGCCAGGGCGTGCGCTACCACCTGGAGCGCGACGTGCGCGTGTTGGACCCCGAGACCATGTTGCCCGTGCCGCAGGACGGCGAAACCATGGGCGAGATCATGTTCAAGGGCAACATCGCCATGAAGGGCTACCTCAAGAACCCCAAGGCCACCGACGAGGCCTTTGCGGGCGGCTGGTTCCACAGCGGCGACCTGGCCGTGCAGTACCCCGACGGCTACATCAAGATCAAGGACCGCAGCAAGGACATCATCATCTCGGGCGGCGAGAACATCTCGTCCATCGAGGTCGAAGACGTGCTCTACCGCCACCCCGACGTGCTGGCCGCTGCCGTGGTGGCCAAGCCCGACCCCAAGTGGGGCGAGACGCCCTGCGCGTTTGTCGAGCTGAAGGCCGGTGCCCAGACCACGCCCGAAGACATCGTGGCGCACTGCAAGAAGCACCTGGCGGGCTTCAAGGTGCCACGCGCCGTGGTGTTTGGCGAGCTGCCCAAGACCAGCACCGGCAAGATCCAGAAGTTCGAGCTGCGCAAGCAGGCCGGGTCGGCAGCGGCCATCAACGTCTGAGAAGGCGTGACGCGCCTAGTGGAGGGGGCGCGCGCGGTGGGTGGCTATTTGCTATGTAATTAATAGCTGCTGGTGCATATTCCACTAGCGCATCCGCCGCTTTTGGCTTGAAAACCGGGGCCAGGGGCTCCTGGGTGCCCCTGCGGCGCTGCCCGGGCTGGGTGTCAACGCCCTTCGTCCACCGCCTCCCGCCAGTCCCGCGCTGACATCCCCAGCTTTTGCGCAAACACGCGCGACAGCGCCGAGGGGTTGGCGTAGCCCAGTTCATGGGCGATGGACTTGAGCGACCGGCCTGCACGCAAATGCGCCTGCGCCAGCGTGAGCCGCCAGTGCGCCAGGTAGTCGGCTGGCGTGTCCCCCACCACGGCCTTGAAGCGGGCGGCAAACGCGCTGCGCGACATGCCCGCCTGCTGGGCCATCTGCGCCAGGCTCCACGGCTCGCCGGGTGCCTCGTGCAGGGCCGTGAGCGTGCGCGACAGTTGCGGGTCGGCCAGGCCCGTCAGCAGGCCGGGGGGCATCTGTGCTTGCTGCGGGTGGTCCAGCAGCCAGCGCAGCAACTGCAGCAGCACTACTTCAAACAGGCGGTCGGCCAGCACGCGGTGGCCGCAGCGCAGGCGGTCGGTTTCGGCAAACAGCAGGTCCAGCGACTGCTGCAGCCCGTCCACCGCGCCCAGCGGCAGCACCACCAGCGGCGGCAGGGCGCGGGCCAGCGGGTGGCTTGCGCCGCCGTCAAAGTCCAGCGCGGCGCAGGTGAAGTCCGAGCCCTCGGTGGGCGCGTTGTGAAAGAAGTGCTCCAGCGGCCGGGCATAGAACAGCAGGCTGGGCTCGCACACCTGAAGCCGCTCGGGCGGGCCGGCCTGGGGCTGGTGCGTCACCACCATCTCGCCCTGGCGCAGCACATGCAAAAAGCCCCGGCCCGGCGCCGCCGCAAAGTGCGTCACGCCACACAGCGGCCCGTTGTGGAACAGGTGCGCCCGCACCCGAAACCGCTCCAGCAGCGGCGACAACCGGTCGAGCGGGGTGGAGGCCTGCGCGGGTGCGGGAACGCTTGGTGGCATAGTTTTGGATGATTGGGTATGAATTGTGGATTTTATGTGCCAAATGGTACACGCTGGCGCCGGACACTGCAGGGGTGCCGAGAACAGGCACAAGTTCTCACCAACCCTTCATGACCTTCAAGGAACACACCATGTCCGCTACTTCTTCTTCCATCGCCCGCGTCCCCCTCGTCGACCGCACCGCCGCCACCAGCACTGTGCGCGCCGTGCTCGACCAGGTCCACGGAGCCTTTGGCGCCACGCCCAACATGTTCCGCGCCGTGGCCAACTCGCCCGCTGCGCTGCAAAGCATGTGGGGTGCGTTTGGCGCCTTGGGAGGCGGCGTGATCGGCGCAGCTTTGGGCGAGCAGATCGCCGTGGCCGTGGCCAACCGCAATGCCTGCGACTATTGCCTGGCCGCCCACACCGCACTGGGCCGCAAGGCGGGCGTGAGTGGCGAGGCCCTGGCCGCCGCGCAGGCGGGCGAATCGGCCGACCCGCGCACGGCCGCCGTGCTGCGCTTTGTGCTGCAACTGGTCAACGAACGCGGCCAGGTCGATGCGGCCGATGTGCAGGCCCTGCGCGACCAGGGCGTGAACGACGAGCAGATCGTCGAGATCGTGGCCCATGTGGCGCTCAACCTGTTCACCAACTACGTGAACGTGGCGCTGGCCGTGCCGGTGGACTTCCCTGGCGTCAAGCTGCGCCCGGCGCGTTGAACGAGGGGGCGGCGCGCGTCTGGCCGGTGGGCTGGATGCGCGCCGCTTCTGTTGCTGCTGGCGCGGTCCTGTGGCGAAGCCATCGCAGGCAGTCCTTCGCGAAGATCCATGCGTGCATTTTTTGCACGCATAACCGGCTGCAAAGTCGTTTGTCAGCGCGGCAGGCCTGCTGCACCATGGCCGCTCCCTTGCCCACCCACCCGAAGGAAGCCGCCCCATGACCCCCGCCCGCGACGAGCACGCCATCGACACCCTGCCACGCCTGGAGGCCCTGCTGGGCACGCTGAGCGATGCCTCCGTCCACAAAGAGCTGCCGTATGTGCACCCCGCCTACCGCGCCATGATCGCGGCGTCGCCCTTTGCCGTGCTGGCCACCACCGGCCCCGGCGGGCTGGACGCCTCGCCGCGTGGCGACCCCGCCGGCTTTGTGCAACTGCTGGACGACAAAACCTTGCTGCTGCCCGAGCGCCGTGGCAACAACCGCGCCGACAGCTTGCGCAACATCGTGGCCGACCCGCGCGTGGCGCTGCTGTTCCTCATCCCCGGCGTGGGCGAGACGCTGCGCGTCAACGGCAACGCGCGCATCAGCGTCGCGCCCGACCTGCTGGCGCGTTTCGTGGTCAACGGCCAGCCGCCAAAGTGTGTGATCGTGGTGGATGTGCAGGCGGTGTACTTCCAGTGCGCGCGCGCCATCCAGCGCTCGCGCCTGTGGGACGCCGTGCCGCCCGGCACCCCGCGCCCCGTGCCTACCCCCGGCGCCATCCTGGCCTCCATCACGCAGGGCGCGTTTGACGGCGTCGCCTACGACCGCGAGCTGCCAGCGCGCCAGCAGGCCACGCTGTATTGAACGGGCGCTGCGACTCGCCGCCACAGCGTTGCCCCTGCCGCCAGCGCACACAATGGCGGCTGGGTGCGCAGGGCTTGCGCTTCATGGACTCACCGGCCGAACGCGCGTACACGTGAGGAGCGTAAGGAGCTAAGGAGCGTGGGGCTCCGTGGGGCGTGATGCGAGCCTCCGCGCACGTTCATACCAATTGAGGGGGAGACATGGATTCCGTGCTGTTGATCGTGGCCCTGGGCGCAGTGGCCGCCGGGTTTGTGCAGGGGCTGTCGGGCTTTGGCTTTGGCATGGTGGCCATGTCGTTCTGGGCCTGGACGCTGGAGCCCCGCCTGGCCGCGCTGCTGGCGGTGTGCGGCGCGCTCACCGGCCAGCTGGTGGCGGCGGCCACGGTGCGCCGGGGTTTTGACCGGGTGCGCCTGCTGCCTTTTGTGCTGGGTGGCCTGGTGGGTATCCCCATCGGCGTGGCCGTGCTGCCCCGTCTTGACATGGACGCGTTCAAGGTCATCCTGGGCACGCTGCTGGTGCTGTGGTGCCCGGCGATGCTGATGGCCAAGCAGCTGCCCCGCATCACGCGCGGCGGGCGCGTGGCCGACGCGCTGGTGGGCATGGCCGGCGGCGTGATGGGCGGCCTGGGCGGCTTCACCGGCGTGCTGCCCACCCTGTGGTGCACCTTGCGCGGTCTGGACAAGGACGTGCAGCGCGCCATCATCCAGAACTTCAACCTGGCCATGCTGCTGGTGACCTTCATCACCTACCTGGCCACCGGTCTGGTCACCCGCGAGGCGCTGCCGCTGCTGGCCATCGTCGTGCCCGCCATGCTGGTGCCCGTGCTGCTGGGAGCGCGGCTGTACCACGGTATCAGCGATGCGCGGTTCCGGCAGATCGTGCTGGGCATGTTGACCCTGTCGGGCGTGGCGATGCTGGTGGCCAGCCTGCCCAAGGTGCTGGCGCGGCTCGCGTAGGGTTCCATTTGCGTGGGCCGCGCCCGGTGGCCATCCTGTTGTCGACTTGCCGCACATGCCCCGCTACATTTCGAGGGGCATGGAGCAAAAAGATGACACCACGCGGCCACCGGACGCGGACGACCGTCTTGAGGCCGGGGCCCCGCGTCGCCGCTATCGCCTTGTCACGCCGCTGAGCCTGGC
Organism: Acidovorax sp. ACV02; assembly: GCF_014851475.1. Lineage (NCBI taxonomy): Bacteria > Pseudomonadati > Pseudomonadota > Betaproteobacteria > Burkholderiales > Comamonadaceae > Acidovorax > Acidovorax sp. ACV02. The sequence continues at coordinate 812,200 of NZ_JACUZU010000001.1, forward strand.
GATTGCGCTGGGCTGCATCGTTGCCGTGGCGGGCTTGTGGCTGGTCACGCTGCAGCGTGTGGCGTTCGAGCGCGAGCAGGCCGTGGCCTCCGCCATGCAGTCCAATGCCAACCTGGCCATCGCCTTCGAGCAGCAGGTGTTCCGCACCCTCAAGGCGGCCGAGCAGGTCGCCGCCTTTGTGCGCGAGCAGTACCTGCAGCAGGGCACCGACATTGACCTGCGCGACTGGGTGGAGCGGGGGGTGATCCGCGAGCCCATGTTCACCATCATCAGCGTGGTGAACGAGCAGGGCGACATCGTCAGCAGCAGCCAGGAGACCGGGGCCGTCAACTACAGCGACCGCGCCTTTTTCAAGGCGCTGCGTGCCAGCGATCGCGATGACCTGTTTGTGAGCGAGCCTGTGCTGGGCCGTGTGTCGAGGCAGTGGCGCATTCCGATGGCGCTGCGCATCGTGAGCGAGGGAGGCCGCTTTGGTGGTGTGGTGGTGATGTCGGTGGACCCGACGAACTTCACCGACTTTTACCGCCAGGCCGACCTGGGCGCACAGGGGCTGCTGGAGCTGACAGGGCTGGACGGCGTGGTGCGCGGCCGCAAGGCAGGGGGCAAGATCAGCTTTGGCGGCGATGCGCGAGGCCTGCCCTGGTTTCAGCTCCGCGCGCAAGACCCTGAAGGCGAACTGATCGATGAGAACGGCGCGGTGGACGGTGTGCCGCGCATCCTCAGCTACCGCAGCATGGCGGGCTACCCGTTGATGGTGACGGTGGGGTCGACCTCCGACGAGGTGCTGGCACCGGTGATGCAGCGGCGCGTTGACTACCTCGCCCTGGCCGCGGGGGCCAGTGTGGCGCTGCTGTGTTTTGGCGCGCTTCTCATTGTGGTGCTGGCACGCCAGCGGGCCGTGGCCGATGCACTGGCGTCCAGCGAAGGCTTGTTCCGCGCCACCTTTCACCAGGCGGCCACCGGCATCGCCCACATCACGCCCGAAGGCCGCATCCTGCGTGCCAACGACAAGTTCTGCCGCATGCTGGGCTATTCGCTGGAGGAGCTGCGCCAGCGCGACCTGTTTGCGCTGAGCGACGAGGGCGAGCGTGAAGCCCTGCGCCGCTTTCTGGCGCGGCGCCTGGTGGCGCACTCGCCCGTGTTCTCCCCCGAGATGGAAAAGGCCTACCGGCGCAAGGACGGCGGCCTGTTGTGGGTGTACGAAGCGCTGGGCCTCGTCAAGGACGCCCAGGGTCACCCGGACTTTCTGGTGGTGGTGACGCAGGACATCAGCGCACGCAAGGAGCTGGAGATGCGCCTGTCGCACGATGTGCTGCACGACGCGCTCACAGGCCTGTCCAACCGCGTGATGTTCCACGACCGCCTGGCGCGTGTGCTAGAAACGGCCCGGCGCCACGGGCGGCACGCCGCAGTGCTCTATGTGGACCTGGACGGGTTCAAGTCCGTCAACGACCAGTGGGGCCATGCAGCGGGCGACCTGCTGCTGCAGCAGGTGGCTCGGCGGCTGGAAGACTGCGTGCGCGCCGAAGACACCGTGGCGCGCCTGGGCGGCGACGAGTTCGGCATCGTGCTGGCCACCATCGAGCGGGCAGACCACTGCGAGGTCGTGGCGGGCAAGGTGCTGTCTGCGATGGAGCAGCCTTTTGTGCTGGAGGGCGCTGTTGCCCACATCTCGGCCAGCGTGGGCGCGGCGCTCTACCCGCGCCATGGCACCGATGCCGATGCGCTGCTCGCCCAGGCCGATGCTGCGATGTATGCGGCCAAGCAGGCAGGCAAGAACCGCTTCAACATCGACACCGCACTGAGCCCGCTGGCCGATGACGGTGTTGCAGGTCCACCGGGCTGACGAGGAGCCAGCCATCGAGGGATGGCTCTGGTGTTGCGCTCCTCATTTGGGAGCATTGAGCGCATTATGTATAGGCGCTAGCGGCCTGTTTCATTCAAATCACCGCGTCATGATCGGAAAGTCACGCACCGGCTGGTCCAGCATGCCCATCAGCTGCCGCAGAGCCTGCGCATCGCCTTCCATGCGCAGCGCGCCAGAGGCGGCCAGCTCCTGCGGTGTGGCCTGGCCGTTCATCAGGCGCAGGAAGGCGGGTTTGGTGAGCAGCAGCGTGGCGTCGGCGGGCCAGGGTGGTGTGCCCGGGCGGTGGTGCAGCACCGCGTTCTCAATCCACAGACCATGGTTTTCTTCGGCGTCGGTAAAGCGCAGTGCCACGGCCAGGCGCACGCCGTCCGCGCGCGGGCCGTTGAGCGAGGCGGCCATTGCATCGAGGAACTGCGGGATGGGGGTCTGCATGAGCATGTCGGCCACTGCAGCGCGCGGGCCTGAAGCGTTGCGCTGTGCAGTGCCATGCCGCAGTTCCTGCGCGCCTGTCAGGTAGAAGTTGCGCCAGGGCGCCGATTCAGCGGCGTAGCCCATCTGCTCAAAGCTGCGCGCCATCAGGTCTTTGGCCGCTGCGTTGTTGCTGTCCGCCAGCAGCACATGACGCAGTAATTCAGCCGCCCAGCGGTAGTCGCCCGCGTCAAAGGCCTGGCGCGCGGCGGCCACTGCAGCGCCCGCGCCGCCTGCCAGGGCCACGTAGCGGCGCGCGGCCTCCACAGGCGGCAGCGGGTCGAGCGTGGCGGGGTGCGCGTCGAACCAGCCCAGGTAGAACTGCGCCACCGCGCGCACGTTGTGTTTGACGGTGCCGTAGTACCCGCGCGATGCCCACTGCGCCGCCAGCGTGGAGGGCAGTTGCGCGGCCTCGGCGATCTCGCCGGGTGTCAGCCCGGCGTTGAGCAGGCGCACCGTCTGGTCGTGCAGGTAGCGGTAGGTGTCGCGCTGCGTGGTCAAGAAGGTGTCGATGCGCTCGCGGCCCCACACGGGCCAGCCGTGCTGCAGGAAGACCACATCTGCACGGCGTGCGTGCGCAATGGCGCCGTCGATGTAGCGCGACCACGCCAGCGCGTCGCGCACCTTGGCGCCGCGCAGGGTGTAGAGGTTGTGCAGTGTCTGCGAGACCAGTTCTGCCGCACCGAACGCGCGCAGGTCGGGCAGCTCGAACACCATCTCGGCCGGGGCTTCGGAGCCTGGCACGTTGTGGAACACGAAGCGCACGCCATCAATGTCGAGCGCCTGCGTGGGCTGGTCGATGAGCACGGTGGGCGGCAGGATGCCGATGCGCCCGACCGCCACGGCCATGCCCAGGCCGTTGTCCACCACGCCGCGCGCATCGCGTGGCAACTGGCTGCCATACATGAAGCCCGCGCGGCGCGACATGGCGGGGCCGAGCAGCAGGTTCTCGCTGGTCGCCTCCTCCATGAAGCCCACCGGCGCCACGATGGGCACGCTGCGTGCCTTGGCGTCCTGCGCGGTCAGCACGCCCAATGCGCCGCCGAAGTGGTCCACATGGCTGTGCGTGAACACCAGGTCCGACACCGGCTGCGTGCCCAGGTGCTGGCGCGCGAAGGCGAGGGCGGCCGCCGCCGTCTCCTGCGTGGTGAGCGGGTCCACCACGATCCAGCCCGTGCGGCCCTGGATGAGCGTGAGGTTGGCCAGGTCGAACCCGCGCAGCTGCCAGATGCCCTCACGCACCTGGTACAGGCCGGGCGTCTGGTTCAGGCGCGCATGGCGCCACAGGCTGGGGTGCACGGTGGCGGGGGCCTCGCCCTGTGCAAACTGCAGCGCATCAAAGTCCCACACCACCTGGCCCTGCGCGTTGCGCACCTGGCCGCTGGGGCTGGCGATGAGGCCCCGGCGCGCGTCCTCGAAGCTGGCGGGCGCGTTCACGTCCAGTGTGCCCAGGGATACGGCCTGGCGCGCACGCGTGGCGGCGGTTGCGTCCTGCCGAACATCGGCCACCTGGGCCAGGGTTGCAGGTGCCAGGCCCAGCAGAAGCGGCAAGGCGAGTGCCGCGAGCGTTGGGAGGTTTCGCATGGGGGTTTGGAACCTCTTTGAGATGAAAAAGGCCTCAAGCGCACAATTTATATGCGCTGGCAGCTATCAAAATTGAAGTAATGCGTTGCCTGGTATGGACAGGTAGGGCCCGCGCACGTGGGTGCGATCACCCCTTCGCGCCATCACATCGGCTCCAGCCTGATGCGTTTCATCATCGCCTCGGTGAAGCCGATTTCCTTGCCGAAGGCGCGTGTGAAGGTCTCGCCGTCTTGCGGGTTGACCATGCCGCCTTGTTCTTCGAGCGCGGTCACCACGGCGGGCTGGCGCAAGGCGGCTTCGAACGCGGCGCGCACGCGGGACACGATGGCATCGGGCGTGCCGGTGGGCACGGAGACTCCGCCCCAGGAGGTCAGCTCCACCCCGGGCAGGCCCGCCTCGGCCAGCGTGGGCACACTGGGCAGCTTGGGATTGCGCGCGGGCCCGGTCACGGCCAGTGCGCGCAGCTTGCCAGCCACGATGTTCGAGTACGCCACGGCGGTGATGGGCGCGCCAAAGGCCACCTGCTGGCCCAGTACCGCATTGACGATTTCCGACGCGCCCTTGTACGGCACATGCGTGGCCTGCGCCTGGCTGACGCTGAGCACCATCTCCACCCCCAGGTGCGAGGGCGTACCGACACCGCCCGAGGCGTAGTCCAGCTTGCCGGGCTGCGCACGCATGCGCGTGAGCAGGTCGGCAAGGCTGCGGATATCGCTTTGCGCGTTGACGATGACCACCGTGTCCGAACTCGTCAGGCCGATCACATGGCGAAAGTCCTTGAGTGCGTCGTAGCCGGGCTGCTTGTACATGCGCATGCTGGCCGCCATGGGTGAGGCGGAGTACACCCAGGTGTAGCCGTCGGGCGCGGCCTTGGCCGCCTGGCGCGCACCCAGGTTGCCGCCTGCGCCGCCCTTGTTTTCGATGACCACGGGCTGGCCCAGCTCCTTCGACACCGCTTCGGCCACGATGCGGGCCGTGGTGTCCGGGCCCGTGCCGGCGAGGTAGGGCACCACCCACTTGATGGGGCGCGCGGGCCACGGCTCGGCGGCCATGGCGGATGTACTGGCCAGCAGTGGCAGCAGGCTTGCAGCGAGCAGTACGCGGCGGCGCAGGTGGGGGATGGGTTGATTCGTCATGTCTTGTCTCCGTGTCATTTTCTGTGAGGGTTGTTGTGGCGCGCTGTGGGCGGCGCAGCCGCTCAGGGGGATGCCATGAGTTCTTTCGCGATGGTGTTGCGCTGGATTTCGCTGGTGCCGGTGAGCACGCGGTACATGCGCAACATGCGGAACAGGAACTCCACGCGCCGGCCTTGCACGATGCCCTCGCCGCCGTGGATCTGCACCGCGCGGTCGGCGATGCGAAAGGCTGCCTCCGAGCAGAACAGCTTGGCCATGGACGACTCGGCGCGCGGCTCGGCGCCCGCATCAATTGCGCGGGCCGTGGCCAGCATCAGCCCGCGCGCGGCAGCCCAGTCGGTCGCCATGTCGGCCAGCATGTGCTGGATGGCCTGGAACTGCCCGATGGCGCGGCCGAACTGGTGGCGCTGCTGTGCGTAGTCGCGCGCATCGCGCAGGGCCACCTGCGCCAGGCCCAGCATGGCGGGGCAGTGCAGCAGCCGGTTCACGCTGATGCGGCCCAGCGCCAGCGCCAGGCCGCGCCCGGCCTCACCGATCAGGTTGGCGGCGGGTACGCGCGTGCCCTCCAGCACGATGTTGCCCGTGCTCGTCTGCCCCGCCATGGTCTTGTAGCCCGACTCCACGCGCACGCCGGGCGCATGCAGGTCCACAAAGAAGGCCGTGACCTCGCGCTTTTTCGGGTCGGGGTCGTCGTGTGTGGCGGTGGATGCCATCAGCACCGCGTAGTCGGCAAACGGCGAGCCCGAGATGAAGCGCTTGGCGCCCGTGATGACGTAGTCGTCGCCATCGCGCACGGCGCGTGTCTGCACGTTGCCAGCGTCCGATCCGGCCTCGGCCTCGGTCAGTGCGAAGCAGATGGCCATTTCGGCCCGGGCCACCGGCAGGATGAACTGCTGCATCTGGTGCGGCGTGGCCATGCGCGCCAGCGCGCCCACGCGTGGCGGGCCACTCAGCTCGCCAAATACATGGGGGGCGAACGGCGAGCCGCTGGCGTAGATGGCCTCTTTGACCAGCACATGGTCCAGCGTGGACAGGCCCAGGCCGCCCATCTTCTGCGGCAGCGTCATGCCGTAAAAGCCCAGCGCGTGCGAGCGCTTCCACACCTGCTGCAGCAAGGCCTTGTCGGGCGCGTGCTCGTGGTCGATGCCATGCTCGCGCGCCAGCGCGGCCAGCTCGCCGTACAGAAACTCGTTGATGCGCGCAATCAGTTCGGCCGCCTGTGGCGAGCCCTCAAAAGGCATGCCGGGAAACAGCGGCGCGGGGAGGGGGGATGTGATGTCGTTGTTCATGTCAGGATTCCTTGTCGTTGGCTGTGACAGCGGGCTCTGGAAACTGGCGCAGGCCCAGGCGAGAGACGCCGAGCAAGGGCCGCCCCGCAGCGAGGGCGTCGTCCCCCTTCCCGCAGCGCGCAGCGATGCGAGAGAAGGGGGAAGGCGCGCAGCGCCTCAGGGGGATGTACCTAGTTCACCATCCGCCCACGCCCTTCCCAGTACGGGGCCTGTACGGCACGGCGCATCACCTTGCCGTTGGGGTTCTTGGGCAGGGTGGTGACGAACTCAATGCGCCGGGGCCGCTTGAACCCGCCCAGGTGCTGGGCGCAGAACGCGTCGATCGCAGCGGTGGTGTCGGCGCCGGCCGCGCGGCCGGGCTTGAGCACCACATGCGCGGCCACGGCCTCGCCCCACTTGTCATCGGGCACGGCGAACACGCAGGCGTCCGCAATGGCATCGTGCTGGTACAGCACGGCCTCGACCTCCGATGGGTACACGTTGAAGCCGCCGCTGATCACCATGTCTTTCTTGCGGTCCACGATGTAGACGTAGCCCTCGTCATCCATGCGGGCCAGGTCGCCCGTGTGGTACGCACCGTCCTTGAGCACCTCGGCCGTCAGCTCGGGGGCGCGCCAGTAGCCCGCAAAGATGTCGTCGCCACGCACCACGATCTCGCCGATCTCGCCGGTGGCCACGGGCAGGCCGTCGTCGCCCAGGATCTGCACATCGCATTCCAGAAACGGGCGTCCGCACGATGCCAGGCGCTCAGGCCGCGCAGCGCGGGCAAACAGATGGTCCTCCACCGACAGGCCACACACGCCCGAGGTCGTCTCGCCCGCGCCGTAGCCTTGCTGCAGGATGGGCCCGAACACGTCCATGGCCTGCAGGATGCGCGCGGGGGCCATCGGGGCGGCGCCGTAGCCCAGGCGCAGCAGGTCGGGCAGGGGGCGGTACTGGCCCTCCAGCTCGGTCAGCAGCATGTTGATCATGGTGGGCACCATGAAGGTGTGGGTCACGCGGTCGGCCCGCATGTCGGCGATGAAGCGCGGGGGCTCGAAGCCGTTGAACAGGCGGATGGTGACCCCCTGGCACAGCGCCGGCACCATCTGCATGCCCGATGCGTGGGTGATCGGGCCCACCAGCCCCAGGATGTGGCCGGGCTGCTGCCCGTCCGAACGCGTGAGGAACTTGCGCAGCTGCGCAAGGCGGTTGCCGAAGGTCTGCATGGCCGCCTTGAGCACGCCGGACGAGCCCGAGGTGTAGTGCAGCACGGCGACTTCGTCCTCGCACACGACCACCGGGGTGAACGTGTCGCTGGCCTGGGCCAGTGCCGCTTCATACCCTGCAGGGCCCGCATCGTCGGTCAGCAGCAGCCGGGGCATGGCGCCGGGCATGCATTGCTCCACATGCGGGCGGATGGTCTCGGCGCGCTCGGCGGTGGTCACGATCAGCGCCGCACCGCTGTTGGCGGCAATGGCGCCGACCTCGGTGGGCGAGAGCCGGGCGTTGAACGGCGCCTTGATCAGCCCGGCCTTGTAGCAGGCGATCTCGATCTCGACGACCTCGACACAGTTGGGCAGGTAGATGCCCACGCGGTCACCGCGCTGCAGGCCCAGGCCGAGCAAGGCGTTGGCCAGGCGGTTGGTGCGCTGCTCCAGATCGGCATAAGTGATGCTGCGTGCGGGGCTCTTGACCGCCATGCGGCGGGCATGGGCACGGGCGCTGCGCGCCACGAGGGCGCCGACGTTGGCGACCACGCGCGGGGAAATGGGGGGCGAGGTGGTAATGGCTGTCTCCTGAAACACTGGCCCTGTCGAGCGCGGGGCATGGGGTCACTGTTCCAGAAGACGGGGTATCAGGGAAATACCGATTGCTGATGGGCAGGCATCACTGAAATTGATGCCCGTGCCGTAGCGTGCCTTCCGCACACGCTGCGTGCGCGGCTGCGACAGTGTTATGCCGCCTTCGCCCGGGTGGCGGGCTTTTTGGCGGCGGATCTGGCGGGCTTGGCGGCGTTGAGTGCCACTGCCGCGCGGATGAGCGACTTGAACGCCTCTGCATCCACCATGTCGCCCTCGTGGATGTCGATGGCGCGCCGCGCATTGCCGTCCAGGCTGGCGTTGAACAGCCGCGCCGGGTCCGGCAGCGAGGCACCCTTCAAAAAGGTGAGCTTCACTGCGGCCTTGTAGCTCTCGCCGGTGCAGAGGATGCCGCCCAGCGACCATACGGGCGTTCCCATCCACTTCCACTCCTCCACCACGCCGGGGGCGGCCTCATGAATGAGCGCACGCATGCGTGCCAGCACCGGGCCGCGCCAGTCGGCCAGGTCTGCGATGCGCTGATCGATGAGGGTGGAGGCGGGTTGGGGCGATGCAGTGGTTGTGGATGCCATGGCGGTGTCTCCTGAAGAGGAATCGTTAGAGCCTTTATGGGAATGTGATCAGTCGGCAGCCAGGGGCTTGCCCGCCGCCTGCAGCACCTGCGCGATGAAGCGGGCCTTCTCCTCGCGGTAGCGGTCCACCCCCTCAGGTGCGAATCGCTGCTTGAGCCGGTTGTACTCTGCCACCAGGGCGGGGTCGGCGCGCAAGGCATCGCGAAAGTGCAGAAAGCATTCGAACGGCGAGCCGCTGGCCACCACCTGCAGTGCAACGTGCATCGTGGCGCCGGGCCACAGCAGCATGCACAGATCGGGCGCGCGCAGGGTGTCGGCCTTGGCGCTGCAGCCTGCGGCTTCGAGCGCTGCCACGCCCGGTGCATGGTCTTGCGGCGGCACCAGCACGCAGATATCGAGGTCACCCTTGGAGACTGCACCGGGAATGGACGAGGCGCCGATGTGTTCGATGCGCGCCTGCGGCACGATTGCAGCCACCTGGGCGGCCACCGCGGCCACCGCGGCAAACGTGGCTGTGGCGTCGTCCTGGTACTGCGCGGATTCGAGCAAGGTCACTGCGGTCACTCGGGTCACTCGGGTCACACTGCGGCCTCCCACCTGCCCGATGCCACCAGCTCCCGCACCACGGCCTCCAGCGCGTCCATCACCACCTGCATCACCCCGTCCACCTCGCGGTTCGCAGCGGTGGCCAGGGTGTAGCTGCGCGTCATCTCCGGGTTGACCACGCGGGCCACCATCCAGTCGGTGCCAGAGGCAGGGGCATCCCCCAGCGCGCAGGCAGGGGTGAAGGTGAAGCCGCCCCCGCACGCATACAGCGAGCGGATCACCCGCGCGGAGTCGTGTTCGTGGGCGATGTTCAGGGCCACACCGCGCGCGGCGGCGGCTTCTTCAACCCGCTGGCGGATGGTGTAGCGGCGCGACTGCAGCACCAGGGGCTGTGCGGCCGCATCGGCAAAGTCGATGGTGGGGCGCATTGTGGGGCTGGCGCGCGCTGCCGTGGCGCGCGCGCCGGCCCGGCGCGCAGCAGGCGCTTGGGCCGTGGCCGCTGCGTCAGGTGCTGGTCGCAGCAGCGCACGCACCGTGCCGCCGGGATCGTGCCCGCAAAAGTACATGGCCTCGCGCACCAGGGGACGGCAGTGCAGGCCCTCCACCTGCGCAGCGTCGACCAGTACGCCGATGTCCGCGCGCCGGTCCAGCATGGCTTTCCTGACCATGAGGCTGAGGTCGTCGAGCACGAACACCCGAATGCGCGGGTGCGTGTCCTTCAGGTGCGCCAGCAACGGGCCCATGAGCAGCGATGACAGCAGAAACGGCACGGCAATCGTGACCGATCCCTCTGGCCCTTGCGGCAGGCGCTGGATGCGCTCCCGCATGGCCGAGGCGTCGCTCAAAAGCCGCCGGGCGTCCTGGTAGAGCTGCACGCCAGCCTGTGTGGGCGTGACGCCCGCGTGCGAGCGTTCCAGCAGCTGCGCGCCCAGCTCGGACTCCAGCTTCTTGATCTGGGCAGTGAGGGCGGGCTGCGCAATGTAGAGGCTGCCCGCCGCGCGCGAGAGGCTGCCGGCCTCGACCACGGCGATGAAGTAGCGCAGGCTTCGGAGATCCATGGGGCAAGACTGTAGCGGGGTCCGTCCTTGGCGCGCGCCATGCCCGCCCAGGCGGCCGCGCACTCGGCGCGCAGCCCCGTGGTGGGCCGCGCAAGGCTGGCTTTCAGTCGCCCATCACCACGCCCTCGCGGCGTGGATCGGCCCCGCCCATCCACAGCTTCTTGCCATGTGCCTGGCCGCGTGTGATGGCTTGCAGGCCGCTGGTCATGTTCATCTCGCGCACTTCTGCGCCCCGGGCGCGCAGGGCTTCGACCGTGGCGGGCGGGAAGCGCTTTTCTTCCAGCAGCGTGGGGCCGTTCATCGAGCCGAAGTTGGGCAGGTTGATGGCCTGCTGGGGCATCAGGCCCCAGTTGAGCACGCCGTAGAGCGTCTTGGCGGTGTAGTGGATGATGGCCGCGCCGCCGGGGCTGCCGCCGCTCATCAAGAGCTCGCCGGTGGCTTTGTCGAACACCAGCGTGGGCGCCATGGACGAGCGCGGGCGCTTGCCGGGCTGCACGCGGTTGGCAATGGGCTGGCCTTGGGCGTCGGTGGGGGCAAAGCTGAAGTCGGTGAGTTCGTTGTTGAGCAGGAAGCCTTTCACCATCTGCCGCGCACCGAACTGGTCTTCGATGGTGGTCGTCATGGCGACCGCGTTGCCAAACGCATCGACGATGCTGATGTGGCTGGTGCCGTATTCAGGCTGGTCGGGCATGGCTCCGTGGTTGATGCGGATGACGGCCGGGTTTCCGGGCGCTGCGATCTTCATGCTCTGCGTGCCGATGAGCTTGGCGCGCTCGGCCAGGTAGGCGGGCGCGAGCAGGCTGGTCCAGCTGCCGGCGGGCGGCTGCACAAAGTCGGGGTCGGCCACATACAGCGCGCGGTCGGCAAAGGCCAGGCGGGCGGCTTCGGTGTACAGGTGCAGCCAGTCGGCCGAGGGGATGCCGTCCTGCAGCGGCTTGGCGGCGGCGTCGGTGTTTTTCAGGATGCCCAGGATCTGCCCGATGGCGATGGCCCCGGAGCTGGGTGGTGGAAAGCCGCACACGCGGTAGTCCTTGCTGGCCACCTGGTAGTCGTGGCACAGCGCCTCGCGCTTCTTGGGCTGGTAGCCCGCCAGGTCGGCCAGGCTGAGCTTGCCGGGGTTGGTGGGGTGCTTTTGCACCTTGTCCACGATGGCCTGGGCGACCTCGCCTTCGTGCAGGGCCTTGCCGCCTTCAGCGGCAATCTTGCGCAGCACGGCGGCCAGCTCGGGGTTGCGCAGGTTCACGCCCACATCGCGCGCGTCGCCATCGGCCTTGTAGAAGTAGGCGGCGGCCACGGGGTCCTTCTTGAGGTGGGCGTCGGCCTTGACCAGGGTGTGGAGCCGCGCGCTGACCTTGAAGCCGCCCTCGGCCAGCGTGATGGCGGGCTGGAACAGCGTGGCCCAGGGCAGCTTGCCGTGCTGCTTGTGCGCCATCTCCAGCATGCGAACGGTGCCGGGCACACCCACCGAGCGGCCGCCCACCACACCGTCGTAGAAGGGCACGGGCTTGCCGTCGGCACCCAGGAAGAGTTTTTCATCGGCGGCAGCGGGCGCGGTTTCGCGGCCATCGTAGGCCTCCACCACCTTGCCGTTGCTGTGCAGCAGGAAGGCGCCGCCGCCGATGCCGCTGGACTGTGGCTCCACCAGCGTCAGCACCATCTGCACGGCAATGGCCGCATCGACGGCCGAGCCGCCGGCCTTGAGGATCTGGTAACCCGCATCGGTGGCCAGCGGGTTGGCAGCAGCCACGGCAAACTTCTCCGTGGCCCAGCCCGGTTTTTCGGTGTAGCCGGACGAACCCTCGGGCTGGGCGGGCACGGTGTAGGCGAACTGGGATGGCGCACCGGCGCAACCTGTCAGGGCCATCAGGGTGGCGATGGCCGCAGGGGCCAGCAGGTTGCGACTGAACGGGCGGCGCAGGTGCGACGTGGCAGGCAGGGCAGTGGGTGACATGCGGGTCTCCTGTGGGTGCAAGCAGCGAAGCGGCCATGGTAAGGGGCCTTGCTGCAGCCTGCGAGGGCGTGCAGGAGGCTGCCCCTGGGGTTTGTGCACCGATTGAAGGTGTTTTGCGGCGGTAGCGCTAGTGCAATATGCCTGAGCAGCTATCAAAAAGATAGTTGTTACCGACCGTCAGCGGCTGTTCACAGGCCATCCCGGGGCCCTGGCGGGGCGCAACGACCGGGGGCTCGCCTGCCCGGCGGGTCGGGTCACGCCTTCCCAGGTTGCCTCAGCCTGCCTGGGGTCCCGCGCGGCCGTCTTCCACCACAAACCGGGCGAGCGTGGAGGCGCCGCTGTCAGCGCGCAGCGGGTCGTCCACCACACGCAGCGTGGTGGACCAGCGCGTGGGGGTGATGTCGGCCAGGCCGTAGCCGCGCTGGTCGCAGCGTGCCAGCAGCACATGCGGGTTGTGGCGGACGATGGCGTCCACCTTGGCCTGCGTGGTGCCCGACCGCGAACTGATGGACGTGCCACAGAACTCGCTGGCCACCACGGCCGAGTCGGCGCGAGCGGCATCGGCATGCACGCGGCTGACGTAGTTCTGGTGGATGTCTCCGCCCAGCAGCACCGTGTTGCGCGGCGTGTGCCGGGCCACCGATTGCAGCAGGCGCTGGCGTGCAGCGGGGTAGCCGTCCCAGGCGTCGGTGGGCACAGTGCCAGAGGGGTAGTGGCGCGGCGAGAACAGCGTCTGCTGTGCGATCACGCTCCAGCGTGTGGCCTGTGCGCTGGCTGTGTCGGCGGCCATGCCCGCGTCCAGCCAGCGCTCTTGCGCGCTGCCCAGCAGGCTGCGCTGTGGCTGGGCCAGCTCGGCGCAGTCGGCGGGGCGCACGGCGGGTGCGCTGCTGGCCTCGGGCGTGCGGCAGGCTTGCCAGCTGCGGTACTGGCGGCTGTCGAGCAGGTGCACGTGCGCCAGCCGGCCCCAGCGCAGGCGGCGGTAGATCTGCAGCGTGTCCCAGCCGGTGGCGGACGCGGGGCCCCGGAGGCTGGTCGTGCGCAGCGGCATGTTTTCGTAAAACGCCTGCCAGGCCGCGCTGCGCTGGGCCAGAAAGGCGGCGCTGCCCGGGCTCTCGCCACGGCTTGCCTCGGCGGCATAGTCGTTTTGCACCTCGTGGTCGTCCCAGGTCACGGCCCACGGGCAGGTGGCGTGGGCCAGCTGCAGGGCCGGGTCGCTCTTGTGCAGGGCGTACCGGTCGCGGTAGTCGGCCAGCGTGGTGGCGTGGCGCAGGCTGTGGGTGCGCGCCAGATCAGTGGTGGTTTTGGGTGTGGCGTATTCGTAGATGTAGTCACCCAGGAACAGCACCAGGTCCGGCTGGTCAGCGGCCAGATGGCGCCACGCCGCGTAGTGCCCATGCTCCCAGCGCTGGCACGAGGCAAATGCCACCCGCAGCGCCCCCGGCATGTCGCCCGCCGCAGGCGCGGTGCGCGTGCGGCCCGTGGCGCTCACCGCGTCGCCCAGCATGAAGCGGTAGTGGTACCAGCGCGCGGGTTGCAGGCCTTGCAGCTCCACATGCACGCTGTGGCCCAGCGCGGGCAGCGCAGTGGCCTCGCCCTTTTGCACGATCTGGGCAAACCCAGCGTCGTGCGCCACCTCCCACCGCACGGTGTGGGTGCTCAGGATCTGCGCTGGATCGACGAGCAAGAGCCGCGTCCAGAGCACCACGCCATCAGGCGCTGGGTCACCACTGGCGACGCCGAGGGCAAAGGGGTTGTTTTGCAGCGCGGGCGGATTGCTCCAGGCCCAGCGGGGGAGGGTGGCGACGGAGGCAGCCAGGGCTGCGTTGCGCAGGAACTGCCGTCTTTGCTCGGATGTCAATTCAGCTGCCCTTTGCGTCGGGCAGCCGTGCTTAGCAACTGACGCAGCCCAGACCAGTGGCCGCCGCGCAAGGGCCGCCCCGCCGCGCTGGCGGCGTCCCCCTGCCCGCATCGCGTAGCGCTGCGAGAGCGGGGGGAAGGCGCGCAGCGCCTCAGGGGGGTGTTCCTGCTCACGCCGCCATCACCCGGTTCTTACCCGAGCGCTTGGCCAGATACATCGCCTGGTCGGCCCGCACGATGGCGTCGGTGGCGCTCTCGCTTTCGACCAACTGGGCCACGCCCGCGCTGAAGGTGATGAGCACCTTCTCGGTGCCTTGCAAGAAGAAGCGCGTGGTCAGTTCGCGCTGCAAGCGGGTCATGGCCGCCACGCCGGCTTCGACGGTGGTGTCGGGCAGCACGATGACGAACTCTTCGCCGCCGTACCGTGCCAGCAAGTCCTGCGGCCGCATGACCTCGCGCGTGACCTGCGCCAGGTGCACCAGGGCAGCGTCGCCCCCCGCGTGGCCCAGCCGGTCGTTGATGGTCTTGAAGTTGTCCACGTCCAGAAGCGCCAGGCACAGGGACGAGCCCAGGCGGCGGGCGCGGGCGATCTCGCGTTCCACGGCCTCGTCCAGGCCCTTGCGGTTGAGGCTGCCGGTCAGCGGGTCGTGGCGGGCCTGGGCGCTGGCGCGGTCCAGCTCTTCCTGCAGCTTGGCGACCTCGGCGCGCTTGGCCTCGGTGCGCTCGCGCAGGTCCTGCAGCTCATCGTGGGTCACGCGGCTGTCGAGCGCCATGGCGCGGGTGGCGCTCATCACCTCCTGCAGCACCGGGGCGATCTCCTGCAGCGTGCTGGCCTTGCCGATCAGGTCCGCGCAACGCTCCATGGTGCCCTGGTAGCTGGTGCTGGATGCGGTGATGCGCGCCAGCCGCTCGATGAAGGTGGCCAGCATTTCCTTCATCTGCTCTTGCGCCTCCAGCGACCGCGCCTTGGCTTCGGTCTGCTTGAAGATCACGTCCTTGAGCCGGCGCTGCACATCGTCCAGCCGCCGCAGCGTCAGGGGCGGGGTCGAGGCACTCATCAGCGCCTCGGCCTGGCCCTGCAGCCAGCGGTCGTCCACGCTGAGCACGGCGATGTTCTCGAAGATCATGTGCAGCAGCTCGAGCAGGCTCGCGCGGATGGAGGCTTGTTCTTCGGTGGCGAACGACAGGCGGTAGCTGAAGTTGCCCAGCATGAGTTGCGCGGTGGTCACCAGGGGCGTGGGTTCGCGCAGAAAGGTGATGAGCTGCTGCGCCATGTCGATGACGCGGGGATCGTCGTCACCCAGGGCGGGCAGGGTGTTGTCGATGAGGCGGGCCAGGGCTTCGGCAAACTCGGCGGGCAGTTCGCCCAGTGCGGTGGGCGCATCGGCCACCTCGATGGGTTTGGAGGCAGTGGCCGGGTGCAGCCCCAGGTTGGCGTAACCCACCATCACGCTTTGCAGCGATGTCCAGTCCTTGGTGATGATGGCGCGTTCGAACTGACCCAGCAGGCGTTTTTGCGCAGGTGTCTGGCCGGGCAGCACACGCTGGATGCTGCTCAGCGGTCCCTCGGGGAAAGGCTGCGGGCTGCGGATGCCCGCTATTTCATCGTAGATCGCAAGGTAGTTGTCTGGCGTGGGGGCCAGTCGGCGAGCGGCCAGTTGTTTGAGCGTCTCGCGCGCGATCTCGGAAGGTGGTCGGTCGGCCATGGGCGGGCACCAGTGTCAGGAGGCTGGAATGCACAAGTGTGACACAGGCAAGGCGCCGTGCGTGCTGGCACACCGGGCCACACGGGTATGCCAGCCAGGAACATGGGGAGGACCCCTTGCGAGATCTGTCCACACGTTCCAAAGGGGGCGGCTGGCCGTCAGTTCACCATGACCAGCTTGCCCATCACCCCGCGCGAGCCCATGTGGGCGTAGGCGGCGGGCAGCTCGGCCATGGGCATGGTGCGGTCGATCACGGGCTTGATCTTGCCCTGGGCATACCACTGTGCCAGCTCGCCCATCATGGCGGCGTTGGCCTTGGGTTCGCGCTTGGCAAAGTCGCCCCAGAACACGCCGACGATGGACGCGCCCTTGAGCAGCGCCAGGTTGAACGGCAGGGCCGGGATGGGGCCGGACGCAAACCCGACCACCAGATAGCGGCCGCGCCAGGCGATGGAGCGGAACGCGGGCTCGGCAAAGTCGCCACCCACGGGGTCATAGATCACGTCGGGGCCCTTGCCGTCCGTGAGGGTCTTGATGGCCTCGCGCAGGTTGTCCTTGCTGTAGTTGATGGTCGCGTCGGCTCCGATGGAAGTGCACAGCGCGCACTTTTCGTCGCTGGATGCGGCGGCAATCACACGTGCGCCCATGGCCTTGGCGATCTGAATGGCGGCCGTGCCCACGCCCCCGGCAGCGCCCAGCACCAGCACGGTCTCGCCCGCCTTGAGCTGTGCGCGGTCTACCAGCGCATGGTGCGACGTGGCGTAGATCATGATGAAAGCGGCTGCATCGACATGCGAAAAGCCGTCTGGCAACGGCATGCACAGGGCTGCGGGGGCAATGGTGTGGGTGCCAAAGCCGCCGGTGCCCGACAGGCAGGCCACGTTCTGGCCGACCTTGAGGTGCGTGACGCCTTCGCCTACGGCAGCCACCACGCCCGCGTATTCCGAGCCGGGCACAAAGGGCAGCGGCGGCTTCATCTGGTACTTGTTCTGCACGATCAGCAGGTCGGGGAAGTTCAGGCTGGCGGCCTTGATCTCGATGAGCACCTCGCCCGCCTTGGGGGTGGGGGTGGGCAGCTCCGTCCAGGCAAGTGCCTCGACGCCGGTGGGGTTGGTGCAAAGCCAGGCATGCATGGGGAAGTCTCCTGTCGGTCGGTCTTGTCAATGATGGCCCGCATGATAGGTGGGGCGCTGGCGTGCCGGATGTCCCACGAGCGACGGGCGGCGGCGGCGGCTTCTCTGGCGCCCTCGGGCGCAGCAATGGCCTGCCCACCTACAATCCGTTGCAACCCCTACTCAGACCATGAAGATCCTGATTTCCAATGACGACGGCTTCCAGGCCCCCGGCATCGTCGCGCTGCATGATGCGCTCAAGACCCTCGACGGTGTTGAGGTGGAGGTCGTTGCGCCAGAACATAACAACAGTGCCAAGTCCAACGCGCTGACACTGCATTCACCGCTGTATGTGCACAAGGCGGCGAATGGTTTTCGCTATGTGAACGGCACCCCGGCAGACTGCGTGCACATCGCTCTGACTGGCTTGCTGGGCTACCGGCCCGACCTTGTGGTATCGGGCATCAACAATGGCGCCAACATGGGCGACGACACCATCTATTCCGGCACGGTGGGTGCTGCCATGGAGGGATATCTTTTTGGCGTTCCGGCCATCGCTTTTTCGCAGGTGGACAAGGGCTGGGCCGAGCTGGAGGCCGCCGCGGCCAAGGCGCGTGAACTGGTGGCGCAGATGCGTGCGCAGCAACTGGTCAACGAAACCCCCTGGCTGCTCAATGTGAACATCCCCAACATGCCGCTGGAGGCCTTGCGCCCAGCCAAGCTGTGCCGCCTGGGGCGCCGCCATGCGGCGGAACGGGTCATCGTGCAGGAAAGCCCCCGGGGCGAAGCCATGTACTGGATCGGCGGTGCCGGTGCTGCCAAGGACGATGCAGAAGGCACGGACTTTCACGCCACGGCCCAGGGCCATGTGTCCATCACGCCCCTCAAGGTGGATCTGACCGATCACGACAACCTCGGCTACTGGGCGCAGACCGCCGCCCGTTTGGCGGCGGGGGCGGCTGCCGCCCCCGGGGCGTGATGCAGCGCCGCCCGGGGTTTCCGGCCAAGCTGCCGGTGTCCGGTAACGCCGCCATGGGTAAGCCAGCGGTAGCGCCGTCTTCCCCCGCACAGCGGAAGCCGGCGGTGGCCGCGGCACCTGCCGGAGTGGGGCTGGATTCGTCGGCCGTCCGGGCGCGGATGGTGCAAAAACTGGCGGCGGGCGGCATCACGTTGGCCCCCGTGCTGCAGGCCATGGGCGCTGTGGAGCGCCACCGGTTTGTGGACAGTGCCCTGGTCAACCAGGCCTACGAAGACACCAGCCTGCCGATAGGCTTGGGCCAGACCATCTCCAAGCCCAGCGTGGTGGCTCGCATGTGTGAGCTGCTGCTGGGCGCAGAGAGCGCACGCCATGGCGGGCTGGGCCGTGTGCTGGAAATTGGGACGGGCTGCGGCTACCAGGCTGCAGTGCTGAGCCTGCTGGCCCGCGAGGTGTACACGCTGGAGCGCCTGCGTGGCCTGCACGACAAGGCGCGCGACAACTTGCGGCCGTTCCGCCTGGCCAACGTGCACCTGCTGTTTGGCGACGGCATGCTCGGCTATGCCAAAGGTGCTCCGTACGCGGCCATCATTGCCGCAGCCGGGGGCGATGCTGTGCCCCTGGCCTGGTGTGATCAATTGGCCGTGGGGGGGCGTCTGGTGGCACCCATGGCACTGACGGGCGGGCAGCAAATGTTGCTGGTGATCGACAAAACCCCGCACGGATTGAAACAAAACGTGCTCGAACCCGTGCATTTTGTCCCCCTAAAATCGGGGATTGCGTAAAGGGAATTGCTTATGTTCGTATCGCGTGGTCTTGTGGTGGGTTTTACCGTGGCAATGGCGGGGCTGGTGCTCTCCGGCTGTGGCACCCGCATGAACAAGGCTCCTGTGGAAGATCGGGGCACCTCTTCGTCGTCTTCTGCCCCAGCGCCCGCAGCACAGCCGGGCGTGGTGGTGGGTACCCCCGTCAAGCCTCTGCCTGGTGCAGAAAACGCCGGCAAGCCGGGTTACTACACGGTCAAGCCTGGGGATACCCTGATTCGCATCGGCCTGGAGTCTGGGCAGAGCTGGAAAGACATCGCCCGCTGGAACAATCTGGAAAACGCCAACCTGATCGAAGTCGGTCAGGTGCTGCGCGTACTTCCTCCGTCCGCTGCCCCGGCGGTGGTGGCCTCTGAGAGCGGGGTGGTGACACGCCCGGTCACATCATCCTCCGTCGCTCCAGCCAGCACGCCCGCTGCGGCTCCTGCATCGGCCGCCAGCGGCGCCAAGCCTGCTGCCTCTGCTGCGTCGGGCACGGTGGTGGCGGTGGCGCCAGCCACGCCGGCACCTGCGGCAGCGCCAGCGGGCGAGGATGAGTTGGCGTTCATCTGGCCTGCATCGGGTTCGCTGATTGCCGGGTTTGACGAGGCACGCAACAAGGGCTTCGATATTGCCGGCAAGGCGGGTGACCCGGTACTGGCGGCAGCGGATGGCCGCGTGGTCTATGCCGGAGCCGGTCTGCGCGGCTATGGCAACCTGGTCATCCTGAAGCACAACAACACGTTCCTCACCGCTTACGCACACAACCAGACCCTGTTGGTCAAGGAAGACCAGGCGGTACGCAAGGGCCAGAAGATCGCCGAGATGGGCAACACCGACGCAGACCGCGTCAAGTTGCACTTTGAAATCCGCCGGCAGGGCAAGCCTGTCGATCCCACACGCTATCTGCCATCCCGTTGAGTCCGATGGCGGATCACTCGCCGGGCGGTGGTCCCGAAGCGTCTGAGGCGACGACAGCGCAGGAGGGCGATTCCCTCCTGCTGGCCGATGAGTCGGAAGCCCTGGCCGACGCGGACAGCGAGCTGCGCTCGCTACAGATGGGCCCAGGCCAGCACGCCGAGCGGCTGGATCGTGCGCTGGTGGAGCTGGTTCCCGAGTTCTCCCGCAGCTATCTTCAGCAATTGCTTGCCCAGGGGCTGGTCAGCCTCAATGGCAAGCCTGCTCTCAAGGCAGCCGCGCGGGTCAAGGCCGGTGACCTGGTGGTGCTGGAGATGCGGCCCACCCTCCAAAGCCAGGCCTTCCGGCCTGAGACCATGGCGATTGATGTGGTGTACGAAGACGAGCACTTGCTGGTGGTGAACAAGCCCGCAGGCTTGGTTGTGCACCCTGCGCCAGGCAACTGGAGCGGCACCCTGCTCAACGGCCTGCTGGCCCGCGACGACAAGGCACTGCGGGTGCCACGGGCTGGTATCGTTCACCGCCTGGACAAGGACACCAGCGGTCTCATGGTGGTCGCCCGGGACCGTGCGACCATGGACGCCCTGGTGGCGCTGATTGCCGAGCGCAAGGTCAAGCGCCAGTACGTGGCCATGGCGCATGGTGCCTGGACGGGGGGGGCGACCCGCTCGGTGGATGCCCCCATCGGGCGGGACCCTCGCAATCGCCTGCGCATGGCGGTGGTGGACTTGGCGGTACACCCTGGCAAAACCGCCCGCACGGATTTCCTGTGTCTGGAGGGAAGCGAGCGTGGTTGCTGGGTGCAGTGCACCTTGCACACCGGGCGCACGCACCAGATTCGCGTGCACATGGCGTCTCTGCGCCATCCTTTGGTGGGCGATGCCTTGTACGGTGGCGCGCCGGTCGGGGCCTTGCAACGCCAGGCCCTGCACGCCTACCGGTTGGCTTTTGCGCATCCGGTGACGGGGGATCCTCTGGAGTTCCGTGCCCCTGTACCCGACGATATTCGCCGGGCGCTGTCGGAATGGGGCCTGGGCTACAATGCGCCCTGAACGGCCGTGACGGCCCTAGCCCGCAGCCGGAATCCCGCCGGGCTCTACCAACGCACCAGCGCCATTGCGCGGTGCACCAATGATTGCCCCTGCTGTTGATGTGACACCCGTTGCAACGCGTGGCACTTTTCCAGGAATCGCTGAACCATGAACACGGTGGATGCCAAAAGGGTCCTCGAAACTGCGTTGATCTGCGCGCAGCAGCCCGTGCCCGTGCGCGAGTTGCGGGTGTTGTTCAATGACGCGCTGGGGTCCGACACCCTCAAGGTGCTGTTGCAGGAACTGCAGCTTGATTGGGCGCAGCGTGGGGTGGAGCTGGTACAGGTGGCGACGGGATGGCGCTTCCAGAGCCGTCCTGAAATGCGTGAATACCTGGACCGTCTGCATCCCGAAAAACCGCCCCGCTACACCCGGGCCACCATGGAAACCTTGGCCATCATTG
Organism: Acidovorax sp. ACV02; assembly: GCF_014851475.1. NCBI lineage: Bacteria > Pseudomonadati > Pseudomonadota > Betaproteobacteria > Burkholderiales > Comamonadaceae > Acidovorax > Acidovorax sp. ACV02. Next base: position 833,339 of record NZ_JACUZU010000001.1, read on the forward strand.
CCTACCGGCAACCGGTCACGCGTGGGGATATCGAGGACATTCGGGGTGTGACGGTCAACAGCCTGATCATCAAACAGTTGGAAGACCGGGGTTGGGTGGAGGTCATTGGCCACCGAGAAACGGTGGGGCGCCCGGCGTTGTTCGCCACGACCCGCCAGTTTCTTGACGATATGGGCCTGCAGTCTCTGGACCAACTGCCGGTGCTCGATGACCCGACAGGCAATGCGAATGTGCTGGAAGCCATGGCAGCCGCCGCCCAGGGAGTCATTGGGGGTGAGCCTGATCTGCTGGCGGTTTTGCCGCACGAAGTCGGTGGGCAAGAGCCAGTGGAGTCTGTGGAGGCTGTGACTGATACGGGTAGTAAGCGGCCCGTGGATGATTTTTTTCAGAATGTGGAGACTGATCTCCGCGACGACCATGTTGATACCCCGGGTGGTATCCAGGGAAATACTTGATGAACGACTCGACCTCCGAAAATCCGGCCGAAGTGCCTGGGTTGAATGCCGCTGATACGGTGCCTGCTGCCAAAAAGCCGGCTGCCAAGCGGGCTCCTCGCAAAAAGGCGGAAGCTGTCCTTGCCGAGGAAGCGGTGCCTGAAGCCGTGGTGGCGATGCAGGTCGGTACGTCGGCGCCTGTGTTGGAAGCTGCAGCGCCAGAGGTGCCTGTGGCCCAGGTGCAGGCGGTCGCCATGGACTCGATATCTCCTGAGGCGGCCGTATCGGCGGCCGAAGGCGAGGGCAATACTCGGCAGACAGGGCACCCCCACCGTGGTGAATCTCGTGAACGACCTCAGCGTCCTGATGGGGCAGGGCGTGACAAGCGCAGAGCTGCCCCTGTCGTGGAGGGCTATCAGTTTGAGGATGTAGTGTCCGGTCGTTTCGACGAAGAAGATGCCTCCGCAGACGTGGTGCCGCAGAAGCGGGTGCTGCTGCCGCAGGTCGAGACACCTAAATTGCACAAGGTGCTGGCCCAGGCAGGGCTGGGATCGCGGTTGGAGATGGAGCAATTGATCCTGGAGGGGCGGATCTCGGTCAACAACGAACCTGCTCACATCGGACAGCGCATTCAGTTTGGGGATCAGGTCAAGGTTAACGGCAAGCCGATCCGCTATCGCATCGACCCCCCTCCGGCGCGCGTAATCGCGTATCACAAACCTGTGGGCGAGGTCGTGACCCATGACGATCCCCAGAATCGACCCACCGTCTTTCGCAAGCTGCCCCGACTCATGCAGGGCAAGTGGCAGTCGGTAGGACGCCTGGACCTGAACACGGAGGGTCTCTTGCTGTTCACCAGCTCGGGCGAGCTGGCGAACAAACTGATGCATCCACGCTTTGGGTTGGAGCGCGAGTACGCCGTTCGTGTGCTGGGTGCTCTGAGCAACGAGGAAAAACAAAAACTGCTGGACGGCGTGCGCCTGGATGACGGCATGGCATCGTTTGGCTCCATCGAGGACGGTGGTGGAGAGGGTTCCAACTGCTGGTACCGGGTCACCATCTCCGAAGGCCGCAACCGGGAAGTACGCCGCATGCTCGAATCGGTGGGTCATGCGGTCAGCCGCCTGATCCGCATCCGCTACGGTGCCATGGTGCTGCCGCGCGGCCTCAAGCGCGGAGCCTGGCTGGAACTGGACGAGAGTGATATCCGTGCACTGGTTCAGGCCGCAGGTGCTGGGCGCCCCGAGCCTGTGGAGGGACGTCCTGAAGGGGCTGGTGCTGGCGGGCGCAATGGCAAGCCGCGCAACCGTGGCCGTGGTGGACCACGCGGTGATGGCTCGCGTCGGGACATGTCGCAGCCGGCCGTCCCTGGTGGCCCCCGTGGCCAGAAGCCGCGCCGCGATGGTGGCCAGGGCCCTGCCCGTGGCAACAACGCTGCAGGGGGCGATCGCCAGCGTGAGAGCTCGGCACAGCCCGATCCGATGAAAACGTCTGTGGGCTACATCGGCATGGACAGCCTCTCGCGCCACCGCCAGGACAAACGACGCCCCGGTGGCGGCGGTCCCCGGCGCGGAGGTGGTGGGCGCTGAGTGCTCCTGCCTTCACGCTCCCCGGTTAGAATCGAGGGCTTTGTCCGGTGGACAAACGAATCACAGCAACAACCATTCAGGAAATCAACATGGCAATCGAACGCACTCTCTCCATCATCAAGCCCGACGCAGTGGCCAAGAACGTCATCGGTCAGATCTACGCTCGTTTTGAAGCTGCCGGCCTCAAGGTCGTGGCAGCCCGTATGGCCCACCTGTCGCGCCTGGAAGCCGAGCAGTTCTATGCAGTGCACAAAGAGCGTCCTTTCTTCAAGGACCTGGTGGACTTCATGATCTCCGGCCCTGTGATGATCCAGGCCCTGGAAGGCGAGAACGCCATCCTCAAGAACCGCGAACTCATGGGCGCAACCGACCCCAAGAAGGCAGAAGCTGGCACCATCCGCGCCGACTTCGCTGACAGCATCGACGCTAACGCTGTGCACGGCTCCGACGCCGCTGAAACTGCACAGGCCGAAGTGGCATTCTTCTTCCCCGGCCTGAATATCTACTCGCGCTGAGATGGTGATGCTCCCCATGCCCGTACCCACCCTGGTGGGAGTCCCGTGTCATGGGGGTAGCTATGCTTGGTCTCCAGTGGGTTTGGCACCATGAGCACGACGAATCTGCTGGAATTCGACCTCGACGGTCTGGCGGCGTTTTGCGAGCGGCTGGGGGAAAAGCGCTTCCGCGCCACCCAGCTGTTTCGTTGGATTCATCAGCGCGGTGCCAGCGATTTCGACGCCATGAGCGACTTGGCCAAGGCCTTGCGTGACAAGCTCAAGGGCTGCGCGCAGGTCGAGGCACTGCCCGTTATTTCAGAGCATGTGTCCTCGGACGGCACTGTGAAGTGGCTGTTTGATGTGGGGGATGGCAACGCGGTGGAAGCCGTGTTCATTCCGGAGGATGATCGCGGAACCCTCTGTGTGTCATCGCAGGCGGGCTGCGCTGTCGGTTGCCGCTTCTGTTCTACAGGCCATCAGGGTTTCAGTCGCAATCTGACGACGGGTGAGATCGTCGCCCAGCTGTGGTTTGCAGAGCACTCCCTGCGCGAGCGCTTGCAGACTGAAGACCGTGTGATCTCGAATGTGGTCATGATGGGCATGGGGGAGCCGCTGCAAAACTATTCGGCATTAGTCCCTGCGCTCAAAGTAATGCTGGACGATCACGGGTATGGCCTGTCGCGCCGCCGCGTGACGGTATCTACATCGGGCGTCGTGCCCATGATGGACCGCCTTGCGCAAGACTGTCCCGTGGCATTGGCGGTGTCGCTGCACGCACCCAATGACCCACTGCGCGACAACCTGGTTCCGCTCAATCGCAAGTATCCGATCGAGGAGTTGCTGGACGCTTGCAACCGCTATTTGGCGCATGCACCCCGTGACTTCATCACGTTCGAATACTGCATGCTTGATGGTGTCAATGACCAGGCGGAGCATGCGCGCCAGCTGATCGAGTTGGTCAAGCGCAGTGGTATTCGCTGCAAGTTCAATCTGATTCCTTTTAATCCGTTTCCCGCATCAGGGCTGTTGCGGTCCCCGCAAAATCAGGTGCAGGCCTTTGCCAAGATTCTGAGTGACGCGGGCATCATCACCACGGTGCGCAAGACGCGCGGTGATGACATTGACGCGGCGTGCGGTCAATTGGCTGGGGATGTCAAAGATCGTACCCGGGCCGCAGAACGCATGGCAAAGCAGCGCACAATCGTGCTCAAACCGGTGACTTGATCAGGCAGTTGGCAAACTTCAAGGAGGCTCTACATGGCGGGAATGGTTGGACGCTGGCGGCATATTGGCCGCTGGACACTCACGGCATGCAGTGCGGTGGTTTGCATATGGGCGCTCCAGGGGTGTGTAACAAACGCTTCGTCTGCAGTCAGTGACGCCGATGCAGGCCTGGTCACGCCGTCCGATGAGCCTGAGTCGCGGCGCCGCGCTCGTATCCGGCTGGAGTTGGCCTCCAACTATTTTGAATTGGGGCAAACGGCGGTGGCACTGGATGAAGTCAAGCAGTCGTTGGCAGCAGATCCTTCTTATGCCGATGCTTTCAATCTGCGTGGCCTGATTTACATGCGCCTGAGTGACTATGCACAGGCCGAAGAAAGTTTCCGCCGTGCCTTGTCGCTACGGGCAAATGACTCCAACGTACTGCACAACTATGGCTGGCTGATGTGCCAGCAGCAAAAGTATGTGGAGGCCGACCAATATTTTGTCCGAGCCATCGCCAACCCCGCCTATACAGCGCGTGGCAAAACGTGGATGGCCCGTGGCCTGTGCCAGTCAGGTGCGGGACAGTTTCCCGAAGCGGAACAGTCTTTCTTGAAGGCCTATGAATTCGATGCTGCGAATCCGGTGGTCGGTTATCACCTCGCAGCGCTCTTGCTGCGGCGCAACGAGTTGTCGCGTGCGCAGTTTTACATTCGACGGCTCAACAACAGCGATTTCGCCAACTCTGAATCGTTGTGGCTGGGCATCAAGGTGGAGCGGGCTTTGGGCGACACCGTGGCAATGAGGCAACTGGCTGCTCAGTTGCGCAAGCGCTTCCCGGATTCCAGGGAGCTGGGTGCATACGAACGTGGGGCTTTCAATGAGTGAGGTGGTGGAGAGCGGAGTGACGGCGGGCGGCTTGCTCAAGGAGGCCCGGCAGGCGGCAGGCATGCACATCGCAGCCCTGGCGGTTGCGTTGAAAGTACCCGTCAGCAAGTTGGAAGCCCTGGAGGCAGATAACTACACAGTGCTGCCTGACACCGTATTTGTGCGCGCGCTGGCTTCGAGTGTTTGCCGTACCCTCAAAATTGACCCAGCGCCCATTTTGTCTTTGCTTCCCCAAAGTCAAAGTCCTCGTCTGTCTGTGGACAGTGCGGGTATCAATGCACCTGTGAAGGGTAGTGCCGGCAAATCTTCGTCGTCCTCTTCGGCGTCATTCGCAGGTTCCGGTTCCGGCTCGCGTTCTGTGGTGTTGGTCGTTCTTGCACTGTTGGTGGGAGCGGTGGTTTTGTTCTTTGTCCCTCGGCATTCCACGCCAGGGGATTCTTCCGATCCAGTGCCCGTTGCGGTGCCAGATGCTTTGCCGGCCAATGCCTCCGAGCCTGCACCTGCCGTGGTGCCACCAACGGTGGAGCGCCCCGCCGATGCATCTATTTCTGCATCGCCCGCCGCTGCTTCGGCGGCTTCGGTGCCCGTGTCTGCTGCGCCACCTGCCGGTGCACCTCCAGCGCCTGCTGCCGCTGGCAGTGGCGTGTCTGCGGGCGCTGTTTCGGCCGCTGATGGCGCGGCAGATGCTCCCTCCGGTCCCCTGGTGCTGCGTGCGCGCGGTGCGTCATGGGTGCAAGTTCGGGATGCCAATGGTGCACTGGCGTTGCAACGCAATCTGGCGGCGGGAGAGTCTGTATCGGTGTCGGCACCCACGCCCCTGGCAGTGATTGTCGGTCGCGCGGACGCGACGGAAGTGATTGTTCGAGGAAAGCCGTTTGATCTGACGGCAGTCGCCCGTGAAAACGTGGCGCGTTTCGAGGTGAAATAGTGGAAAACTCCCCGATTGATTTTGGGCCGGTGGCGATTGCTTCGCCCTTACCTAGACGTTCGCGCCAAGCGAAAGTTGTCTGGGGTTCGCGTGTGGTGACCGTGGGGGGGGATGCTCCCGTGCGCGTGCAGTCCATGACCAACACCGACACCGTCGATGCCATTGGGACCGCGATTCAGGTCAAGGAGCTCGCTCAGGCGGGGTCGGAGTTTGTCCGCATCACCGTTAATACGCCAGAAGCTGCTGCAGCGGTACCGCACATCCGAGAACAACTGGATCGCATGGGTGAGAACGTTCCCTTGGTGGGCGATTTTCACTACAACGGACACCGCCTGCTCACCGAGTTTCCGGACTGCGCCCAGGCTTTGTCCAAGTATCGGATCAACCCTGGCAATGTGGGCAAGGGGGACAAGCGCGACAAGCAGTTTGGGCAGATGATCGAAGCTGCCATGCGCTGGAACAAGGCTGTGCGCATCGGTGTCAACTGGGGCAGTCTCGATCAGGAGTTGCTGGCTGAGCTAATGGATACGAACAGGCGCCGCAGCACTCCATGGGAGGCTCGTCAGGTCATGTACGAGGCCCTCATCACATCGGCCATTGAATCTGCGCGTCGTGCAGAGGCCATGGGGATGGACGGCAACCAGATCATCTTGTCGTGCAAAGTCAGCGGAGTGCAGGATCTGATTTCGGTGTACCGCGAGTTGGCACGCCGTTGCGACTACGCTTTGCACCTGGGTCTCACCGAAGCCGGTATGGGTACCAAGGGAACGGTCGCTTCGGCGGCCGCATTGTCTGTGCTGTTGCAAGAGGGTATTGGCGACACGATTCGTGTGTCGTTGACACCCCAGCCAGGCGAGGCGCGTACCCAAGAGGTGGTTGTGGCATCCGAAATCTTGCAGGCGTTGGGCATGCGGGTTTTTGTGCCCAGCGTTACCGCTTGCCCGGGATGTGGCCGTACCACCAGCACCACCTTTCAGGACCTGGCCAAGCAGATCGACGATTTCCTGCGTGCGCAAATGCCTGTGTGGCGCGTGCGTTATCCGGGTGTGGAATCGCTACGGGTTGCAGTCATGGGCTGCATCGTCAATGGCCCGGGTGAAAGCAAGCACGCAGACATTGGAATCAGTCTGCCGGGGACGGGTGAGGCGCCTGCCGCCCCTGTCTTCATTGATGGCGAGAAGGCAATGACCCTGCGCGGTGACGATATCGCCAATGAATTCCATCGCATCGTCGAGCAGTACATCGAAAAGCGTTTTGGCGCCGGGGTGTCTGCTGCTTGACCGGTAGTGCTGCAGCCACCCTCACCGTGAAGCATTCGGGAGGTGGTCTGTCCAGCTTATGTAAATTTCCGCCAGACCTAGAAAAGAAGCGCTGTGAGTAACGAAAAAAGCAGTCCCTCGTCCAAACCAGAGAAGCTGGTTGCGGTGAAGGGCATGAACGACATCCTGCCTCCGGAATCTGCCCGTTGGGAGTGGCTGGAGGCCAAGGTGCGCGACCTGATGGCGCGCTACGCCTATCGCAATATCCGCACACCCATTGTCGAACCCACACCGCTGTTTGTACGTGGATTGGGCGAGGTCACCGACATTGTCGAGAAAGAGATGTACTCGTTTGAGGACCGTCTCAATGGGGAGCAGCTGACGCTTCGCCCCGAAGCGACAGCTGGTGTGGTGCGTGCGGTTGCAGAGCACTCCATGTTGTACGACGGCGGCAAGCGCCTGTACTACATGGGCCCCATGTTTCGTCATGAGCGTCCCCAACGCGGACGCTACCGCCAGTTTCACCAGATCGGCGCCGAGGCACTGGGGTTTCCGGGTGCCGAGGTCGATGCCGAGTTGATTCTTCTGGCGAGTGCCCTGTGGCGCGACCTTGGCCTGCAGAATGTGCGTCTCGAACTCAACAGTTTGGGGCAGCCGGACGAGCGCAAGGCTCACCGGGCTGCATTGATCGCGTATCTGGAACAGCACGTCGATGCTCTTGACGAGGAGGCGCGTCGGCGGCTGCACAGCAACCCTCTGCGCATCCTCGACACCAAGAATCCCGCGATGCAGTCGCTGGTGGAAGCAGCGCCTCGTTTGATTGACTTTCTGGGTCAGGAGTCTTTGGCGCATTTCAATGCCGTCAAGGCCATTCTTGATGCCAACGGGATAGCTTGGACTGTCAATCCTCGCCTGGTGCGTGGCATGGACTACTACAACCTCACTGTGTTCGAGTTTGTGACGGATCAGTTGGGCTCGCAGGGCACGATCTGCGGTGGGGGGCGCTACGACTACTTGATCGAACAAATCGGTGGCAAGGCCGCACCGGCGGTGGGTTGGGCGTTGGGGGTCGAAAGGGTACTGGAGTTGCTCAAGGAGCAGCAAAGTGCCACCCCTTTGCTGGTTCCGGACGTCTATGCCATTGTCCCTTCGGCGGCCGCGTTACCTCGGGCTGTGGCTACTGTCGAGCAATTGCGCCAACATGGTGTTCGTGTCCAGATGCACGCGGCCCCTTCGCTGGAGGGCATGGGCAGTATGAAATCGCAATTCAAGAAGGCTGATGCCAGTGGTGCAATGCACGCGCTGGTGTTTGGCGATGATGAGCTGTCGCGTGGCATGGTGACTGTCAAAGCCTTGCGTGATGGCGCAGGTGAGCAAACCGAGCGCCCGCTGGACTTGGTCGCCCAATGGTCGGCCACCCTACAATCCACCCGCTAACCCAATCACATTCCATGGCAAATCATCTCGACCTTGAAGAACAAGAGCAGCTAGACCAGCTCAAGCATTTTTGGAACACCTGGGGCACGTTGATCAGCTCCGTGGTCATCGTCGTTGCAGGTGCAGCGGCTGCTTGGAACGGTTACCAGTACTGGCAAACCCGGCAGGCCACGCAGGCGGCTGCGTTGTTTGATGCTGTGGATGTGGCTGCGCGGTCTGCCGATAACGTCCGCATGGAACAAGCTTTTGCCGATCTGAAGTCTAAATATGCAGGGACTGTCCAGGCCGGGCAGGCAGGCTTGACCCTCGCCAAGGCCATGCAGGGCACTGGTAATGTCGAAGGCGCCAAAGAGGCGCTTCTGTGGGTTGCAGAACAATCGTCAGACGAGGGTCTCAAGGCCTTGGCCAAGTTGCGATTGGCTGGTGTGCTCATGGATCAAAAGAACTATGACGAAGCACTCAAGCAACTATCCAGCAGTTTCGCGCCGGAATTCTCCTCTGTTGTGGCGGACCGCAAGGGTGACGTCCTGATGCTCCAGGACAAGCGTCAGGACGCGATTGCTGAGTACACCAAGGCATATAAGGGGTTCGAAGACAGTGTCGAGTACCGCCGTCTGGTGGAAATCAAGCTGAACGCGCTGGGTGTCTCGCTGCAAGGTGTGAATGTGGCTTCTGCTGTCTCTTCAACCGCAACACCTGCGGAGTCCAAATAACCATGTCGTCGCCTATCAACGCAAGGTCAGGGCACCAATTTTTTGTGCGCGGTCTGGTGGTAGCACTAGTGGCTGCCACGTTGGCCGGTTGTTCTTTGTGGAGCGCCGACAAGTCCAAGCCTGTGCCTGCCGACCTCGGAGCCAATGTGGCCGTTCTGGGCGTGCGGCAAGCATGGACTGCGCGCGTTGGCAATGTGGCTGGATTGCCATTGGAGGTCCATGTTGCTGGCAATGTGGTGACCGTCGCGTCAGCTGATGGTGCGGTGGCAGCCCTGGATGCGCGTACGGGGGGGGATATCTGGCGAGCAGCGCTGGCTGAGCCTCTGTCGGCAGCTGTGGGTAGCGATGGCAAGTTCGCGGCGGTGGTCTCGCGTAACAATGCACTGATCGTTATTGATGGGGGGCGTGAGCGCTGGCGCGAGACGCTCGCTGCTCAGGTATTCACACCACCTCTGGTTGCAGGCGGTCGTGTTTTCGTGTTGTCGGCAGATCGATCCGTGTCTGCCTTTGATCTGTCGACAGGTCGTCGTCTCTGGGCCCAGCAGCGCCCCGGGGAGCCTTTGATATTGCGCCAGGCTGGTGTCTTGACCGCTGTGGGTGACACGCTGGTGGTGGGGTTGTCAGGCCGTTTGGTCGGATTGAATCCTGACAATGGCAGTGTGCGATGGGAGACCCCCATTGCCAGCGCACGGGGCACCAATGACGTGGAGCGCCTTGTCGAGTTGGTGGGGCGCACCAGCCGTGTGGGCGAAACAGTGTGCGCTCGATCCTTTCAAGCTGCTGTGGGTTGTGTGAACACGGCGAGGGGAACGACCGTCTGGACGCAGCCTGCTAGCGGAGCAGAAGGCGTTCACGGCGATGCAGAGGCCATTTTTGGTTCTGAGAGCAATGGCACTCTTGTCGCGTGGCGCCGCGCGGATGGTTCACGCTTGTGGGGTATCGATCGACTCAAGTACCGCAAACTCACGGCGCCACTGCTTCTAGGGCGCTCGGTAGTCGTCGGTGACGACTCGGGTTTGGTGCATTTGCTGTCTCGTACAGATGGTTCGCCCCTGAACAGGCTGGCGACAGATGGGTCTGCCATCGCTGCTGCCCCAGTCGTGGCTGCAGATACCCTGGTGGTTGTTACCCGCAATGGCGGCATTTACGGATTCCGTCCAGATTGATCGGTCTTATTCAATGAAGCCAGTTATCGCCCTCGTGGGGCGTCCGAATGTCGGCAAGTCCACGCTCTTCAACCGTCTGACCAAGTCGCGCGACGCTATCGTCGCTGACTTTGCGGGACTTACGCGTGACCGGCACTACGGTAACGGCAAGCAAGGAAAACACGAGTACATCGTCATTGATACCGGTGGCTTCGAACCCGACGCTTCCAGCGGCATCTACCGCGAGATGGCCAAACAAACTCAGCAGGCGGTCGCCGAGGCGGACGTGGTGATTTTTGTGGTGGATGCCCGTGCAGGTGTCTCCGCGCAAGACCACGACATTGCCAATTACTTGCGTCGCTTGGGCAAGCCTTGCGTGCTCGTCGCGAACAAAGCGGAGGGCATGCTCCAGGGCGTCCAACTAGCGGAGTTCTATGAGCTGGGGCTGGGCGAGGTTTATCCTGTGTCTGCGGCGCACGGGCAGGGCATACGCAGTTTGGTTGACATTGCGCTGGAGCCGCTCAATCTGCCTGAGCCTGACGATTCGGATACGGCGTTGGACAAGGGCGTAATCAAGCTTGCCGTGGCGGGGCGCCCCAACGTGGGTAAGTCCACCCTGATCAACACGTGGCTTGGCGAAGAGCGACTGGTGGCATTTGACATGCCCGGCACGACCCGCGATGCCATCACTGTGCCTTTTGAGCGCAATGGCCAGCGCTTTGAGCTGGTGGATACTGCAGGACTGCGCCGCAAAGGGAAGGTGTTTGAGGCTATCGAAAAATTCTCGGTAGTGAAAACGCTCCAAGCCATCGAGTCCGCAAATGTGGTGCTGTTATTGCTCGATGCCACCCAGGGGGTAACGGACCAGGATGCCCATATCGCGGGCTATATTCTGGAGAGTGGCCGCGCTGTGGTTCTGGCGGTGAACAAATGGGATGCCGTGGATGATTACCAACGGCAGCTCTTGGAGCGCTCCATTGAGACGCGGCTAGCGTTTCTGAAGTTTGCTTCGTTGCACTTCATTTCTGCGAAGAAGCGTCAGGGGCTTGGCCCTCTATGGACATCTATTGCCCAGGCCCACCGGGCGGCCACCTGCAAGATGTCCACGCCAGTGCTCACCCGACTGTTGCTGGAGGCCGTTCAGTTCCAAAGCCCCAAGAGGGCGGGGATGTTCCGCCCCAAAATGCGGTATGCGCACCAAGGCGGCATGAATCCGCCCGTGATCGTGATCCATGGTAACTCGCTGGAGCACGTGACTGATGCTTACAAGCGATTCTTGGAAGGGCGCTTCCGCAAGGAGTTTGATCTTGTGGGGACCCCTTTGCGCATTGAGATGAAAACCTCGCAAAATCCTTTTGCGGACAAAGACGAGGCCTGACGACAAAGGCTCCTCAGTCGAGGGGCCATGTGTGTTAAAGCCAGAGCGTGCGTCTGGCTGTGGTAAGGTGCTGGTTTACAACAACACTTGAACACGGAGAATATCGTGAGCAATAAAGGCCAGCTTTTGCAAGACCCCTTCCTTAACGCATTGCGTCGGGAGCATGTTCCAGTGTCCATCTATTTGGTCAACGGGATCAAGCTGCAGGGGCAAATCGAGTCTTTCGACCAGTATGTGGTGTTGCTGCGCAATACGGTGACGCAGATGGTTTACAAACACGCGATTTCTACGATCGTTCCAGGTCGGGCGGTCAATTTCTCTACCTCAGAAACCCCTGATGCTGACAACAGCAACTCTTGAGTTGTTGTCTGGTAGCGGGGCTCGCTTTCTGAGCGAGGTAGAGCAGAGAGAGGGTGGTTGGCTTTGAGTTCGGCTTCCGCATCCTCGTCCGCTATGACGCCGGTGTTGCTGGTGGGCGTTGATTTTGGTCTCCCCCACTTCGATGCTGAGTTGGAAGAGTTGGGACTGCTCGCCCAGACGGCGGGTTTACGGCCTGTTGCTCGCATTACGTGCAAGCGGAAAGCGCCGGACGCGGCACTCTTTATTGGCTCTGGCAAAGCGGATGAAATTCGCACCTTGGCCCAGATGCATGGGGCATTGGAGGTGCTGTTTGACCAATCACTCAGCCCCGCGCAGCAGCGTAATCTGGAACGTCATATCGAGCTTCCAGTCAATGACCGCACGCTGTTGATTCTGGAGATCTTTGCGCAACGTGCGCGAAGCCACGAAGGCAAGCTTCAGGTTGAGCTCGCCAAGCTGCAGTATGTGAGTACACGGCTGGTGCGGCGCTGGTCTCACCTGGAGCGCCAAACTGGCGGTATCGGCGCCCGGGGCGGTCCGGGTGAAAAGCAGATCGAGCTGGATCGACGCATGATTGGTGACGCGATCAAGCGCACCAGAGAGCGCTTGATCAAGGTCAAGCGTCAGCGCTCCACGCAGCGGCGCCAGCGCGAGAGGCGCGATACCTTCAATATTTCGCTTGTTGGGTACACCAACGCGGGTAAGTCCACGCTTTTTAATGCTCTGGTGAAAGCGCGAGCGTATGCAGCGGATCAACTTTTTGCCACGCTAGACACTACAACACGCCAGTTGTATCTGGCAGATGCGGCGCGATCTGTTTCTCTGTCCGATACGGTGGGCTTTATCCGGGATCTCCCGCACGGATTGGTGGATGCCTTTCAGGCTACGCTGCAAGAGGCTGTCGATGCAGATCTGCTGCTTCATGTGGTGGATGCTTCCAACCCGGATTTCCCGGAGCAGATGGCGCAGGTCGAGCGGGTGTTGCTGGAAATTGGTGCGTCGGATATCCCGCAGATACTGGTGTTCAACAAGCTTGACGCATTGCCCGAAGAGCGACGCCCCTCCCTGCTGGTAGACCAATACGAAGTGGGGGGACAGTCGCTTTCCCGTCTGTTCGTAAGTGCTCGATCTGGAGAAGGTCTTGATGATCTGCGCCGCGCTTTGGCCGATAGGTTGCTGGCTACGCGTGAGGATATGACCCCAGCAGACGCCCTTGAATTGCCGGATGTGTTGCCCTGATTGGGCACAATGCATGATCGAATGACGCCATCAGAGAACCAGAGATTTTGCGCATGAATTTTCATACTCGCACCCTACGCTGGGCTTCATTGCCGGACCGTATTCGGGGCATGTTCAATCTGAACGATCCACGCTGGGGTCGCGGGGATGATAAGTCGGAGGACGGTAGCGTGCGCCCTGAGGATCGACCTGCAGCGCCACCCGCAGGTCAGAGGGGTGGGGATCAGCGGCCAAGCAATGGCCAGCAGCCGCCTGATCTCGACGAGCTCTGGCGTGACCTTAATCGCAAGCTTGGCAGTCTGTTCGGGGGAAAGAATGGTTCTGGCCGTGGCCCGGGAGGCGGGGCTGGCGGTGGCTTTCAACCTGATATGAAAAGCGCCGGTGTGGGGGTTGGCTTGATTGCTGGCATTGCGTTCGTGATCTGGATGGGCACAGGTTTCTTCATAGTGCAAGAAGGCCAGCAAGCCGTCATTACGCAATTCGGCAAGTACAAAAGCACCGTGGGTGCAGGTTTTAACTGGCGCTTGCCTTACCCAATTGAGCGTCATGAGCTCGTTTTTGTGACGCAAATTCGCTCCGCTGATGTGGGGAGGGACACGGTCATCAAAAGCACGGGCTTGAGAGAGTCCGCGATGCTGACCGAAGACGAAAACATCGTGGAGATCAAGTTTGCTGTTCAGTATCGCCTGAGCGATGCCAGGGCATGGCTTTTCGAAAGCAAGAATCCCTCAGATGCAGTGGTTCAAGCAGCTGAGACCGCCGTTCGCGAGGTGGTGGGCAAGATGCGCATGGACACGGCATTGGCTGAAGAGCGAGATCAGATTGCGCCTCGCGTTCGCGCGCTCATGCAGACCATATTGGACCGTTACAAAGTTGGCGTAGAAGTTGTTGGCATCAATTTGCAGCAGGGCGGTGTGCGGCCGCCTGAGCAGGTGCAGTCCTCCTTCGATGATGTCCTCAAAGCTGGACAGGAGCGCGAGCGTGCCAAAAACGAGGCACAGGCTTACGCGAATGATGTGATTCCACGCGCTGTGGGCTCTGCCTCTCGTCTGAACGAGGAGGCTGCTGCGTACAAGGCGAGGATCGTTGCACAGGCTCAAGGTGACTCGCAACGGTTTGCTTCTATTTTGGCGGAGTACCAGAAGGCTCCACAGGTAACCCGTGATCGTATGTATCTGGACACGATGCAGCAGATTTATGGCAACGTGACCAAGGTGCTGGTGGAGTCGCGTCAAGGCTCCAATTTGCTGTACCTGCCGCTCGACAAAATTATGCAAGGCGTAGCAAGCGGGTCCGGAGCGCTGGATGCCCCTGCGGCCACCAGCTCGCCTCCAGCGGTGGCACCAGCAACACCCGCACCAACCTTTTCGAATGACGCTCGCGCGCGCGACACCAGCCGCACCCGTGAACGTGAATCCCGCTAGGAGTAGTTCGTGAACAGAGTCGGTTTTATTGCATCTACCCTTCTGGTGGTGCTTGCTCTCATGAGCTCCATGCTTTTTGTTGTGGACCAGCGGCAGTTTGGAGTGTTGTATGCACTGGGTCAGATCAAAGAAGTGATCACGGAGCCTGGCCTCAATTTCAAGCTGCCTCCTCCATTTCAGAACGTCACCTACATAGACAAGCGTTTGCTGACCTTGGACAGCACGGACACCGAGCCCATGTTGACCGCTGAAAAGCAGCGTGTCGTTATCGACTGGTATGTGCGCTGGCGCATTTCCGAGCCCACTGAGTACATTCGCAACGTTGGGCTGGATGAGACGGCGGGCGCCATGCAGCTCAATCGGGTGGTTCGCAATGCTTTCCAGGAGGAAATCAACAAGCGCACGGTGAAAGAGCTGCTCTCACTCAAACGCGAAGCGCTGATGGCTGATGTCAAGCGCGAGGTCTTGGAGACAGTTCGTGGTTCCAAGCCCTGGGGGGTTGATGTGGTGGATGTGCGTATTACCCGTGTTGATTACGTGGAAGCCATCACTGAATCTGTGTACCGGCGCATGGAAGCGGAGCGAAAGCGCGTGGCCAATGAGTTGCGCTCTACAGGGGCTGCAGAAGGCGAAAAAATTCGTGCAGACGCAGATCGTCAGCGCGAGATCACAATCGCCAATGCCTATCGGGATGCCCAAAAGCTGAAAGGTGAGGGCGACGCGGAAGCGGCCCGCATCTACGCCGAAGCGTTTGGCAAAGATCCTCAATTTGCCCAGTTTTATCGCAGTCTCGAGGCGTACAAGGGCAGTTTCAATAAGAAAAGCGATGTGATGGTGCTGGACCCATCGTCCTCTGACTTCTTCAAGGTCTTTCGCGGCTCAGCGTCTGCATCGGCGCCTGTTGCTCCACGCAAGTAAACAAGTGGCGCTGGTTGTGAGAGGTGAATGATGTGGGACAGTCTTTGGACGGCATTTGCCTTGGTCCTGGTAATTGAGGGTTTTTTGCCTTTTTTGTCCCCCCAGGTTTGGAAACGTACGGTTGCGCAGATCGCTCAATTGCAGGATGGCCAAATACGCTTTTTCGCATTGTTGGCCCTTGCTGCGGGTCTCCTGATGCTTTGTTTCTGAACGCTGTCACACCCCTCGACTAGGAGATTCCTTGGGGAGTCTCGCCCGGTCCCGGTAGAATCACGGTTTTAACAGCCTCCCCTTTTCTCCATGTCTGCTTGGGTCCTTCCGGATCACATTGCCGATGTCTTGCCGTCTGAAGCGCGGCACATCGAAGAATTGCGTCGCGGGCTGCTTGATACAGCCCGTTGTTATGGTTATGAGTTGGTGATGCCCCCGCTGTTGGAGCATCTGGAATCTCTCCTTACGGGCACTGGCGAAGCGCTGGATCTGCAAACCTTCAAACTGGTGGACCAGCTATCTGGTCGTTCCATGGGGCTGCGAGCTGATACGACTCCGCAGGTTGCTCGCATTGATGCGCATTTGCTCAATCGCAAAGGTGTGACACGTCTTTGCTACTGTGGTCCTGTGTTGCACACGCGTCCTGACCGCCCCCATGCCACCCGCGAGCCTCTTCAGTTTGGTGCCGAAATCTATGGGCATACCGGGCTGGAGGCCGACCTTGAGGCTTTGCAGTTAGCTCGGGAGTGTTTGCGAGTTGCCAATGTTCGCGACACAACGATTGATCTTGCGGACGTGCGCATCGTCCGCAGCCTGTTGGCTGGTGTGAGCGTGAGCCCGCAACTGCTCAGCGGCATTCATTCTGCTTTGGCGGCCAAGGATGCGGGAGAGTTGACAGTCTTGACGCGTGGCTTTCCTGAAGATTCTCGGCAAGGCCTTCTTGCTCTTGTCCAGTTATATGGAGACTCCGCTGTTCTGGCTGAGGCTGAAAATGCGCTGAAGCGCATTTCTGGTGTGTCTCAAGTGCTATCAAATTTGAAGTGGTTGGCGTCGCGTCTTGACGGAGCCTCTGTTACTTTCGACTTGGCTGATTTGCGTGGATATGCCTACTACAGCGGTGCGCGCTTCGCGATCTATGCGCCCGGTGCCAGCGATGCCCTGGTGCGCGGCGGCCGGTACGACGAGGTGGGGGCAGTGTTTGGTCGAAATCGTCCTGCGGCGGGATTCAGTTTGGACATCAAGCAGGTGGTTGGCGTGGTGCCCCCCCGTGCGCTGAAAGCCGCCATTCGTGCTCCTTGGGGCGAGGCCGCGGATGTGAATGCTGCGATTGGAGAGCTTCGGTCCGCCGGGGAAACAGTGGTGTGTGTTTTGCCAGGGCACGAGAGTGAGGTGGATGAGTTCCACTGTGATCGTGAACTGGTTCAGGTTGCGGGCCGTTGGGTCGTGCAGGCTGTTTGAGCAATTGTCATTTGAATTGGGTTTGAGATGAAAGCAACCAAAGGTCGCAACGTAGTGGTGGTCGGTACCCAGTGGGGCGACGAAGGCAAAGGCAAGTTGGTCGATTGGCTGACGGAGAGCGCTCAAGGGGTTGTGCGTTTCCAGGGGGGGCACAACGCTGGCCACACACTGGTGATCAATGGTGTGAAGACGGCGCTGCATTTGATCCCGAGCGGCATCATGCGCCCTGGGGTCAAGTGCTACATCGGCAATGGCGTGGTACTTTCTGCAGCGAAGTTGTTTGAGGAAATTGAGGGGCTTGAGAAAGCCGGTGTCGAGGTTCGTTCGCGCCTGCGTATCAGCGAGGCTTGCCCGCTGATCCTGCCTTTCCACGCGGCAATTGATGTTGCGCGTGAGGCGGCCCGAGAGCAGGGCGGGGCTGAGAAGATTGGTACCACCGGCCGTGGCATTGGTCCAGCTTACGAGGACAAGATTGCCCGCCGTGCCTTGCGCGTACAGGACTTGAAGTACCCTGAGCGATTTGCTTCCAAGCTGCGCGAATTGCTGGATTTGCATAACCATGTGCTCACCACGTACCTGGGCTCTGCAAAGTTCGTTTTTGGCGATGCGCTGAAGCCATACATCCAGGATGGCAAGGTGCAGTTTGATGTCGTGTACGCCGAAGCCATGCGCCATGCAGAGTTGCTGAAGCCCATGATGGCTGATGTGTCGCGTGAACTCAATGAGGCCAATCGCGCGGGTGCCAATCTTCTGTTTGAGGGCGCTCAAGGGACCCTGCTGGATGTAGACCATGGCACATACCCGTATGTCACCTCCAGTAACTGCGTGGCGGGGAACGCCGCTGCGGGATCTGGCGTGGGGCCGGGCATGCTTCATTACATCCTCGGTATCACCAAGGCGTATTGCACCCGCGTTGGTGGCGGGCCTTTCCCTACAGAGTTGGATTGGGAAGTGCCTGGTACGCCCGGTTATCACATGAGCACGGTGGGCGCTGAAAAGGGCGTGACAACGGGGCGTAGCCGTCGCTGTGGCTGGTTTGATGCAGCTTTGTTGAAGCGCAGCGCCCAAGTCAATGGTCTTACTGGCCTTTGCATCACCAAGCTGGATGTGCTGGACGGGTTGAACGAGTTGTTGCTGTGCACGGGCTACGAGCTCGACGGTCAGCGTATTGATTTGCTTCCCATGGGCGCTGAGGACATCGCTCGGTGCACGCCAATTTATGAAACGCTGCCCGGCTGGAGTGATTCCACCGTCGGGGTGACCGAGTACGACAAACTGCCCGAAAGTGCGCGCCGCTATCTTGAGCGTATCGAAGAAGTGACGGGGGTTCCGATCGACATGATCTCAACCAGTCCTGATCGCGACCATACGATCATGATGCGCCATCCTTATGTCGCCGTCTGATCTGCAGTTTTGCCTTGCTGCCATCAAGTAAACGCCAACTATTCAGGAATCATCCACTATGTTGACCGAAGACGGAAAACACCTCTATGTCAGCTATGACGAGTACCACAGCCTCATCGAAAAGCTGGCGCTGAAAGTTCATCAGTCGGGTTGGGCGTTCGACACCATTCTCTGTCTCGCGCGCGGTGGGTTGCGCCCAGGTGACATTCTCAGTCGTATCTTTGACAAGCCGTTAGCCATCATGTCTACGAGCTCCTACCGTGCCGAGGCAGGAACGGTGCAAGGACATCTTGATATTGCACGCTTTATCACCACACCCAAGGGTGAAATTGCAGGGCGCGTGCTCTTGGTCGATGATCTGGCTGACTCAGGGCACACCTTGCACGCGGTGATCAACATGCTCAAGACCAACTACGCGCCCATCACCGAGCTACGTAGCGCCGTGATCTGGACGAAGGGTCTATCGACGTTTTCCCCAGATTACTCCGTGGAGTTTTTGCCGAGCAATCCTTGGATCCATCAGCCCTTTGAGGGCTACGACAGCCTGAGTCCGGAGAAGCTGCTAGAAAAGTGGCGAGTCTGATTTTTCTCGCCGGCCCTGAAAGTCGTGCTATAGTTGAAGGCTCCGCTACTGAGACCTGAGCGCAAAAGTGTTGGGGTCGATGGGGTGGTTTGTGGTGGTGCTTAGGTGCTGCGGCAGATGGCCCGGAAGGTTGGCGAAGAAAGTTTGGTTTTGTCTTCTTGGTGGTTAAAACCGGTATAGAATACAAGGCTTCGCTCGGTGGAGATGGTTGCTGCGGATTGCAGATGATCGTTGAAGCAGGGTGAAAAAAGAAAGCAAAAGTTTGACAGTTCTTCAAAAACTGTGCTAGAATTCAAGGCTTCGCTGATCGCAGCGAGGTTTGCAAAATGAAGAAGATTTTGGTCTGATTTGTTTTGTTGGGATCCTTAAAAATATACAGCCGATAAGCGTGGGCGTTTGATGGCGAG